>JAVKLJ010000006.1:0-226150 GCA_031539225.1 Patescibacteria group bacterium | reverse complement strand
TACTCTCTCATGACAAGTATCTTCCATGTCATGACAACTTAATGGAAGTGTGAGTTCACAATGGTCTAATTATCCGAATAATACAACACCAACAGGCATATACTATCCTATAGGAAATGTAGGAATAGGAGTGATGCCGACGGATGTAAATACAAAACTAAAAGTAAATGGCGTCATAGAAACATCTTCATGAGCTGGTATAACAGGATGAATCAAATTCCCTGATGGAACACTCCAAACAACGGCATATAGTGGAAGTACAGGTGATGGAACTCCTGTAGGAACTATCTCAGCATTCTACACAACTACATGTCCAAATGGTTGGATAGTAGCAGATGGAACAAATGGTACTCCTGATTTACGATGAGAGTTCATACGATGACTGGATAATGGAAGATGAGTAGATAGTGGGAGAACTTTAGGGAGTTGGCAAGTAGATATGTTTAAGAGTCATAGTCATAACTATCAATTTAAAAATGGATCTCCTCAAAGTGGAACGGATCAATGGAATTGAATTTCATGAAGACTTTGAGATACCTCTACAAGCCCAACTTGATGAACTGAAACTCGTCCGCGCAATATTGCCCTCCTCTACTGTATGAAACTCTCATGAGCGAGTTCTACTCCGAGCAATAGTACTACATGGACACGAGTAGGAAATGATGTCGTGCAAGCGAGTACAGGAGTGGTACAAGTGAATAGTGGTGTGAAATTTCCTGATGGAACACTCCAAACAACAGCAGCAACTCCATGAATGGGTTTATGATATTGACAAACATGGCAAATGCTAACTTCAAGTCGTTCTGAGGGGGTAATATATACTAATACAACATGAAAACCGATTTATATTAATATATCTACATTGAACGATGCAACTTCCAATGAGGCTGTATGGATAAATGTAGATTGAGTGACAATTCTTTTATGATGAATGTCTAAAGATCAAAGAAGGTATACTGCATCAGCTATAGTCCCTCCATGATCTACATATCAGGTTGGATTGAGTCACTATGGATGACATAGTATAGCTTATTGGGCTGAATTAAGATAAAATCTTTCTCCATAAACCTCTTTTTCAAGAGGTTTTTTAGCGTTTTAATTACTTATCCGAAACATATAATCATCCTCTACAAATCTGCCCTTGAGTGCTGAGAGACACTTGATAATATTTCGATGCCAATTAGAATTGGATGAGGCATAGATGGTTCCATCTTCATTTCCCCAACGAGAAAGCTCAGAAACATGAGAATATTTGGAGAGATACTTATTTCCAAAAGTCTTTCCCATCCACTCGATTCACTCATATGCTGACGCAAAGCTATAGGTACTTCCACTATCTGTATTTCCTATATTTCATACATTGTATGGTGTTTTGAGATGATTTCCGAGTGTTGTCTCGGCGAGTCATATACACATCAGAAAACTCGGGTCAATACGAGCATCAAGTGATGCATCCACCCATGTATCCCAAGAAGAAAAATCAGGTGTTGCATATTTCTCGAGGAGGTACTTTTGACGATCTGTTTCAGTATCGCCTAGGATTACAAATTTTCTTTTATATTTTTCAGTATCAGCTCCTGTTCCAGTTTTTTCGATGAGATCAGAGATAAATTTTTCCTCATAGAGTGATGGAAGATTTGAAAAATCAAGTGATGATAGAGTAAGATATCTCAGTGGATCAACCGCTTCTTTTTGCCTCCAAACTTCGAAATGAAGATGTGGGCCAGAAGTCATAGGTCAAGCACCAGGAGTTCATGGAGCTCACCCACTTTTTCAGATAATATCCCCTGCGTTTATCCATTGATATTTTTGTACGGATATTTCGGACATATGTCCGTATACAGTCACGAAACCATCTGGATGCTTGATAGCGAGATATGAATATCATCAGTCTGTAGGAGCGAGTATATATGAGACATATCAGAGAGCAGCACTCCGAACATCTGTTCATTGATCTACTGCGATATCTATAGCATCATGCTGACTTCAAAGTACGCGATAGTACTCAGGATCTCGGAAGTATGTAGTGATTCTCGCATTTTCAACTGGCCAAGAGAGAATATTTGTTGTACCTGTTGCTATTGTTTCTTTTCGGAGCTGTCGCTCGAGGAGAAAATATTGTTTTAAAGAAGCACAGTCTTCTGAATTATTTGCAATAAGAGATGTTTCTGAACATCCATTTTTTTCGAGAATTCCAGAAAGTGTTCATTCGTATTTTTCATTTTCAGATTGCCATGTATTTTCTACTGTTTGGATTGCTTCATTCTGGAGGGCAACATATTTTTGAAATAATTCTTCTCTTCATTTTGTGATCTCAAGGAGTTTGGATTGCTCAGCTTTTTGATTCTCTATAGTTTTTTTCTGAGCCTCAAGATCAGATTTTTCTTTCTCGAGTTTTTGTACTTCATCTTCTATATTTGTCGTCAGAACATAATAATCCTTGAGAAGAGAACGATATTCATCCACAAATTTCTGCCCAAGAAGAGCGATAAGTTCTTTATAAGCAATATCTGTGAAGAAAAAATCTGTATCATTTTGTGTAATGATAAGAGACTTCAGCATATCGATATTCCCATCAGCTCAAGCGATAAGAGAAGATTCACTATATATATTTGAAAGATACTTCAGAATCACGACACGGTTTGCACGGATTTTTTTTCGATATTCGAGAGAAGTAGATCGAAGTTCTTGAATATGCGCAGTACGAGTGGTAATCTCTGATTCTGTTTTTTCTATATTTTCAGTAGAGAGCAAAATGGCACTATCAATAGCACGAATCGTTTCTTCAAGGGAAAGTCTTTTTTCTTGAACCTCAATCTTTCTTGTATCATATGCATCTCTCATGCCTTGGAGACGAGACTTTAAAGCTTCGAGACCGTTCATATTGTACTCACTCTGGAGGAGTTCATTTGATCCACTTCATCCAATTGGTGTATTTTGAAATAAGATTTCTTTTTCTGAATCTTTGAAATTATCAAGAATTCTTCCTGCAGTACTTCGATCAATAGCAATTGAAGAGAGTGGAACTGCTCCAAGAAAGAAAATAAAAATAAACAGGATGCGGATATACTTTTGCATATCTTTATCCTATCATATAACGAGAAAAATATCGAGCAGTTTGGTATTTTTTTAGAAAAAACTATTGATAATTTTATTCTGATATGGATTATATATTTTTATAGAACAAACACATATTATAATTTCTGAAAAAAATCCTCTTTTTTGAGCATCCATTCTCCAGATTGTCGGCAAAGGAGACGACTATCATCGGGGTTTGCAAGAAAAAATTTTATGCCTTCTTCCAGAAAAATAGTATTTTGACTTCATTTTACATAAATCATTGTAGGGATAGCCTTATTCGTATCTATAAGTGTACGAATAGCGGAACCGAGATTTCTCGATGAAAGAGATGTTTCGGTTGGGAAGTATTTAGACACAGTTGGAGCAACATATTCTTGCATCAGTGGTCAAACAAGAAAACAAAAAATGTGTGCATCATGAGGAAAAAGAGTAATAATTTCCTCCGCAAGGTCACGATGCATTCTCTCAGATTCAGAGCCAAGTTCACGCATATCACCCAGAAAAAGTACGATACGATGCTCTGGAAGAAATGAACGCATGGATGTAATACCCGCACGCAGACTCAAGAATCAACCATTATAACTTCCATCGATAATCACAGATCACTGTACACCCTCGAGTATACTTGATCTTCCTGATTCGGGTGTATATTTTGCTGCATATTTTTCTATTTCCAGAAAAGAAATATCCAAGAGTGAAGCAAGAACATAAAGTGGAAGAATATTTTCAATATGAAATGACCCAAAAGCTGGAATAAATATAGGTAAATCCTTTCAGAAAGCATGAATAGTGGCATTTGTTCATTTTTTGTCTATATGAATATGAGAAGCATCAACATCAGACATAGCACCAAGTCCATAATATGTTGCTTCGCGATCAACAAAAGGCCTCAAACTATCATGAAGAATGAGCGTTTTTGCATATGGTATTATTTTCAGTTTTTCTGCTCTATATGCCTCAAGTGTATGAAATTGCTCTATATGATTTGGGAAAATTTCCGTGATAATCGCAACATCAGGATGAGCTATAGAAAGAAGGAAATCCATTTCCCCAGGATGATCTATTCCATATTCGAGAATGAGATATTTTTGATATGGAGAGAATATTTTCCATATTCATACCATGAAAACCCAAATCCATAAAAATGGATTCGACCCGGGACTTTTGACTCCTATAATAGAAAGTGGGAGTCAATACTCACCATTGTAGTGATACGGTGAATACCCGACATTCTCTGTACCATATTCACGAGAAAAGATGGATGAGATATGCCCAGTAATAGTGGTCTTACCAACAGTACCAGTAATGCCTACTATATAGGGCTTATGCCGAATGATAATAGCATGTGAAATAAGGCGAAGAAGAAATAGTACGATTTTTTGCATGGCACAATCATAAAGAAACGATACTGAAAATCAAGAAAAAGGAAAAAGACGGGAAAAAATTCATTTGTGAAATAAAGAAAGTTTCGTATAATCCGAGGTAATACTTTTTCTTTTGTAGATATGGCTCAAATCACTCGTGATAACTTCACTTTTACAATACTTGATGAAATACAACTCAAGTATGGAGAACTTATAGAACTCGTTCTCTGAAGTGAATCAATTGACAATAATGAAAAACAATATTGGTTCGATATTCTGCCATCGATGACAGATGAGCAAATTGATCGTCTTTTCAATATACTCATGACTGAAAAGAAACAACTCGAAGAACTCAATGTAAAATATCAAGAAGAAATAAAAAATCTCAATGAAAAACATCTTATTCAGTGGCAATCTATTCAATCTCAAAAAGCGAAAGAAAAAATACAGAAAGCAGAGAGTGCTGATACAGCAAAAGATGAAGCAGATGATATACTCGGAATGCTCTGAAATATATAATTCTCTTCTCATATAGCAAACTATCACTATGCTCCACATAACACAAATCCACCATGAGGATAAAAAAAGTGAAAATACAGTCCAATCTCATCAATTTTCACCAACAGAGTGAGTTACAATCATCCTTACTATAGCCTGAAAAAAGGAAAGGATAGTAAGCATCATCGAGGATCATATGCTTGAGATAATTTCTTGAATTTTTTGGACTCAGGAAGCATGAGAAACAGATTTTAGTTTTGTATCAGAAAACTATAACCGATTTATAAAGAATATCTCATCAGAAGATATGGGAAATATCTCGATAGCTTTTTGAGTGAGTTTTTGAGAAAGAATCATCCTTTCAATGATTGGGGATGCTGTTGCATTTGCTATAGATGCGGGGGAAGATATGGAGATTATTGCTGAATGATCTCACGGAACATATGAATTTCAAGCAGTTTCAAGTGGAAAAGTGTCATCTGGAATGACAATCTATATAGCAAGCGAACGAATAGAAGCAATTCTTGGTGAAGATGTTCTCATAGAAGCATCTCATCTCGATGATAAAGAATGGGTACCAAGTATCGAAAGAATTCTCTCAAGAGAGACAAGTGAAACTATTCATATCACGCGCATACAGAAAGAAAGAAAACATGTACCAATAAAGGAATCAAGGAAATTTGGAAAACAGATAGATGTTCTCAAAAATAACTCAGATAAGTTTGGAAAAGTTATAAAAACTTTCATAAAAACTTCCCACATATCAAAGTATATAGATACATTGATGAGTAAGAATACACAATATCTGTTGCTGATAGTAGGTACGATACTGGTTTTTGGACTTATGTATTCATTTATCAGAGCAGTTTTCTATGCTATAAATACTCCAAGTATTGATACAAAAACAGAACTTCTTCAGGCTCAAACTCTTATTGAACAAAGTCAAAAGCTTACAAATAATCCACAAGCATTCAATAAGTGAATCCACGAAGCAGAAACTATACTCCTCTCTCTCAAAAAACAAAGAATTCATATGTCAGATACGGAAAGTCTCCTTGCCCGTATCGATGCCATGAAAAAAGAAATAAATGATGTGCAAACAATAGATCTCACAAAAATAGCCTCCCTTGTTCCTTTTAAAAGTGAAGAAATCTCACCAATTGGGTGTTATGAGGCAGATAAAAAGATACAAATCATAGGGAAAAATTGAATACTATCATGATTTGCCCGAGGAGAAACAACAACAAAAATTCTCCCATATCAAAATTCTGAGAATGCAAAAGCATTTGATTTTTCAGAAGATGGAACTGCCTTTATACTTACTGAAAATAATAGAATTATATCAGCAAGAAAAAATGATATTCTCTATGTACCTGTTACGGGTCAGGAAGGATGGGAAAATGCAAAAACTATAAAATCATTTAATTGAAATATTTATCTCTTGAGTAGTGACGGGAAAACACTATATAAACATAAACCTGGGGTGAATGGTTTCTCAAATAAATCAATTGTATTTGAAAATACAGCATCATGAATGATAGAAGTCGCTATAGATGGGGGGGTATATTCTATGACAAAAAACTGACAAATTGGGAGATACATTTCAGGAAAACCTGATGCTCCAAAAAAAATAATTATCAATAAGGTTCCGTGAGAATATGATATAGGATCACTTTCTCCTACGACCCTTGTAGTAAAAAACTTTCTCTCATATATATACATACTCAGTGGGAAAAAACTCTGGATTTTTGAGCCAAATTCAAAAAGATTCCAAGATGTAACTTCGTGGAATTATGTCGCGCAACTTGAACTCCAATCAAATGATGAAATAAAGAATATATGTGTCCCAAGAGATGGTCTTATGTATACAGTGACAAATAAATGACTCTATGAAACAAACTTTGAGATAGCAAATGGAAAACTTATACTCAGATAATTTATGTTTAAAATTGAAGCAATCATTCTTAAAGTAGAGAAAGTTCGTGATGCAAAGATACGGCTTATTCTTTTCACACGCGAATATGGAAAAATATCATGTTGGTATAACAAAAAGAATTTTTCATTCTGAATTGGAGATAGCATCACTTGTTATCTCGAAAGAAAAGAATCAAATAATTTCCTCAAGAATGTAGATGGAAAAATAAGTGCACCTCTTGAGAACTGGAGATATTCAACCGTTATAGCATTCATGGAAATAATCAGTATATTCATGAGGTTTATACCAGAGTGAGCTATAAATGAATGAGCATTTGATGATTATATGAGTCTTCTATACTGACTCAAGATATGAATGAATATAGAAGGACATCACTATAGCCTCTATCATTTTAGACTCCTCAAAAGTCTCGGATCTCTCAATCCTCATCAAATACAACTCTCCCCTGTTGTCCACTATATACATGAGCAAATAGGATGAATTTCTATAAATAAACTCCTTGCAGCAAAAGAAATGAAAGAGAGTGATAGAGAAATACTGCAAAAAATAACCCTAAAAACACTCTACTCAATGAATGAGAATGTGTATATATAGATACTCTCATTAGAGCGTATAAAATTCCGATAATCTTTCCCATCTTATGAGTCTCATACTTTTTCTGTTCTGAACATGTTTCTGAAGTTTCTCAACTGTGCTCGTGGAAAGATGGCATTCATGAAAGTCATGAATAATGACTGGCAGAAGTGAATGTCCAAAATGTAATCACATACTCTCTTTTAGTGAGTTATTTCCAATATTTTCCTATATATTTCAGTGAGGAAAATGCAAAAACTGTAAAAGCCCAATATCACCATTCTATCCACTAGCAGAAGTATTTATGGGCATATTATTTATGCTTTGTGGTTGGATTGCAGGAAATTTCTGATATACCCCTCTCGATACGATGTGGTGGGGTTTTATTGTACTATGATTTATTACTGGAGTATACATGATATATGATATTAAATATATGGAAATTCCTGATCAAGTAATGATTCCTGGTATTATATGAATGCTTTCTATTCTTATACTTGGATATTTTTTTGATTCTTGGAACTTCTATTTTGATGAAAATACTTATCCGACATACCAGGCATTTTTTGGTGACCACTTACGAGCAGCATTCTTTGCCTATACATTCTTTTTTATACAGATTCTTATACCAGGAGGATATCACTTTCTCAAGAAATGACAGTGAAAAAATTTCCTTCTTCTTCTTTTACAATTCTTTACCTTCCCTATAAGTATTATCATAGATTTCTTTGAGAAGTCAGAAGACAGCGAAGAAGAGGAAAGTATTCCAACATGGATGGGTGGATGAGATCTCAGAATAGCAATATTTATCGGATTAACACTAGGAACGGTTCATACATCTATAGCCATTATAGGGTGATATATCGCTGGGAGCATTTATGGTATATATATACTCATAAAGAAAAAAATCGAACATAAACGAGGAGTGACTCTGATACCATTTTGACCATTTCTCTGAATATGATGGATTTTTGCATTATCATATCATGAGGTGATACTAAAATTTTTTGAAAATTTAATTTAATTTTGTCAATGAAAATCTCTAGACTTATAGCGAAAAAAACTTACAATCAAGAATAGATTTACATCCAATACACATACAATATGCAAAATGAAGCTTCAATAAGAAATCTCAAAGATCTTATAAATTCAGCTCAAAACTCAATTAACTCAGCAAAGAAAATCCTTGCATGACTCCTTCCCGAAGATACAGATTGAGTAGATATGGACACATATTGACTCAGTATGTATAGTTCTGGTGATGAGAAAATAGTGGAATGAGTATTTACTGGAGAAAGCATGCTCTGACCTGATGGAAATACATACCCAGTTCCACAAAATTATGCATCAAAATCACTTCTCGTACAATGAAGCAAACTCAAAGCAATAATAGAACCAAGCGGAAAAATACGCTATAAAATTATTGAGGAGATTCCATTTGAAATACAAAAATGAATTATAACAAAAAACTGAGAAAAATACCAGATTACGACTGAAAGAAAAACATATAATGTTCTCGTTGCGGCAATCACATTTCATAAATGTGAAATTGGGGATACCGTAACAATACGCATTCCTGAATGAAAAGAAGCAACATATGCGGTTATTGAGACAGTTATACCAAAGGTTTAATTTTGTAAATTTTCTATCTTTCACCATTATGAGAAATACCTACGAAAGAACAACACAACGCACAAAAGAATCACTTCCATGGAAGTGGATTTTTGCGATATCAGCAATCATTCTTGTACTTCTTATTTCAAGACTTTTCACAAATAACTCATCTTCAGGATGAGGTATTTTTCTCACTGTGACACCAAGTGAACAATGAGTTGCATATATTTCACCAGAAGGTGAAAATAAAACTCGTATTAAATTGAGTGATAAGCTCTATCCAAAAAATGATATACTTTCAGTAGAGGTATGAGAGACAAAGGCTGAGGGAGGCAGTATTTTTATGGATTTTGATAAAAACTCTGAAGTTACTTATAAAAGTCATTCTGAAAGCTGAGAGACACTCAGTCTTTCCAAGTGAAGAGTTTGGGGAGTAGGAAAAACATGAGAAAATACCCTAGAGCTCAAAAATGCATCTATAGTCTTCTCTTCGGAAGATATAGTTCTCGCAGAGCAAAATACACTCTATAGTAATATCTATGTGATTGCTGGAAATCCCACTATTTCGACAAAAATTTGAAATATAGAAGTACCTGCAGGAAATAGAATCATGATTGCTGCTTCTGATCTTATTGGGGATAAGTCTCGTCTCAGTGATCTTATGTGAGCCATTGATGAAAGTATCATGCAAAATCCTGTATTTGTGCGAAATAATGGTGAAGTCCTGCTTCAAAAGTTGAAAGATACAGGAACTGGGATGACAATGTCAGGAACATGAATTAGTTTTTCATGAAGTGGAATAGAGCAAAAGATATCTCATGCAGTATCAATACAAGATCCACAGGATGGATCAATGATAACAAAGGGATCAATAGTTGTATCATGAAATATAAGCTGAGATCAAATAAAAAGAATTACGCTCAATGATCTAGATGCGGTGATTAGTCCTGTAAACAAAACTTTTACTCTAAAAGACTTTCCGATTACTGCAGATACAACGAATATTGTGTATAAGGCTTATGACGATAGAGGAAATATGGTAGATAGATGAGTTATCAGTGTCTTTGCCTCAAAAGAAGCACTCTCTGGAAATAATAAACTTATTCCAAATAATTTCCCACTTACGAGCAAAGATTTTAAAATAGTATTTCCGACGGAAAATCCATATAAAACAACTGATCTGCAGGTAAAAGTGCAATGATCTGTCACGAAAAATATGGTGAAATACATTGTAGTAAATGATTTTAAACTTCAAAAGTTTGTACCAAATTCGACAACATGGTACTACTATGCAAACACCCAAAATGATACAATGAAGGACGGCATCAATCTGTATAATATCAAATTTTATGGTGCTGATAATACCCTCCTCTATACTCAGTTATTTACCATAGTAAAAGAATCAAAAAATGCAATTTCTAGTGAAGCGCAATAATAAATCAGGGGCAACAATGCTCGAGCTTGCTATCATGATGGCAATAATGTCCCTCTGAATCACTTCGGTCCTTTCAGTAATGATGTCAACATGATCTTTTGCAAAAGATACTGAGGATAATATTCAAGCAACAAATCTGGCACGAGAGTGAATAGAATGAGTGATTAATTGGAGAAATACAAACTGGCTCAGATTTTCTAGTGATAAAACAAATTGCTGGACAGTAAAAGATTATAATAGTAGTTGTATTGGCGGTGGTAATCCCTGAACCACTATATCATCTGGATCATATCTTCTTTATGAGAAAAATGGAGCATGGTTTCTTTCTGGGTCAATAAGCCTCAATAATGATTGGTGAAACTGGACTACATATAGTCAGTCCTATAGAGTATTTCTCTGAAATGATGGATTTTTTACACAAACAGGAGTTACAAATACAAGCCTTTGTTCCTCAAACCAACTCAAAAATTGTCTCACTCAGTTTACTCGAGAAGTACAACTCAATATCATAAACTCATGATCCGTGAATATTTCAAGTATAGTACGGTGGCGCGGACAAAGGAATCATGAATTAAAATTACAATCAACCATAACAAACTGGAAATCAAAATTCTAAATATTTGCACGAAAGAAAATTTTATGATAAAGTATGGATGTTCCATGCTTTTTTCATATAAAAACAAATGTTTCCTTTTAAAAAATTATCCGTAGTTCAATATGGCATTATAGCAATATGGGCATGTAATTGTCTCCTTGCGAGTTTTATAGCAGTCCGTGATGTGTGGCTTCCATACATGGACGCATGATGAGATGCTTATACAAAAATACAAAGCGACCCATTTGATGGTACTGTTATGCCGATTACCTATATACCCGATTGGAGCAAGGTAGAGAACCAGGATAAAACAAAGCGATTTGAAGATATAGCAATATCTGATTATCTTCCTATTCCTCTTTATGATGCCTTATCACTATCTGATACGCGCATAACTACAAAGTCATCTCTCATTACACACTATACCTACATCACTGGATATATGTGAAGCTACAGACTCAACTATAAAGAAAACGATGGAAGTCATCTTTGAGTTGATATCAGAGCACCAATAGGTACCCCAATACTATCAATAGCCAATGGTGTCGTTGTACGAACTATTGAGGCTGATGCAACAGGAAACAAGATTATCGTCATACGACATGATAATGTTCCGATAAATGGAAAAAATGAAACAATTTATTCTGGATATCTCCATCTTTCAGAAATCCTCGTAACTGAGTGAACGAAAGTAAAAAAGGGAGACATGGTTGCACGAGTTGGAATGACGGGTCTCGCAACAACGCCACATCTTCATCTTCAAATTGATACATCTGATGCGCCTTTTCACCCATATTGGCCTTTTACCACATCAGACTCAAAAAAAGCTGGTCTCGGATTTTTTGATTCTATTAATGCTGGTCTCGGAAAAGAAAATGCCATAGCGTACACAATTCATCCAATGAACTTTATTAATATGTATCTTGGTGGAACTCAAGTGAATAGTGCATCTCAAGTAGCTCCTACAAATACGGTAGCCAAGAATACAACTTCAAAAAACACGATACAAGTCGCCTCTTATAATAGTTTTGCAAATATTCCATGCGAAAATAAACGATTTGGTGATGTCAGTGAAAAAAGTACGCTCTGAAAAATGCTATATCCCCTTGTAGATGCAAAGTGTATGTTTCAGGAAAATGATGATTTTGATCCTAAAAAAACTGTAACACTCAAAGATGCTCTCATGATGACAATGGACTACTATAATATCGATCCAGAAAGCGGTACCAGTCCATTTCTCGATATACCTATCAATGATAAAATGCAATGATATGCCCTGAGTGCCTATAAACTCGGAATCCTCGATGGAAACTATGCCTATCCAGATACCGTTCTTACAAAAGAAGACTTCGTAAACCTGATACTAAAAGTCGCAAAACCAAGTGAAAATCCTGGGCAACTTAAAATATTTGCGGATGTCGATGCAATGAATCCAAACTTCCAAAATATACAAACATACGCATTTATGATTCGTGCAAAATGAGGAAAATTTTATCCAAAAAATATCCTTACAAAAGCCGTCGCCGTACAAATGCTCTCAAATATAGAAAAAGTAGGAAAATAAAATAGATTTCCTGAGAAAACTGTATAAAATAAACAAGACTTTCATATTCTTGTTTATTTTTTCTTATGTCTCCTCGAAAAATATTGTTTTTTGTTATCACTGGAATACTCGTACTCTCAATTATTATTGGTATGATTATCCTTTCCAATAAACAAAAAGTTGTAAAAGAAATACCAAAAAGCTTGCGTATTTGGATAACTGATTGAACCTCAGAATCATATAAAGATATAATTGCAGGATTTAAGAAGTATGCACCGGAATATGCAAATACAGATATAGTAGTAGAAAAGAAAACAACTGATCCTGTTCTCTATAGAACACTCCTACTGAGTACAATCGCAGATGAAAATGGTCCAGATATATTTATGCTCTCAAGTGGAGAGGATGCTGTACTGAGTACAAAAATCGAACCAATTCCGTCAAGTGCTATCACTATAGGTGATTTTGAAAAACAATATGAAGATATATTTATGCCTCTTATATTTTCAACTGGGGCAGCATGAAAAATGGAAAAATATATCTGGTGAGTACCACTCTGATATGAATCGCTTGGCATGTTTTATAATAAATCCCTCATCAGAGATGTACCAAAAACATGGAATGATCTCGATACCCTCTATACAAATGGTATAGGAAATGGTGTCTATCCGACAAATCTGGGACTTGGCCCACGATACACGCCAAATATCGCAGATATACTCTGAGTATCTTTTATACAAAAATGAATCAACTCATATGAAAAGATACAGTCAGACGAGTCCATCATGCGTGCTTATCTCCAATATGCAGATGAAAATACCTCATGACAAACAACAGACGATATATATAGTTCCTCAGTTTCACTGAAGAACCAAAAGGAATCTATGGATCAAGAAAAAACCACAACCTACGATATGTTTGTACGATGAGATATATCTCTCATACTCGGCTATCCGAGTATAGTATGAGAACTCGAAAAAGCAGTAAAACGAGCGAATGGGAAAGATGTAAAATGACTCATTCTCTCTGAGAGAATCCCGCAAAATTCGCCAGAAAAACCACAAAATATAGCACGATATCAGTATTTTTGACTTTCAAAACTTTCGAAAAATGGATACGCATGAGCAAAATTTCTCGAATATCTCATGACAGATGAGGCTGAAAGAATTTTTATCAGCGCCAATCCAACGCTCATCCCAGCAAAACGGAGTTTTTATGACTCTGTAAAAGATAATTCACTCTCATCTGTATTTCCGAGAATCAAGCTCGATACATTTATCCCAAACGCAGGAGATACTTTGAGTGTTTTTGATTATGGATTCAAAAAAGAATTCGAAAAATTCCTTGATGAATATATTGACAGAAACGATAATATGGATATGAATAATATATCATCCCTCTTATCCCAAGAGATTTCCTGTACTATAGGGACATACCAATGAACTACAGTCTCTGATACTTGTAATAAAAAATCAGCACAATAATTGATTTTTTTGAAAAGGTATGTTAGGATAACAGTATATAAAAAATGTTTTATGCACAAATTACGCTTTGTTCTCACTCTTGTCGTCGGTCTTCTTCCGATGTTTTGACTATTTCTCTCAGATGCATCAGCATGATGTGACTGATGGTTTAACTTCAGCAATCAGTGTGATATTCAACCACCCTATTGTCCAAATCCGAATGACTGTAGTTTGCAAAGTGGTGTAGATGTAACTGGTAAACTCACAAATTGACTGATTACACAAAAACCTATTTCTGAATACGCACAAGATATAATTAAGTACCTTATGTCTTTTATTAGCATAATTGCTGTCATATACATTATATATGCTGGTTTTTCTGTGATGATTGGCGGAGGCGATGAAGAAAAAGTGAAAAAAGCAAAAAATATCATTCTCTATGTTGTAGTAGGTATAATTATTATGTGGCTTGCATATGGTATCGTGAAACTTACACTCAATATTGTCACACCATGAGTCACTCAAAGTGAATGGTCAATAATACCGAAAACATACGCAGCATATAATGAAAGTGATACAGATACTTTCAATGAATACAAAGATAGACTCAGGAGAAGTATCCAAGACCTCGAAAGCGAGCTCCGGGTGAATGGAGGAGTTTCTATATCAAACATACAAAATACCAAATCACTCCTTCAACAAGCGTATGACCGACTCCCAGATACTGGGAGTTTTGGGAGTGATAATGATACTGCAAAAAGAGCAGTTGATACATACCTCGATATAGCCATGAGAAATCCTCGATCAGTAAGTGCTGTTTGAGATGCTATTTCAAAAGTTTCTCTTTTCATAGACTCAGCAAAAATAGCATGAATCACTGGAGAAATAATTGCAACTCCAACAGAGGGAAATTCACCACTCACTGTTTCTTTTCGAGCAAACAATATCCAAGATCCATCAGGAACAACCCCAGGAACAAATAATTATATATGGTGGATTCGGGAAAATGGAGGATATAAAAGAGAACTCGGTCGAGGACCGAGCCTTGTATATCAATTCAATACAGAAGGGACATTTGCTGTGTTTCTCGATGTAGTATCTGGAAGTAGAAATAGGAAAGGAAAAATTGATACGCTGCCCCTTTCAGTATCAAAACAAATACAAGTAAAACCAAAGCTCTGAGAAGTGACACTTCTTATAAATGGAATCAATGTCACAAATCTTTCAAGCATAAAAATTAATCCAGGACTTTGAAAAATGGGCATTATTCTTGATGCGACAGCATCTCGAGCAATAGGAAAATGAGCAATTACAGATACAATATGGGATTTTGGAAATGGAAATACTATTAGCTATAAATGAAGTCCGATTGTCGAAAGACAACTTTTTACGAATCAGTGAGTATATACAGTCAAACTCCAACTCAAATCCAACGATGGATCAACTTTTACAAAAGAAATACAACTTATTGTACGAGACCCTTCTGCTGTAATAAAGCTCGATAATGATGTTGGTCATGTAGGAGAAGAGATGTATATGTCAATATCTTCTCTTTTTGGTACATCAAATAATGTAGAATATTCATGGCAGATTCAAGATGACGATAACAAAAAAATACTTAAATCCTTTGCCGGAACAAATCTCAAATATAAATTTGATACTGTATGAAAATATATAGTTACCCTCTCGGCAAGAAACCCGAATGGAACAAGTGATAGTGATTCTCGCATCATCAATATAGAATCCAGAGAGCCTGTGGCATCTATAGAAACACCAAAACCAGCAAATACAGAAAAACCAAATGTACTTCTTTTTGATGCTACAAAAAGCTATGATCCAGATACAATGAGCCGGAAATGACTCAGTTATGTTTGGCGACTCGATGGTGAAAAAGTAAATCTCGAGAGTAGCTCAGCAGATGGAGCAAAATGAATAATGACATTTGACTCTGTAGGAAACCATACAATTTCAGTAACAGTCGCAAATGTATATGGCAAGGTGAAGACAATAGAAAAAACCTTTGAAGTAACATCAATTCTTGATGTGAATATGAGTGTAATACCTCGAGTATCCCCTATTTGAACAACTGTTACACTCATTGGACGATCAGAAAATGCAGATTTTTACGAATGGAATATGGGTGATGGAAGTCCTGTTATAAATGGGGATTCAAAAATAATACAGCATATCTATAAGAAAACTGGCGTTTATGATGCCACTTTGACTGTAAGAAAAAATGGATCTGACGAAACAAATCAGATACGCAGAAAAGTATATGTCACAGACACGGCAAGTCCCTATGCACTCATAGAAGCAACAAACTCTTCAAGTAGCACTACAGAAGATCCCACTGCATGTGGATGAGCAGGTGCGATTGTGGTGAATAGATCTGAGACTACAACTCTCGATGGTTCGAAATCCATCAATATCGATGGAAACACGAATGATTTATCATACACATGGAACTATTTTGGAAAAGTAAAAAATACAGCGAGTATATCTGAAAAATTTACAGACCTCTGATGTTTTCCAGTGAAACTCACAGTACGAAGTAACAAAAATGGCTCTACACAGACCTCAACAGCAAATATACTTCTGAGGAATCAACCTCCTGAACTCACAAGCATATCAACAAGTATTGATAGTTCAAAACAAGATTCACAAAAACTCCTTGTAAAAGTAACAGCAAATGGTGTCCGTGACCCTGATGGGGTTGTTACTTCCTATATATGGTACTATACCACAGAATCAGATAAAGAACCTCAAAATGTACAAATTACACAAAAACCAGAAATAACATTTGTACTTCCAAACATAACAGAAAAGTATTACTTTGGTGTGATACTCGAAGACAATGATGGTGCAAAAGTAAATAGTTTAGATTCAAGTGCTGATCAAGCACCTCTCATTCTGGATAATCAAAATGGAAATGTCTATCTTCCACTCATTTCTCTTTCCACTCCAAAAACAGCAATTCTCGCAGGAGACCCTATGCATGTTTCAGTAGATGCAAAAACAATACTCTGAACAAACATTACAAAAAAATCTGAATATTCTTGGGATTTTGATGGTGATGGAAAATTTGATGAGAAAACATCAGTAGCAAGTATAGATCATGTATATAAAAATCCAGGTACATACTCGCTCAAAGTACGGGTAACCTATAATGGGGTATCAAACACAAAATACCAGACAATATATGTAAAAAATGAACTAAAGGCGAAGGTCGCGTGATATAGACTTCCTGATGGACGAGTATATTTCATGAATATGAGTAACGGGATATATGACAAGGCCCTCTGGAATATCTGAGAGAAAACAATTGAATCTCCATATGCCGTAATGATAGAAGCATCTGATTTTTCATGAAGCACTGATACAATAGGAAAGATAACAGTATCAAATAACGATACTGATGTTTCCAGTATTGCTATACAATCAAGTGATGTTCATGATATATCATGAAGTGGTATACAAATACAATCATCACCAGAAATTGATAATACTGATACTATTCACATACAATCATCTGGGCAGAGAGTACTTCTTTCTCTTGTAGGAAATATTTCTGGAGAATATAAAATCGATACAGATACCTCTATTGATAGCGATCTCGATGGATCACCTGATAATGATTTTGATAATCGAGATACGACATCATCAAAAGATGGATGAGTATTTGTTATTGATGGATTTGAGAGTATAAAATCATGAAACAGAAAGATAAAAATAAGTCTTTTCCAAAATAATATCCTCACATCAACAAAAACTATCACTCTCGTATTTGATTATCAAAAATCTGATACAACTATTTCTGGAGAAGCAGTATCAAATACAGACTCCTGAAGCATTAGTACCTTTGATAAAGAAAAGCTCGATGAGCTCTCTGAAGCAATTCGATGACTCAGTCCAGATAATCGAGTAATTTTGATGAAACAGTATAATATACTTGTTGAAAACTGGTCTGATACTTTTAGTAAGTCGAAATCCCTTCTCGATATACAAGAGTCAATAAATCAAACAAGTGAAACTGATCAAACAAAAGAAAACATAGGTACAATTATAGATGCCCTCCTTATAGGTGATGCGAGAGCAATAGATGAAGTAACTGTCGCAGCGACACTCATACAATGACTCGTTCCAGATGCAAGTCCAAATAAGGTAAATATCAAAGAAAAACTCGATATGATACTTGCTCATCCTGGACTTCTCGATCAAAATAAAATACTCGGACAAGATATATTGAAAATGGTTGAATGAGATACGAGTATAGATACAAAATATAAGCTCCATATCAAAAATCAGCTTCAGGTAATCATCTATGGATGACAACAGAGTGTTCCTGAGTCATCAACTTCATGAGAGGCAGAAACAGGATCATCAGGAATTCTCGACTTTGTTGGTGGGGTAGTGAAAATATTTTTTATTATTCTCGCAGTTATCATATTTGTGATTCTCTGAGGATATGTGTTCTATCGCATATCTCGAAAGAGTGAAGATACTGGATTTCAAGACTTTCTCATTGACTCAGTATTTCACTCAAAGAAACCAGAGACTCCTGAAATGAAAGAAGGAAACATAGGAACTACTCAAGGAATAGTACAACAGGTAAATATAGATCCGCTCAAGGAAAATATCGACGGTATCGAAAAATACAAAGAAGAACTCCGATTGCGTGAAAATTCAAATACTATCGATCCCCTTGTATCAAACGATCCCCTTTCTTCTCTTGGTCAAACAAATTCCCTTACTGGGAATTCGCAAATAGAGGAAGAAGTATCTGATCAACATACTGTGCCAGATTGGCTCAAAGCACCTGTATGAGAAGAAAGTGCAATTCAACAATCCAGTGAACTTTCAATCGAAAATGAGCTATCACAGGAAAAGGATTCAACCGAACTCCCAATTTTAAATACACAAGATATCGCCAAAGAGGAAGATGCTCCTATAAGCCTCGATGAAACTCAATTAGTTGTCGGACTTCCTGAAACGCCAACACTCGCTCCAGAGCCTGAATCAATACTCACACCAGAATCTGAATCAATACCAAACTGGCTCAAAGGATCGATGGAAACAAAAATTGGAGAAGAAGAAAATCCTCTCAATATTAATCCTGCTGAAGTTCTTGAAATAGAAAAGGAGGAATCAATGGCAGTATCAGAAACACTTCCCGATTGGCTCATAAATTCTGTAAATGAAAAAAAACCGGAAGAAGTGTCAGAAAAACTTCCAGAAGAAAAAGAGGAAAAATCTACAACTGAAGATCTTCCAAAGAAAAAACCTTCTAAGAAAAAAGAAGATAAGACACAAGAATCAATAAATGCAACACAGACAACTGTAGCACCAACGACAAGTGATATACCTGACTGGCTCAAATAAATACATCCCATCTTCGACAGAAGGTGGGATTTTTGCGTTTGACTCATTGGTTTGTTTTATTATACTCAAAAAGAATTATCTCTTATATTACCCTATGGAGAACCCAAACAACGAAACACCAAAAGACTCACTTCTCGAAAGCATCATTGAGGCATCAAAGCAAGAAACTCAAAAAGACATAAACACACCTCCAAATGCTGATTGAAAAGTAAGTAATAGCATTCAGCAACCTCCTGAATGACCAAAGAAAGTACGAGAACCAATGAGTATATGAGTACTCCTAAAAGGAATAGCATCGATGCTCTTTGTAGCGCTTATTTTCTTTTGAAGTTTCCTTGCATATGTAGTTTTTAATCCAGGAGAAGCACAGTTTTTTGTAACAGTATTTGGAATTGACCCTGCAGATATAGCAAATATCCTCAAAAAACTTATCAATGGAAGTTTTGGGGTGATACTTCTTGCACTCTCAATTGTGTGGATAACAACTCTTTTCAGAGCAATTTGGACTCCAAAAGAACTCAAACGAAAAAGAATGCTTTCATGGCTTTTTGCTGGAGCAATAGGGATTATTCTTTTTGGTGTACTGACATTTTGGTCATATTTATTTAAAATAATCAATACTACAAACTTTACAAATCCTGGAGGAAATATTATTATTTATGATCAAGATCTTTTATCCAACGCTTCAACAACATCACTCGCAACCATCTCAGATACAACAAATCTCATAGGACCAATTACCCTAAAATTCGATATTTCAGAAAATGCTCTTCAGGTATCGAAAAGTAATTTTGTCGAAATTACACATTATGATATTAATTTCGATGGTGCTATCTGTAATGATGGAACATCTGTGGTCGGTGGATCAAATCCAGCAGATGAGAAATGAATCATATGCACTTTTGATACAATAAAACCATACAATATTCGTGGTACATACGCAACAAAAGATAGACTTGGGAAAACTTCTGAAATTCCTATGAATATATCACCAGTAGAGGTACGGTGAATTTTAGATATTAGGAAAGAAAAAAATACAAGTAATAATCCTATAGTCGTGCTTGATGCAAAAAAACTTCTCAGATTTTGAAGTCCACGATGGATTTATGGTGTGAGTGGAAAAGAACTCGAACAATCATCACTTATCGTAGAGCCAACTGATGTTCCAACTATCATCTCCTTAAAACTCTTTTGATCATCAATTGATAGAATCTTCGTCATTCAGAATAGCAACTCTGAGAAAACCACATGAACCATAAATATAACAACAGATCCTATCAATCCTCTCGCGATTCGAGCAGAGATACAGTGACTCGATAAAGCAATCAATAGTATAACAAAAATTGAATGGTGACTTGATGATGGCTCTATCATATGTAAATGATCATCAACAGTATGTGAATATTCTTTTTGAACTTACTGAAAAAGAACTCTCACAGCAACTCTCATATATGGTGATGGACAATCAGTAAGTATAAACCAGGATATTAGCATCGATGAACCAATTCGTATATCTCGTCATGTTGTTGTTAGAGACAGTTCTGGAAATATGAAAAATCCTGAAACAACATTTGATTCAACTTTATGATCCTATATCATCAAGGATCTGGTTCCACCAGAAACCCTCACGCTGGATGCACAATCAGTTGTCACAGAAAACCCATGATATACACTCGATAGCGTTCTTTGGACTCTTTCAAATGGAAAAACAATAGAAGAAAAAAAGTGAGAAAGAATCAATTTTGAAATAAGTGGTACTCAAAGATATGTTATTACATGACTTTATACATTTATAAGAAATGGATCTCAGAGCGGTTCTCTATTTACCAAGAAAGCTCAAGATTCTATAATTATAGACACTCAAAATAGATTCCTTATCCCAAAAATACTGATAAATAAATCATCAGATTATGTTCCTACAAAAGTGACTGTTGATGGGTCTCAATCAAGGTCAGAAAATGGAGAAATAAAGAAATTCATCTATGATTTTGGGGATGGAAAACCGGTAGCAACAGGAGATGCTATACAAGAGTATGAATACACAACACCCGGGGAAAGAGATATTACTCTTACCATCATAAATAGTGCATGAGAAACAGCAACAGTAAAGCAAAAGATTGTACTTAAGGATACACCAAAAAGTATTAATTTTACATCAAGTATGTCTCCAGGTATAACATGAACTGCTGTTGATTTTAGTGCGGAAAATACCACAGGACAAATAGAAGACTATGTATGGAGTTTCTGAGATAATACCCCCTCTGAGCATGGATATTCCACAACACATGTATTTCAAAAATCAGGAAGATACACGGTACTCCTCACTGTCATCTATGTAGATGGAACTCAAAAGCAAACAAATAAACTCTTTGAGGTTATAGATTCGCTAGAATAAAATAAAATCCCCATTGGGGATTTTATTTTATATAACTTTTCGTATGGACAAATGTTCCAACGATTTCTTCTGAAAGAATCTTATCTATATCATCAATGTGACAGACATATATAGGCATTCCTTCATCATTTGCGAGAGCAATTGCTGATTGATCCATAACACGCAGATTTTGATGAAGTGCTTCCTCAAGTGAAAGTATATCATAGCGAGTAGCGTTATCATGCTTCTTCGGGTCTTTATCGTATATTCAGTCAACCTTTGTTGCTTTTACAACAACTTCACAGTTGAGTTCCAATGCGCGCAATACAGCAGCAGAATCTGTAGAAAAATAAGGATTTCCCGTCCCTCATACAGATATAACTACTCTTCCCTTTTCGAGATGCCTGAGAGCTCTACGACGGATAAAATCCTCAGCGACTCTATGAGTCGGGATTGCTGACATGACTCTCACCTCAGCACCTGCATCTTCTATAGCCTCGCCGATGGCGATACCATTTATTATAGTTGCAAGCATGCCCATATTATCCCCTGTGGCTCGATCAAATCCACCTCGTTCGAGCTCTATACCACGAAATATATTTCCACCTCAAACGACGATAACAATTTCGAGTTTTGCGTCCAAAACAAGAGTTGTTATTTTTTTTGCTATATATGCGAGAAACTCGGGATCTATACCATATCATTGTTTTCATTGGAGTGCTTCACCAGAAAGTTTTATGAGGATTCGTTTTGGTGTATGGTATTTTTTCATGTGAGAGAGAAAAGATTAAGATAAAAAACTCGTCTATATAAGACGAGTAAAGAGAAAGAATACTATAGAAAAACCAAGAACGAGAACAAAAAGAACTGCAAGAGTAATAATAGCTGAATTTTTTTTATTCACTTCTTTCTCCAGCAGAGAAATCTTCGATGAAAGAGTCTCTCTATCTGAATCACTACGGACTTTTGAGCTTTCTAAAAGGAGGGTTGCCTTGTTATATTCGAGAAGTGAAATAGATGACTTCAGTTCTGTTTCGATTTTTCAGAGTTTATATGACAAATCCTGTATGACACTATCTTTTTTTGCGATAATGCCGCGGGTCTCTTCGTAGAGTCGGACAAGCTCTGTTACAGCAACTGTATCGATAGTCTGAGTTTTTGATGGATGTATGATTTCATGTGAAGACATTTCTTTTTCATCGAGGATAATTATAGCGTCATCTTCTTTTTCACTCCGAGAGGAGTTCCCATCTCTGAGTATATCAACATCTGTGTCATCGAGAAAAGTTTTTTTCCCGATGCGACGAGTACGAATCCGTCATGCCTGAATATGACGATCAATAGTACGAGATGATACTCAGAGTCGAGTTGCCGCTCCATCGCGGTCGAGAGTAAAAGCCATAAGAATACTGTAAATTTTGAGCATTTTATGAAAAAGATATGATAAATCAAGCATAGAAAATAGTAAAAAATTTGCATTTGCAAAAAAATGCATAGTATGGAAAAAATCAAAAATGCTCTCAACTATTCATCGTCGACATCTTCTAGAATCCTTTGAAGAAAAAATGACTCTCAGTTTTTCTGAACTCAAGAAAAAGTTCATTGAAACGAGAGAAATGAATCAAACAACTCTCTATAGATTGCTTGAGAAATTTGAATCAGAATGACTTATTCATCGAGCAAATTTTGGATGAGAAAAATATTTTACCCTCTGTTGATGTCAGAAAAAAGAGGAAGCCGTAAAGCTAAAATGTTGTGTACATTGTCATACGATAGAAGAAGAACATTTTCCACTTCCACCAGAATCACTCAAATCAGAAACGATTGAACTTTTGAAGAGTTGTGAAAAGTGTGAAAAATAAGCCTCCCTATTACCTTTCTCTAAAATATGATTCCCATAACTATCATCACTGGTTTTCTCGGAAGTGGGAAAACCACACTCCTCAATACCATACTCACCTGAAACCACGGACTCAAAATCGCTGTTGTGGAAAATGAATTCGGTGAAACCTCTATCGACTCTGATCTCATAGAAACATCAACCGAAGAGCTCATCGAAGTCTCAAATGGTTGTATGTGCTGCGTAGTCCGCAAAGACTGGATGGATGCTATCGAACGCCTCCTCGACAGCGGGAAAAAAATCGATGCCATCGTCATCGAGGCATCTGGTGCGAGTGAACCACTTCCGATTGCACAATCATTTCTCATGAACGATATGGGAGGTCGCGTGAAGCTCGATTCTATCGTCTGTCTCGTAGATGCACTCAACTATGAGTCACTTCTCACAAATCATACTGATATTGCTCTCGATCAACTCGAGTTCGCGGATTTTGTCATCCTCAACAAGTGTGATCTCATCCCTGAAAATAAAAAAGAGCTCCTACATACGCTCATCCGTCGAGTCAATGCTCTTGCTCCGATCATCGATACCAGTTATGGGAAAGTTGATTTAGAACTCCTCCTCTCGAGCTGAAGATTTACCATCCAGCCAGGCATGGAAGATGAGATGGAAAAAAGTCATCATGGACATGAGGATCTCCAGGTTTTTTCGTATAAAACTCTATCGAGATTCCGAGCAAAAGAGCTCGATGAATTCTTCGGAGACCTCACGACAGACTGTTATCGAATCAAGTGATTTGTAGAATTTGTAGAACGACCATGAGAATGGTGGCTCGTGCAAAAAGCAGGTGCGAGATTTACTATGGATCCGTGGACTCGTAGCATACCTCCAGAAAAAAGAATCGTCTTTATCGGAAAAGATATGGATGAATCTCTCATCAGAAAACTTCTCGATGAATGTAGCGAAAACGGAAGATCGGTGTTATTCGTGAAATAAAAAAGACCCGTTCCGAAAAACGAGTCAAGACTTTGACATCAAGCCAAAGCAGTCATCCCAGCAGTAGTAAACGCTGTGCCTAATGCAACTATTTTCCATCGCATTTTGCCATATCGTTTCCGATAAACAAAATATTCAATGGTAGTATGACTTATAAGTGCAATCCCAAGATATATGAAGAAGTTCATATTTGACCACCCAAAATTTGTTGATGACAAAAAAATAATACATATAATAATATATCTGTCAATTTATTTTAATTTGAAATACTTACTATGTTCCTCCCTCTTCTCATCCTCACACTGATATCTGCTGCTGGACTCATCCTCTACTTTTTTAGAAAAATAAATACCACTATTCTGAATCTCCTCATCGGACTCGGAGCTGGTTCTATGTTGTCTGTTTCGCTCGTTCATATTCTCCCAGAATCTCTCGAACAAACAGAGTGGGCAATATATGCATTTATCGCCTGATTTCTCCTCATATATCTCATCGAAGAAATACTCACACCACATAATCACGATCATTCACATGGAGATCATCATCATGAAGATCCACATGAGCACTATGATCATGTTGCACTTGTATCGTTTATCGCCATATTTATCCATACACTTTTCGACTGACTCGGTATCAGAGCAGGATTTGGTATGTCAGAAAATTTTTGATATATCATACTCCTATGAGTATGAATCCATCAGATCCCTGTATCTCTCGGACTCGCAGCACTTATGCGAGAAAGTAAGTTTAGAAAAAGCATACAAATCGTCTTCCTTTGACTCTTTGCCCTCGCAGCGCCGATAGGATTTTTTATTTCTGATATACTCCTATCAGAAAACTCTATCCTCTTTACTGGACTTGCGACTGCATTTGCTGGTGGATCACTCCTCTATGTAGCAACTGCGGATCTCCTCCCTGTTATTCACTCGCAGACAAAGAAAAAATATGCAACTGTTGCTCTATTCATCATTGGATGTATCCTCATGACAGGAGTAAAACTTTTTGAATGAGAACATCATCATGGATGAGAACAAACAGAACATCATGAAGAAATCCAACAGTAATAAAAAAATCCTTCCATATTTTGGAAGGATTTTTATGATACTCTATTTTGATAGATTGAGATTTTTTAGATATGTTTTTGCATCGGACAAAATTCCATCAAATACGATAACTCAATCAGAGGTAATATATCATCTCTCATCTTTTTTATGGAGAATGATACATTCTCGACTATATGACTTTGAGACAAGTATCCAGAGATTCTCCAGATTTGGACGATTTGTTTTATCGAGGATGAGGTATCATCGTTTAAGTGCTCTCTCATACTCCTCTCGTTCATAGACATAAAGATGATGTGGTACTGCACGACTCCCGAGCTTGATACCTGACTTCTTCCCTTTCGATAGAGCATCGATATGTTCGAGTTTTATTTTTGGCATGATTTAGGATATTTTATGGATAAATATTTGTTTCGCTTGCCTGACTTTCTCTATATCTATCTTTGAGAGAGTCGAGAGTATATATGGAGTCCGTCCTTTTGAAAATAGAGACTGATTCCGATCGACGAAATCCCAATACAGATGGGTCATAGGACAAGTTTTCTCTTTTATAGAGTATTGGCATTTGCGACAATAGTCGCTCATTTTCTCTATATAGTTCCCTCATGAAATATATGGTTTTGTGGCGAGTCTCCCACCATCACTATACTGGCTCATTGCGAGTACATTTGGTGTGACAACCCACTCAAAAGCATCAGTATACATCTCCATAAACCAACGATTGACAGAGAGTGGATCATATCACATAAGGAGTGTGTAGTTTCCGATGATCATGAGTCGCTCGATATGATGTGAGTAGTTCTCACTCTGAACTCTCTTAATCACTGTATCTACGCAATTGAGTGTTGTGATATCTCATTCTTTTATCTTCCCTTCATAGTTCCACCAACTCTCTGGAAGTGATATATGATGACCGAGTGTATTTTGACCATAGATATCATCATAGTAATAGAGATAAAACTGTCTCATATATTCTCGCCAACCAAGTACTTGTCTGATGAATCCTTCTTTACTCGAAAGTGATACATCTCGAGCAAGGACTGCGTTGATGACTTCAAGAGGTCAGAGAATTCAAAAGTTTATAGCAGTCGAAAGGAGAGAATGATGAACTCTCATATCATCCTGATACATCGCATCTTCGAGTCTCCCAAAATCAGGAAGATGATACTGTATGAAATATTGAAGTAGTCACAAGGCATCTTCACGAGTTACTGGTAAGAAAAAATCTCATTCTCTGACATTATAATATGTCTTTGCTTCATTTATATATTTGATATCTTGAGGTTGCCAATTCCAATTTGGAAGATGATTTTTATCAAAAGATCTATTCTCATGGTCATAGTTCCATTTTCAACCTACTGGTTTCCCATCATCTTCCATAAGGATATTTCGAGACTTTCGCATATATCGATAAAATGTCTCCATAATTGGTGGTTTTTCGAATTGAGTCCTAAATTCCATGGCATCGATGAGGAATTGTCGATTTGGAATTATCGAAAGAGAAATTCATTCACACTGATATCACTCTATCTTTTTAGCAAGATATTCTTCACTCGGTCGCATCAAAACGATATTGGTAATTTCGGTTTTTTTCACAAATTCATAGATACCATCTTTATAGTTTTGTGACTCAATCCAGTGAACTCTATATCAGAGACTCTCGCATGTATCGAGATATCACTTTGCTATTGCATACTCAGCAACTTTACTACGCATATTGAATGTGAGATTTCACATAGGAGAACTGACAAGAGAACCTATAAAAAGTATGAAAAAAATATCCGTCACGCCCGGTTCTATATAGGATATATTACATTGATCATAGAGTATCCATTGTGCTTTTTTCATGTTGAGTATTTAGTCAAAAAGTGAGAGATTATCCGATAAAATTTGTGTATTTTGTTTTTTTATATTTTTCTTTTTTGGAGTTTTTTTACGACTACCATGTTTTTCGAGGAGTGTTTTTTTCTCATCTGGATTTATGATATCCTTGAGGGTATAGAGAATATCTCGTGCATATCGATTGGATTTTTCTATATCAACAATAGGAAATGGATAGTCACGCCCGAGAACAAAATCATATTCGATTGACTCCATATCCGATATTTTCCATGGTTCTGCTTGGAGATACTTTGGGAGTCGTGCGATTTCTGGAAGCCACTTCATGACAAATTTTCCATCAGTATCTTTATCATAGAGTTGTTTTACGGGATTATATATACGCACAGTATTGATACCCATAGTTCCCGCTTGCATCTGAAGCTGGAGATAGTGAATACCTGGCTCATAGTCAGTAAAAAGTCTTGCAAGCCAATGAGCAAATCTCCCCTGCCATGGTTGCATACATGTACAACAGACAAATGAAACGAGTGTCGCACGAGCACGGAAATTGATCCAACCAGTTGCTTGGAGTTGCCTGATAATACCATCGATAAAAGGAATACCTGTTTTTGCATTCTCTATAGCCTCCATAATCGTATCATCATACTCTTTTCTGATAGTATCATAGATGGCAAAAGCATTCTCGTATTCAAATCTTGGTTCACTTTCGAGCTTCTGAATAAAGTGTGACTGCCAATGCAAGCGTGCATGAAATGCCTGGAGCGATCTGAGGAATTTCGAATCCCCTTTCACCTTGAGATCATGCATGCGCGCCCATGTCATATGGACAACTTGCTTGAGCGAAAGACAACCATATGTGAGATATGGAGATATACGAGAACTCGCCTCCTGTCCATCAATCGGACGACTCATGCCACCCATATATGATTTGCCTCGAGATACGAGAAATGATGCAAGTGTAGTTTGTCATTCTTTTTCTCATCATTTTTGGATATGAGGATTTCAGATATTTTTTTGCCAACTATCCGAGATGATAGATGGAGAAAAATACTTTTGTCACTCGGGAGATGGGAGTATCGGTATCATCATGCGACTCTGCCATATCTTGGACCAATCATCACGAGACCTCAGTCGACGCACGACTCAATTCGTAGGAAATTCTTTCCAGATAATATCTTTTGATATAAGGTACCGTGCCATGAGTATATCTCGTTTATAGGTTATATTATTCCCAGTCTCTTCATGGGAAAATACACTTTCTATGTCATATTTCTCAAGTATGATTTTCATCACATCTGATATATTTCGTTCAAATATCAAAAGTGGAACACCTATATTTTCGAGAGATACCAGAAGGCATCGAAGAGCATCTTCTATAAATTGTCGATGAAAATCAGAGAAATCCGAAGCAAGAATAACACTTGGTTCAAAAGAATAGACTGCAATAACAGGGAAATTTTTAGCCTTCCCTATTCTGAGCGCCTCTGTCAGGGGAGCGTGATCACTTATACGGAGGTCTCTCTTATACCAGACGATGATGATTTTTTCTTTTTCCGACATAGTTCAGAGCAATATATTACAGAGTCAAAATTATCTTTCCATTTTTTCCGTATCGAAAAAGGTCTCTTGCAAACAGGGCATACTTTAGATTCTCGGTATTGTCCACGATCAAGTACTTTCATAAATTATATTTGTAGGTGTTTTTGATTATAAAGATAGTCTCAAAGAATCAATGATAAAAATAAAATAACCCCAATTTCTTGGAGTTATTTCTTATATAAAAACAATTTCTATAGAAAAATTGAGGAAATTTAGAACCTTATTTAGAAAGAGCCTCCTCTACTCTAGTATCTGGCACAATCCATATACCTATAACAATCACATATATAGTAAGTGCTGTGTATGAATCTAGATAACTCATAGCAGTTCAGATCATAAGAAGTAAAGCAGAAACTTTTGATTTTATATCTCTTCCCATAGCCTTTCTGAGAAGTGAATTCTCTTGAATAGATGCAAGTGTCCTAGTAAGGATATTGTATGAAAATCCACAAAGAGTAATAATAATTCCATAAAACATCACTGCATCTCTCGAGAATCAGCTTTCTGCGAGCCATCCTGTAGCAAATGAAACGATAGTTATAAGGAAAAGAAAGAGATTATTTGCTCAAAGTACTTTTCCATTTATTTTTTCCACTGATTGAAAGATATGGTGATGAGTATTCCAATAAATGGCGATAAATAGAAATGAAAATATATACGCGATAATTTGATGGGTAGTTTCTGTGAGTGCCATGAATGTATCTCACTTTGGAACTTTTACTTCTAGTACCATGATAGTTATAGCTATAGCGATAACACCATCGCTAAATGCTTCGAGACGATTTTTATGCATATTAAGTTTAATAAAAAATTATTCATCCCATTTTACTACTCTTGAAAGTCGAATAACAGCCCAAGTTTCAAAACTTGCAAGAATAAGAAGAGGAATAGCATTTTTAACTTCTCATCCCAAACTCAACCCAAGAATAACATCTCCTAATTCAACAAATATTCTAGAAAACATTGTAATAAGCAGAAAATGAGGATTATTAAGAATAAGACAAACAACTAAAGCAAAAACTCATCCGAAGACTCGTACACCAGCACTTCAAAATCCAAACTGGGTTGAATAGTCTGTTATGCTAGTTCAAGGAAATGTAAGACCTGGATTAAATGTATAAACATAACCGAAAAAGACTCCTGCACAAATAAGAACAATGGTAAATATTTTTACCGAAAGAGGAATATCAATCTTTTGTTCCATGGAATAAAAGTTAAAAATAAAGAACCACTTAAAAGTGGTTATAAGAATAGTATATTATTTTATAACTGTATCAACTAGGAAAAAAGTAATACTATTACTTTTTTGTAACTAACTATTTTCCCGTTTTCCTCTTTTCCATTCTCATATTTGTATTATGTATTCTGTAATTTCTCGTCATTCTTGAGTAAGAGCATATCTTACTTTTAATGGTTTTGACTCTGATACCTGGCGATGAATATATCATTCTGTTAGAAGCATATCGAGTCTTTCTGTAAGAGTCTTTCAATTAATATTATTGAGTTTTTTCGTGAGAGAATTAAATGTTTGTTCTCATTCGAAAAGAATTATGAGTATAAAAAGTGTCCATTTCTTTCATAGCAAATCAAGAAGGTGGTACATAGGACATGTAGTATCTGTGAAGTTTAAATCTTTTGGAAGGAGTGACATGATTTATTTTTTAAAAACATCTTCAACATACAAATTTCTTTTATAAAGTAAAGAATAATTGGAAATTTAAAAACCTTCCAAATATTTGGAAGGTTTTGCTTTATATACATGGTGGAGATGGCGGGCACCGCCCCCGCGTCGAAAAAGGTACACCGTATGATTCTACTTTCTATAGTCCAATTCTGATATTTCTAAAAATAGAGAACGGACAAAAAACTTTTAGAAAATGAGCTTTCTTGTATTCCATTCCTACGAATTCCTCATGCTAAGATTGGATGGAAACTTGTCGGGTAAAACAATTCTCTACAAGTTTAAAAAATTGAGTTGTGTAGCGAGCCATCTGGCATTCATGTCTAGGACAAGGCTACCTTGCGATGCGGTTAGGCGAAAGCAAGTGCTGAAGGAGCTGAAACAGCTTTCTTCATGCTCGCAGCGAGGCGAGCGAGTGGTGATGTTTTTGCATCTGTTTGTTCCTCTTTGATGACGAGGCGAGGAGCCCCGAGAAAGCACATACGACATACGATTCTTTTCCTCGAATCCTATATCATCCCCGAGTGTATTAAGGTACAAAGCAATCCGAGTATATAAAAATAAGAAAATATCGCAACTTCTTTCACACAAAAAACTCCCAAGCGAATCCAAACGCTTGGGAGAAAACGAGGATGAGGGACGGCTATCTAGAGTGGAGTGTTGCGAGAACGGTTTTTGCCGTAGCAGAAGAGAGATCTCACTCGATAACAGCAATTCCATTTGGAAGACGGGAATATGTGCGGGGAGTATTTTCAGTGTGTACTTTTTCTATCTCTTGGATAGAATTTTTTGTATAAAATGACACTTTTACCTGAGAATCCGCATATACAAGACCATCTTTTGAGGATACTGCGACGATATCTACGCCACTTCCTCAGTGACTCTGATATATATCACCTCCATTTCAGCGAAATCCGTAGCCAATCGTTTCGTTCCAATAAGTTCCTGAAACGGTTTTTGGTGTGGGATTATTTGCATAAGTGGTGCCGTAGGAATCGAAATTATCTACGGATGCAGCGATTCATGAGAGAACCACGAGGGTAAAAATAGCCTGGAGCCATTCGACACCATATCCATGATGTCTCTGATTACTAGAATGTTTCATACCTTTACAAAAAGAACAAAATAATTATAACATATAAAAATATGAAAGTCAATATTTTTTAAATACTTTTCATAATTGTCAAATATATAGAGAAAATACATTCGATTTTTTATGGTTTTTTCCTATACTCATCCTCAGCGTAACCAAGTAAGCCAATGAGTCTCCAAATCTACAATACCCTTTCTCGAACTCTCGAAAGATTCAAACCACTCAAACAAGATGAGGTAAAAGTCTATTATTGCGGACCAACTCCCTATAACTATGCTCATATTTGAAATCTCAGAGCGTATTTATTTGAGGATTTCACTATTCGTACACTGAGATTTCTCGGGTATAGAGTAAAAACAGTGATGAATATCACCGATATTGATGATAAAACTATCAGGGATAGTCAAAAATCAGGAAAAAGTCTCCAGGAATTTACAGAGTTTTATGCGGAAGAATTTCTCCGAGACCTCGATAAGCTCTCTGTCGTGCGAGCCGATACGATTGCCCCGATATCGACACTCATCGATGAAATGGGGACAATGATACAATGACTGATAAAAAAATGATATGCCTATCTCGCAGATGACTGAAGTATTTATTATAGTGTATCAAAATTCAGAAAGTATGGAGAACTCGCACATCTCGATATGAGTGGGATGATATCAAGTGTCCGTATAAACAATGACGAATATGAAAAAGATCAAGTTGCGGATTTTGCACTCTGGAAAGCATATGATACAGAAACAGATGGGCCAAATAAATGGACTATTACAGTAACCATAGACGGAAAAGAGATAACCCTCGATGGTCGTCCTGGTTGGCATATCGAGTGTAGTGCTTGTAATTATCGATTTTTTGGTGAGCAGATAGATATACATATGGGTGGCATAGATAATCTCTTTCCCCATCATCAAAATGAGGTTGCTCAAACAGAAGCATTCACAGGAAAACAATTCGCAAAATACTGGATGCATGGTGGACACCTCCTTGTGGATAATAAAAAAATGGCAAAAAGTGCTGGGAACTTTTATACGCTCAGAGATATAGTAGAAACAGTGAATAATGAACAATGAATAATGAACAATTGAAAAGAAAAGATGAAAGCACAAAATGGGGAGTCCGAGGGGGACAAACTGTTTGAGTCAGATGAGAGCAAGAAACAGATGAGCGAAGCGAACGAGTTTTTGTCCCCCTCGGGAGCTTTTGGTACTTTTCAATCATGAAAAGTACAGAAAACAAGCGAAGCTCTTCTCTATCGTGGATTTAGACTTATGGGACTCCAAAATCAATACAGGGAAAATTTTAATTTTACCTTCGAAAGACTCGGTGCAGCAATAAACACAATAAAAGGTATTGATGAGATGATGAAAAGACTCGGACGATATATCAGCGTATTACAAACACAAAAAAATGAGACTCATCCAGAAGGAGAAAACGAAGCTCGAGAACTCACAAAAAAATGAAGATTTAAATTTCATACTATCACTCGTGAATTCCGTGAAAATCAGCAATATTTCATGCAGGAATTCGTGGAAAAACTCGAAAATGACTTTGATACAAATTCTGCGATGACTATCGTTTTTGAGTTCCAGAGTTATGTAAATAGTGCCATCGATGAAGACTTATTTTCACTTGATGAGGCAAAGTCCGTGATAGATCTCCTAAAAAGCTGGAATGAAGTGATAGCGATTCTCGATTTTTCTCTCCTCGAAAGTGAACTAATACCAAAAGAAATAGAAGCCCTCGCAGTTGCTCGAACTGAAGCGAAGTCACAAAAGAACTGGGCAGAAGCAGATAAAATCCGTGATGAACTCGCATCACTCGGATGGAAGATGATAGATGAGAAAAATGGATGGAGAGTGGAGAAAATATAAGTTACCATTAAAAATAATCATGCAAAATATACAATCCATCATTAATTCTTCGATAGAAAAACTCTATAGTTCAAACTATACTCCAGAGATTACGATAGCTCCAAAGAGTGAACTCGGAGAATACTGTATCAATATATTTCCAATCGCAAAAACCGCAGGAAAAGCTCCTCAAATCATAGCAGAGGAAGTAGCAAATGCACTTGCAAAGTATAGCGATATATTCGCATCAACGAGTGCAACAGGTGGATATGTGAACTTTTTCCTTACAAACTCTGTATGGATTAAGATATTTCAGAGTATAAATACTACGAAAAAAAACTCAAACAATGAAACTATCGTAGTCGACTATATCTGAGCAAATGTAGGAAAACCTCTTCATATCGGGCATATCTGTACTCCATCTATTGGTCAAACTGTATGCAATATATATAACCATCTTGGATACCGTGTTATCGGGGATTCACATTTTGGTGATTGGGGTGGGATTTTTGGGAAGTTGATTTGTCTATGGAAAATATCTCCAAATAATTATGATAACCTCTCAATTGAAGATAAATATACTTATACGAACCTTAGCAAGATTTTCAATGAAACAGACTGGAGCAAAGCTAGTATAGAGCAAATAAATGAACTTGAATTCTTCAAAAAGAATAACATAGATACAATAAAAGAATATGATTATGCAATGTTGACGCGTTATTTTTTTGCTACCTATGTAGTAATCACTTTTATAGCTTCAGAAAATCCTGAAATTGATGAGCAATGTAGAATTGAATTTAAGAAACTTTCTGAATGAAATGTGGAAAATGCGAAAATCTGGCAAAAATATACATGAGCTTCAATATTTGCATCTCAAGGACAACTAAGGACTCTGAATATTGGATGGGAAAATAAGAAATCTGTGTATTCAAAGTTTTATAACATCGGTGAGAGTTTTTATGAAGGAATTGGACTTCCTCGTCCAAATAACGAAGACTACCCTGACCTCGAATATACGATGAAAGATATCGTAGCAGAACTCATAGAAAAGTGAGTTGCCACACAAAATGAAGATGGAAGTGTCGGAGTAATATTTCCAGAAGAAACAAAGATGCCATCATGTATCCTCCAGAAAAAAGACGGAACAGGACTCTATCTCACATCTGATCTCGCAGCTATCAAATATCGTCTCACGAACGGATGGAATCCATCGAAGATTATTTATTCGGTCGATGTTCGCCAACAACTCCATCTGAAACAGGCATTTTGGATAGCAAAACAAGCATGGGGGAAAGAACTCTGAGCAGATACTATAGAATTCTATCATGCATTTAATGGCTTTATAAAGCTCAAAGAAGGTGCTATGTCGACTCGTCATGGAACAGTGATTTTTCTCGAAAAACTCATCGAAGAAGGTTTTGAAAAAACAAAGTCTATACTCGAAGAAAAGTGACGAACCCTCTCTGATACAGATATACAAGCAATAACTATCGCAGCTATAAAATATTCGTATCTGGCACAAGACAGAGAAAAAGATGTGACATTTGACTGGGACAAAGCCCTAAACTTCGAGGGAAATAGTGGACCATATATTCAGTATGCTTTTGTCCGAGCAAAAAAAATCTACTCTGAAGGGGAAATATCCGTTATAGGAGAGAATATTACACTCTCAGCTTTTGATAAATCACTCATCAAGACCCTTGCTGAAATGGAGAGTATCATAGAACAAGTGGCAATCACCTACAAGCCACACCATCTGGCGCTCTATGCATATAGACTCGCAACAGAATTCAATAGCTTCTATGTCCATACGCCGAAAATTTTAGAAGAAAAAGATGAAAATCTCAAGAATTTTCGACTCACGCTCGTAAAACAAACGACGAATCAGCTCGAACTGGCATTTGACCTCCTCGGTATCAAAATGCCAACTGAAATGTAGTCTTGCGATTCACCTTCTTTTCCCTATACTTTTTCTATGCATCGTTTTCTCATTCTCATTCTCAGTTTTTTTATAGGTATTCTCTCTGTATCAGCGAGTGAGGCACCATTTACTGATGTTCATAAAAATGATGCATTTTATGATGCCGTGGGAACGCTTTACCAAAAATGAATCATCTCAGATACGCCCGATCATCTTTTTCGCCCAAATGATCTCATGACGCGTGATTTTTATGTATTCATGGCGGTTGGCATCTGATGTAAGCAATGTGAAACACCGAGTACTGAGGATATTATCCGCTACCAAAATTCCCCTTTTGTTGATCTCACAAAAATAAACCCATATTACTATTGTGTCGCATATGCTGAGGATATCGGCATGACACAATGATACCCTCCTGATACAACAGGAAAGGCATACTGTGAAAATAAAAGTTCATATACCACTCCCCCATTTTGTGCGGCAAATACGATTACAAGAATCGAGGCAGCAGCAATCCTCCTCAGACGAGCAAAACTCTGGGACGATACGCTCAATCTCGGTGCATTCGAGAGAAATATCGATATTCCCGATGCGAGTTATTACTGGTATGGGTATGCAAAAAAAGCTATAGAAATCGGTATAGTACAGCAAAAAACTGATAAAAAAATCTGACAAGATGAAAAGATAACTCGTGGAGAATTTGCCATAATGGCAGCAAAAATACTGGAATATACACAGTGTAAGATACCTGCTGAGTTATCAGTTGAATCAGAGATAATTATCCAAGATCAAAATAAAAATATCATAGAGCAAAGAAGCTTTCCAAAGTGAAGTAAAGATAGTTTAGTTGTATCCACATCGACAGGGACAAATTGGGAATATAAATGGACGCTAACAAATCCTGAAACAAAAGAAACATTGAATGGAAATGGAACAAGCTATCCGATAGATGGACTTGGGTGTGGACAATGGATAGCAGAGGTCGATACGATAGATCCAGGAACCAAAAAAAGTATCAGCCACTCCACAGCAACGATATTTATCGAGTGTAGTGATAAAAAAAATACAAATAATATGGGACTCACTATCGATGCAAATCCGCTCGTCAGTTATATTTGAAGCCCTATAAATTTTACCTCTACTCTCACATGAGGGCAGTGACCATTTACATATAATTGGGATTTCTGAGATGGGTCGAGAAGTAATGAAAAAAATCCAACTCATATCTATGGTACAGAATGAGTGTACCCTGTTGTATTGACCGTAACTGATGCAAATGGAAATATAGTACAATCCAGAATTACTATACGAATAACTGGAGATAGGGATACTGATAGAGATGAGATCTTTGATAAAGATGATATATGTCCTCTCGTATACTGAGAAAAAGACAATAAATGATGTCCAAAATTTGGCACATATATAAGCTCTCTTCCTGATTCTATTATCAAAAATAGCTGTCTCGTACAAAAATCAGAAACTCAGTGACTCATCATAGGGCAAGCTACTTGTGATATCTGTCCATGTCAAAATACTATCACAATACTTGCAACCCTCCGCTCGTGTGATGTTGTTTTTCCGACAATTCTCTCACCAGATTTTAGTTCGATATACACACGAGGGGGATTCTTTCTTATACCATAGTTTTTATGTCCTATATTCTTTTTCGTACTCGCAGAGGAAATATCCGAACCAAATGAGGCAACTCTGAAAGGCTATGAAAAATACAATGAGATATATGGGATAGCCTTCGAATATACTCGCCATGAGATAGAATCCGTGATATTTTTTGGGGCAAGTCGCTCATTTCGCAGATATTTGTAAAAAACAGAAATGCTTCTGAAAGTTTTGATATAGTAGTTACAACCGACGGGAGTCTCACTGGATTTTTTACTCCATCAGAAAAGATATCTCCTCGTTCATTTTTTGAAACATCAAAATACATCATCGAAAAAAGTGCAAAACAATGATGATACCCTTTTTCCACTATAGAAGATATAACGACAGTAAGAGAAAAAATACATATCAAAAATGCAATGATATGTGTCTTCTCAAATCATCTGGAAGAAGAAAATCTCGAATACCTCAAATATCTCTCATCAGTAAATGATGTTATATTTATCCATACATTTCACCATTTTGAGATATCCCCAGATTATTCCCTCTTATTTGATTTTCAGACAATAAAAGTAAAAAAATATCAAAAAGAATGGAAAGAAAAACAAAAATATATAGAATCCTATGTACAGTCTCTCTGATGTGGTTATATATCCATATATACTCATGAGAGTATATCAGAAAAAATGAATATTTTCTTTAAAAATCGATATAGACATGGATAAAAATATATATTCTCTTGCATTCCTGCATAGTGCTGGGTTTACTCACAAAGATCTCAAAAAAATATTTGAAACTCATGAAAACTATGAGGAAATATACGAATGATTCATAACTGGGAAAAAGAGAGAGCTCTCATGGATGACAGATGAGAGAAAAAATAAAATTCTCGAAAAACTGGGAAAAATTAATACAGAGTGAATCAAAAAAGTAATAGAAGAAAAACAGATACAACTCATAACGATACACTCATGAGAATATCCTGAAAAACTCCGAACTATAAAACAATCTCCTTATTTCTTGTATGTACGATGAACTCTCAGAGAAGAGAGAAAGATGCTCGGAATAGTCTGATCTCGCAAAAATACACAATATGGGAAAAAGATACTCGAAAAAATAATACCTGAGCTCATATCTGCTGGATGTGGTATCGTCAGTGGGGGTGCTTATGGCATCGATGCGATCAGTCATGATATCACGCTCCAAAATAATTGATATACACTGTCTGTATTTGGTTGTTCTGTCGATATCTATTATCCAGTGCAAAATACTAAACTCTTTGATACTATCCTCGAAAAATGATGAGCTCTCGTATCAATATTTCCAATAGGTACTCAGGCAGAACCCTACATGTTCCCAATTCGCAATGAGATAGTCGCAGCCCTCTCAGATGGTATCATCATCCCTGAGGCAGGAGTAAAAAGTGGAACACTCATCACAGCTGGCCTCGCACTCGAACATGGGCGAGATGTATTTGCTATCCCATGAGATATATTTCGGGAAACAAGCGAGTGATGCAATCATCTCATCGCGAGAGGTGAAGCAAAGTGCACGAGAAGTGCTTCTGATATACTCGAAGAATACTTTCCGAATATGAGTATGACCACTGCTTCCCTCTTTTCTGAAAAAATATGGGAAAGTGAAATAGAAAAAAACATCTATACTACGATATCAGAATGATATAATACTCCTGACAGTATATGAGAAAATACACAATATAACATATGAGAGATTATCACGACACTCTCCTTGCTAGAAATGAATGGGCATATACGACTCGGAGTTGGTGGAAAATACGAAGTATTATAAATTAATTGGTAAAACGGAGAAAATCTCTATACTATAAGCCAATATTTTAACTTCTTTTATTTATGAAATCAGTCGTTCGTGCTTTTGTATTTAATCCTGAATGAAATATACTTCTCGTACAACATAAAAATAATACACCTTGGGTACTTCCAGGTGGACATGTGGAAACATGAGAATCCCTCCACACCGCTATGATACGAGAACTTGGGGAAGAATTTTCGCTCGAAGCTCGATTTTTTGAAATAGATCGGGAAGAAATGCTTCATCACAAAGGAAAACGACTCACTCATCATCCCCTCCCAATATCGATATACGACCTCGAGTACAAAAATGCAGAATGAGTAGATAAATCTCGTACTGAATATGTATTTCTCATGGAAACTGATGGGAAAATCTGAAAAGTCCAAAATGAAGAAATATATGCCTATAAGTGGTTTGAAGTAGATGAAATACTTACGATGAAACCAAACATCGAAACTTGGGATTTTATCATCGAAATGCTCGAAAAAATCGTATGAGAAGAGGATGAAATAGAAGAATAAATATACCATTTTCCATATCAAATTATGAATGCAGTAATAGACCTCTCTCCATATAAGAATATCTGTCTCGTATGAGGATGAACTGGAGGACATGTAACACCTCTCGTTTCTCTCGTAAAAATGCATGAACGCTTAGATCAAAATTATTTTTGGATTGGATCAAAAAATTCACTCGAAGAACAAGAGGCAAAAAAAAATAGTATACCATTCTTTCCTATTCATGTACTCAGACTCTCCACGAGTCGGAGTTGGAAGATTATTTTTTATCCATTTATTCTTCTTTATTCCGTATTTCAGGCAAGAAAAGTACTTTTAGAGCAAAAGACTGAGCTCATATTTTGTAAATGATGACCTGGGTCACTCTCAGTAGGAATAGCATCATGGCTCCTCATGATACCTCTCTGGATACATGAGTCAGATACTGTCCCTGGAAGATCAAATCGAATACTTGGAAACCTCGCACAGAGAGTATTTCTCGGATTCAATACATCATGGAAATTTTTCCAAGAGAAAAAAATAACAGTATCAGGACAAATTCTCCATCCAGATATAGAGAAACCTGCAAAGAAATTTAAAATATGGAAAACAGAAAAAAATCATGTACTGGTAATATGCTGAAGTCAGGGTTCTAAAAATGTCTTTGAAGCTTTATCAAAATATTGTGATAATCTCGATGTCGAGTGGATTATACTTCTCGGACTTCTCAATGGAGATTCAAGAGAAAAATTCAATACATTCAAAAATATATCTCTCTATGATTGGATTGATGCTCATACACTTGGATCAGTACTCTCCAAAACAGATCTCGTTATCACCAGAGGAAGTGCTACAACTCTCGCAGAAGTAGATCATTTTGGGATAAAAAAAATCATGATACCACTCCCATGGAGTGCATGAAATCATCAATACTACAATGCACTCTGGTACAAAGAGAATAAAGATGATGTACTTATAGAAGAAGATCATATGGATGAACTTCCATGAGTTATCGTAGAAGCACTCTCTGATGTCATCATCAATAGAACCATGGAAACACAAACAGATTTTTTACATTAAAAGATAGCATTAGAAATTAGAATCCCTATTATCACTTGCACTTTAAATACATCGAAAAATGCCTCAACAAAAAACATCACTATGGAAAACTCTATTGGAACTCGCATGATATCTCCAATGTATAAGAAAGCGAATCATCCCTATTGCATTTTGGTGACTTCTCTATACTGCACTCATTATTAGTGGTCCATTTTTTTATAAGATACTACTAGATGCTCTCGAAAAGAATATAACTCTAATAGAACTTTCATGGATTATTTGAATTTGGATAGGGTCAATACTCTTAACTATATGATCTCGCTATATTTTTGCGATGATACTACTCACAGAAACAAATGCAGATTGGTACAATTTTACTATGAAAGTTATGCATATGATGATGCGACTTCCTATCGATTATCATATTAGTACGGATCATGGTGAAAAACAAAAAATAATTGATCGAGCATGTGAGGCTGTATGGGAAATGTGAGATAAGCTCATTCTCCGAATAGCTCCACAAATTATTATCACCATAAGTTTGATTATTTCTGGACTCTACTTTAGTATAAAAATGACTGTTATAAGTCTTATCTTTTTTCCGATTGCCCTCATTTGAGTATGGAAACTTGGACGAAATGCTCATCTCAATCAGAAAGAAGCTCATAAATATTGGGAGAAATATTTTGGACGAATTTCAGATGGATTTTCAAATCTTAAAGTATTACGAATATTCCAGAGGGAAGATACTGAAATAAATATTCTCAATCAAAGATTTGAAAAAGCGAGAGAAGCACAACATGAAGTACGAAAAATGTGGGTTATTTTCAATGGATTTGGATGAATAGTAACAGCCTTAGCTCAGGCAGTAACCGTATCTGCATGAGTTATACTCTACCAAAGTGGAAGCATAAGTATTGGTACTCTTTTCTTTTTTATTGCGTTTACAGACCGAATTTATTCACCTATATTTTCTATATTTGAAAATATACAGCAAATGATTATTCAAATAACTGGATATGAAAAAATGAAATATCTTTTTGATACGCCTCAGGAAAAAAACACTTGAACTATTCAACTCAAATCCGTAAAATCAAATATTTCCTTCAAAAATCTCTCATTCTCATATCCATCGAGTCCTCGCGAAATACTCTCGAATATAGACTTCACTATTGAAAAAGGAAAACAAATTGCTTTTGTAGGACATACAGGAAGTGGAAAATCGACTATCACACAACTTCTCATGAGATTTTATGAACCAAGTTCGGGTACTATAGAAATCGATGGCACAAATATATATGATTTTACTCTTGAGAGCTATCGAGGGAAATTTGCTGCAGTATTTCAAGATACAACACTTTTTAATGAAACAATCAGGCATAATCTCGAATATGTACGAGATGGTATTACAGAAAAAGAGCTTATAAAAGCATGTAAAGAAGCAAATATCATAGATTTTATAGAATCCCTCCCAGAAAAGTGGGAAACGCAAGTATGAGAACGCGGACTCAAACTCTCTGGTGGAGAAAAACAAAGAATCGCCATTGCTCGAGCCATACTCGCTAATCCTGAAATCCTCATCCTCGATGAAGCCACAAGCGCTCTTGATACAAAAACTGAGAGACTTGTACAGGAAGCATTTGAACACCTCATGCATGGGCGAACGAGTATCATAATCGCCCATAGGCTCTCGACCATACAATCCGTAGATACTATTTACTTCATGGAAAAATGACAAATTATTGCCTCATGAAACCATAGAGAACTTTATGAAAAATCAAAAGAATACAGAGAACTTGTCGATCTACAACATGACGGCTTTATCGGAGAAGATGAAGAAAAAGAAATCTAATATATAAAAATATGCCCACCTCTCAAGATACTCTTTCCTACTTCCTCGAATGCCTCTCATGAATTCCCGAACTCCGTGAAAAAGCTATGTTTGGTGAATATGGGATATATAGTGGTGACAGAATGTTCGCACTTGCCTGCGATGGTACACTTTTCCTGAAAACTTTTCCTGAAACAATAGAGTTTTTTGAAGATAAAAATACAAAGGCATATCCATGAAGCAAAAACACTGCACCAGTAAATCCAGAATGGCTGGAAAATACTGAAGAGCTGGAAAAAATAGTGAAACTCACACTCAATCTCATACCTCCACCAAAACCAAAAAAGAAAAAATCTCCTCTATAGGAGATTTATGCAACTTGAGCAAGAAGTTCTGAAAGTTTATTACGAGTATTATCTTGAACCAAGGTGACTTGTTCTTTATTTTCATGAAGTCGAGTAAATACCTCTGGTGCGAGCGTCTTATCTCATACAGCCTGAGCAACGGTATTATAGACTCATTGTGGATAGACATTGCCACCATGTTTCATATGCTGAACAAATTTTATAGGATCATGAGTGACGAGATTATGAAAAAGCTCTGAAAATTGGTTTTGTGTCCATTTTTGACCTTCCATACTTGAAAGATATCTATCGATAGAATGAATATCTTCTTTTGGTATTTCAGTATGAGCTTGTGTTTCAGGCACTGAAGATGGTATATCCATTCTATAGTGAATATGTGGTGAGAAAAAGTTTTTCATATATAAAAAATACTACTCATACAGAGTAGCATTTTTTTGATATAGACGCAAACAATTCATCTTGACGAAATGCTTGTCTATGGAGAATTAATGACATCCACCATCACCGCATGATCCACATCCACCAGTACCACAAGAATCACCTGTACCATGATCATCCTCATCACCGAGAATAGAGACAAACATAGACTTGATCTCATCATATTCAGGCACTTCTCACTGAAATATCATATCCCGAAAATCAATAGACTCTTCTTCTATACAAAGAGCTGGATTTTCAGTAATACCGAGATCCATTTTATAGGCAGCATCATCTGTGGTTTCGAGTTTAACAGCATCTTCGAGAGCAAGCTCAGAAAGAGCACGGACAACAGATTCACGAAGTGATTCAAGTTCTGTACCAGAACCAACGAGTTTTATTATCATAAAAAAGAATTGGAAAATAAAAATAACAAGGAGATAGTATGAGTTTCTCGAAAAAACTCAAGAAAAAAACCGCCATTTGGCGGTTTTTAAGAGAAGAAAAACTTATTCAGCTTTTGCATCATCAGTCTTTGCTGTAGCAACGCCAACCTCAGCAACAGAAGTTGATTCAGTGTCTTCTTTATGCCCCTTATGAGCATGTACAGAAACAACTGCTTCTTCAGCGTGTGAAAGAACATGAAATTTCTTTGTATCGATAACGATATCACTCACATGGAGAGTTGTTCCAATATGATCAATGGATGAAATATCAAGTTCGAATGCGTCAACGATATTAGCAGGAAGACATTTTACATCGAGCATGTCGAGAGATTGATGAAGTTCACCACCTGCTACAACTGCCGGAGAAACACCAACGAGCTTTACTGGAATCTGAACATGAACTTCAGCCTTCATATCGACAGTAAGAAAGTCAAGATGGAGAAACGCACCAGTAACTGGATGTCGTTGAGCCTCTTGGACAAGTACTGAGTACTTTTTCTTATCAACCGAAAGGGTGATAACATGATTCTTTCCTGAAGAACGGAAAGTCTTGATGAATTCTGACACCCCTACGGCGATACTCGTCGAAGGGACATCCTTACCGTATACAACTGCTGGGATAACTCCGCTTTCGCGAGCTTCACGAGCTGTCTGTGTACGGATCTTTGCTTCGAGAGAGTGCATAATCCTAAAGAAAAATAATAAAAGCGGGCGGATTATATATGAAGCTCTATAAAAAGCAAGAAAAAAATCCCTGAAGAACAGGGATTTTTAGGAGATTTTTCTAGCCTCCACCGATCGCACCAGCAAGGCTCATGATAGGTTGGAAGATACCGATCGCAATAAAACCAATCACAATCGCCATGACACCCATGATTATTGGTTCAATAATCTTTGCGATACTTTCGATAGCAATATCAACTTCCTCATCATAAAATGTAGCAATTTTTACAACGGTCTCACCAATTTGTGCTGTTTCTTCACCTACTCGAATCATCGCTACAAGGAGATCTGGAAAAAGTGGGTCTTCCTCAAGAGATTCAGCCATTTTGAGACCATTCTTCACATCCTGCCGCAAAAGAAGAAGTCTCTGACGATACATTTCATTATCAACAGCGCTTGAAACGATACGGATAGCTTCAATCACAGATACACCACTACTAATAAGATTTGAGAAGATTCGAGCAAAACGAGAAAGAATCACCTTTCGAAGAAGTTCACCATAAATGGGCATTTTAAGGACAATACCATCAAATATGTACTTACCATTTTTTGTTTTTCTCCAAAAAGAAAAAAGTCCATAGAGTGCTATAAGTACAAGAAATATATGCAACCAATATGCAATCATAAAATCACTCGTTGCCATAATAGCCTTTGTTGCACCTGGAAGTTCTTTTCCTTGAAAAAGCGAAGTAAGTGTCGGGATCACTTTTACCATAAGTACGGTCACACAGGCCACCATACCAATAATCATCACCATAGGATAGGTCATTGCCCCCTTGATTTTACGACGAATAGAATCAACTTTTTCTGTTTGTTCAGCAATTTGGAGAAGGGCTCAGTTGAGTTTACCTGTTTTTTCACCAGCCTCGATAATAGATGTTTCTGCATCATTAAAACCACCATACTCAATAAGGCTCTCATGCATAGTAAGTCATCCCTGTATCTTATCAATCATAAACTGATAAAAATCAGCAACTTTTTTTATTTTTTCTTGTTTCTTGAGAGCAGAGAGCGACTTAAGAACGGTAAGATTTGCGTTTACCATCGTTGCCATCATTCGAAAAAACATCACCTTCTGACGAATATCCAAAGGAGCCCTTGTTTTAAATATTCAATTCAAGTAAACAAGAATTGGGTTCTCCTTGATGGCACCTTCTCTTTCTTCTACATCGAGGATGACAATATTTTGGTTGTTTGTTGGCATAGTATTAAAATTGAAAGTATATTATCCATTTTCTTTTGCAGCTGCATATACTTCTTGAAGTGAAGTTCGTCCGTTGAGAGCCTTTATGAGACCATCTTGTTCAAGTGATATCATACCATCAACGATAGCAACATCATTAATCACAGTAGCACTCGCTCATTCAATAATCATTTTCTTGATATTTGGAGTAATTTCTAGAATTTCATAGATACCTACTCGCCCATGATACCCTATATTATCACATTCAGAGCAACCAACAGCTTCATAAAATACAGGTCTTTGCAGGATTTCAGGAGGAATTCTTTCAATAAGCTCTTCTTTTGCTGTTCTCTTGAGAGCTTTTTCTACCTTTGCTCTAATTTGTGGATCAAGATTTTCCATAGGAACTGCTTTTTTACATTTCTGACAAAGTTTTCGAATAAGTCGTTGCGCGATAATTGCATTAACTGAGGCAGGCAAGAGAAAAGCTTGGATACCCATATTCAATATACGAGTGATTGTTTCAGCAGCAGAGTTTGTATGTATCGTTGAAACTACAAGATGACCTGTCAGGGCAGCTTCGATTGCCACATTGATGGTTTCATGGTCACGGATTTCTCATACCATTATGATATCTGGATCTTGACGCAGAGCAGTACGGAGACCGTATGCAAAGTTATATCCAATATCCGGAAACATTTGTGATTGGTTAAGTCCATCAATTTGACTTTCCACTGGATCTTCGAGTGTCATGATATTTACATCAGGAGCATTGAGTTTTGAGAGACACGAGTAGAGTGTTGTCGATTTACCAGAACCGGTAGGACCAGAGGTCATGATGATACCGTTTGGGAGAGAGATTGCCTTTTCGAGAAGTACTTTATTATGTCATTCGATACCAAGTTCAAAAAGATCAGGAATTTTTTTACTTTTATCCACGATACGCATAACTATCTTTTCACCATGAACGGTTGGAAGTGTTGAGACACGAAGATCGAGTGATTTATTATTGATAATTGTCGAGATACGGCCATCTTGTGGAACTCGAGCTTCATCGATTTTGAGGTTCGACATGATTTTAAAACGAGCTACAACTTGTTGATGCAAGAATGTCTGATATTCAAGAACCTCACGCAATGCACCATCGACACGATAACGAAGACGCACAATATTTGTGAGTGGTTCAATATGGATATCTGATGATCAGACTTCTACAGCACCGATAATCATAAGATCACAGATCTGTCCTATATTTTCACCCTTGTATATTTGTTCTTTGAGGATTTCAATGGAATTATTTGCCATACTATTTTTGTAAATTAGGAACCAGGATACTAAATTCCTGTTCAAGTGACTTGAGAGAATTCATTTGTTGTGTTACTACATATATTTCATCACCAGATGAAACGGCAGAACTACGAGCATCAATAGAACGAGTAAATTCAAGAAACTTCTTTTGAAATTGTTGAAGTTGAACAAGTTGACTACAGAGGGCTTCATTTTTCTTACACTCCTCGAGTGATTTCTCTATGTCTGCAGTCAAGATCTCACGCCTTGTTTTCAAATTATCTTTGAGAAAAACAATATCATCTACTGAAGATCCTCGAATATAGAATCGTATTTGCATGCGTCCAACATTCATATCGTTTGGACGACCAGAACTTATTGTGTTTTGAAGAGAAAATGACTCAATAGTCATAAGTGGATTACTCATAGTTTTTGGTGCTTGATTATCTATGAGAGTACCACTAGATTCAAGAATATCTGGATTTCACGATTGTCCAATAAACTCGATAAGTCTCTGAATATTGGCGTTTGTTGTGCTGAAATCAAGGGAAATTCAGAATGTTCCGATATTTTTAGGAATCTTATTGGTCGCATCACCATAAGCAACTCACTGAATTCCAAGCGACATATTATTTTCAATACCAAAGGTTTTTAAAATCTTATTCTCTACGAAACGAATATAGTCCTTAAGAGTAATATTATCTTCATCAGAATAATTACTTATTGGGCTCATAGTCGGAAGAATGCTATTGATTTTCTGTTTTGCCTCACGAAGGGATTTTTTTTCTGCATCAGTATTTCAGAGATTTACCTGAAGCCAAGAAACATAATCTTCAGAACCTGTATTGACGATGACTTTCTTCGTTTCTTCAGGCGCTGATTGAATAATCTTCAATAATTCCTTTCTATCAGGCATCTGTGCGAGTAAAGGTATGATTCAGTCGAAAGGAACTCCACTCTTCTTGAGAGCATTATAGTTCTCAAAAACTTGAAGTGCATTTGTTTTATTTTCCTCAATTTTTTGTACCCCTGGGAGGATATAATAGAGAGAGAAAATAATCAAGACCATGATGACGATGAATTGCCCTATTATAGAGTATATGAGGGATTCTTTTTGTGATGAGCTAATCATAAGAAAAAATTAGGGTTTTTGATTTATTGGAGCATAGATAAGCTGGAGAGATGTTGTTGTCCGAGTTTGAAATACTGCTGGAACATTCGAGACTCCTCCATCAAGTCGTTCAATCGAAAGAGATGATGGTGGATTCAAAAGGCGAAACTGACTCTTTGGGGTATTTCCAATTATATCAAGAAACTTCAATGCTTCGATACGAGCAGACCCGAGCTTTCCATCAGTTCAATCATCGCCAAACAATCAACCATAGATTGTACATTGAGTATTAAACGAACCATCTATATGTATATCTACACCTGTACAATTTATATTATCGAGATCTTGATATTTTGCTGATTGCTTCACGGCATCAAATTGTTTCATGATAGTGAGAACATCAAGTTTATTGACATAAGTATTCTTGATAAAGGCTTTCTCAGGAGAGGCATCGATAATATTTTTTGAAACTTTTACAGGAATATAGGCAGTAAGAAGCTCAATAATATTTTTTTGGAGAGCAAGAGTATTTTGATTATATTCTTCTGCAATCATAGAAAGAGTCTTACATCCTCTGCCTGGAATTTCATCTACATCGTAGTTGAAATACGGACAAAGGAATTGATAGTTCTCAGCGATGGTATTGCGTTCTTGAGTACGAAAAGCTACATGAATTGAGGCAATAATAACAAGAAATACCAAAATAGATATAACATAACCGAGAATATTCGTCAGAATTTCGAGTGGAGTCTTTTTTGGTTTTTGATTTTGAGCACTTCCTGTTGAAGTAGTATCAAAAAAATCTGAATAAGCATTAGTTGATGCTGGTGATGGACTTGTACTCGGTCAGACTTTCAGAAAGTCAGATCCAGGCGCATTTGTCGATGGTGGAATTGCATTTGCCTGAGGTACTGGAGGATTTGGCATAGAAAAAAATTATGTACCTCTGTAGGATAACAGATAGATGAAAAGAATACAAATCCGAGAAAAAAAATCTCTTGCAAAATGCAAAAGATAATACATAAAATATGAGAATATTATAGAAGATTTTCTGCGAGTTGTTTTCACCAAATTGTTTCCTGAATTCGATTATCTCAACAAAAAATATGAGAAATACTTCAAACACTCATGATTCGTCAAATAAGAAGATTGAGACGAATGAGTGCAAGTGGCTCACTATAGAGAGAGAAATTATCAGTCATGCCACTTGTTTTTGCGAGAAAGTATGGATCAGTCGGAGGATCAAAAGGCACTTTTGAAACAATAACCTGTTGTGCAACTTTCCAGAGTTCGAGATCATCACGCCATGTATCTATGAGTCCTATGAGAACTGCTTTATCGATATTTTCAGAAAAAAGAGAAAGCATTTTTGATTTTCATCATGAGATTCATTGCATAAAAACAGTATATCCATCTTTTTGAAGTTTTTTTCAAATCTCACGGATATGTTTCATGCTTGTTGTGAGAACCACAGTTCCTGGGATCATATTTGATCAATCTGTAAAAAGCATGGTTTTTTGCCCATGAAAAGAAATAATATCACTCACATCAATACCCGTTTCACGATCAAGAAAACCTTGAATTATAGGTGTATCAATACCATATCCATACGCAATAAGATTCTTTTTAGCATGATGAAACATCATAGATACACTATCTCATACAGAACGAGGAATATAGTGACACTTAGTCCCTGATTCAGTGATAGAGAATATCATTCAAACAGACATATCTATTTTATGAAACGAAATGAGGTATGGAATTTGCTTATCGAGGAAGGTAAGTATCCTTTCTTCTCGAGAATGTACAGGCTGAAAAGTATTTCTCCAGTTTTTCCATATTCGTTCGAGAAGAGTATTTGCAAGAACGAGTGATTCTCGTCATTTTTCCCAGATTTCTGATTGTGCGAAAAAATATGTCTCACCGTGATTCCCTGGTGGGAAATCCATCGGACCAGTCGGACGAGGAGCAATTCACTCATAAATTCAAACAATAAAATGGAGGGCATCAATCAATTCTTTTGTATTTTCTAGCTCTAAAAGCCACGGAATAATCTGACCAAAATCAACATATCGACTCAAACTCCGCCTTGTTATATCCTCAAAAGAAGCTATATCCTTCAAAAAGAGTGTATCAGGAGATGGAAGAGTATCAAAAAGTTCTATATAAGTCTGAAGGTCATAAAGTATAACTTCAGATTGAGTACAAAGTGAGTCGTGATGTGAACGAAATATATGATTTTCATCTTTTGTTGTTCGAAAAAATGGAAGAAACTCTCGTTCAACTCCATAAAATTTTAGCTCATCGAGAAGTCCAGTCTTTGTTGTATGGAGCCAAAAGAGGATTTTTCAGAGGAAAATAGTCATTTTTCGAGACCATTTTTGCTCATTTTTGACCATATTGGCAACCTCTTTGAGAGAACAAAATTTTTCAAAATGGAGTCCAAAAGTCACAGAAAATCCTGCATTTTCTACTATCTTCATAGTATTTTGAACTACTTTTGGAGTCAAAAGTACAATATGTGTTTTCTCAGATTTCCGAAGATGACTCTTATAGATTTCTCGCTCATCCTCAGAATTGGCAGAAAGTGAGTAGAGTTTTGTATCAGGCGTATGAGGCACATTTTTTTGAATTTCCGTATGAGTAATCTCTGATATTTTATCAAGAATAGGAAAATCAAATACTCTATCTATCGATATATAGAGAATATCGCAAAGATAGGAAATACTTGGTTTTTCTTCTTTTTGCGCCATAAGAGCAAAAATTGATTTTTCAAAAGAAGAAAGATTCTGAATTTTATCCAAATAAAAGAGGAAAAGTGAAAGTGAAAGTCGTGTATCATCCAGTGCACGATGTTCTGATTCGCCATCAGATAAACCATACTTCCCTATCAAAAAACCGAGATTCAAACTTTCAATATCTTGGGAAAGAATTTCAGAAAGCTCAAATGTATCTATAACTCCATTATGAGGTAGATCAATACCATGTGAATCGAGCATAGCGATATCAAAAAGTACATTATGTCCGACGATGATCGCATCGCCTATAAAGTCTCTGATTTTCTCGCGGATGTCATCCCATGAAACTCGACCGTCAAGCATAGCGTCAGTAATACCAGTAATCATAGAAATCTCCTCGGTCAGTGGAATACCTGGATTCACGAGCATCGTTCGCTCTTCCCTATCTCTGATTTGGAATTTTCAATCCTCCTGAGAGAGTGAAAAAGCTATAGCAGCAATCTCTATGATTTTATCATTTTTCGTATCTAATCAGGTTGTTTCGAGGTCAAGTGCAACAAATCGCATAAATGTTAGAGGTGAAATTATATATGCAATGTACCCAAAAAATAAGAAAAGTCGATAAAAAAAACCCTATTTGTGTAGGGTTTTTTAGAGAATCACAGAATATAATTATTTCCCCATCTTATTTCGTAGAAATGCTGGAACATCATAATCATTTTGTGGTTCAGCCTGAGCGATTGGATCTCGTTGCCCAAAAGACGATTGAGCTGGAGATCGTTGTTGCTGATTTCAGAGAGCTTGATTATTGTTTGGTGCACCGAAAAGACGACTTTGCCCAAATCCTCCACGAGAGAGACTTCCGATTTGAGCGTTTGTCTCTTCTGAGAATCCTGTAGCAATAACTGTAATTTTGATTTCACCAGTATATCGCTCATCAATAGATGTACCAAAAATGATATTTGCATTTGGATCACATGATTCAGTAATGAGGCGAGAAGCTTCATCCACTTCAAACATAGAAAGATCAGAACCACCAGTGATATTGAGAAGGAGACCCTTTGCACCATTGATAGAAAGTTCGAGAAGAGGACTCTCGATAGCACTACGAGCAGCGTCAATAGCACGAGATTCACCACTTCCGTATCCAATACCCATGAGAGCAGAACCAGCATTCTCCATAACAGAGCGAACATCGGCGAAGTCTACATTGATAAGTCCTGGATGAGTAATGAGATCTGAAACACCTTGGACACCTTGTTTGAGGATTTCATCAGCAACATGGAATGCCTCGAGAAGAGGAGTTTTTTTATCGATAATGGAGAGGATTTTATCATTTGGAATAGTGATAAGCGTATCAACTTTTGAACGAAGTACTTCAAAACCTTCGAATGCTTGAGAACTACGGCGTTGTCCTTCGAAAGCAAAAGGCTTTGTCACAACACCAACAACGAGAGCACCAAGTGACTTAGCAATCTCTGCAATCACAGGAGCAGCACCAGTACCAGTACCACCACCGAGACCACAAGTAACAAAAACCATATCTGCTCCAGTGAGCGCTTGTTTGATTTCTTCACTTGATTCTTCTGCTGCCTTTTTCCCAATATCTGGGTTCGCACCAGCACCAAGTCCACGAGTTGTTGCGCGTCCGATATTGATACGAGTTTGAGCCTTTGATGTAAAAAGTGCCTGAGCATCCGTATTTACAGCAATAAACTCTATTCATTCGATACCAGATTCAATCATACGATTGACCGCGTTGTTTCCAGCACCACCAACACCAACGACCTTGATATTTGCAACAGGAGAAATATGTCCTCCCATATTCACCTCTACTGGAGATGGTGAATGGACAGGAGTCGCAGGAGCCTGGTTACTTGTATTGCGAAGAAGTTTCTTGAGACGATCTTCATTTGAGTTATAAGAAGCAGACATGTGGGAAAAGGGTTAGGAAAAATGAATTTTAGTAAATAGTATTTTATTAAGGCATTACCTTATGAAAGAGATTCTTCAAAGAAGAGAATATTCCACCAACAGAGAAGTTTACCTTGAATGGTCTTTTTTGTGAACCATACTTCCCTGTCAAAATAAGCAATCCTATAACAGAAGAGAATATTGGGTCTCCAATAGATGTACCACTGACACCATCGATATTTTCAGGAACACCGACACTTGCAGGAAGTCTGAGATACTCACGAGCAAGATCTACGAGTCATCGCATCTTAGCAGCACCACCAGTGAGTATAGCACCTTCTGGGAGCATACCGTCACGACCAACCTTCTTGAGTTCCATATTTACATGATGAAATATTTCCTCATAACGCGCACGGATAATTTCATTCATGAATTTTCGACTGATTGCAATATCATCAACAGATGAAAGTCGAGCAAGATCAATTTCTTCATCATAATCAGGCTTCATTCCAGCACCAAAATTCAAATCACCATATTCGAGCTTGAGTTTCTCGGCAGTATCGATAGAGATACGGAGACCGAGAGCGAGATCACTTGTGACATGTTCACCACCAAGAGGAATAACTGATGCATATATAAGAACACCTTCTTCATATACGGCGAGATTTGTCGCGCTTGAACCGACATCGAGTACAACTACACCGAGTTCTTTTTGTCTACGAGAAAGAGTAGATTCACCAACGGCAAGAACATTTGGATAGACATCACTCACTTCTACACCAACATCATACACACCTTTTTTAATATTTGAGAGAACATTCGTACTCATAGAGATGATATGACTTCGTACTTCGAGCTTTTTTCCACTCATTCCGATTGGATTTTTTATACCATTTTCGAGATCAAGTCCAAAACTCTCAGGAATAACCTTGAGTACGGTACGATTCATCAGATCAACTCAATTCTGAGAAATATCGAGCGCTCTATTTACATCCTCATCACTCACATCAGCTCCCGCAATAGCGACAATACCTGTCTTGCGAGTAACATCAATATGTACAGATGAGAGTCCGAGACATACTTGTCATACCTGTTCTCCTGTCATCTTTTCTGCCTCACCGAGAGCGAGGTCGAGATTGGACTTAAATTCCTCCATATCAAGGATATTTCATTTTCTGATCCCTCGAGACTCAGAAACTCATACTCAGAGTACACGAAGTTTCTTTTCTTCATTCCAGTCACCGATGACGACTTTGATACGGGAGCTCCCTATATCTATGGCAACGAATTGTTCACCTGATACCATATATTGTATGAAAAGGTTAAGTGTATAAAGTTTTTATTCCGAAATATTGGCTTACGGAAAGGAATATTGGTATTGATATGGTTGATTTGATGGACACATTATAAGACTCTCTCTCATTTTTTCAATCTCTGGGTCATATATTTCATATAACTTTGTTCACACATTGTGTGCATACTTCGATTTGAAAAAAAGCGTTTTCTCGATACACTTGCCCACGCATCTCGGTGCAAAACTTTTTATGCTCAAAACTTACCACATCAAAACATTCGGATGCCAGATGAACTACGCCGATAGTGAAAAAATCGATATGATTCTTCGTTCAGCTGGTTTGCGTAAAGTCATAGATCCAACTATAGCTGATATTATTATCATGAATACTTGTTCTGTGAGACAAAAAGGTGAGGATAGAGTATTTGGTTTTATGAATGAAATTTCTCGGTTTCATAAAAATAATAATACAGATAAGGCTCCTCTTTTTGGAATAACAGGTTGCATGGTACGAAAAAGCGGTATAGCAAGAAAATATTTACTAGAAAAAGGAGATGAACTTAGCAAAAAAACATATATATCAAAAGACTATAAAAGAAAATCAGCAGAAAAAATCACACTCCTCGAATCAGCAGAAAATCTCTCAAATTATGATGATGAACTTTTTCTTCGCTCTCCTCTTATTGATTTTGTTTTTCGCATTGAGGAAGTCTCTTTTCTCTCAAAAATACTTTCTCTGATTACTGGAGAAAATATAGGAAATGATGCCAAGTGGAATGAATATCTCGCAGTAAAGCAACTTCAAGAAAACCCAGTGAATGCAAATATCATTATCCAGACTGGATGTGATAACTTCTGTACATTTTGTATTGTTCCACACACTCGTGGACGAGAGATATCGAGACCAATGAATGAAATAATCGATGAAATAAAAGAAACTGTGAAAAATGGAACAAAAGAAATCACGCTTCTTGGGCAAAATGTAAATAGTTACGGAAAAGAAATAAAAGCAAAGCTCTGGGATATAGAAGAAATGAAGTGGATAAAAGAACACGCAAATGGATGAGAGGTACGATTAAAAATAGCTATAGATATCGATGATACCCTCATGAAAGTATGGCACAAAGGGATTTTTGAAGAGTATAAAAATATATATTGAAAAAATCTCGCTATAAACGATGTAAAAACCCATGGTTTTAATGGAGATGATAATCTGAGAAATCTTTTTTTTAAGTATTATTATCTCTATCATGATGAATTCCCAATGTATGAGGAAGCAAGGGATACTTTAATAAAACTTCATTCACAATGAGATGAATTATATCTCCTTACTTCACGCCCAGAAAAAGACAAAAATATAACAAAGAATTGGGTGAACCGTGAATTTGGGGAATGATTTTTCAGAGATATACTATTTACTTGTGATTTTTGAGTAGATGATAAGTCAATTGTCGCCGAAAAAATACAATTCGATATAGTAGTAGATGATGCCGCTCATCATATCGAGAAATATCACGAAAATACTAACTCTCATATACTCATATTCAATCAGCCATGGAATGAAGATATAAGAGAAGAATGAAAAAAAAATAGAGTGCATAACTGGAAAGAAATTGCCAATAAAATAGATATCATTCAAAATAAGAGAAGCTTTGTAACACCCTTTCGAGAATTATTGGAAAATATAAATACCATCGATGGGCTCGATCGTATCCGATTTACAAGTTCAAATCCTCATGATATGACCCGCGATATACTCGATGCACATTTCGAACTGGAAAAAATGTGTCCATATCTCCACTTTGCGCTTCAGTCTGGTTCTGATACAATACTCAGGCGGATGAATCGTAAACATACTTATGAGGATTTTAAAACTCAAGTGAAATACCTCCGCTCAAGAGATCCACTCTTCTCGATATCTACAGATATTATAGTAGGATTTCCGGGGGAAACGGAAGAAGAATTCCAAGAAACGGCACAAGCTATGAAGGAATGTGAATTTGATTTTGCTTATATAGCACGATACTCATCACGATCTGGAACTATCGCAACAATACAGTATGAAGATGATATATCACCAGAAGAAAAAGCCCGAAGATGGACTATTCTCAATAATATCCTCAGAGAATCAGTAGAGAGCAGAGCAAAACTGATGATAGGACGAGAAGAGACAATCATCATATCCTGAAATTGAAAAGATGATACTTGGGTCGGGCGAACAAGAAATTTTAAGGAAGTATTTATTCCTATGGAATGAAACATACAGATATGAGATATACTTAGAGTAAAAATAGAGTCCTTTGATACATGGGTACTCCGATGAAGAAAGGTATAAAAAATCCGCTCATGAGAGCGGATTTTTTATTATGGGAGAAAGTCACAACGCATTTCTCAGCTGGTATATGACTGGAGTCAGGAAAGACGACCTGACCAATCACTCTCACGAAGAACCGTAGATCATGCTGGACAACTCGTCACACCACTTCCAGGATACATGACTTTATGTACACGAATGCAGCTCGAGCGAACATTTGAAGTAGTTGCATTGTAAAAATCACTCGAGGTATTTTCGGGCATCCAAGCATCAACACCGCATCAATTATATATACGATAATAATATCCATCGGCACGATAAATAGTTAACCATGCACCATTCGTAACACGATAAGCGAAAATATCTTGAACAAAGAGAAAAAATGCAAATATGAGAAAAATATATCGAGTCATAGATTATTTATGTGAAATAATTTCCTTGAGTTCTGTAATTTGTTTTTTGAGTTCTTGGATTTCTTTTTCTTGAGCATCACTCTTGTCTGCGAGTTCTTTCGTTGATTCTATGAGTGGTGCAACGAGATTTCCATATTGGACAGTTTTATGAGCAATACCATTTGCATCTTTATTTTCTCAAACAATTTGTGGAAATTCCTTTTCAATTTCTTGGGCAATAACTCAGATAGATGGTGTATTATTTGCTTTCCATGTAAAATAATATCAATTGAGTTTGCGGATTTTATCAAGAGCAGAATCAATTTTTGCTATATCTTTCTTGAGATTTTTATCAGAATTATAGTAATAATTATTCGCATACATGTTAGATGCAGCTGTGATATCATTTGCAACAAAATTCTCATATCCCGTCCCTGGATTATTCATAATTTTTATACGACCCGATGATTCGATACCTATCTGACTCGCTACCACTCAGCCCCAATGGAGACTGATACGAGGAGGGATATATCCTGAAGTAGCTCAATACATAGCTTCTCGAAGTTGTATAGGTGCAGCCCAATATGCAGTATCAGAATTATTTGATTGTGCAAAAATAGAGCTTCACAAAGCCTTAATAGCACCATTTACATCAAGTTTTGCTCATGGGGAAGATGTTCAGATTCATAAATTTCAATTCCCATCCAAACGCATCTTTTCTGAATAAGTGGTTCAATTATAGGTACCAAATGTAAGTTTACCTGGTCAAGAAAGTGGATAATATATACTACTTTCGTACGGTCATCAAGCCATGTCAGTACCGAGACCCATGTAGGCATTAGCATCGGCATCAAGTCAATATGTCTGTATACGCGGTCATCCGGCAAATCAACCTCATATCATAATAGCAGGAGCAGATACGGATGATTTTTGAACTTGAAGTTTATAAGATGGAGAGTTTGTTCAAATACCGACATTTCAGTTAGTATTTGTAGAAATAATTCTATGCCATCCATTCCAAGTACCACTATCACCATTTCGAGTCCGGAAAGACATACCCTCTCCACCACCACTATAATCAGCAGATAGTTGAAGTCAGTATCAACCTGCATCAAAATGAACGAGCGGTCATGTATGTGCAGCATTATTCGAATATGAAAATCATGACTTACTTGCTCCTATCGTATTTGCATTATAGCCTGGATTTGTTACCCAGCCATCATACCAACTTCCTCCAAGAGATGCTGTTGTTTGTGTTGTACCATCAGGAAACTTAAATCCACCAGTTGTACTTTCGATAGTACCAACTACTGACAGTTTCTGTCATGGAGTAGTTGTACCAATACCAACATTATCACCATTAATCGACATTGATGGAGTAGCTGTTCATCATCAATTTGGAGCAAAACTCAGACGATCAGGACTGGACTCTGTATAGAAAATACCATAACTTGGATTTGTATTATCAAATTTCCATATAGCACGAGTTCAACCATAAACTCAACCATATATATCACCCATTTTAGCATCTCAAGCAACCTCAAGCTTCGCAGAAGGTGTACTAGTTCCAATACCTACATTACCATTATTTTCTACAAATAATCTATCTGTAGCATTTGTACTCAGGGCTATTTTTCAATCCTGTGCACCACCTCATCGATAAAAATTTATAGATGAACTATCGAGTCATCACCAATACACTCAAAAACTTGAAACAAGTGCACCAGCCGCATTTACAGCACTCCTATTTATAGCCTGAAGAGCAAAATTTGAGTCAGCAGCACGAGTGAGAGTTGCCTGAACAGAATTATTTGCATTTCAGCCAATATCGAGTTTTGAAACAGGAGAAGTCGTTCAGATTCAGATGTTTCATCATACTGGATTAAGAAGTAGATCAAAAACAGCATTATCAGAAATCCTAAGAGGCTGAATCCATGTAGCATAATTTGGTGTTCATCAAAAAGCTCAAAAATTAATAAAAACATCTCATCATCATATTTTTGCAATTCCATTAGCAGAATTTACCGTTGTTCAACGAATTCAAGTTACATGCAATGGAGAAGATGGTGCAGTCGCACCAATCGCTACATTCCCTGCACTATAGTATATACTTGTACCATTCGTCGTCCATTGACTACTCGCTATAGCCTGACAAACAGGGAGACCGTAGAGAGAAGATGCACCAGTATTGAATCCTATGACACTTTGTCATACAGGACATGTACCGACACCGAGTCATCCTTCGACGATATTTTTGAAATATTGAGCAAACTGTCATCATGCAAGAAATCCACTCGGTGGAGTAGGAGGAGCTGCAAATACAGACGATATATCAGACCAAATAAGGAGAGCGAGTACGAATCGAACAAGGAGATTTCGTGCATGCATATGGGAAGAAAATTAATTTTCTAGAATTATATAGGACAAGAACTGTTTGACAAATTTTTTGACTCGACTTTATAGAGAGAAATTGCAAAGAAATACTTATGATATATGAAACATTTCTTTCCATTCAGGGAGAGTGACTATAGAAACCGCAAATTGCAGAGCTTTATCGAGTTTCGAACCAGCATTTTCTCATACGATGAGATAATCGAGTTTTGCAGATACACTGGAGCGTATTTCTCCTCCATTTTTTTCTATGATTTCATGTATCTCCTCTCGTGAAATCCCATCAAAAGAACCAGTTACACAAAATGATTTTCCTATAAATTTTACTTGTTCGATTCACTCTTGATGAACAATCAAACCATTTTCTGGTATCTCTATATTCAATTGTAAGAATAGATTTTCTACCATCTCTCTATTTTCTACAAAATACTCAATAAATGCTCTCGCTGTTTCTGGTCATATATCTCTTGCTTCGAGAAGATATGTTTCATTTATAGAAAAAACTGAATCAAGTATACTACTATGAGTATTATTTGATAAATTATATATTCTATTTGCTATTATTTTCGCAGTCTTTTTCCCAACATTTGGTATACCGAGAGAGACGAAAACTTTATCGAGAGAAACATGTCGTGCTTTTTCGATAGCTTCAAGGAGATTATTTATAGATTTTTCCTTATATCATTCAATTTTGAAAAATTCTTCGCGATATTTTGAGAGTCAGAAAACAGAGGCAAAATCCGTAATCCACCCAAGTTCGAGAAAGAGCTCTATTTGTTTCGTACCAAGACCATCTATATTCATTCATTGTTTGGAAACAAACATTTCAAGTTGACCCTGTATCTTTGCTGGACAGTGTATATTTGGACAAAAAAAAGCAACCTTTCCATCATCTCTCTCACTTTTTGTAGAACATACAGGACAATACTCTGGAGGGTATATTTCTTTTTCATTTCATGACCTGGCATCAGTGATGACAGAGACAATTTCAGGTATCACCTCTCATGCTCGCATGATGAATACGAAGTCCCCTTCTCGAACATCTTTTTTTGTGAGTTCATCATAGTTATGCAGTGTGGCACGACGCACGATAACTCCGCTGACATCTACTGCTTCGAGATTTGCAACAGGTGTAATAGTACCTGTACGACCGACAGAATGTTCTATGGAGATGACCTTTGTACGAACTTGTTTTGCAGGAAATTTATACGCGATAGCATACCTCGGATGATGCTCAGTACGACCTAGGTTATCCCAAAGTGTCATATCATCAAGTTTGAGAACCATACCATCAATATCAAAATCGAAATATTCTTTTCGAGTATGGTTTTCTTCATCGATACGACTACAGAGATTCTCAATACCAGAAATCATAGCAAATGGAAAATCTGCTCGTTCAAATCCCCAAGATAAAAGCATATCCATAAGTCACTCATATCGAATAGAACGGATTTCATCGCTCATTCACTGTTCTATTTGAGGGATACTATATGCGAAAAACTGGAGGTCTCGACTTCGTGTAACGAGTGGATCAAGTTGTCTGAGTGATCCAGAAGCAGCATTTCTGGGATTTGCAAAGAGTTTTTCCCCAAGAGAAAGCCTTTCCCGATTTACCCGTTCAAATGTGGTACGACTCATCATAACCTCCCCGCGTATTTCCATACGCTCAACTCATTTGAGTGCAATAATTTCTTTTGGGATATTTTTTATCTCAAATGCTCATAGCGTCACATCCTCACCTTCAACTCAACTTCATCGAGTGACAGCACACACGAGTTTTCATTTTTCATAAACAACAGCAAGTCCGAGTCCATCATATTTTGGCTGTACATAATAATCCAATTTTTTTTCATCATCAATTCCGATATTTTCTTTTAGGAGGATTTTTATCATACGGTCATTCCATTCTCGAACTTCATCGACAGAATAGGTATTATCGAGTGATATCATCGGATATATATGCTTCACTTTTTGGAATTGTTCTGATGTGAGGATCGCGAGTTTGGCTGTCGGCGAAGAGTCATCGAGCATATTATGATCAGACTCTAGTCGTGCAAGTGCATGAAAAAGTCTATCATATTCAGTGTCAGAAATCACTGGTGACTCGAGTTCATGATAGAGTCGGTTATGTTCTCGGATAACCTCGCGTAAAGAAAAAATATCGTCTTTTTTGAGATTATGAAGGCGAGAAAGGAAATCGCTCGAAAGAGAAAGAAGCTTTGAAGTTTGCATAAATCGTATTCTATATATTTTGAAATAAGTTCAATAGCTGAAAGAAAAATGTCTCGACATATTGATTGAAAAATGAATTTCAAAAGTTCTTTTGCCTTTTATCTCGTTTTCCCTATAATTTGCCCGTTATTTGGACGGATTTTTTATCCCAAATGTACTCGTTTATTATTTATACTTCGCCCTATGCAAAGCATCGTTACTCGGAAAAACGCACACACACTCACTCTCACCATCAAAGAATCTGGTGCAGAGCTCGAAAAAGCCAAGAAACTCGTTTTCGAAGAAATCAGAACAAAAGGAAAAGTAAAAGGATTTAAGCAGGGTTCTGCCATTCCTGATGCTGTAATTCTTCGTGAATATGGAGAAGAAATGATCACAGAGCGAGCGCTCGATCAGGTTATCAATCGTATCTATCCAAAGGTACTCAAGAAAGAAAATATCGTTCCTGTTGCCCCAGCAAATATCACTGAGGTAAAAAGTACTGACCCAATAGAAATCACTATGGAAATAGAAGTATTCCCAGAAATCGAAATCGATACAAAAAAACTCGATAAAATCAGGGTCGCTAAAACTCCTGTTTCTGTAGAAGAAAAGGAAATCGATACTGAAATTGGCGCAATTAAAGCTCGATTTACTCACTTTCATGGTGCTGGAGAACACACTGAGGATGGTGCTGATACTTCACATCTTTCTATAGAAAAAGGCGATCGTGTAACTATCACAGCTCAAGGATATGAGAAAAAGGATGGTGAAGCAATCAAGGAAACATATGTACCAAGTTATCCACTCGTGATTTGATCTGGTTCATTTATTCCTGGATTTGAAGAAGAACTCATTGGTGCAAAAGTATGAGATGAGGTTGGTTTTAATATCACATTCCCAAAAGATTACCATAGTGAAGACTTCAAGGGAAAGAAAGTATATTTTGTTGCAAATATCGAGAAACTCGAAAAACCACACACTCCTGAATTTAATGAAGAATTTATCGAAAAACTCCGTGGTGTAAAAACAGATATGGCAGGTTTTCGTGAAATTATCAAAAAAGAAATAGAAGCAAAAAAGGAGCAAGAATCTCGTAATAAAGATGAAGATGCTCTCATGAAAGAGATTCTCGCAATTGCCTCATTTGATGTTGGTCCTTCCCTACTCTCAAATGAAGTTGATCAGATTTTCAGAGAACATGCTGCAAATCTCGAACAACAAGGACTCTCTATAAAAATGTACCTCGAACATGTAAAAAAATCTGAAGAAAGCTACAAAGACGAGGTTGTCCGCCCTGAAGCGGAACGCAGACTCAAGGCTGAGCTCCTTCTCAGAAAGATACGAGAAATCAGAGGAACAGAAGCTACAACTGCAGAAATCAGTTCAGAAATAGAAAAAGTAATAGCTATGTACACGAGCGAAGATGTCGTAAAGAGACTTCGCGAAAAACTCGTCCCTGGTGATACATACTATGAGGATATCAAAAATCGCGTAACTTACAGAAAAATTGTAGATAGTTTTTGGGCATAATTATCAAACCTCAAACAGCTTGTTTGGGGTTTTTGCTTTTATGAAAAGAAACTTTCTTTAAGTTCCCTTGAACTCAATAGAGATAAATAGTCAATTTCTTCATCTGGTTTTATTCACACTTCATTTGAAAAAAAGGATTTTATTTATATAATTCACACCTCATTTTCCAGAAAAATACACTTAAATTTCAACACATTATGTTCTCCCTGTTTAAATATATTCTCAATGATACTGGTGAAAAAAAGCGCAAGCACTATGAAGAAGAACTCAAAAAAATCAAAAAAATTGAAGATCGTTTCCAAAGTGAGATCGTCACTATAGATCAGGTTCAAGCGAAAACACATGAATTTCAGGCTCGATTTTCTGATTTTAGCATAGAAAATGAAGAGCATATTCCCCTTATCAAAAAAGAACTTGAAGCAATCAAGTATGAGGCATTTGCTCTCCATAGACGCGCATGTGAACTCATTTATGGAAAGAAGTTTGATATCGGTATGAGCGAAGAAGTAGAATGGAATATGATACCATATGATGTTCAACTTATCGGTGCACTTGCTCTTCATGATGGAAATATAGCAGAAATGCGTACAGGTGAATGAAAAACTCTCGTAGCAACTCTTGCAGCCTATCTCAATGCTCTTGTAGGAGTTGGAGTCCATATAGTCACAGTAAATGACTACCTGGCGAGACGAGATGCAAAAGAAATGGGAATTATCTATGAAACTCTCGGTTTACGCGTAGGCATCATCACTCATGGTCAATCATTTCAGGAAAAGCAAGAAGCATATAATTCTGATGTTGTTTATGCTACAAACAATGAACTTGGCTTCGACTATCTGAGAGATAATATGGCTTCTAGAGTGGAACTCCGCGCTATGGGAAAAAGATGGTTTGCTATCATTGATGAAGTTGACTCGATTCTCGTAGATGAGGCTCGCACACCTCTCATCATATCAGCACCAGATGCTGAACCAACATCAGAATACATGCGCTTTGCTGCTATAGCAAGAAAGCTTGTAAATGAAAAGCACTATAAAATTGATGAAAAACAAAAAACAGCAACACTCACAGAATGAGGAATTGCTGAAATTGAATCGGTATTAGGCGTAGAAAATATCTATGTCAGCCAACATTTCAATGATATCCACCACATAGAAAATGCCCTCAAAGCATCAAGTGTCTATAAAAAAGATATCGATTATCTTGTGCGAAATGATGAGATACTCATTATCGATGAGCATACAGGTCGAGTTCTTCCTGGAAGACGCTATTCTGATTGACTGCATCAGGCAATCGAAGCAAAAGAAAATGTGACGATACAACAAGAATCTCGTACACTTGCGTCTATCACATTCCAGAATTATTTCAGACTCTACAAAAAGCTCTCTGGGATGACAGGAACAGCAAAAACAGAAGAAGAAGAATTTTATAAAATATACCACCTCGATGTCGTGATTGTTCCAACAAATAAACCAATTCGACGAATTGATAGAGGAGATTTATTGTTTCGCAGCGAAAAAGGAAAATTCGACTATATTGTAAAACTCATAAGCGCTCTTCATGAAAAAGGTCAACCAATTCTTGTTGGTACCGTGAGTGTAGCAAAAAGTGAATACCTATCGAGTCTTCTCGAGAAGAAATGAATACCCCATGAAGTACTCAATGCAAAACAAGATTCACGCGAGGCAGAAATCATCGGAAGAGCAGGTCAATATTGAGCAGTAACTATAGCAACAAATATGGCTGGTCGCGGAACAGATATCAAAATCGATGAACGAGTCAAAAACCTCACAGGTATGGTGACAATAGAATGAGCTGCTGGAAGCCAAGAATATCCACTTGGATGACTATTTGTTATAGGAACTGAAAAACACGAAACTCGTCGTATTGATAATCAGCTTCGTGGTCGATCAGGACGCCAATGAGACCCTGGTCTTTCTCAGTTTATGCTCTCACCTCAAGATGACATCATGCGTATCTTCGGAGGAAATAAGCTATTTTCGATACTTGCGAGTTTTGAGTCTCATCCAGAATGAGATCCACTTATTGAGTCAAAAACTCTCAGCAGAAATATCGAAACTATACAAAAACAAGTAGAATGACGAAACTTTGATATCAGAAAACATATTCTAGAATATGATGATGTGCTCAATCATCATCGTTTAGCAATTTATTCACGCAGAAATAGAATTCTGGAATGAGTAGATATACACAGTGATATAGAAAAAATGATTGTCAGTGAAGCATGAAGAATTGTTAACCTCGTTTATAGTGAGGGAGAAGAACTCTCTGACGAAACCAAGATAATACTTGTTGAGAAGATTCGAGAGTTTGCAGAATCCGATATCGCAAAAATAGAACAATTTCATGAAGCTACGAGCTTTGATGAATGCGTAAGTATGACGAAACTTTTACTCGAATCAAAAATAGAAAACCTCAGAGATACTGGAACAGAAGAAGAATTTGCTGAATTTGAACGAAGATTGACTCTCGCCTCCATAGACGAGCTTTGGATGCAACATATAGATCATATGGCTCATCTCCGAGAAGAAGTAGCATTTGAGTGATATGCACAAAAGAATCCTCTCGTCGTCTACAAAGAACGAGCATATGATCGTTTTATGACAATGATTGCAACTATTGAACATAGAGTTATTAAGTGACTTTTGACAGCAAAACCTCGAGAATCGATAGATACTGTTATGCTAGAAGAAAATCTTTTGACCTCCTATCTAGAAACATGAAAAGAGGAAAAAAGCGAATGATCCCAAATCGCCCCATGAATCGAAAAAATACTACTCAAACAAAGTGAAGCACGAGGAGAAAAAAAGGAAAATACAGGAAATTATCAATACAAAGATACTGGTAGAAATGATCCTTGTCCATGTGGCAGCGGAAAAAAATTTAAACAATGCCACTGAATATAATAATATTTATTACTCCATAAATTATGCAAGAATCAGACTCTCCTATTCAAAATCAAGAGCTCATGGAAACAAAAAATACATTTTGAGAATTCATTCAGTTCTTCAGGGATATTATTATCATACTTATTGTCGTTATCATCATCCGATCATTTATTATTACCCCATTTCGAATTAATGGGAGTTCGATGGAGTCAAGTTATCATGATAGAGAATATATTCTCGTAGATAAATTCTCTTATCTTAATTTTGATCAAAAATACTACAATCCAGCACAGACATCATCTGGAATAGAAAATTCATTTTTTGAAATGATGAGAAAGATTCCTATTAATATTGGAGAACCAAAAAGAGGGGATGTTGTCGTTATTACCCCTCATGTTGATAAAGATAGAGAGTTTTATGTAAAGAGAGTAATATGACTCCCTTGAGAAGTAATACGATTTGAGAGTGGATCAGTATTTATAAAAAAAATATGATCCGAAAGCTTTATAAAAATTTCTGAGGGCTATCTGGATACAAAAAATATGTGACAGACATACCTACCAGAGTATATAGAATGAAATCAATTTCTTATTCCAGAGTGATCATTCTGGGTTATGTGAGACAATAGACTCAATTCATCTGACTCACGATCATGTTTTAAAAATTGCTTTGGTCAACCAAGTGATACTCATTTTACAAAAAGACGAGATATAGTTGGTCGGGTACTCATCGATTTCTGATATTTCAATATTCTTGAAGATGATGGGCTCATAAAAAGCGGAAACCTCTCATGGACACATCCACCACGATTCTTTTCTCACCCAAAAAGTGCAATATATCCTGAACTCGACTAAATATTATTCATGTTTTACCTCATAGATAAGCCTTTGTGAATAACGAGTTTTGATGTTATTCGAATCCTTCGGAAAAAGCTCAATACAAAGAAAATGTGACATGTTGGAACTCTTGATCCTCTTGCTACAGGATGTCTTTTGATTGCAACAGAAAACAGTACAAAACTTATACCACTTTTAGAAGGAAAAGATAAAAGATATAGGTTTACCGTAGATATCAGTGCAAAAACAGCGAGTCTCGATCTCGCGACAGAAAAAGTAGATGTGCCTTATTTTTGATGATGAAAAAAGACAGCAAAAGAACTCAGCGATTTTCTAGAGAAACAAGAAAAACAAGTACCGCCTATATATAGTGCTCTTCATATTGATGGAAAAAGAGCTTATGAATTTGCTCGTGCATGAGAGAAAATAGAGCTAAAAGAGCGAGAAATCAGAATAAAAGATGTTACAATTCACGAATTTGCTCCACCAATTTTTGATATCGAACTCACGATATCATCTGGATGATATATTCGTTCACTTGCTCCTATAATAGGGAATTTTTTTAAAACTGATGGATGATATATAAAGAAATTGCGACGAATTTCTCTCATACTTTCACATTCTACGGAAATTACAACCAAGGACGCTCAAATTCTCGAAGAATTTTCAGGAGAAAAATGCCTATCTTATGAAACAGTTCTCCCTCATATAGAGATGATTCCTATAGATGAACAGGTATTCATTGATTTAAAATTATGAAAAACAGTGTCTCTCCCCGAGAATAAGTATATTTTTTGACAAAAGTATTTATTAAATTTTAAGAATAAATATATATCATTGGTAGAATATACTTCTAATGGCTTTCTAATAATAAAAAACTGGGTATAGACTTCACACAAAATTTACAGAGTTTTATTTGCATTTATTTCATTCATGAGTATCCTCGACTGCATGAAAATGTGTTGGTATATCATTATTGTTGTTTTGTGTTTATATTTCCCTTCAGAGGGGATTTTTGCAGCAGCAAAACAAGATACAAAAACAGAAATCAAAAAAGATATACTCATAAAAAATACTGTACAAAAAACAGGAACTGGCATCAAAAAACAAGATGAAATAGATATAGGGACTGGAAGCACAGGTGTAGATGAAATTAATAGTGCAATTATTGATTCCGTAAAAATAGACGCAGAAAAAAATATCAAAGAACTCGACGGAACACTAAAAGAACTCTACTGAGAAGATATAAATCAACTTATGGATGCTTATAAACGCATAAAAAAGACCCTCCTTGTGCAGAAGAAAAAAGCGATAATAAAAGATATGAGTGATAATAATCGAAAGATATGGGATTCATACCTTGATCACATGCTTATATTGATAGATGCTAGAATACAATACCTAGAGAGTGCGAAAAAAGAAAGTAAGAAGAATTTTCTTGATTATATTAATTCCTTCTTTGGGATGAGAGATGATATATGAAATACAAACGAATAAAAAATCCTTTTGAAAAAGAGGGTTTTTTATTATTATATTCAAGTATTAACGATTTTCTTATGCAAAACGAACTCGCGCTCTTTATAAAAAAAATGCTTGTTATATTTTTATTTATAGCCCTATGATATGCTCTTTATAGCGTATCATCGATACTCCTCATTATTCTTATATCAGGCTTTATTACAATACTGATTAATCCACTTGCAGAAAAAGGAGAAAAATACCATATTCCTGCATGGGTAACGGTTATATGAGTATATATTATTATTTTCCTTCTCTGAAGCATCGTCATAGGTACTCTCATTCCTATAATCATCGATTATCTCAGCGATACAGCAACTCTGGTAATACAATGGGTGAATAATGCTCAAATTATATATCTAAAGGAAGGAATTTCTGGTTTTCATTTCCATCCGTATGCGGAAAAAATCATTCTTTTTGTATTTGGTGAAAAAAATATCGAACATACTCTCGATATTATCAAACAGAATGCATGAAATATACAAGCAATTCTGACAAATCAAATCTGATCAATTACGAGTGGTGGAATATCTGTAGTAAGTGCTGTAGGATGAGCTGTAGCAAATTGGACACTTGTTGCCATTACAGTTTTCATGATGGTACTCGAAAGAAAAACTATTGGGAATTTTATTCTTGAGATATCTCCAACATCGCTCGATAAATACCTCAGAAAACACTATACTCAAATTCAAAATATATGTACAGCATGGATGCGAGCTACACTTATTCTTTCATGAAGTATATTTCTCACAACATATGTAGGACTTTCTCTTGTTGAATGGATTTTTGACTTCAATACCAATAGAACCTTTACTCTTGCGATAATATGATGAATTATGGAATTTATCCCATATGTATGACCACTCATAGCTCTCATACCAGCAGTGATAATTGGACTCGGGATATCTTGGAAAGTTGCTGGTATTATTACTATTCTTTATTTGATTATCCAACAAATAGAAAATAACTTTCTCGTACCCTATGTCATGAGTAAATCCTTAAATCTTTCACCGTTTCTCGTGTTTATAGTTATGCTTGCTGGGGCTTCTCTTGGTGGGATAATCGGTATCATACTCGCTATACCAATAGCATGAGTGGTACGAGTAATATACACTGAACATAGAAAAAGAACATCAATCAAGGAAAATATCGTAACTGAAGAATAAAAAAAATTGACAAATACCCATACATTATTAATATGAATTCGTAAACATCAAATGCAAAAAATTCAATCCTCTACATTCTTCTACTTTTATTTCTTCTTTCAGAATTCACTGAAGGCTAGATTTATGTAGTTTCGAAATTTCGAGAATATATACACCTCTCCTTCAGTGAAAACTGAGGGAGTTTTTTTAATTTTTTATCTTATTTTCTATGTATCTCTCCGAAGCAAATTGTCCAGTATCTCCAAAAAAGAAGATATCTAAAACGAGTATTTCAACAACAGAACAATATCAAAAAGAGTTGAAATGAATCATTGACAAACTATGTACAAATCCATTATCGCACTATATAAGCATACAAAACTTATCACAATCTAGAGATGGAGAATCTTGGGCAAGTTCAATCATAAAGTCACTATTGAGCACTCTTTCGTTTGATGGCTCAGAAAACGGAAAATACTGAACACCCGATGCTGATATTGTAAATTACCTTCGAGAAAATATACCACAGCAAAAAGTATGGATAAGAATCTTATGAAGTAAACTAGAGATTTTAGAGACTCTCCTTCCAAGTATCAATATCAGTGAAACACATAAGAGACGAATTAAAGATATATCGAAAACGCTCAAAACAATATATCAAAAATCTACACCATAACCTGTGCCTCAATCTCCATAAGAATTTTTTCAATGACCTTCCTATCATTGTATGGGATAGGTCATTTTTGAGTGACTTGTACCGTCTCTGCTCACTTCCCTGCAACGAGAAGTATATCACCATCAGCGAGCATAATAAGAGCAGTACGAATAGCATCTTCACGAGAAGGAATAATCCAAAAATTATTACCCTCTTTTCGAGAAATCCCAGTACTTACCTCTCGAATAATTTTATATGAATCTTCTGTATATGTGTCATCATCCGTAAGTATTACCACATCAGAAAGTGTATCAACCACCTTGCCCATTTTTGGTCGCTTTGTAACATCTCGATCTCAAGTTGCGCCAAAAACTGTAATAATACGATTTGTTCCATCTATATCTCGAAGTGTTTTAAGAACACTTTCAAGAGAGGCTTCAGTATGAGCATAATCTACATATATTTTTGCTTTTCTATAATTCTTTATTTCCTCTAGTCTCCCAGGAACACACTCAAAGCCACTTATGAGCGACTGAATTTTTGTAATATCTACTTTCTGAGACATAAGTACAGCAATAGCGCAGAGAATATTGGAAATATTGAAATCTCACTGAAGGTTTGTTTTGAGATGAAATGAATTTGATGGGATTTTTACATCAAATTCAGTACCCTCACGGGTATGTATTATATTTTCAGCTCGAACTTGGGCTGATGAACTCATTCATATTGTGTACATACTATCAACGACGACTTCCTTTGAGAGAAAAGATGATGCATAATCACTATCAATATTCACAACACCTACCTTGCGTACATCTCTACGAATACCATATTTATAGAGATTCTTGAAAAGAAGAAGTTTTGTTTCAACATAATTTTCCATAGTTTTATGGAGATCAAGATGATCTTGACTGATATTTGTGAGGACAGCAACATCATACCGGACACCATATACTCTATTATAAAAAAGAGCATGACTGGATGTTTCTATAACAGCATATTCACATCACTGTGATTTTGCCTCTTTCAGAAATTTCCAAAGAACAAAAGGACCAGGAGAAGTCATTTTGAGGTTATTTTCACTCATTTTTCCATCTATCATCATGTTTACAGTGGAAAACATAGCAACTTTTTTTCCAGCTTGTTGAAGACCATGTGCAATAATATTGGTCGTGGTTGTTTTTCACTTTGTTCCTGTAACTCAGATAACCACCATATCTTTCAGAGGGTTTCATGACATCCAAAAAGCAATCATGCCACGAAAAGAATGATAGGTTGTACGAATAGGTGAGTCAAGGGCTATAAGTTTGCGAAGAAAAGAAAACATAAAAGAGAAAAACATGAATGGCTTGAATTTTACGAAAAAATAGCTATTATTCAAACAAAAAAACTTTTTTCACTTGCATATTATGGCTAAGCTTATCATAGAAACAGGAGATGACAATGAGATTCTTCGAAGTGTGTCAGAAATCGTAAAAACAGCAGAAATACGAAAGTATAAAGTACTTGCTGAGGATATGGTAAAATATGTAAAAAATCCTGATAATGGCGGTGTATGACTTGCTGCACCTCAGGTATGAGTAAATAAACGAATTATCGCGGTATCCCTGATGCGAGATTATGATGATGAAGGCTATAGGACTATAGCAATGATCAATCCTGAGATAATAGAAAAATCAGAAGAACAATATCTCGAGAGCGAATGATGTCTCTCTGTGCCTGGAGAAACTGGAAATGTGGTACGATGGAAATGGGTGAAAGTAAATTTTCTTGATCCTGATGGAAAAAAGTATTCCATGAAGCTCGAAAATCTGGCAGCAAGAATCGTACAACATGAGATAGATCATCTCGATGGTATACTTTTCACTGACAAAGTAGAAGGAGAAAGTCTACTTATCCAATAGATATGACATTCTGAACATATACAGATCTCCAAAAACGACTTGGAGGAAAAGAACGATTCGGCGAAGATGATTGCCCATTTTGTCGTGATATAAAAGAATCTCGTCGTATTATATGGAAATGAAAATTTTGGTGCATTATTCTCAATGATTTTCCATATATCCATACAGGTGAACACATCATGCTTATACCGATTAGACATATTCAGTATAGTCATGAACTCTTGAGTGAAGAATCAAGTGAACTTCCCTTTCTGCATAATTATATAAAAGAGTTTTTTGGGGAGAACCAGTATTTTTCCTTTACTCGAGAATCTATGGCAAATCGAAGTGTCGAGCATGTTCATACACATTTTTTACCGTGAAGAATAAAGAGGGATACAATTGTAAAAATGATGCACGATCAGGGATTTGATATCTATGAATAAAAACCCTCAGTATTTTCTCTGAGGGGGAAACTTAGGAATTTATATTATTATAGACTCTCTGAGACATTCGCGAGAAGTGTTCTTTTATCTCCAGGGTATCGTATATTTTCCAGATACCGAACAAGACTTGCAAACATTTGAAACTCATTTGCAATCTCAAAGAAGAAGGCATTTCATTCAAATTTCATTGGATTAAACTCAACAAAACCCTCAGAAGAGGCAGATAGAGGGACAATTGGAACAACGATATTTTGTAAAAGTACTTTTAAGGGAACTTCACGAGAAATATCATCAGTAATAAATGCATCAGCGCCCTCGATAGCAAGTTCATCATGATTGAGAAGCATTTTTACACCGATTGCATCACATGCTCGAATGAGAAAATCACGAAGGGCATGATCGTTTACATAGCAGAGAATAAGTGCTTTTGTATCTTTTGGAAGTCAAAGAGCTCGAATCAGTGCCGTTCTCTTTTCTTCTTTTTGATTTTTAATATTTGGCATATATATATTTGTATTGGATATGTTTCACTATAGCATAAAAGAGGAAGAATTTCTAATAAACAGAATATCTTATCTGGAAAAGAATTGACAAATAAATCAAAAATTCTTTCCCTATCAAAAAAGTTGGATTTTTCATTCTTTTTCAATATAAATTGCCATTATACTTTTGAAATTTTATGAATAAGAACTTCTGGAAGGAACTCGCAACTCAGTGACCCATATCAGCACTTGCACCAATGGATGGATATACAGATAGTCCATATAGACAAGTCGTCAAAAAAATTGCACCAGAAACGGTAGTTTTTTCTGAATTTTATAGTGCTGATGGACTTGTACATTCGAAAGAACTCCAGAAAAAAGCACTCAGCCATGAGAAAAGTGAGTATCCACTTATAATACAGATATTTGGAAAAGATCCTGAGAAATTTCGTGAAGCAGCAAAAATCATAGAATGATATGGAATTACAGGAATAGATATAAATATGTGATGCCCAGCAAAAAAAGTCGTCAAAAGCGGACATGGATCATCACTTATGATTCATAGAGAAACGGCATTTCAAATTGTAGAAGAAATGTCGAAAGCTGTAAAAATACCGATATCTGTAAAAACAAGACTCTGATGGGAAAATCCTGACTTACTCATAGATTTTGTAAAGTGACTCGAAAACGCTTGAGCAAACCTCATATCTGTTCATGGAAGAACCTATAAACAAGCCTTTACAGGAAGTGCTGATTTTACAGGAATATATGAACTCAAACAACATGTAAATATCCCTGTAATATGTAATGGTGATATTTTATCGTACGATGATGGGATGAAAAAAATAATCCATCCAGATATACAATCAGGAAAAAGTAATCTCGATGGATTCATGATTGGTCGTGCTTCATTTGGAAACCCTTGGTGTTTTATCCCATGATGATATGAACCAACTCTTGGAGAAATACTCGAAACTATGAAAGAACACGGAGATTTACTTTGGAAATGGAAAGAGAGAAAGTGAATGATGGAAGCAAGAAAACATCTTGTTCAATATCTTCATGGTTTTCCATGAGTAAAAGAATATAGAAGCGAACTTGTACATGTAGAAAAACCTGAAGACATATATGAAGTGCTCTCAAAAATACGATATGATCATCCGCTCCTCATGCAAGAAAAAATATCGAGCTACAATCCCGAGAGTAAACTCGCTGTATGGTGATGTTGAACAGACTAAATAAAAAATAGTCCGAGTGAAATCGGACTATTTTTTCGAGGTTAAAGCTATTTTTAGAAGTTTCCAGTAACTGTAAGAACGACGATATCTTTATAGTCACCAGCTGGCGTCTGAGCATTTGGCTGAGCAGCTACAGTAAATGTAAAATCATCTACATTCGTAAGTGGTTGTGGTTTATTTGAAGAGTATACAGTCATAGCAGTTGTTGTATTTACTTCTCCGTTATATGAACCAGATTGTGTAAAACCAAGTGCCGTAGAGTCTGCTGTACCAGTTGTTGTCACAAATTTATAACTATCGGCAAATCCATCAGTTGTAAGAGAATTGATTACGATGCTTCCAGATGCGGTATTTGTAAGTCCACCATTTGTAGACTTTGCTGATACTGAGGCACCATTGATACCATTTGTACCGATTTCGATATTGACACTTCCAGATGAAGCAGTCGTGCTAGAGAGATTTCCGAGAGCAATTGTACCACTTCCTGAAATAGTCATATTAAGCACAGGAAGAACACGACCCGTAACAACGATACCATTGATTGTACCCGATGCAGTACCTGGAAATACATCATTCCACACGATATTTGTTGTGAGTGAACCACTTCATTGTACTGTACCACTACCGATAACCGCCGCATTCGCGATACCAAGACCACCTCCAAGAAGGGACTGAGTGATGATACTAGCAATTGCAAAACCTGCAAGAATGCGATATTGTATATTATTCATAATAAAGAAAAATAAGAAGATAAATGCAAGCATTGGATTTGTTTTCATATCCGTGAGCTGACATAAATCATTTTTGCACATATCAGTATTTGAGTCAAGAATTACTATTTTTTATTATAATAATTAGTTGACATAGATAATTATTTTAATTTTAATACAAATGAAATAATATATTTTCCTTTTAAATAAGCCATATGGAGCCACCATCGGGGCTTGAACCCGAGACCTTACCCTTACCATGGGTACGCTCTACCAACTGAGCTATGGCGGCATATTAGGAAATAAGCTCGGATATTATATAATCCAAAACAAAAATTCAAGTCTTTGTAATATGTATATACCCATCCTGAATATACAAAAATCATTTTTCTATCAGTTCTTCGGTCTTATCTTGAGATATGATTGAGGCAAAATACACGAAATCAACTTTCATAGATGTTCGAAATCAAAACATTAATTCCTCAAGAAGTTTTTGCTCAGGTGTGATATATTCAAAACTTTCTATTTTTCCTTTGTAATAAGAAGAAAATGAGTCAGCATTGGACCATCGCTTCCCTCTAACATAACTAGAGGCCGCGAGTCAAAATCCACGAAAATCAGAATGATCCCAGTATCATCGATTATGCATAGACTCATATCATGGTCGAGAAAAGTTCGAAAGCTCATAGTGATTCCATCAAATATATTCAAAGTATTCCATAATAGAGAGAAACTCTTTTTGCATATCATCTGGAGCAAGGGAGTTTTCTTTCCATGATTTTGGATACTTTTCATCCTCGAGCATATAGACGCTCGTATGAGTAATATGAGGGAATCTTGTATGAAGCTCCTGAATCCCTGAAAGAGTTTCACCAAAAGAGACAAAAGGTAGACCGAGAATAAAATCAACATTCACAGAAATTCCATTTCATGGAGTTATGGACTGAAGTGCATGAAAAATAGTTTGAGGATTTGATCTATGGATTTCAACAAGAGAGGTTTCATTGAGTGCCTGGACTCAAAGAGAAATACGATTAATACCCAGTTCGAGTATTCCATCAATGTATTCTTGATTGATATCCTCAGGGTTACATTCAAAAGTAATCTCACAATGGGAATCTCTATTCAATGGAAAACAACTCAGAATATCGCGAATTTCATCATGAGAAAGAATAGAAGGAGTTCATCCTCCAAAATATAGAGTATTTATAGAAGTTCATTCATCCGTAGAAGAAAAATAGTCACAAACTTCTTTTTTGAGGTATTCGATATATCGCCTTTTCTTGAGTTCATCAAAAACAGGCGTGAGTGCAAATTTACAATATGGACACTTTTGTCGGCAAAATGGGATATGGAGATAAAATTTCATCTTTATGCAAGAATATTCCCTATCTCTCAGAATATCTCTTCCTCACTCTGACTTGCATTGATTCGATATACCTTATGTCCTTGGGATTCCCAAACATGTATCAGTGGAAGTGTATCAGAGATAGACCATGCAATTCGTTTGCGAATAGCCTCTTCTGTATCATCAGCACGCACGACGAGCGTATTCCCTGTTTTTGGATTTACATCACCCACAAATGAAGCAGGAAAAGTTTCCTGAGTAACAGGATCTATACGGCGTCCACATAGACGACGAACAGCAGTTTCTTCATCGAGTTCAAGATAGACAACCTGAAAATCACCAAAAAGATGAGCGATGGCAGTATTTTGTTCTTCACTGCGTATCACACCATCGAGGATGATTTTTTTATCAGAATGTTTTGTGATAAAATTCTGTGCCATTTTTATAATAGAGCCTGTTGGAACCTTGAGCCCAGCATCCATACATGATTTTGCTTCTTGTGCTTCAGGACTTGTTTCCTGGATAAATCTCCGCAGTTCTCCTCCCATTTCAAAAAGAATATAATCATCGTATTTATCGAGAATATGGCGTGCCTGAGTTCCCTTTCCAGAACCCTGAATCCCAACGAGCATCACATGAGACATAGACTAAATTTTTAATTATTAATTGTGAATAATTCATTCACCAGGATACTCTCTTTTTACCCGAGATAATAAGCCGGATTCTGTACTTCGATACACATCTATCTAGGCCATGAGTCACCCCATGGCTCGAGCAAGGTATACTCGCACCAACTGATCCGAAGTCATTATTGGATTGAGTACCATTCCTTTTGCATCAAAGAGGGTTTACCACTCCGCGTAAGCGGATTCATCTGTAGCCGATTCTCTTTACTTATGAATATTCATAAAATCAAGATGACGACACCAAATGACTTTTCACCTTTTTTCGCATAAGCGAATAGTATTGTCTCTGTGGCACTGTCCGTATCTATCACTTTATATATACTAATAGACCAAAGCCGTTAGCTTTTCTCCTTTCGGAAGATGTCCAGACTTTCCTCATCCGCAGGAAGCGGACGCGTGTATCTGTCTCGGGTATAGGAGAGCGCTATGATAATAGAGAAAACTTTGAAAAAAGCAACTTTTGGCTAAAATCAAAAACATGAAAAAAATATATCATATCTGAGTTGATGAAGCTGGAAGATGACCATGGGCATGACCAGTCGTTGTTGGTGGATTTCTGTGTGAAACTTGATTCGATTTCGGGCAATTTTCATGGAAAATAAATGACTCAAAAAAGATACAAGAAAAAAATCGGGAAAACCTCTTTTCGGATATAGAACGCATCATGGGATATGGATGATGTAGATATACTTTTTCCTATAGAGATGCTGAGGTTATAGATAGTATTGGTATCAGAGAGGCTAATAGACAGTGCATGGAGGAAGTAATTATCTGACTTTTGCAGTATATACAAGAGGAAGATGAAATACATATACATATTGATGGATGTGATAATTACATTTTCGGGGTTGATGATTTTGAATATATTTTTGCAAAAAAGAAAGAATGAAGAGTAATCAATATATGAAATCCGAAAACTATAGAGTACATAATTCACGGTGATTCGCTTATTCCTGAAATATCATGCGCATCTATCGTAGCAAAAGTAACACGAGATAGAATGATGTGTGATTTTCATGAGGATTTTCCATTGTATTGATTCGACTCTCATAAAGGCTATGGGACAAGTAAACATCACCTTGCACTTCTTAATTATGGAATAACTCCGATACATCGCAAGAGCTATGCTCCAGTGAAAAAATTGATTTTGGGGGACTTTTCTCTATAGTATTGACAGTATTTCTTTAGCTCTTTTGAATATGAAAAAGCTGCTTCTTCTCGTACTCGTTACCAGCATTCCTTTTTGAGTGTTTGCAACTGATGCAACAACTGATACTGATACTGTTCTCAATCAAACAAAGTCAGTTCTTGATCAATATGCTAAAAGAATTAAATCACTTGAGGTAGAAAATCAGTTCTTGCGTGAAGAAATGGCAAAAGCAGGTATTAAAATACCGTTAACTATTTTTACTGGCGCAATGAATCAAACAAGTACTGGAATTGTTTCTGCAAATACTTGAACGACAAACCCAACAATAACAGGATCATCTAATACAGCTATAAATATAGATGCTGTTGGACTCTATGGTGAAAGATATGGAAATTTTATCAAAAAAACCCAAAATGACTGGTCATGAATCGTTTCAGCATATAAAATAAATACTGGTGCATATATCTGAGGATTTGAATTTGTAAAGCAGTGAAATGATAATCATGCTTTCATTGATATTGTATACGATTCAAAGGCTTGAACCGGAATATACGATGCAAAAATCCTTTACGAATATAATACAGATACATTCCAAAGAAAACTTATATGACTTTTTGAATTCGATAGAACAGCTTGACTCTATAAGACGAAAACAGGAAATAATCCGTATCCTGGAGTTCAGAGAACATTCATAGCAAATCCATACATAAAAGGTACATCTCCAGTACTTGCAACAAGTTCAAATACTGGAACAACTTCAGTGATAGCATCAGGATCAACTGTAACGCTTGCTAATATAGAAAAAGCATATAGTGATAAGAGGTATCTCTCTGTAATATCTCTCTCAAATTCATATCTCGCGGTAAATCCTGCAACAGTCGACATACTTCGTATTCGCTATAGAACATACTTTATTATCGGAAAATATACAGAATCCCTCACAGAAATAGGAAAAATAGAAGACCTCCAACTCGGAAAACTCGACAAAGCAGTAGCATGTGATGCTCAAGTCATAGCAACCTATAGCTCAAATAATACTCTCATAGATAAATATACTAAACTCTGTGCAAAAAAATAATCCGCTTTCAAGCGGATTATTTTTTGAGTTCATTCTACAATTCATGCTTTGGCTTCTTTGCAAGCTTTGATTTGAGTAGGCGAATCTTATCGAATTTTGCATCTCCTGTCTTGAGAGAAAAACTTTTTCCACAACCACAATGAGAAAGAATAGCCTCACTTTTTACTATCCATTTCCCCTTTACTGAGGTAATTGTGAGAGTTTTACATTGTTCCACATTTTGTTTCTGTGTATAAAAGACGAATTTTCCTGAATTCTCTATACATTCATATTCTGGAAGAATTATATTTTCATGAACCCTGAGCTCAGTTCATTCACATCATGAAGATATAAATTCAAGAGAAATATTGTGAATATTATTTTCCTCCCAATCAGCGAGTGTATTTTTATCAAATTGAATCATATTATTGTTTAAAGAAATTCCAAACAGATCATCGTTTCAGGAGCCTATAACCTTCTTGTCAGCGAATCGTGGGAATATGAGAAAGTATACCCATTTTCACAAAATCTTGTGCATCGGTCACTTTTGGATATTTTTTTCATTGTTCAGTAATATATGCAATATAGAAACTTTTTGTAGCTCTTTTAAAAGAATCGAAACAGTTTGTTGCATTATTTGATTCTGGTATATTTGGAGAGTGTGTATCTTTGAGTCATTGTTCGATTTTTTCCAGAGTACTAATAAACTCAGGGGTCATATCTTCCACCTTATGAACCTTAGAAAAGACCTCCCTTGTAGCATTCAAACATTCATACGGTTCCCTATCATATCATCAAGCTCACATAAGCAATGAGGATATGGCACTATCAAATGGATTCCCAGCATATGTTTTTGCTAGAAAAACAAGGTATTTACTGGCATCTGGAGCATCATCATTCATACTGGCTATCTTATAATAATAACTTGCTCGCTCACCATTATTTAAAGAAAATAGAAAATGCATTCAGAGATAATATGGTACCATTCAAGAGATACACGGATTTCTTAAGGAGGGATTTTCCCAAAGTTCATGAGGCATATTTTTATTCTTTATTTGTTCTATTTTTTCGATATCACAGAGTTTCGAAATTGATCATTGGGCATGATTTATGGCATTTTGTACTCGTTTTCTAGCAGTAATATAAGTTTTACCAGTAGCACTCTCTGGAATAATCGGAGTCAGGAGAAGACTGAGTTCATATGCATGAGAGAACTGAGGAGAAATGTCAGTGATATACTTCAATGAGGAATATACAGATTCAAGACTTTCAGGTGATCAAAAAGATTCTCCTATAAACTGGATAAGATTTATCCATACAGAATCAGCATATACTAAATCATGTCCTGATGAAATCATGCGAACAATAGATGTTGGAAATGGAAGATTAAATGAAGTAGATCTATATGATGAAACTTCTTTATATGAATCATAGAGTTCAGTAGACGAAAAATATGAAAATCAAAAAAACGCTACTGAGAAACAAAGCACAGTAATAAGAAAAATGATTTGATGGAAATATTTCTTTTTTCACATAGATAATCAAGTGAAAAAAATTAAATTCAGACACCATCTTCTGAAATAAGATGATGTGTTGTTTCGTTATTTTTTTGAGATACAGGAGCAGGCTGAGGAATGAAGCCATCCTGAAGAGAAAGTATCAAAACTCGATTTTCTCACTCCCCTTCACTATGAGTCTTGAGTCACTTCTCAGAACGAAGTGCAATATAGTCATGAGCTTTTTTTCGTTCAAAAGCATTCAGATTTTTAATAGTAAAAGCTCTTCCATTCGAAAGTACAATCTCTATCTTTGAATCCAGAAACTTGAAAAGTCTTTCATCCTTTGCTTTCATATAGTCATTTACCTCCAGATGAACTCGTATAAATTTTTTTGTTTGTTTTTCGATCATTCGAGCGATAATATGCTGAAATGATTCGAGGTTTTTCCCATGCATACCTATAAGAAGAGAGCTTTCTGGTGTCTGAAGAGTAATACTGAGCTCCTCTCATGAGAGGTGAACCGTAATTCAGTCCAAAGTAATACCAAGATTCTCAAAAAATTGTCGTACTATCTGTTCATGCATAACGATAATATAAGGAATAATATTGCTTTGAATTATATAAAAAACACAGAAAAAAGAAACTTTTTCTTTGGGAGAATTTGCAAAACATGATTTTTTTTATAGAATGAATAAAATTATCCCCATACAGGTATGAAAATAAAAGATGCATCTCAAAAAAAACGAGTTTCAGATAGACTCAGACGCGTAGAATGACAAATCCGCTGAGTTATACAAATGATAGAAGACGAGGCGAATGTACAAAATATCGTACAACAACTCTCTGCTGTAAAAAGTGCTATGACTCAAGCAGTGAATGAGGAAATATTTTGTGCCATAGAAAAAATCTCAGCCAAGAAAACTCCTCCCACAGAAACTGAGCTCGAAGAAATACGAGTTCTCATGAAAAGTAGTAAATAAAACTTGCCTCCGGCAAGTTTTTTTATATAATCAATCTCGGTCAAGTTTTAATCTCAAGAAATATATCGGTACATCAGTCTCAGTATAGACTTCCTTCCCTCGTTCAAAAATAGAGGATTTTTTTGCTAAAATAAAGAAATAGAGGATTTTTTACTCAATTGATAAAATATACAATGAATAAAAACCATTTTTTAAGAAAAACTTTTGACTTTCTCTTGACACTCTCTACTCTCTAGACAAGTTAATTCTCATAATATGGCAAAAAATCTCGTTATCGTTGAGTCTCCAGCAAAAGGAAAAACAATAGAAAAATTCCTCGGAAAAGAATACAAAGTAGAGGCCTCATTCTGACACATACGGGATCTTCCAGAGAAAAATATGGGAATCGATATAGCAGGAGGATTTATCCCTGAATATGAAATATCTCCAGAAAAGAAGAAAAGAGTCAGTGAACTCAAAAAACTCGCAAAAGAAGCAGAGAAAATATGGATAGCAACGGATGAAGACCGTGAATGAGAGGCTATCTGATGGCATCTTTGCATGGCACTCGATCTTGATCCTACGAGTGTCGACCGTATCGTATTTCATGAAATCACGAAAACTGCTATAGACCATGCGATAGAAACTCCTCGAAAAATACACCTCGATCTTGTAAATGCACAACAATCTCGTAGAATACTTGATCGTATCGTATGATATGAGGTTTCGCCAGTACTATGGAAAAAAGTCCGTTCATGACTCTCTGCTTGACGAGTTCAGTCAGTTGCAGTAAAACTCCTCGTAGAGCGAGAACGAGAGATTCGTGCCTTTATCCCAGAAGAATCATGGAAAATAAGTGCGAAAACCGATTCTGAAACACCAATGCATATAGAACTCGCAAAAGTGTGAGGAAAAACCGTAAAACTCAAAAATGGAGATGATACGAGTAAATTCTTTGGAGAGCATTGAATCAATATAGGAAATATTGCGTGAACAAAAGATAAAAAATGAAATCTTCTCTACAATATCAGTCATAGAGAATCTTTTACTCTCACTGATGCCGAAACAAAAGCATCTACTCGTCTTCCTGGTGCGCCTTTTACGACATCAACTCTCCAGCAAGAAGCATCTCGAAAGCTCGGATATGGAGTAAAAACAACGATGGATATAGCACAAAGACTCTATCAAAACGGGTATATCACCTATATGAGAACCGATTCAGTGAATCTCTCAGATCTTGCCATCAACACAGCAAGAGATTTTATCGAAAAAGAATTTGGAAAAGAGTATTCCCTTCCAAGCGGACGAAAATATAAAACAAAACAAGCTTCTGCACAAGAAGCTCATGAAGCAATTCGTCCAGCCTATATCGATAAAACTCCTGATACCGTTGGTCTCGATGGAATGGAGCAAAAACTTTATAAGCTTATCTGGGAAAGAACAGTTGCATCACAGATGAAAGAAGCAGAGGTAGAAACAACAACCTATCATTTTACTCCTGAGGGACACAACGAAGACTGGATTGTAAAAGGTGAAGTGATAAAATTTCCAGGTTTTATGAAACTCTATATTGAGGGTACTGATGAAGAACAAGAGGAAGAATCAGAAAGTAAAAAACTCCCACTCATCAGAAAATGAGAGAAGATACATTCAACAGACTTTATCGGAAATCAAAAATTTTCACTCCCACCTCCTCGATATACAGAAGCAGCACTTGTCAAAAAACTCGAATCCGAGTGAATCGGTCGCCCTTCGACATATGCACCAACTATTCAAACCATCCAAGATCGTGGATATGTCGTCATAGAAGCAAAAAAACTCCTCCCAACAGATATAGCTTTTGTCGTGACTGATTATCTAGAATGAGAGTTTAGTACATTTATGCAGTATAGTTTTACTGCTGATGTAGAATGACAATTTGATAAAATTGCCGAAGGTTCTCTTGATTGGAAAAAAATGCTTGGAGATTTTTATTCTCCATTTCATGAATCCATCGAAAATGCACTCGGAACAGAAGGAAGATTTTCAGGAGAAAGAATTCTCGGAAAAGATGAAAAAACTGGAAGAACTGTACTCGCTCGTATGAGTCGGTTTTGACCAGTAATACAGATAGGCACACCGAGTGAACTGGGCGAAGAAGAAAAGCCTCGTTATGCAAATCTCGCACCGGGTATGTCTATCGATGATGTCACTTTAGAAGAAGCACTAGGAATGTTTTCGTTTCCAAAAGAAATCGGAGAATACGAAGGAAAAAATCTCTCGATAGGACAGTGAAGATTTGGACCATATGTAAAATGGGGGGAAGAATTTGTCTCAATTCCACGAAGTGAGGATCCTCATGGAGTCGACAGAGAACGAGCAATATCACTCATCGAAGCAAAGAAAATAGAAAATGCTCCTGTCGGTATGTACCAAGGTGAACCATATACAAAAGGAAAATGACGATTTGGACCATTTCTCAAATGGAAAACTCTCTATGTAAATGTACCGAAGGCAATTGATTTTGAAAATATCACAAACGAAGAAGCAGAAAAACTCATCGCTCTCAAGATAGATAAAGAAGCAAATAGATATATCCATAATTGGCCAGAAGAAAAAATCTCTGTCGAAAATGGACGATATGGACCCTATATAAAATTTGGGAAAGAAAATGTATATCTCAAAAAAGATGGGAAAAAAATCACAGAGGCAGAGGAAATAAAAAATCTCTCACTCGAAGATGTGAAAGCGATGATTAGTGAGCAAGTCCCTGGAGCTTTTAAAGAAAAGAAAAAGGCACCTGCAAAAAAAACAGCAGCAAAGAAATCATCTACAAAAAAGAAGTAATAAAGAAGCTCTTTCCAAAATGGAGAGAGTTTTTACTAGCTATAAATTCATAAAATACTTGAGTTACAGAGTGGGTTTTAAACTAAATAATATATGAATAATTTTTCTCGCATACTCAGACTATGAATCATATTTTTTTCTGGGATTTTTTTATTTTGACAATATGCATTCGCACAAGAAAAAATACCATCATTTCTCGAAACATCAAAAAAACTCTATAAAATTCTCGAACTTCAAAGTACTCAAATAACGCCTGAGATGAATCGAGAAAGAAATAATCTCATACAAGATATTACTATACATATACCAAATATTCTCATAGCATGGAATTTTATTCCAACTCTTGATACGACATTTCTCTATAGACTCGAGCTACAAAAATATCCTCTCTCATGTGAGATATCAGCAATCCGGACAGTATTAAGTAGATGGAGTATAGATATGAGTGAAGAAGAAATCCTATGAAATATTCCTCATTTCCCTGATTGATACAGTGGTTGAGTATGGTGAGATCCTGATGAGGAATTTGTAGGATATATTACTGGTGGTCAGATGAAAAAAACAGGCTACGGAGTATATCCTCGGGCACTTTTTACATCAATTCAAAATATAGCATCATGAGAAATATATGATGAGGGAAAGCTTCCGAGTAATATGACTTCTGAAGATGAATTTCTCACCTATATTCTTACAAAAATCGAAGCATGATCAAGTGTTATACTTTGGTGAGATTGGTGTACAGAAAAACAATATGAAGATGGGATTCTTGAAAAAAATCACAAAAAAATTATGAGATTCTTTCCACTTGCAGGAAAAAATTCATGCATACGAAACATGGAAGAAAGAAATATGAAATGGAAAACTCCATCATGAAAAGATATATACTGAGTTTCTGGTGAACATACATTCGTACTCTTATGATATATAGGAAAAATCAATAATCCATCACATATAATTGTGTGGGATACAGATACGGGGAGGCATATATATCCTAAAAATGAATGGCTGAGAAAATGGAAATTTTTATGATATAGAAGTCTTGTTATCAGTAAATAAAAGTAGTGGTAAATATATTTTGACGAATCATATTTTTATTACAGAATATACCCATAAGGGTATAGAAAAATAAATTTGACTTTCAATATGAAAGAAATACTATGACTCATATATTTAATAAATTTCTATATGTCTAAAAACAAACAATCCAAAATCGATGGTGAAGCAAAAAAAGCTCTCAAAATCGAGAAAAAAGTCCTCAAAGAAATAGAAAAAGAGGAAAAAAAAGCTGCAAAGAAAGCAAAGAAGGAACTCAAGAAAATAGAAAAAGAAAGAGCTAAAAAAGAAAAGAAACTCGCAAAAGAACAAAAAAAAGCTGCAAAGAAACAAGGATCTAAAAAAACAGTAAAAACTCCAAAAGTGTCAACTGCAAAATCAACTCCTACAGCAAAGAAAGTTGTAGTAAAAAAAATAGCAGTAAAAAAGACTCCTGTGAAAAAACCTGTAGCAAAAGCTCCAGTGAAAAAAGTGGTTACAAAGACTCCTGCTGTAAAAAAAGCTCCTGCTCCTGCAAAGAAACCAATTCCGGTTGTTGTAAAAGCTACAACTCCTACTACCACTACTCCTGTTCCTACAAAACCAAAAGTAGTTGCAAAGAAACCTGTAGCAAAAGCTCCAGTGAAAAAAGTGGTTACAAAGACTCCTGCTGTAAAAAAAGCTCCTGCTCCTGCAAAGAAATAATCACCAAACTTCCATGAACAATGGAAGTTTTTTTGACATAAAAGAAAAAACTATATACTCAAAATATGTTCACACAAAATATAGCATCTTGGCATCATACTATCACCTCATGGTGTGGTATTATTGCGTAGATATTTTCTTCAAAATATTTCTCAAAATCCTCCGTGAGTTTCTCGAAACTTCTGGGGGATTTTTTAAATTTCAAATATGTATTTCTTTTTCAAAAGTAAACAATCTTGGCAAAACATCTGGCATCATTTTCTCTCGCATTGGCGGTAATTTTTGATTGCAGAATTTTTGCAAAACAATTTTCATCCGCCACATGAGGCGGATTTTATTTTTAATACTTTTTTATTTATGACAGCAACTATTATCAGACTTGATCCTGATTTCCAATACTATCAAGCAGGTAGCAAAAATACCTATCAACCAGTTCCTCTCATACGGACATCTATTAGTTTTAATGCTATAATGAATCAGATGAGAAAAGACTTTCAAAATCTTGTACAAGATAAATGAAATCCAGTTACAAATGTATGAATCTCTACAAATCAGAAATTTTTAGATATTCTCAAATTATCGAGAAATACATGAAATGAAACAAAACTTAAAGCATTTCTTTGCCCACTCTACACATCGAGTTGATGAATATCTGGAAACTATCAGAGTTTCTCAGAGGCTCCAATCAGAGCTCAGAAAAAAATGGAGAGTTATCAAAACCTCATAGATATCATACAAAAGTATATTCCACTTCAGATTACTTTCCTCCTTGCTGATAGATGAATCAGTATTACAGATTCTGAGTATTGTCTTGATGGATTAGAATCAGATATAGCAAAAATGCGAATATTGTTCAATCAGGAAGTAAAGAATCGAATATCGAGAAATACGCAAGTCAGAACCTTCACAGAAATCTGAGTTCCAATAGATCGAGTAACACAAGATAGTAAACCTACTATAGACGAAGTTGAAGTATTATTTCAAAAATATGGTATAGATTTTTCTCGATTCAAAAATCAGTATCAGATTCTGGCAAAAAGCTTTTGAGACGGTGGGGCATTTTCTATATGTAGAGATTATCTTGCTGAGTCGAGATATACAGCAGAGACTGATGAAAACAGTATCTACCTCAATGTAGAATCTTGCTCTCCTATGAATACCCTCTATCAGATATGAGTGGTAGGAAAAAGACTCATAGATAAAAATCTCTATATATGAGCCTCATATAGAGTGTAGCCTTACTTGTTTTATCAGACTTTTTCTATATATTATCTCCATAATTCACAACACATGAAAAAAATAATCACCTGAGTAAAACCTACTGGCTCATCGATGCATCTCGGAAATCTGATGGGTGCAGTTCTCCCATTTCAGAAAAATGCAATATGAAATGATGCAGCGATATTTATCGCAGACCTCCATGCACTCACAAGCGTAAAAAATGGAGATAAACTACGAGAACAAACAATAGAAGTTGCAATAGAATATCTCGCTATTTTTTGAACTGATACTCCGATTACGATATTTCGCCAATCAGATATCAAAAACATAACCAAACTCATGTGGATTCTCACGAATGTTACACCATATAGCTTGATGCTGAGGGCACATTCATTCAAAGAAGAAGACACTTTCAATAAATTAAAAGGGCGAATAGATTGATTAGAAAAAGCCCTTACTACAAAAATTGAATACAATGACGAGGTATGAATAGGACATGGTTTTGGTTTGACCAAAACTACTGAAGATATCTTTTCAAGAATAAAAAATGAATTTGATGAATTTATAATTGAAAGAAATGAAGGCAGAAATGATCAATATATGATGAATATGGGAGTGATGAACTACCCTATACTCATGGCTGCGGATATTATAGGCTACGATATCGATGCAGTACCAGTAGGCAAAGACCAGATCCAGCACCTCGAGATGACACGAGACATCGCGAGAGCATTTAATAAAACATATGGAAAAGAGGTATTCCGCGAACCTGAGGCAATTATCGAAGAGTCAGTTGCGACACTTCCAGGTATCGATGGTCGTAAGATGAGCAAGAGTTATGATAACTTCATCGGAATTTTCGATGATGATAAGCTCCTCAAAAAACGAGTCATGTCTATCGTAACAGGTTCTGAGTGAGTCGATGAAAAAAAGAAAAATCCAGACGAGTGTGCTATCTTCAGTCTCTATCAAGTCTTCGCAACCCCAGAAGAGATAGAAAGCATGCGAAAAAAATATAGCTCCGAAAATATCGGATTCGGTTATGGGCATGCGAAAACGATGCTTCTCGAAGTCCTCACACGATTCCTCACTCCATACCGTGCTCGTAGAGAGGCACTCCTCAGAGATATCCCATTCGTCGAAGCAAAACTCGCTGAAGGTGCCAAAATCATGAATGCAAGACTCGATGCAAAGATGCAAGAGGTGTGCGAAGTGGTTGGGGTGAATTAAGAAAAAATGTAAGCTTAATTAGTTCGCTGATGTTCCTTTATGATGCTTTTAAAATAACCTAAATATGTCTACTCAAACAAACAATATATCCCAGGAAGTGAAACCCTCCAGAAAAGAACTCAAGGAAAAAGTAAAAAGAGAAAAAGCGAGAGTCAGGATAGAGAAGAAGGAACAACTACGAAAAAAGACAGAAAAAAAGCTCGCGGAAAAAGCAGAAAGAAAAGTGAGTCATAAAAAAGCAAATGCCCAAAAGAAATTTGAAGCAAAGATGCAGAAGAAGAAAGTTTTTAAAAAACCATAATTCCCTATGTCATTATTCACTCTTATTCTCATATCGATATCACTCGCTATGGATGCATTTGCTGTATCCATATCCGCAGGACTCTCACAGAAAAAAATACAACTCAAACAAGCAATACTTTTAGCATCTGTATTTGGTATATTTCAGGCAGTCATGCCACTCGTATGATGGGCAGGATGACTCAGTCTCGAGTGATATATATACTCTATCGGGGACTGGATTGCAGCTTTTCTGCTTTTCATCCTCGGTGGAAAAATGATATACGAATGAGTAGCGGAGAATGAAGAAGAAAAGCGAGATTATTTTTCATTTGGTTCACTTATGACTCTCGGTATAGCAACGAGCATAGATGCACTTGCTGTGGGAGTATCATTCGCACTGTTGCCCGTAAATATTTTATGGGCAATAGGATTAATCTGAGGAATTACATTCTGTATATGCCTTATGTGAGTTCTTCTCGGGACAAAATTTGGGCATATATTCGATAAAAAAGCTGAAATACTCTGAGGAATGATTCTTATAATAATAGCCTCAAAAATTCTTCTAGAACATTTTATGAAAATCTAGTTTATCTCGATTCTTCCAGTCCTTCTATCAAAAGTAACGGTCTTTGTTTTATCCATATATCGAACACGGATATCTACTTCTGTAGCAGAATTATCCATATTGATATCCCCTAGGAAAAAATTTCCAGTTTGTGAAAGAGTTATATCCAACCTCTCTGTAACTCCGGTTGGTACCAAAACTCAACCATTCCATCCTATTCTCTCAACCTGATAGTGACTATCTTCATCAAAAAGAGAAATAGCCTGAAAAGGAGTATTTCCATACTGATATCGCACTATACCAGTAAGAGAATCTCAAGTACCTATTGCAACACGAATTCTGGCACCAGTCAGAGTAACACCATTCTCGACTTTTCAGATAGTGATATTTATAAGTCCCGTATGAAGAATATCTGATATATTATTGGCAAGGCGCTCCACTTTTATAGAGTTTTCTTTTCATTGCGGGGATCAAAAAGACGCCATACTATAAAAAATAACTCCTAAAAGAACTATTACAAGCATAATTTCTACTAATGTAAACCCATATTGTCAGAAAGAAGATTGCCTTTTCATATTGTTTTTTTATGATGAAAATAAGTTTATTCGTTCTCAATAAAAATGCAAAAAAAAAGCATAGACACAACTCTCGTATTTCTCATTCTGTGACTGGTTATATTTGGAATGATTATGATTAGTTCAGTGAGTGTATATTCATCATTCAAAGTGACATCGAAAATGCTCGCAGATGGAAAAATAGAAGAAGCAAACAACTATTTTTATCTCCTGAGAAATATGGTACATGTATGAATGGGGATTTTCGCCGTGACGATTGTATCAAAAATCCACTATTCCCTCTTCGAAAAATATGCGAAACGAATATTTACAACGACACTTCTATTTCTTTTTCTTGTCTTATTTATTGGATCAAAATATAATGGAGCTCGCGGGTGGATAGATATACCCTGAATTCCATTTTCCATACAACCAGTAGAATTTGTAAAAATATGACTCATACTGGTTCTTGCATATTTTATGAAAAAGAAACGATCGAGCCTATCGGATTTGTATGAGGGTTTCATTCCTTTTTTTGGTATCGTATGAGTCGTCTTCTTACTCCTGGCATTTCAACCAGACTTCTGATCGATTCTCATTATCGCACCTATTACAATAGCGATGTACTATATAGGATGAGGAAATATCCGATATATTGGTATATCATTTTTGATCTGTATGATATGAGCAATCAGCATATACGGAATATGAAAAATTGGAGGATGAAATGGGAATGTGCTTTCCTATATATCAAATCGTATAGATAACTTCTTTAGAAGTGGTCAAGAAATCATAGAAAAATCAAATCCTGATGGAAAAGACTACCAAATCAAACAATGACTCCTTGCAATAGGAAGCGGAGGATTCTTTGGACTCGGTTTTGGAAAATCTATACAAAAATTTGGATATCTTCCAGAAGTGCAATGAGACTTTATTTTTTCAGTAATTGTAGAAGAACTTTGATTCCTTGGAGCACTTTTTCTCTTGATTATATATCTTTGGATAGCGTATCGTTGATTTACAATAGCGCGCTCTATGAAAGATATTTTCTGAAAATTTGTCGCTTTTGGTATTACTATGCTGATACTCATACAGGCCTTCATAAATATATGAGTCAATTTAAATATCGTACCGCTTACTGGCGTAACACTTCCCTTTGTGAGCTATGGTGGATCATCTCTATTTTCTCTTATGATAGCAGTTTGAATACTTTTATCAATATCGAGACACATGGAATACAAACCAGAGAATCTCGTGGATGCACTGAGTGCAAAGCGGAGAGTTATATTTTAAAAAAAGGACTTTTTGAGTCCTCTTTTTTTAAACATCTTGATGTTCGACTATGCCAGGAAGATAATTTCAATGTTCATCTGTAGGTTGCCAACTTATAGCATTTACTGGACAAGCGGAAATAGAATCATCAACATCCATTCATTCGTAGGTTTCACATTTCTTCACGATAGAGAGTCCTTGATCATCGAGTTCAAAGACATCACCAGATATCGCAGTACAAGCACTGCAACCAATACATGTAGAATTCACATGTGGTTTACGAAGTTTACTCAGTTGAGAATCAGAGAGGAGAGACATAGAAATGAGAAGTAAAGTTTTATCTTGCCTATTGTATAAAAATCATTACCATTCGCAAAAGATTTTTGTTTATTGTATAAATTATGAAAAAAACACACCCCTTTGATATAATCTTTCGAATATTACTTGTGCTTTTACCATTTACTACCCTGCTTACAGTATGGACAAAAGAACAACTTTGAATTCCTGGTGTAGGTTTCTATAAAGAAATACTCTTATGTTTCATGTTCGTCATAGTAGTATGGCATCACATAACTGGGACATATAAACTAAAACTCTGAAGATTTGATATATTGCTCGTAGGGTATATACTCAGTATGTTAGTTGTAAGTTTTTTCACAACAGGTATACGATGAATAATTTATGGATGAAGGTATGATTTCGAGTTCCTCCTTGCATTCTGGGTTATTTTTCACGGGGCTATTTTGCTAGAAAAACCGATAAGTTACTATGTAAAGTTATTTCTGATTTCTTGTGGGAGTATGCTTTTCTTAAGCTGACTGCTCAAGTGGCCATTTACAGAAGATTTACTGCTCTATTTTGGGTATTGTGGAAATCCATCAAATTGGCAAGAATGCAATGGAGTACCACCGATATTTCATGGAATTGATGGCGCAAATGTCAGACGATTCCAAGGGATTCTTGATGGACCAAATACCATGGGAGCAATACTTATATTATTTTCAGGGGTATTTGCGTATTTTATGCGCGCAAAAAAAGATTGGTACTTTGTGAGTTGAGTAATACTCCTTGGTTTATTTATGATGCTCGCGTATACATACTCTAGAAGTGCAATTATTGGTATGATTATTTGAGTAGTATGAATAGTATGAATAAACTTACTACCAATGTATAGGAAATATAAGTGACAATTTATTTGAATTATCGCAGCCGCCATTCTCTGTATTTACGGTGTATTTATGAGCTATGGATGAATGAATAGTGCAATTATAGAAAGATGATGATCAACGAAATGACATTTTGAAAGAATGCTCACAAATGTCGGTCGCTTTATAGAGCATCCATTTGGACAATGACTCTGAAGTTCTGGCCCTGCATATAGATATGTATTGGATATAAAGCCTGAAGAACTTGAATCAAAAGACCCTTATTATATACCAGAAAGTTGGTATATACAGCAATTTGTAGAATGATGATGGATTGGGGGAATACTCTTTTGTATGATTATCGTATATTTAATATTACAACTATTCCAGATACACAGTATTCTGGGTGGGACTTTTATTGGTATAGCAGTTATGAATATATTTCTCCATACCTTTGAATCGAGCATATTGTCATTACTCCTCTTTCTTCTTATGGGACTCATTCTTTCTGAAAAATATCCAAAGAGAATACAAAAAATATAATCACCCATAAGGACAAATATGATAAAAATACTCTTTGCATCTCGTCTTGTAGAGGAAAAGTGAGTAGATATCCTCATTGCTTCGATCAAAATGGTACAAAAGAATGAGGGTCTCAAAAATAAAGTTACATGGGACATATGTTCGGATGGTATATACACAGACATCTGTGCTTCCCTTTGAGAAAAATACAAAGAACAAGTCCATTATCATGGGAAAGTATGATCTACTGAACTTGCAAAACTCTATAGAAATGCTGATTTCCTTTTTATGCCATCACGATTTTTGGAGACATTTTGACTAACAGCACTTGAATCACTTTCATCAGGAACACCTGTTATTGGATTTCGCAAGGGATGAATTTCTGCATTTATACCCGAAGAACTCTGTATTTCTCAAAATAAACCCGTAGAAGATTTTATAAAAATACTTGAGAAATATAGAGATATTCCCATACCTACAGCATTGGACATAAGCTATTACAACCTGGATTCGTGGAAAGAGAGACTTGGCAATATAATGAACGGTAAGAAGAAAGTGATGATTATACATGACTACAAAGATACAATTGGATGAGCAGAATATATCGTACAAAAAATACAAGTTGCACTCAATACAATGAATAAAAGTGTAGGTTTCTTTTGATATCAACATAAAACAACCTCTCTCATCAGAAAAATTTTATTCATAACTTCACCCCTTGCATTCTGGCGAGGGATAATGTTATGGAAAATGCTTCATAACACAAAGCCTGATATTTTGTGGATGCACTCAATTCTTCGATATATTTGACCATGGTGACTTCTAGCGATAAATATCTATGGGCGTATATATAATCCGAGAATAATACTCGCACATCATGATGTGGGTCTTCTCGCTGCCTTTCCTCAGTATATCGAACAAGAAGATGAAATACCAGAATCAGTAAGTTTACAAGATTTTATCCCAAAAAAACTTTCAAAATTTAAACAATTTGCAAGTATAGGAAAATGGTTGTTTCGAGAACATATACGACTCCTTCTGCCAAAAAATACAGAACATATGATATTTTCAGAATTTCTCCGTTGAAAGATAGAGAAGAATTTTCCATGAAGCCCTATAATACTTTTTCCACATTCTGTAGATCAATCAATATTTCATCCATAATTACCATCGTAATTTACGAATACATCCAAATATATACCAAAGAGGAGAAACTGGGATAAGTAACTCTCGTGGCAAAAACTCAAGGCATCATCAAAATTTAGCTTTAAAATCAGAAACTGATCTGAGGGAATCTTTTGGATTTTTTGGATCAGCAACTCAGAGAAAGTCATAAATAGGAATACCTCGAGACTTTGCATGACAAATAGCGTGCCATTGAAGTACATATGGTGCCATATGTTTTCTATCAGATGGATCAGAAACAGATGCTCCGTAGTAGTAAATTGCTCGCGATGGTGTAAAAACAAAAATAGATCCAGCAATGATGCGTCATTCAAAAAAAGCAAAATATAGTCATCATTGATTTTGTTTCTCAAGATTCTCTATAAATGACATATAGTATTTCTTCGTGTTATGGGAAAAACCATCACGATTCGTTGTATCTGTAAGAAGCTGCATCCAGATATCTATATTTTCAGAAGTAGATGATACTTTCTCGACCTTTACTCAGCGTTTTTCTGCGAGACGAATATTGTATCTTCCTTTTTCATGCATATCTCAAAGAAGAGTATTTTCAGAATTATCCAATAAAAGAACACGCGTTTGTGGAGTCAAAAATCTTTTATATCGGACAAAACTTGAAATATGTTTATCTCAATAGAATGGTATCTCTTCAATCGGCTCTATCTGGAAAAATATGACACCCTTCGTCTTTAAAATACCCTTCACTGCGTTCATATAATCAGGGAAATCATTTCATACTTGAGAGGCATTCACTCAAAGAGAAAATGCACCAAAAAGACCAAGTCCTATGGAACGAATTTCTATCAATAGGTATGACGAATCCTTATTTCCAAAATAAAAAACATCTTTTGCTTGACCTGAAGTGAGAAGTATTTTCTGCCAAGTATGCGATTGCCAAAAGGAAAGTGCAGAATCTGAAATAGATGTTGGGGGCAAGAAATCATATAACATACAGAAATACTATGAAAATACTATGAAAAGCAAGAAAAACTTGCAAGAAGTCAGAGAAAATGCTATAATCAAAGAGTTACAAGTAAGGAAAACTTACTTAATCCATATTTCTTACATTCCCTTTTATGCTTACACGGCTCGATGTCAAAAAATCATCTACAAATACTGGAGTCAAGATATTCTCATTTGATGGAGAACTTGATGAAACGAATGTTGATACAACATTTCCAAATATCATAGCAGATATCGGGGATTTCTCTGGAGCAAAAATACTCTTCAATCTAGAAAAACTGCAATACCTGAATAGTAAATCAATTGGATATATTGCAGATATAGCACAGAGAAGTGAGGATGGAAATGGGAAGTTTTGACTTTGTTCCCTCTCTCACGATGTAGGAGATACTCTCGAACTCGTTGGCATCACGAGCATCATACCAGTATTCGAGGATGAACAAACATGACTCGTAGAATTATCAAAATAATATTTGACGGTCAGAATAAAATACTTATTATACAAATATAAATTCATCATATGATAGATAAAGAAAAATCTGGGAATTCACCAGAAACAAACTTACCACAAATAACTACTCAAGCAAAACTCGATACATTAAAAGCAAGTCTCGAAAAAACAACTGATACTCTTGAACGAAAGAAAATTCGAGAAGAAATACTTTCTATAAATCGTTCTGTAAATAGAACAAAACAGTATACTCAGATTGCTTGAGAAAAACTTGCAGAGTGAAAGAATAGCCTCAATGATATTAGTGCGGCTAATCTCATGCGTCTTGATAAAGAACTAAAGTGAAAGTCAAAACAGGAAAGAAGATGAGAATTTCTTGCAAAGTCTTTTCTCTATAAAAGAACTCTCGATGACAAATGAGATATATTTGAAGAGGCTACGGATGGAAAAAATCTCAAAGAGTGAGATAGTCTGTATGTGGATTTTGGTAATAATATAAGTGCAGAAACAAAGATAGGTGCATGAGACTTTCTTCCTTTGGATATTTCTGTAATCAAAGTAGTAGATACATCCTGAAATATACGCATCTGAAAAAGAAGTATTCAGGGAAATAAAGTATGATATTATGATGATCGTTGATATATACCAGTATATAATGGATTTAACATACTAATACCATCAAAAACAGAGACGGAAAAGTATGTGAAAGAATCAAATCCTGAAATATCGCTCAGCAATAACCAAGATGATGAAGAAAAGGCAATGGATGCTTTTATTGAAATATCTGATCGATATGAGAAAATTAGTTGAGGTTTTAGTCCATGGGAATTAGAAAAAAGACAAGCATTTCAAAAAGAAGCTACTATTATAGCAAAGGAAATGCAAGAGAAATATGGCATACCTTGGGAGGTTTCTTATGCTCAAGCAGCACTAGAAAGTGGATGGTGAAGAAGTGCTCCAGGGAATAATTATTTCTGAATAAAAGGGAGTGGTCAGGATAAAGAAACAAAAGAATTTATTGATTGAAAATGGGTAACAATAAACGCAAGCTTTCGTACATATGATTCTATGCGCGATTCATTTGAAGATCATGCAAAGCTCATCAAGAAACAGTGGCCAAATGCATTCAATACTCAAGATCCTCTAGCTTTTGTTCAAGTAATGGTAGAAAGTCCACCAAAATATGCAACAGATCCTGGATATGTAACTAAGATTAAAAGTATAATCGATGGATATGAAAAGCTTGCAACAGCAAAACCTTCATCTTTGGAACTTATAGGTACATCTCATCCGGATACAATAATATCAATGGGTGAAAAAATGATCGGGATTCCCTACATAGGAGGAAGAAGTGATGAACAAGCGACGGATTGTTCATGATTTATATCAAAAATTATGCGAGACTCATGAGTTGCAACACCATGATTTAGGCAGACTGCAGCATGACTCAAAAGATATACAAACGAAGTATCGGCATCGGAAACAAAAAAATGAGATCTCATGTTCTTCTGGTGACCGCATATGTACAGTAAAGAACCTACATGGAATCATATAGCTATAGTATTGGAACCACCTCAAAACTGAATGGTAAAAATACTCGATGCATCCTGAAAAAATAATGAATGAAAGGTTGCAATCAGAACCGTGAAAATAGAAGATAAACACAAATTCTGAAGTCCAACATTTTATGCATAATCTAAAATAGTCTCCCCTGTCATACCAAATCCTCTCAACCGAGAGGATTTTTTATACGAGCAATATGACCGAACACGCATTTTAGATCATAACCAATGACTAAAATATCGAGTTTCTGCAAAGAAATAAAGAATTCAGAAAGATCTACTTTTTGAGAATCAACAGAATATATAGATGATTGATATGAAAAAGCAAACTTCTTCCCTGAATCATCACATACAAGAATAATTTCTCAAAGTCATTCTTGAATTTGAGTGAAAAAATCTTGAAGACTCTCATATGTTTGAATCTCCAAGCTTTCAATACTCAGGCTCTCTGGTTTTTTCGATTCTATACCTTTTGGAAAAAGTGAACGAAATTCATACCTCATTAAAAAATCAACATATGATTGTTCTGAAACATTTTCAGAAAGTGGAATCTCTGGCATAGTTCATATATCCAAATCCGTATGAATAGTCGCCAATTTTTGTGAAAGAATTGCCATGTCCCATTCTCGTTCAAAGATTTCACGCATTTTCTGTGTCATTTCCCCACGATTTTCATAAATTCATTCGAGAGTATGGTATTTGGAGAGGAGATCGATTGCTTTCTTTGGGCCAAATCCAGCAATTCCTGGAATATTATCAGAACTATCACCAACAATAGCAAGAAAATCTCGGACTTGGTGGGTTGGAACTCAGAATTTTTCGACTACATCAGATTCTTTCATAAATTTCCTCTTCATAGCATCATATATATGCACCCTTCCATCTCTTACAAATTGACACAAGTCCTTATCAGATGAGATTATTACGACCTGATAATCATCATTTTCATGCTGGTGTGCGATAGACCCAATGATATCATCTGCTTCATATCATTCTCGAGAGATAACTGGGATATTCGCATGAGCAAAAAGCTCAAAAATAGAGCCTATTTGTGAACGAAGATTATCTGGCATTCTATCTCTTTGGGCTTTATAATCTGGATACATATCAGAACGAAAAGTCCTTCCTACATCTGTTGCAACGAGTATACTTGCATCCAGATTCTCTTCTGCAAGTCACTTGAGAAATTTTGCAATTCCAAAAATAGCATTTACATATTCTCATGAACGAGTTGTCATCTCAGGAATAGCATAAAACATGCGATATATAAGATTATATGCATCTATTATAAAAAGAGTTTTAGTTTCCATAATTTCTTGGGTCTTTAGCAATAGGCAAAAAAGATTCACAAAGGATATTATCTATATATTGAGCATCGTCAATAGAAGAAATTTTTCCATTATACTGAAGTGACGAATGTATAAACTCTCGATGATTACACATAATTCATACATGAGTAACCATGTACTTTTTATGAGTTTTTGACATCTTCTCAAAAAATATTAAATCCCCTATTTTTGCATCAGATAAAGGAAAAATAGAGGCAAGTTGATTTTTGATCAAACTTAATGGAAGATCTCCTATGAAACAAGTTGGAATAATAAAATCTGAAGAATGCTGAAGAATATATCTAATGGCAGTAATACAATCAGTATATTTTGGTGCATCGGTATTTTTAGATAATTTTTTGTATGTGGTGGAAAGAATTTTTTCCTGAATTGCAAAAAACCTATCGATATCAAAGTGTTGAAAATTTGGACGCAATATTATTTTCATATAAAAGCTAATTGTATGAGAATTTTCTGAAAAATTTCATCTTGAGTTCATGTCGCATCAATTCTATAAAATTTATTTCTCATAATTTCTAACTTTTCACACTTTTCATACCCAAGTACTATTTTCTCAAAAAAAACTTTTCCCATCTTTTCCCATTTATCTCAAATAGAGTCAAATGTACGAGAAAGTGAAGTCTCTACATCGATATCCATATAAAATACAATATCTGGCATGATTCATTCTATAGCATCTGTATTGACTGAAAGTATCCTATCAATACCAAGTCACTGTGCTTCACCTTGATATGCACATGATGAAAGGAAACATCTATCAGACACCACTATTTTTCCTGCATCAAGAGCTGGTTTTACGATAGTATGAAGTGTTTGTGCGCGAGCTGCAGAATAGAGATAAGCGTTGGTAAGTGGATGCATCTTCTCATTTTCCCACTCCTTGCCCTGACAAAGATATCGAATATCCTCTGCAATAGGCGTAGATCCGGGTTCTCTTACATGAAGTATTTTTTCATGTCCGTGTTTCTGACACAAAAACTCAACCAATTTCTTTGATTGAGTTGATTTTCCTGACCCGACAATGCCTTCGAAAACGATATACATAAGATAAAATTTATACAGCTATAGGTGCTTTTATCGCAGGATACGGATCATATCACTCGAGAGTAAAATCTTCATATTTGAAAGCAAAGAGATTTTTCACTTCAGGATTGATTTTCATCGTGGGAAATGGTCGTGGTTCTCGAGAAAGCTGTTCTCTGACTTGGTCATAATGATTATGATATATATGAACATCTCCAAAAGTATGAACAAATTCACCAGGGAGAAACCCACTTGCCTGAGCAATCATCATGGTCAGGAGTGCATAGGAAGCAATATTGAATGGAACACCGAGAAATACATCTGCCGATCGTTGATACAGCTGACAAGAAAGCTTTCCATCAGCTACATAAAACTGAAATAGTGTATGACATGGAGGAGGGGCCGTATCTTTATCCTTAATTAACTCTTCGATTTCTCACACATTCCAACCAGAGATGAGGTTACGACGAGAATATGGATCATTTGCGAGAGTATTTAGGACATTTTGCATCTGATCAATTATTGTCCCCTTTTTTGTTTCCCATGCTCTCCATTGCTTGCCATAGACAGGACCCAAATCTCACCACTCAAGAGCAAATTTCTCATCATTTTTTATATTTTCTACAAATTCGAGAAGTGCACTATCCCATTCAGGAGAATAACGAGGAAGACTCAGATCTTTTCCTGTTTTCTTGAGATATTTGGCAAATGCCCACTCATTCCAAATCTTTACATCATTTTGGACGAGGTATCGGATATTCGTATCACCAGATATAAACCAGATAAGTTCGTGAATGATACCTTTTATAAATACTTTTTTAGTTGTCAGAAGTGGAAAACTCTCTGAGAGATCAAAACGCATTTGATGACCAAAAATAGAACGAGTACCAACACCAGTACGATCCATTCGATCTATTCATGTGTCCATGATTTTCTGAAGCAAATCAAGATATTGTTTTTCTGGATGCATAATTGAGAAAATTAAGAATTACGAATCAATGTCTGGAATACTCACTGGGAAAACTCTTGAGAATAAATAATAGTAAATTCTGAACGAAAATCACGAATAAATATATCTCCATCGTGTACACCTGAAACAAGGGTCAATTCAACCTTATCTACGAGTCATCTTTCGAAAAATTGATTATAGATAGAGGCTCATCATATGAGATAAAGTTCTTGTAATCCTTCTTTTCTGAGAAATTCTACACACTCATGAATATCAGAAAATGTTTCAACCTGAGGAATATGACTCCGAGTGATGACGATATTTCGACGATTTGGGAGGGGGCGGAACTTGTCAGGAAGAGAGAAATATGTATTTTTTCCCATCAAAACCGTATGCCCAGTCGTGAATTCTCGAAACCGTTTCATATCTTCGGGAATGTGCCATGGGAGAGACTGATTTGATCCTATCAAACAGTGTTCATCCATTGCTAGGATTGCTATTATTTTCATGAGTATGAAAAGTAAGTTTTATATAACTCCAGTAGTACCAAAACCTCAACGGTCAGAATTATCCATTTTCTCTACAATTTGGAACTCTGGTTTTTCTATTTTCACAAACATTCCCTGACCTATTCGTTCTCATTTTCTGATAGTTATTTCTTCTTTTTTCATATTAATGTAAGAGAATTTGACCGTATCAGCATCGCCACAATAATCCTGATCAATTATACCTATACTATTTACTTGCATAAGCCCATAATTCTTAAATGTTCCTGAACGAGGAGCAATCACGAGGCAATATCCAACTGGAGTTTCTATAACCGTACCTGTATCCACGAGCTTCCACTCACCCGGAGCAAAAATTACATCTTCAGATGCTTCAAAATCAAATGCACAGGCACCAGGAGTCTTGTATTCGAGAACTTTTCCAGAAATATTTTTGATACGAACTTGCATAGAAAAAATTTAAAAAAATACTCCCTGAATTATATGAAATTCAGAGCGTATTGCTAGTTTTTTTATAGAATTAATCTTTATGAATATAGCTCACCATATTTGCCTCGCCCTCACCATATCGCCCGATTTTTCTATAGTCTTGTTCTGGAGGACTCGACATCTGAGAAAAGAGAATCTGTGCTATATCCATACCTGGTCGCAAAATAATAGGAATAGAATTCATATTCGCGAGTTCAAATGTGATATTGAGATAGTGCCCAGGATTTATGAGTCATGCGGTATTATGCACTATGAGACCAAGTCGAGCAAGAGAAGATTTACCAGAAAGTTGGATAAGGTATTTTTCAGAACCAAATTTTTCAATACTTGTACCAAGAACAGTCACTCCAGGACGAAGTATAAATCATTCTTCTTTTGTCACAATAATTTCCTCATATTCTGGAAGAATCTTGTTCATAGGATCAATATTCATCACAGAATAATCTTTTACAATCAAGAATCTGTCACCAAGTCTAATATCGTAACTTGCTGGCTGAAGACGACTCACATCAAAGTCAGAAATAGAAATATCACCTGACTCTATACCAGCACGGATGTCTCTATCAGAAAGATACATATATAAAAAATGAGAAATTATAGGAAGTATAACTATTTTTTTGATATTTCAACTCCTGTCAGATAATACTGTATGATTTTCTTATAATCCCATCATTGATTTGCAAAGTATGTAGCTCAAATGCCTGAAATCCCAACCCCATGACCCAGACGATTCATTCATACAGCACCAGGATCATCAACAGTATGAAGATATGGTATATCCTCACAAATTTTACCAGTATTTTTTTCGCAGTATTCTTTATAAGATAATGTTCTCCCATCAGAAGAGCTAAAATACCATGGCTTAATAGCAACAGAGTTATATATAATAATTTCTCATTTTGTAGCATCAACCATTTTTCACACACTTGGAGATCTTGACTCATATGAGTAACCAAGATATTTCTGGAATGAATCAGGATCATCAGAAGCATCATATAACTTTGTAGCATATTTTCGATTCTTTGGATCCATATAATACCTAGCATATGATCGAGCAGCGACAATAATTGTTTTTATCTTTTCCTGAGGGTCACCATTTGAAACCTCTCAGAGTCACTTGAGATACCACTCAACTGGGAGATGATTTACCACAAGAAATTTCCCATCTTGATTTGAGAGCGATAAGGTATCTCGAAAAAGATTATCATTGTATATCTTCTTTGTATCCCATGCTGGAGTACGAGCCCATGAGTCAACTCGGAGAACCGTACCAGTAATTTTAAAATTGTTGGTTTTAAATACTTTATTCCCTATTTTTACACTCAGTATATTTTTTCATATTTTTCATACTTCTATATTTTTTCCATATTGTAAGGGAATCTTCTTTGTTCATATGAACGCATAAACGAGTCAATTTGTGAGGCTAGAAAGAACTATAGAATCTCTTTCAGGGTAAGAAAGCTTCACACCTATCTTCGGTCAAACATAATTTACCTTTTGTGGAATTTGTACACCAATAGGAATTTTTATGCCTGTGTTTATAGATGAAGTTGCTCCATTTAAAGTCATATTCATAACTCTATTTACAGGTATAGCTTCAATAAAGTGATTCGTATTGTATATAGGAGTATATCTTACATCCAATTCTTTTATCCATTTTTCTATAAGTGGATATACATTATCTCAAGGACAATTCGTGCTTTTCACATCCCGATGTCATAAGAGTGATTTTGTAATAACTGTTTTTAAATTAGCACAAACACTATCTGCACATTCAAATCAAAAAGCATCAGCGGAAAGGGTAATTCAGTATTTTCGTGCAAGATAAGGTATAAGCTTCTTGAGTCATATAATCTGATCTGCATTGAGATGATTTTCTGTATAGTTTCATAAAATAACTATACCAACAGATCAGAGATTGTTACTAATAGCATGAGTCCCTACCACATAGTCACCACCTGCTCTTCATTCATAAATCTGTCCCCTCTGTCAAATAATATAATGATACGCTATATCACCCCATCATTTCGAAACATGAATTTGGTATATTTTCCGGATAATTTCTTCATCGCTATCTGTTCCGAGAATAACTCACTCATGATGCAATATAATACGAGATACTTGTTTTGTTTTTTCAAGAGGAAGAAAAAGGGGGTGACCACCTTCATAATACCTTCTTTCGACTACTTCTCAGGCAGGTCAGTTTTTTTCTTGTATAAATTTTATACGATTTGTTTCATTTTGAATATCTTGAATCTGGGCTTGTGTTTTTGTTGATTGAAAATATGCTAGATTTGCTTCAAATTGCTTTTGCATCAGAGCATTATCTCAATACCTGAGAGACTCATCTGCACCCCATCATGCGCGAGGAATGATAATAATATCCTCATTTGCAAAGGCAAAAGAAGAGCAAAAAAACGAAAATCAGAATAAAAAGAGAAAAAAGTAACGCATTTATTTGCCAAAAAGAGAAAAAATAGATAAGATAAGTTTATAAATCGGTTCAGCCGACTCTCAATTAATAAATACTGTATGATTTTCCGAAACGAAATCAAGGATTTCATAAAAAATACCCTCATTCTTACTTTATTTTTTACCCTTACCCTCCATCTTTCCTGGGGGTATATTCTGCCACATATATCGAAAGGAGTAAATGCATCAAATGAACAAAAGTTTCCTGAAACAAATATCACCTATCTCGGAAATATAGCTACTGCTATGTCTCTCAATATCGGACAAAAAGAAAAAATTAAAACAGGAGTGAGTACACTCAATACTACTACTTTATCAATAGCCGAAGTACTCTCATCTCCAACAGAAGGTCAAAGAAAACTCATAGCAGGAAATATGCTTGCTCTCCAAACCTATGTCAATCTCCTTCAAACAGACATTGTAAAAATGCTTGATTCTGCAACAGATAGACAAATAGCATTAGATGAACATATTTCCATACTCAGAGATTATGGAAATAAGACGAATGAACGAATCGGAGTACTCAATGAACAAATAACAGAGTTACAGGCGATAATAGGAAAAAGCACAACCGATACAACAAATGCTAAAAATATCATGCAATCCTCTTTTGGAAATTTTGACTATACTGGTGTCGACGATGCAATAGAGTCATATACAAAAGCAAAATCACAGGATAATCGTGCAAGAATATATATGGTATATCTTGAACAATTCCGCAAATCATATACACTTCTCCAAACAAAAAATAAAACTATACTCGATACACTCACAACAAATAGAGACGCTCTTATAAAAAGAGCAACGATTGTAGTACCAAAATCATGATCTACACTTCTTCATGACCTTGGTGTAATAGAAACACAGGCAGAGTACGAAGCAAAGAAAACACTTGAATAATTTGCAAAAAATACAAACATATGATTCAATAGTTCATAGGTATAATTTATATCCACACTTTCCCATGCTTCAGAACAAAATTATTACATCATTTCTACTCCTTCTCATAGCAGTTGGAGGATTTTTTGGAAATATAGAAAATGGAAAATATAATGAGGTACTTTCAGTCAATGCTGCTGTAGACGGAAATCCTAATGCTGTAGTAGAGAATTGAACGAATAAACCAGAACCAAAATGTGAGTGAATTAATTGTGTAGCAAAGACAGTAAACAGCATCTTTAAAATAATGACGATCATAGTATCGCCTGCAATTATATTTGCATCATGGCTCCTCTCACCAGACTGGACGAGTGGTGATATGTTCAATCTCCGTGGAACAATGTACAATATGTGGGTAATGATATCAAATATTATCTACTTTATCTATGCTATTCTTCTTATTATCATAGCACTTGGGACTATTTTTTGAAATGAGAAATTTGGTTATAAAGCTATGCTCCCCCGTCTCGCGCTTGGGATTATTATGGTTCCATTTACTTGGTGGTTTGTCCAATGGACTATTTCACTCGCGACAGTTGTCACAGCTTCTGTGATAACTATTCCGATGGAAACCGTAGCAAACAATAAAGATAACTCATTTTTAGACAAAATCCTGATACCAAGAGAAATAACTATAACAAATATAGATAAGTTCGAGGAACAGGCAACAAAACAGACTTCATGTGATGCAAGTGTATGACCAGTAAACTGCATACCACTTATGGATTTTATCAATAATTGAGGTGGTGCGTATGGAAGTCTTCTCGCATATGCATATGGTGTATTCCAGATCAATGAAGTTACAACTGTGAATGGGATTCTCGATACTGCAAAAACTATTTGAGAACTCGTCAACGGTGTAATTATTTGAGTATTGATGTTTATAGTATTTGGAATACTCGTACTCGCGTTGATATTTGTACTCATGATGCGAGCCATCAAGCTGTGGATGTATGCGATATTTTCTCCACTATTTACTGTGCATTTTGTTCTCGGAAAAGATATGCTCGGTGAAAAAATGTGAGATTTCAATCTCAAAGAGTTTGTCTGACTTTGTTTTGTACCAGCAGTTGTCTGACTTGTACTATCATTTGGACTCATCATCATATCTGGTGTCATGTGAGCAAAATCAGCAACAACATCTTCTGACTCAAATAAAATCACAATGTTTGGGATACCAGGTAATTATATAGAGACAAAGGTTCAATCTAAAGATAGCAACTCCTATACTGAAACAAAAGTAGCTTTTGGTGGAGTGACTATGAAGTTTCAAGGTAAAGCTTATGCTAAAAAAACAGAAAATGCATGAGGAGCAAGTGATGGAAATTGAACTGCGGTTGCAAAAGATACACTTACTGCAATTGGTGGAATATTTGGAACTATCGTTATAGACATAATTGCTCTTATATTCATCTGGGCAGCCTTTATGGCAGCAAAATGAACAAGCAAGGCTGTAGCAGGGGCAATCAAGCCATTTGAAGATATGGGAAACAAGATATGAGAACTTTGAGCCTCACTTCCTAAATATACACCACTTCCGATACCTGGTGGAAGTGTTGCTGGTATGGGGAAGGCTGTTGATATAGCATCACAAATACCTGCTCGCCGTTCAGAGGATAAGTTCAAAGAATCTAGCATAGGAAAACTCCTCAACGCTGATAAGGCAGTATCAAGAGTAGATGAAGTTCAGATAAAATGAAGACTCGATGCTGCAAACAGTCCACAATCAAAAGAATGGAAAGAAATATGAGAATACATTGGAAAACAATGAGGAAAAGATATTGAGTACTCTACAATGTTTAAAGATCTTGCTGAAAAATTAAAAGGAATGAGTCCAGTTGATAGAAAAGAAGCTCTAAGAAATGCATGATATAATGAGGCAAATGCTAAAATTATTGATGAAAAAATAACCAAGTATGGTGAATTCAGAAAAGAAGATACAGAAATGTTAAATGCATTCAAGAGTCGTATTACTTCTGCCTCTGCTTCAAAAGATACAAATTCCATCTATACAGCAACTCAACAGGGTGCAACTACAAGTAATAGTTTTACCATTAACCTATGAGATTGAATTAAATTTGATGCTGATATTCAGAGCAATACATTTAATTGAGATTCATTGACTACAAGCGATGGTAAGAAGAAATTAGAAGAATTCATGAAGACAGTTACAGAAGATGAGTTCAAAAAAAATAGACCCTCAAATGTCACCGAAGAAACATGGAAAGAACTTATAAAGAAAATGAAAAACGATTGAAGAAAATTTAAATAATCCTCCTCACCGAGGATTTTTTATCGCACATGGACGACATCTATGAGACTCCCTTCGGTATCAAATAGTGGAGAGCCACTCTCTCACGGAAAAAACTCAATATCAGTCATGAGTATACCAGTCAATGTCAAACTCTTTCCATTTTGGTCATATGCGAGGATCGATGCATCGAGCTCGCGTATCTTCCCATCGAGTCGAGTCACTGCACCAGATCGATATACGAGAGCAAATATAGGACTATTTTTTTCGAGAGTACCTCTTTGAAAAAGTTCCCCTGACGACTTCCCTATTTTTTTCGAAGAAGATAAAATAGCAACATCACGAGAGATATCACGAGATACGAGAGTAAGTGAAAATATGTTGTCCCCAGAAATTCCCTGATACATAATCCTATCATCAGGCACTACATGTGCAGAAGTAACAACTGAATCTGGCGTATAAAAATAGCCACTTCATCGTATTTTTATCATACCAGAAGAGTCCATTCAAATAATAGAAATTACCTTATGGGGCCTACCTGATAATAAAAAATATACTCAAGCAATAATGAGGACAAGAAGAGTAATAAATGCTATGCTTTTTGAAAAATTCATATTTCCATTTTGTGGCAAAAAAAAGGAAAGTAAAGTGGAAATAACAAAAATATTCATATAATCAATAGTACATTATTTCTTTACTCTAAAATATATGTCTATCATGAAGGAATTTAAAGATTTCGCTATGAAAGGAAATGTCATAGATCTCGCAGTATGAGTTATTATTGGTGGTGCTTTTTGAAAGATTGTGAGCTCACTCGTATCAGATATCATCATGCCTATAATAGGATTTCTCACGGCAGGTGTAGATGTAAAAGATCTCGCATACAGCTTCAAAGCACCAGGACTCGACTGAGCAATGCGAACAGTAGAACTTAAATGGGGAATGTTTCTTCAGACAACTATTGATTTTATTATTATTGCATTTGCGATTTTTCTTTTTATACAAGTGATAAATAAAGCAACGAAAAAGAAAAAAGAAGTAGCACCATCAGGGCCAACAGAAATCGAAATCCTTTCAGAAATTCGTGATTTACTCAAGAAAAATGTATAAAAATATCATCTACATTCAGGGAAATGATAGTTATTGAGTCGAATGAGAAATTGCACGATGGATAAGTGTCTTTACAGAAAAATATGGCATCATAAATGTAGAACGATACAGGCTGGAAGATAAAAATACTTTCCCCCTTATTCGAGATACTCTATTTACCACAGGACTTTTTGCAGAAAAAAGGCTCTTTATTTTTTCTGGTGGAAATGAAACAAAATCAAAAAAATGAGGATTTGAGGAAATACTCGAAACATATGGAAAAGATATACCAGAAAGTCATTTTTGTCTCTTTCATAATATTAGTAGCAAAGAGGATGGGGTGAAAAATTGGCTCATAAAACATGCCGATGTAAGAACTATGGATGAGGTATGGAAAAAAGAGGTATGGAAAAAACGATTTCAAAATATTGATGATACCCTCATAGAACAGGTACTAAACACCTATAAAAAATGAGAACTTTTGAAAGAAACATGAATGGAGAATAGTAATATATCTCACATGATAGCATGATCTCTCTATATGCTTCGTGCACTTGAGGAAGAATGAATCGATAAAAAAGATGCTCTTAGAGAGACTCTAGAAAATATACCAACTTGATGACGCATTTTTGATCTCGTAGATGCGATTACAGAGACTAATGTGAAAAAAAGTTTAAAAATATGGCGAGCAATAATAGAAAATACAAAAGCTACAGAAATCCTCCCAAGTCTCATAGGCTTGATGCGCAATGGAATGTATATAAAATACTGTGATGCGAAAAATATATCCGGAAATCTGTGAAAAATTCACCCATTTGTTGTCAAAAAAACACGATGATCCCCTATATCATGGGAAACACTCTCCCAATTCTATAAAAAGCTCATAGACATAAATATCGCATATAAAAGCGGAAATGGACTGAAAGATCCTGAGTTATGACGCATTTTTCAAATAGAGCTAGCCCTCTTGGGATTGAAAAAATAATTTTTTCCATACAATTCTCTCAAGTATTTATATAACCTACACAATTATGCGAATCTTAGTGATATTCATTGCACTTGTCTCCCTCTCAGCTTGTTCACTCAATTCAGACTCATCAAGTGTTTCATGATCAGGAAGTTCTAATTCTGGTGCTCCACTCGTCATGAGTCCATCAATTATTGCAAATAATAAGCTCGTAACACTCAACTATACCCTCAGAGAGTGATCAAAAGATGGAAAAATACTCGAAACAACTGTTGCTGATATTGCAAAAGAAAATAAGACATACTCAGCAACTGGACGATACGAGCCATTTCAAGTAATGATTTGAGGAAATGGTGTAATTCCATGATTTGAAAAAGGACTTCTTTGAATGAAAAAAGGAGAAAAGAAAATCATCGAAGTTTCACCAGAACTCGGTTATGGAACAGGTCCAACAATGCAAACTGTTTCAAAATTCCAAATTGCACCAGTTTTCACTACCACTCAAGATAAAAAGTATTTTGAACCAACTATTAGTCAAACAATAGAAAGAAAGAATCTCAATGAAAGCATGAAAAATGCTAAGGTAGGGGAAACTCTCACTGGAGCTAATGGGGCAACTGCAAAGGTAATCTCAGCAGATGAAGCATCTATAACTATCAATATAAAGAATTCTGAAAACCCATTTTTTGGAAAAAAGATTGCTGTTGGTACAACAGCAGAAGCACAAGATGGAAGTGCAAACTTCAAGATTATAAAAATTTCTGGAACTGGAGTTACTCTCGAAATAACAAATAAACAAAGTTCATTTTATAATAAAGATTTCTCAGTATGATCTTCTCTTGTTACCCCTCAAGGAAAAATGACTATCAAGGAAATAAAAGATGATAGCGTGGTTATAGCACAAGAGCATCCTCTCATGGGAAAAACACTTTTCTTTGATGTAGAAATTCTCGAAATTCAATAATTTATACTCGTGCTGAGAATACATATATTATCACTTTTTCCAGAAAGCATAAAACCATATCTGGAAACCAGCATACCAAAAAGAGCCCAAGAAAAGGGGCTTTTTGAGTATAAAGTATATAATCTTACTGACTGGACCGTGCGCAATACAAGAAGGGTAGATGACCGTCCATATGGTTGACTTCCTGGAACAATTATTACTATCGAACCTCTTACTCTTGCACTGAGAGATATTTATAGTAAATATGGTATTATGAAAACTTATTTCATGTCTCCTCGAGGAAATATGATGAATCAAGAAAAAGTCGAAATAATTTCAGAAACAATAAATGAGTGTTGTATAATATGTGGCCACTATGAATGAGTGGATGAACGACTATTTCATTTATTTGAAATAGAACAAATTTCCATATGAAACTATGTGCTTTCAAGCGGAGAATTAAGTGCTCTTGTTTTTATAGACTCTATCGTCAGACTCATTGATGGTGTTATAAATCCAATTTCACTCACGGAAGAATCATTCAGCAAAAAACTGGAGAGAAAGAAAGAATATCCGCAATATTCAAGACCAGAAATATTTGAAGGGATTTCTGTTCCAAAAAAACTCCTATCCGGAGATAAAAAGAAAATAGATATATGGAATCATTCAAACCTCGGCGAAAAAATGGAAGATTAAAGATTAAAACTATAGCCTCAGATAGTAATTCGATTATCTCAAATAAAGAATATTATATCGCCTGTTACTCATGGATTTTCAAGAAGAGATGCTGATATCTTCTGAAAGTAAAGAGAGGCATTAGATGAAAGGAAAGCAAGAAAATCATTTGTTAAATATTGATTGCGTGAAAAAGTAATGTTATGACCTTCATATTCTATCTGTACTTCGGATATAGTGACCAGGTCAAGGCTAGCCTTGAAGGAAATGGTAAAAAAGATTGGTGGTTGAGCGTTTTTTGATTCAAGGCGCATACTTGCACCAGATACTCGAAATCAGTCTACTTCTCTTGTAATTTGTTCTTGTGGTATATTCCCGAAAAGCTTTTGGATTCTCAAGAGAGGATTATCTCAGCTTATGTCAGGTGTAGGTAAATTGTTTCCTGATAGGGATGTTGTCGCCTTCATTGCATCATTTTTATGAACTAATGCTACAGTATCGTCCGTCAACTTTGGTATAGATATACCTCATGCATCTTGAGAAATAAATGGGTCTTTGATATACTCAGGATATTCTGTATTATTAAATAATGATACAAAGGCTCGCATCCTCATTGATGCTGCATTGAGACGAGAATAATCCTCTTTTGAAGATCCTGGGAAAGATCAAATATCCACTGCTCTATTCATAATTCCATAAATTTTATTCACGCTTGCAACAAAGTTTGAGTCAAACTTCATCTTCTCATTTGGTCCATCAGGAAAAAATATAGGACTTAAATATATATATCAATTCTGGTCAATAGTGAAATATTTATAAAGGGAAAGTACGAGACTTTCACTGAGTGGAACATAGAGCTGATGTGCAATAGTGTTTTGGGTATTTGATTTTTTATTTGAGTCAGTGATTGAGGAAAGATAGTTATCTGTAGCTACAAAAATAGTATAGATAAAGTTATAAGTGGCATTACTTTTTACAAAATCAACTGTGAAAAGGTTTTGTTCCTGTGATTTTGATAAAATATTTAGTGCATAGAGTGCAATATTAAAATAATCATCACCCGTCATTCATGATGCACTCAATGTTCCAATAAGTTCATTAGCACTAGAGGTATATACATCATTTTTTCCAACCGACCCTTGAAGTTGATTTACAAGATTTCGGGAATATATGTCAGAGAGTTTCTGAAAAAGCTGATATTTCTGAGTATTTGGGGCAATGCCTATGATTTTAGCAACTTCATTATATATAGATACAAATTTCTGATCGGTAACTTGTGAAAACATAGCAAATCGTCCATCAGTGAGAAATTCTTGAAAAAGCTTATCAACATCGTTGCCTATAGGAAGCTTTTCTGCTGTATCATGTATATTCTGTATTCTTCTTACAAACTTATCAGTATCGACACGAGCCTGGAGACTATCAGAAAATGTCGATTGTAAATCCATAAGTAAAATAGCATTCCGTTTTCCAGGATTTATCAAGAGTGAATTCATATCCTCAAGTGAGAGAAAATCACCACTTGCACTATACGAACGCATCATATTAACCTGATCAACGCGCTCTATAAAAAGAGTGCGAAGTTGACGAAAGAGAACTCGAGTTTGCGGAGGGAGACGATACATAAAAAAAGCATCAAGTGCATTTCCAGTATCTATTCTAGGATTTACAAATTCCATACCAGTAATAATCCCCTCTTTCTGAGTTGAAACAGATTGAATAATTTGAAACAGATCAGCTCAAGCAAAATTCTTATTTTCTGAAGGATCAAAACGAAAATACATTCAAGGAAAAAGTGTCATAGTCGTCATTTTTTGTCATTTTGACAAAAATGTCAGTGTTCCTACTGCATCTATAGAATAGAGAGAAATCGTACCATCCGATTCATTTCATACATAAAAACTTCCATTCGTTACCTGATCAAGTGTAAATTCACCAGATGGGGAATAGAGGGAATATGAAACAAATGGATCATAAAGTGATGCAATCATCGATCATGATGATGGAATGGTCAAAATATTTTTCTCAAGATGAAATTTCTTTAAGCTTTCTGATCCAGAAAGAGTACCTGGTAAGAAAAATATGGACGAAAGTCTCCCAAAATCAATATAAAATGTTTCATTCTTTTTTAGTTCTGATGGATCATCACTTCTGGATACATATTTGAGAGAAGAAGATGAAGCTCCAGTTCACAAAAGAAGTGTACTTTTATAAAAAAGTATACGACCTCATGTTCCACTTTCTCATACGGAATCTTGTCATTGCGTAGAAAGAACACCAAATCAAAAAGAAGCAAAAAGCATGAAAAATGCTATACCAGCAGCTATCAAGAACACGAGAATTTTCTGAATCACTTTTATCATATACTCATAATAGCGCAAAAAGAGAAAAAACGCAAAAAAAGACTAAAAAATACAATCTTTCTGAAAAAGACGAGAAACATGCTCTATAATCCCAGAATTTTTCGCAAAAATCAATCATACTTCCCTATTATTATCAAGAGAATTTTTTGTAAGATTATTGCTTGTAATAACAGCATATTCAGTATCAAAAATAAGTACTTTTGCGTGAAGATATGGTTTTTTCACAAATGCCCATTTGAGATCTTTATATACTTTACTCGCCTTTCGATTTTCCTCATTTTCTGCGGTACAAATAGATATAGAAAGTCCACCCATTCTCTTTTTTTCGAGAAGTTGTAGTATTTCTTTATCAGTAATTGTCTGTACATATATCGTGATATTTTCTCTACTTCATTGTAGAAATCGTTCTATTTGTCATCGAGCATTGATAGGAGAAAGGAGAAAAAATGGATCTTCTAGGGAAACATCTGTAAATCATTGGTAGGAAAAGTCAGCGAGAAAAATTTTTTCGAGAGTTTTCACAATACTGTCATCATTCTCTGAAACGATAAAATCACGATTTTTTTCGAAAAATGAACGAGTAAGATTACCTGTACTCACAAAATATACATCATCAATAAGAAAGAATTTTGCATGGGTAAAAACAAACCGCTCATTATCTGCATAACGAAGAGGAATATTAGCATTTTGAAGAGCAGTTGCAATAGGCTTGTTTATATAGGGCGTACCAAATACATTTCCCTCCAAGATAACTCGTACATCAACTCATCTTAATTTTGCCTTCAAAACAGCATCAAGAATATCCTTATCAGTCCATGTATATATCTCTATCCAGATTCTATTTTTCGCTTTTTTTATACTATCAATCAACTGTCATTTTACTTTTTTATCAGGCAATACAAGTAAGTCTACACCAGTATTTGTAATTCCAATCAGAGAAGATTCTGATGAACTCACTGTATCATGATATCCAAACTCAGCAAAATAATGTTCCCTATATTTTCATGAACATGCAGATATCAAAAAAGTGATGAAAAAGAGAAAAAATAGAAGTTTTTTCACAGAACAAACATTATGAATTTTATTTTCAGAATTCTTTTTGTTGGTGGAGATTATGGAGCTTTTCTATAGAGTCAATCGCCGATCTTTCTTCATCAGAGTAGCGAGATAATGCATTAATAAGAGCATATACTTTTCATACCTTCGGAACAAAATATGCACGAAAATCTCATTCATTTGCCGATGATCGAATAAAAATATTTCAATATTTGAAAAAAAACTGGAACATACTATTTTTACTCACAGCACAATCTCGTATATTCCTGTAACGGATATTCATGGCATATTGAGAAAATATACCATTTCGAACAGAGAGAGTAATCTTTTGATTCCCTATCAGAAGCCATGAATTATGCCAAAGATAGTGATCATATGCAATAGTGAGCATACTCAATATAAAAAATACTGCACAGGTCAAAATCCATGAATACCATATAAAATGAACTCAAAGTGCAAGAGGAAAAGCAATATAAAAAATATACTTTATACACTGAAGTGTTGGATGTATCCAATGTTTGCGTGTTCGATAGAGAATCTTTTCTTCGAAGATATGGGAAGCCATAGAAAAATAAATCAAAAACTAGTGATGGTGTCATTTTGTACCATGAGCATCAGTATGATCATCATGAGCACTATGGTCATCAGCATGATCATCGTGTCATCATCATACTTCATGAAACTCTACTCGATAATGAGAATCATCTTTTGGACGATAAAACCCAACATGCGAAAGATTGTACCAGATGGAAAGGAGCGCGGCATTGATAATGTTTGAAAGAAGAAGTTTATAGAGCATCAAGATAACCCCGAGTGGGATAATAATACCCTGATGAGACATAATAAAGGAATAAATAAATGAGGTTTTTACTACTTCTGCGTAGTATGGCATATCACGAAATACTACAAAAATTGTTCCAACTTTAAATACATATGATTGTTCAATCATATAAATAAAGACTGAAAAAAGGCTAAATACGAGATAAAAAGCTGTTGAAAAATATTGAAGAGAATACAGAATTGGCTCTTTTGGCTCTGTGGTAATGAGTCATCCATGAAGAGGAAAAAGAACTGCAAGAAGGAAAACCAGGTACACGGAAACACTTACCACAAAAACAGAGAAACCAAATGGGAAAAGTCATCCTTCGGTTCCAAGTGGACCATTTCATAAAAGAAGAACGGAAAGGAGTATATAGATAGAAAGTCAGCTAATAGCACCAAAAGCAGCTTCAAAAACTGTATGAATTTTATAAAAATAATAGAGTCCAAGAGTTGCACCTATCATTCCCAACATAACCATGACATCAAACTCAGTCACCTGAAATGTTTGAGCAAGCGCTGAAATAAAAGACATAACCAATAAAATAAATATTGTTGAAATTGTACCCAACAGAGAGCCAAAAGCAAGGGAATTTTTACTTTAGGAGAAACAAAAAATATCGGAAACGAGTAAAAACAAGAAGGTCGAGGAAGAAAGAATTTTTCGAAAGGAGCTTACTGATGCGTAAGTGACTGAGAAATAATTCTTTCTGACGAAGAGATTTGCAGTTTTTCCGCGTTTCCTTTACTTATACACCTGAAATATGAGTAAATTTCAATGAGGTAAGGTATGCTATAGCAAGAGCATCAGCAGCGTCATCTGGTTTTGGTATTTCTGAAAGTTTGAGAAGCATTTGTAGTGCCTTTTGTACTTGTGGTTTTTTCGCAAAACCATTCCCTGCTATTCACTGCTTTACTTGAAGTGGAGTAAATTCAACGAGAGCTATCCCCGCTTGTGCGAGAACAAAAAGCATGACACCACGAGCATGAGCTACATCAATACCATTTGTGACATTTCTCAGAAAAAAAAGTCGTTCAATACCACAAACCGTCGGACGATATGTATCAATAATCTCACGAAGGTCATTTGCTATATGGACGAGTCTTTCCGAAAGACTGAGTCAAGCACTGGTATTGATAACACCATACTCAATAACACGAATAGAACGCCCCTCTTTTTCAATAAGAGCAAAGCCAGTCGTTGCTGTTCCAGGATCAATTCAGAGAAAAATCATAGCTGAATTATATAGAAAAAATATAAAATCCTATATTTTTTCATACCTTTCAGATTTTTTATCGTTCTTTGGGTGAAAATAATTTATAAAATAATCAATAATCACCCTTTTTTCATAAGATAATTTGGCGAGTAATCATAGCTTCTTTATAGTTCACTTTCATTTCATGGCGTTTTTTCGTAAAAACTTCTAAGGATATCAAGAGTGAAAAAGGCGAAAAAAACTCTTCAGACTTCAAAAATGAAAATAAAGAAGGAGTATTCTTTTCCCAAAATCCCAATATATCATGCATGAAATATCAAAACTCAGAATCTCACTCAAAACTGCGAGCAATTTCGAGTATTTGATACAATCTTCAAACCGAAAGTGTATAATTCTTTTCGAGAATATTTTGGATATCTTTCTCTATACCAATAGCATTTGAAGAAATAAGTTTTCCCTCGCGGAGAGATGCTTTTCTCTGTATTTTCCAGGGAACTATAAGAGTCTCATGAATCCATGCATCAAATACCTTTTGATATGCAAGAACTACAGGAAGGGCATCCATTTTTGGATATTTCTGAAGGGTATACCAATAAATTTCCGCATCAATAAGGCGCTCAAGTGTATATTTTGGAGCATATTCAAGGGTTCATCAAAATGTATCAGTAATCGATTGTGTAATCATATTTATCCCATCAGTTTCAAATGTATTTTCAAAATACATACGAGAATTTTTTATTTTTTTCTGTTTTTGAATATGAATAATGGCACCCTGAACCTCCCTTTGCATCCACTTTTCAGCAAGAGCAAGTTTTGATTCTAGGATAGCATTTTCCACAAGAAGAGTTTTTCTATCTTTCATGCCGTATATATTATCACAACAATATGATTTTCTCAAGTGTTTTTGCAAGAGCTATCGTATCATGCTTATAAAGAGTTTTTCTATCAAGAAGATCAGCTTCTATAATAAGAATAGATTTTTGATGAAAAAAATTCTTATCTGCTTCCGTCAAATATATATACTCACCCCCTTTTACACTGATATTATTTTTGAGAGAATATATTTCTTCTTCGGTCAAGTGCAAGTGTGTGCTATTAGCAATAATAATATCTATGGATTTTCAGAGATATTTTTCAAGTTCATTTACAAAGTCGAGAATTGAATATCCTGTCGTTTCTCATCATTTATTCGTGGTATTCGCAACAAATATAATTTTAGCATGAGATTTTACTATTAAGTCTCTCATTCATCCAATAATCAAATTTGATATAGTAGAAGTATAGAGGTCTCAGGGGGATAAAATGATATAATCAGCTTCCATAATAGTGTTTGCAATATGCTTTTGATGTCTCGCATCACGAGAATCACTCATAAGAGAAAGTTCTATGATACGAGAGCTATACCCTACTACATTACTGATATTATCTTGTTTTTCTATAATAGTTCCATCTGCGAGTTTTGCCTGTATATAGGCTCTATCTGTTGTAACAGGAAGTACTCGAGCATTTACTTGTAAAAGCTTATGCATATATTCCATCATAGCATCATAATCTTTTCAAAGAATATAAAACAAGAATCACATAAAAATATTTCAGAATTTATGTCATTCAAGAGAATGTTTTATTGGAAGGAAATATTCAAAGTATGGAAAGTTCACTTTTTCTAATAAATCATACATTCAGACAATTTTACAAATATCACCAAGAGAGATGTCTGAAATAAGTACATCATCTTGGAGAACAAACTCAAAATAATTCTGAAAATCGAGAGCGTACTCAGAATCAGAAAGAAAGTAAAGACATCTTCTCAGGTCTCATGGAGGAGGAAAATGGAGTCCTATATCTTCATAAAAATATCGCATAAGTCTCCCTGTTGTGCGACCATCATCACTCATCGAAACCACTGCTGAAAGATGTATTTTATCTTGAAATACCTTATGAATTCCAGAAAGCATATTTGAATGACCATTTCATCCTCCTATAGTGACAACTTTTTGTATTTTCTTCATAGTATGAAAAGTATGTTTTTATTACTTATAGCGCTTCAAATTCTTGAACCATTTTCTCAACTTCTCGTATACCTGCACGATAAAATTCTGGGGAAGTTATATCAATATTATACCTTGAAAGAAGTTCTCTCGGCCGTTCACTTCATCATGCTTTGAGGATATCTTTATAATCCCCTATAGAAAGAGATCCATCTTGAACCTTGTTATAGAGAGCAAATGTAAGAATATTACCAAATGCATACGCATAACAATAAAACGGGGAATGAAAAATATGAGGAATCATAGACCATCCACTCTCACTTTCTGCATCTGTATCATATTTTACAATACCAGAATAGAGTTTGTCTTGTTCTACTCTCCAAAGAGTATTAAAGTCTTTATAACTCAATTCATTTCCTGAAAATATTTGCTCATGCACTTTTTTCTCAAAAATAACATACTGAACCTGACGAAAAATAGTAGCAAATATATCACCAAGACGCTCATTGAGATATTCTTTATATTCCTCTTTGGATACCAGTGACTTTACTTTCTCACCGAGAAGCATCTCTGAAAATATAGATGCCGTTTCAGCAAGTGAAAGAGGAGAATCATATACAGGAGCTTCTTGAGCTTGCGAAAGATGACCGTGTATAGCATGGCCGAGTTCATGGGAAATAGTAGAAACATCACGAAGTTTTCCTGTAAAATTCAGCAGGACAAATGATTTCTCTCATTTTCGATAACTCGCAAAGGCACCTCCTCTTTTTCATGAGCGAGGAAAAACATCAATTCTTTCTTCTTCTATCATTTCTTTTGAATAATGATAAAATTCGTCATCGAAATCTCTCATCACAGAAAGATGAAGATCATATGCTTCCTCGAATGAAAAATCTTTATCGACAGAACCAAGAGGAGCTCAAATATCCCAAATAGAGAAATCTGTATCAAGTCACAAAAATTTTGATTTTGCTTTTAAAAATCTCTGATAGAGAGGATATGCATTCTCTACTTCCGAAAGGAGCATATTGACGACCTCATCATCCATTTCTTCGGATATATTTCGTTGTGCCATGACATTTTCTGCATATCGTCTCATTTTGATTTCCGAAGTCCAATCTTTCACTATTGCCGCATAAATATTTCAGAGGCTGATTTGATTTTGTTTGTTATTGTAGACTCTTCGGAGTGAAGCGTATGCCTCCTTTCGGATATTTCTCTCCTTATGCTGTCGGTAGCTTCGTACTTCCTCTTCTGTGAGTTTTTTCTCTTCACCGTCAATATGCATCGTGAATTCATATGAACCTGTGAGTTCATCATGGAGACTCCCCGCGAGTCCAAGTGGTCGAGACTTCATATTGAGTACATATTCTTCTCGCTCAGTCAGGATGTATTTTATTCCATCAGCAGTTCAAATAAGATCATTTTTATAAGCGATAAGACTTGGTTCTTTCGACCATTCTATAATCTTTTCATAGCCGATTTGTTTCCATCCTTGAGCAATAAATAAAAGCTTATTAGATGCTTCATTATAAATAAACTCTACTTCACCCATTTTCTTCATCACATCGAGATCCTGAGTATCGAGAGAGGAACGATAAAAAAGATAATAACTCGGGGTAGCAAGATTATGAGAAAGCTTTGTATAATCAGTATAAAATTGTGTTATTTGTTCAGGAGTTGTAAAAGTATGAAAAGTCTGTTCATACTTTTCTGCAAATTTCTCTGCTGAGGGAAGAATATTTTTTATATCTGTATCGAGTTTTGGATCATCAAGTCCAGAATAAAAATATCGAGAAAGATTCCAAGAAGTTGAGTAAGACATATAATATAATTTTAGAATAAAAAGAGTATATAAAAAATCCCTTCTTTTGGAAGGGAAAATTCAATATTATAAAGAAGAATTCAGGAATGTGAGTAATACCTTTCTCGTAGCATCAATATCCCCCATTGCACTATGTGCAATATAGTCAGTGACTCAGAGAGTTTCTGCAAGTCAACCTGGTTTGGATAAACTCGTACTCTTATAGGTAAGTGGAATTCATTTGAGACGACAGATTGCATTTTCCTGATTTGCGATAGATTTTGTATCGATGATATCATTTCCGAGTCTCATAGAGAGATCATGTCGACCTGTGTGAGAAAAAATACTCAAAAGAAAGGATATATCCGCAGTGATGAATTGACCGATAATTATGGGTTTTAAAGTATCAGGAAAATATGTATCGAGGAGATGTGTAAATTTTTCACAAAAAGCATCATATGAAATACCATTTTTGATACGCTCATGGGTAAATCAATTATATAGGAGTGCTTCTTCATCGATAATACATGAAGCAGGAGGGCAAATATCGAGCTGAAGCTCGTGAATAATCGAAAGCGATTCATCGAGAACAGCTCATCAAAATTCGATAACTCCATGACGAAATGGATCAAGCCCCGTCATCTCCAGATCGAGAATCAGGTATGTTGGTTTTTTGGATTGATTTTGCATAGAAAACAGGTAGGATGCTATCCGATTTTTCCCTTTTGTCAAAAAATATGCCAAAGCCATTTATCGTCCATGATCCATACTTTGAAAAAGCCAAGAAACTCGGTTATCGAGCAAGAAGTGCATTCAAACTCATAGAAATACAAGAAAAATACAATATAATAAAACCAAAGATGAATATTCTCGATGTCGGAGCTGCACCGTGAAGTTTTCTTCAGGTTATAGCAAAGATAGTATGACAAGAGTGAAAAGCCGTCGGGATAGATATACAAAAAATAGATCCGAATTTTGGTTTCCCGAATATTCATCTTCTCCAAGAAAGTGTATTTGAGTTCGAAAAGATAAAAAGCTATCTGGAAAGTCTCGGAATCGGGCAATTCGATGCAATTACATCGGATATAGCACCATCAACAACCGGTATGACTGGGGTCGATCAATATAAATCAGTAGAGCTCAATCTCGCAATCCTCGATGTTGCTGAAGTATTTCTGAGGAAATGATGAACGCTCATACTCAAAGTATTTGTATGAGAAGATATACTCGATCTCATACATCCGATAAAAGCAAAATATAAAAAACTCTCTCGTTTCAAGCCGAAAGCATGTCGGGACAGGAGTTTTGAAGAATACTTCATATGTATCGGAAAAATATAACTCTGTAAAATATAAAACTTCTCAAAAACGAGAAGTTCGAGAAAGAAAAATTTTTTCGAAAGGAGTTTACTATATTTGTAAATGACTGAGAAATAAATTTTTCTGACGATGAAATTCGAGATTTTTCAGAAGTTTTATAAACTATGACATGCCATGATGATTTCTTCTCGGATAGCAGGCGCGAGATCTATCGACATATTTTTTGTATCTATCTGTCCAACATCATCACCATCCTCAAGTGGATCAATTCGTTTCTTCCACATTCTCTCAAAATGAGGAATATTCACAATATGCTCTTTTCCTTCATAAAAAACAACTGTTTTGAGGAGATCAAAAGTCACAACAACGCCATCATCTATACTCATCAGTCGAACTTTAAACTCAAGAGGAGCGCGAAATAATATATCCTCGAAATATCCGTCAAATATCTCTCAAGAGAAAGAAAAGTCTTTTGAATCTCCAGAATACGAAAAGAGAATATCTCAGATAGGAAGAGTAAACATATTTTATAAAGTATCACGAATTCAGAAAGTATTGAGAGCTCAGGTATTCCCTGTTTTTTGGAATAGCTCTGTCGCCTCAGCCTCAAGTCATCAAGCCAAGAGAGCAACACCGAGATCATTGATAATAGTGGGTTCTTCTGGTGCGAGCACATGCGCCCTACGAAGGAGCGAAATACCCCGCATGACATCTCATTTCATGACATAGGCCCATCAGAGATTTCTGATAATTTCAGCATTGTTTGGAATCATGGAGTTTGCTTCAGTGAGTACAGTGATGGCATGATCAAAGTCACCTCGTGCGACTGCTATATATCATTCAAGGTAAATACCAGTCCCAGATGCTGGATGAAGAGCACGAGCATATGAGATAACCTCCTCTGCTTTTTCAAGATTATTTTCAAAAAGATATATATCTGCAAGTTCTTCATAGAGCCTATAATCATCAGTATGCTTTGAAAGTGCCTGAAGAGCAGTTTCTCGTGCATCTATATAGAGATTACGCTGTTTCAGGGATTCTATTGTTTCGATTATTTGTTCTATGGAGTTGATTTGGTTCATGAAATTGAGTATAGGATTTTTGGTCGAAAAGACAAGAAAAGATTCTATAATGATTTCTTTATGCTTTTTCCAGTCTCGGTTGCAAGAGATTTTCACTCCTCCTTGAGAGCGAGTTGTCCACATGCAGCATCGATGTCATCTCACATAGTATGACGAATAGTGGAAGGAATCCCATATGAATCAAGTGTATACTGAAATTTCTTGATAATCATCTTCGAAGTCGGAAGAAAACCATTACTGTCAGTTCCCTCGCCTGGATTATATGGTATAAAATTTACATGTGCAAGTTTTCCTCGAAGCAGGAGTGCTAATTCTTTTGCATATTCAAGCCTATCTGTAACACCATTTATCATAATATACTCATAAAAAACTCGCTTATTCGTGATAGTTGTATATTCATCAATGGAAGCCATAAGGACATCAATCGGATAGGTATTTTCGACTGGCATGATTTTCTTTCGAGCCTCATCATTTGGAGCATGGAGAGAAATAGCGAGAGATACCTGAGGAAAATCATGACCAAACTCGATAATCTTTGGAGCAATACCACATGTAGAAACAGTAATGCGACGATTTGAAAGATCAAGCTTCTTTTGGTTACATGCGATATGTATGGATTTTTTTACTTGATCATAATTGAGGAGTGGCTCACCCATTCCCATATAAACAACATTTCTGAGTTTTTTATCTTCTTTTGCAAGATGGTGGACAGCCCAGAGAATTTGATCAATTATCTCGTAAAATTCGAGATTTCGTATCAGCCCAAGCTTCCCTGTTGCACAAAAAGAACACGCCATAGGACAACCAGCCTGAGAACTAACACAGAGAGTATTTCGACCAGAAAGATGCCTCATAATCACCGCTTCAATCATCTTATCATCATGTGTTTTGAAAAGAAATTTTGTCGTCTGTCACTCAGGATCTGTTTTCTCAGAATGAAGCGTGAGAGAAGTATAAAAACAGTTTTCGGAAAGAAGATCCCGGATATCCTTCGGGAGAGTTTCTATCTGAGAAAAATCTGTAAGAAGATTCTTATAAAGAGCATTTTCGAGTTGTGCATAGCGAAACTTTTTATGCCCATTTTGCTCAAATAAAACGAGAATCTTGTCTTCATCATGAATAGAAAACAATGGAAGAAAAGAAAAGAAATAAAAATGCTATACTCCGAGGAGGATAGCTGCTGTAGTAAATCAGATAATTCATCATACAAGTGCCTCTATCGGAGTATGTCCTATAGATTCATTGAGATGATCTGCATCGTGTTCGAGTTTATTCAGTATTCGAGCATGGAGTCATGCCTGAAAACGAACATTCATAGCATCATAGATGATGATAATAGAAAATACCAGACACATGATAAATTCATCACTCCAGACACCATTTTTTATACCCATAGCTGTAGAGAGAGCTATCACAAAAGTAGAGTGTGCTGATGGCATACCACCACTTCAGAGCATATTAGAAAAACTAAAATGCCCCTTTGCAGCATGTACCGAACCTTTTACTAGTATTGCAACAGCAAGAGCAGTAAATGGGACGGCAAGTGTATATTCATACGCGTATGTATGGAGTATTTCAAACATAGATTATCGAACTTCGAGAATAGTATATTCACGGGAACCTGAAGGAGCTATCACAGTAGCAGTGTCATTTTTGTTTTTTCCGATGAGTGCCTTCCCGAGAGGAGATTCATTGCTGATTTTTCATTCAAGGATATTTGCCTCCTGAGAACCAACGATAAGATAGGTAATCTCTTCTTTATTTGAAGCATCAATAAGAGAAACAGTAGATCAAACATTGATGCCACTTTTTTTCTTTTTTCCACTCGTTTCTTCTTCGATGATTGTATAATTCCCTGGCTTCAGGAGTTCTTCGAGTTCAGCAATACGGAGCTCTACTTGAGCCTGCTCATCGCGAGCTTCTTGATACTCAGCATTTTCAGAAAGATCCCCGTAAGAGATAGCTTCTTTGAGCTTTGCTGCGATATCAACTCGTTTTTCCTCACGCAAGAATCTGAGTTCTTCTTGGAGTTCGGCAAGTCATGCTTGAGTGAGAATGATTTTTTTATCAGACATAGAAAGGTGGATTAGAAAATTAATTATTTTTTAGGAGAGCTGTCTTCAGGAGTGAGAATTTTGATTTTGTTATTTCGATGGCGAGAGTCTGTTTTTCAGCTTCGAGAACTATACGGACAAGATTATCTTTTTTCGGAGGATTGAGGTAAAAACTGCGAAATGGAAAAGTTTTTGTTTCATTTACGATATAGACATCATTTCAGAGTCATTTTGCATTTTTGAGGAAGACATCGTAGGAAATATCTATAGCAATAACTCGAGTTTCTTGTTTCTTGTCTTGGTAAGTGGAATAATTGAAGCTCTGATCAAAGAGATGAAGGTCAAATATTCCAGAATTTACAATATTTGTAAATTCAAACTTTGGCATCACTCGAGCAAGAAACTTTCCAGAAACAGGAACAATTGGTTTTTCAAGAGGAGATATTGATCATGAATCAGTATCTCGAGTATTGGAATTTTCTCAAACTTTATTTCCAGCAAGTGTCTCAATCTTTTTCGTCAATTCTTCGATTTTCTGGTCTGTCTTTATTTGATATTTGAGAGTTTCTATAGCGATTGGAGTTTCTTGATTTGCGCTTGTCTGGATTTTCGCAATCGAAAACGGAGTATCTTTTGATACGAAAGAATAAATAATACTTCCGATAAAAAGAAGAGCAACGAGCGCGAGAGTGATGAGAGCTATGCGCATAAGCAATAAAAATACAATTTACTTTTTCTTTCCGACACTCGCAAATTCGATTTCTACTGGAGTATCACGACCAAGGAGGTTGATCATGAGTTTTACCATTCATTTTTGAGTGTTTACTTCGATGATTTTTCCTTCGCTTCCAGCAAATGGACCTGTTTTGACTGTAGCATATTCACCAACTTGCATATCTGTCTTATATTCTTCGCTTTTTTCTGTGAGGATTCATTTGAGTTTTTCGAGTTCATCTCCACTTACTGGAACTGGGACAGTACCAGCACCGAGAAATCCTGTTACATTTGGAGTATTACGAACGATATACCAGCTTTCATTGGTGACAACCATACGAACGAGGATATATCCAGGAAATATATTCTTTTTCTTTTTGACTTTGACACCACCAGCACGGACAGAAACAGAGTCATGAGTAGGAACGAAGACATCGAGAATATGATTTTCGAGACCAAATGCCTCTCGGCGTTGCATGAGTGATTGTCTCACATTTTCTTCAGTTCCAGAAATTACACGGATAACATACCATTCTCATTGTGTTTTTGCGAGAAGATCAAACATAATTTTATGAGTTTTAGAGGATAAATACTATTTCTTTGCACCAGTTGCAGTCGACTGTGTAGCGCCACTTGCTGTTTTCTTTTGACCGATTTTTTTGAGGAGATTGTCAACATCAGCTTCAGTAGCTGCTTCTGAACTCGCAGTTACCTGAGTAGTAGAGTCATGGGAAAACTGATCTCTCACAAAACCGAGAGAACCACGAAGAGAGTATGATAAGAGAGCAAGAAAAGCACTCATAACAACGATAACACCAACAGTATAGTTCATATACTTGCGAGTCTCTGTAGGAGTTGGCCAAACGACATGTTCGAGCTCAGCGAGAGACTCTCTGATAAACTTCATCATAAAAAGAAATGGTTACTTTCGATATGGTCGAAATAATAAGATAAAAACGGAAGGATTATATGTAAAATAGACTATCCGTCAAAGCATTTTAAAATCCCCGAAGGGATTAATATAGTGAAGATTATATAAAAAATGAAGGAAAGTCAAATTTATCAAAATGAATCCAAAGAAGTCAAAATTGTTCCATACTTTGTTATCTTGGTAATTTTTCTCATCAGAGCTTTGCACCAATATGTTCACATACGCGCCAAGAAATACCAGATAGTATATCATCAAGGATCTGAACTCATAAAATTCCCCGAACTTTTGCTTGTCTTGTTCTTAAATTAGTACGAATTATCTCGGCACTCAATTGGTATTCCCATGCATGTATTGGAATAATCATATTTTGAAAGAAAAAAGAAATAAAAAAACACCCGAACAAAACGGGTGCCTTGAAATATATCAAAAACTCCCGTTATGCGGATGCACAGGATATAAAACTCGACCAAGTGATGAGGCGTTGAGATATAAGCATGGAGGTATTATGGGGAAGTTAGGAGAAAATGCAAGTTAATTTGATTCATATGTCCAGCCTGGTTGCCATTGCCCAATCTTCCGCCAGTCTTCGGCGAATGCTTGTTCCCAAGTTTTTCATCTAAGAATTACATCAAGAGCGAGTTGTGGTGCCTTATGTGCTACAAGTGCAACTCTTTTTCCATCATAATTCTCTCTGAAAAAATCCAATAATTCAATCATTCGTTGCTTTACATCTGCATAACTCTCACCATTTGGAAATGGTTTTTCGATATTTATCTCCTGCATGGGCTCAACTATACCTGAAGAATATCAATTATAGTCACCATAATTGCATTCACGAAGTCGTGTATCAGTAATAATCTGACACTTTTCAGAAAATACTATTTCCGCAGTTTTTCTAGCTCGAACCAAATCAGAACAAAAGACAAAATCAAAATCAGTATCTTGAAGAATATGTTTAAGGGCATATGACTGCTCTATTCAGAGTTCAGATAATTCCACATCTTTCCATCCTGATGAGATATGGTTTTCATTATCTAGGGTTGTACCATGAACAAAATATGTTATATGAAGCATGTTTGTAATTTTTATTACTTCTCCAACACTGCCTTTATTCTCCTCACTCCACTCGAACTCGATTCTTCTTTTACGATTTTAAACTTTCCCATACTTTCAGAATTCTCTACATGAGGACCTCCACATAACTCCCTGGAGTATACTACTCCATTTGCACCAACCATATTATATACCTTTACGATATCAGGATACTTTTCCCAGAATGATCCAGAAATACCAGTTTCTTGTGCTTCTTTTTTATCCATATTGGTTATAGTGACAGTGAGCTGTGAACTGATAGCTTCATTGACATACTTCTCGACAGCTTGTATCTGTTCTGGAGTCATCTTTTCTCCATGAGTGAAGTCAAATCTGAGTCGTTCAGCAGTGATATTGGATCCTGCTTGTGCTACATGAGTACCGAGAACCTGACGCAGTCCTGCGAGCATGAGGTGACATGCAGAGTGGAGTGCAGTTGTCTCGACTCCATCGTCAGCGAGTCATCATTTGAACTTTCCTGCCGCAGCGGTACGAGACTTTTCCTGATGTTCTTCAAATGCCTTTTTAAAACCATCAATATCAACCGTAAGACCTTGTTCCTTTGCAAGCTCGAGAGTCATCTCAAGAGGAAATCCATAAGTATCAAAAAGTGTAAATGCCTTTCCTCATGATAATGCTTTATTTATATCTTCTGTTGCTTTTTTATTTGCCTGTACAGCTGTAGAAATAGCATTTTTAAAAGAATCGGAATTTGTAAATTGTTGCACTTTTTCTAGTGTAGGAGCAATATCTTTGGCAATTTGGTTAACCTTATTGTGAGCTTCATTAATAGATGGTTGTATTGATTGTAATACAGGAGTAATTGTATTAATAATAGGTTTTATCATTTTCTCAAATTCCCTCACACCATCCTTGAGAGTTTTCGCAAACTTCCCTTCTTCCATCTCGAGTTCATTTTTTATCTTTTCGGCATTATTTTTAATAGAATCATAAATATCTGAGAACTGCTCGATATAGAGAGTCGCGATATTTACAGCAAATGGTTTCTCATATCCCATTTTATATGCCTCTCGGATAGCACGACGAATCAGTCGACGAAGGATATATCCTTGGTCGATATTTTTTGGCACCACACCATCAGATATCATATGTGTCGCAGTACGGATATGATCAGCGATGATACGAGCAGATCGTTCATCGTAGTTTTCAGTTCAGACGATTTCACGGATTTTTTCGAGAGCAGGAGCAAAGCAATCTGTTTCATAAACACTCTTCATTCCATTCAGTGTCACAGTACATCTTTCTATACCCATACCAGTATCTACACATGGTGCAGGAAGTGGATGAAGAGTATTCGCATCGATTCTGTTATATTGCATAAATACATTATTCCAGATTTCCATCCACATTTTCGAGTCAGTTCCCTTATTTGAACCTCGTGGGGGTTTTCATTCACCCATCCAGTAAAATATCTCCGTATCAGGACCGCATGGACCAGTTGGACCTGCTGCCCACCAGTTATCCTCCGCTGGTAAATAAGCAATACGATCCTCTGGCATCCCAATATCTTTCCATATTTGTGCTGATTCCTCATCTCGTGGAGCATTTGCATCACCTTCAAAAACTGTGACGCTTATCATCTCTGGATCAAGTCCGAGCCATTCTGGAGATGTGAGAAACTCCCAACTCATAGCTATAGATTCTTTTTTGAAATAATCACCAAGGGACCAGTTTCCGAGCATCTCAAAAAATGTGAGATGTGTATCGTCACCAACATCATCGATATCACCTGTACGGACACACTTCTGTACATCAGCGAGTCGTTTTCCGAGAGGATGTGGCTCACCGAGAAGATATGGAACAAGAGGTTGCATACCAGCAGTATTGAAGAGTACTGATGGATCATTTTCTGGCACCAGTGGTGCCGATGGGATGATTGCGTGATTTTTGGATTTAAAGAACTCAAGATACTTTTGTCTGATTTCAGATGCGAGGATAGGCATAAAGGAGAGATTAGAATAGACTGATTATATAGAAAAAACAAAAAAATCCACTCAAAATATGAGTGGATTTTTGAAAGCAGGAAGTAAATTACTTCACTTCAACTGTAGCACCAGCTTCAGTGAGTTGAGTCTTGATTTTCTCAGCCTCATCCTTTTTGACACCCTTCTTGATATCACCACCGTTGTCAGCGAGAGCCTTCGCTTCAGCGAGACCGAGACCAGTGATTTCACGAATTACTTTGATAACGGCAATCTTTTGAGCACCAGCAGAAGTCATAACAACATCGAATGATGTCTTTTCTTCATCAGCACCAGCACCAGCAGCACCAGCAGCCATAACAGCAACAGGAGCAGCAGCAGAAACTCCGAACTTCTCTTCCATAGCAGAAACGAGATCAGCGAGTTCTACGATCGTGAGAGCCTCTACGAGTTCGAGGATCTTCTCAGCATTTTTAGACAAATCAGCCATAATAGAAAAAATAAAAAAATAAATGTGTTTGTACCGAGATTCTCATCTCGCACCTACCTCACTCTCGTGAAGCAGGATGTGAAAAGAAAATTATGCAGCTGGAGCTTCTTCTGTTGAAGTTACTTCTTCAGAGGCAACTGGAGCTTCAGGAGCAGCTTCTTCTACTTTTGGAGCTTCTGCTACAGGAGTAGGAGCCTCTTCTGTTTTTGCAGGAGCAGATGCAGTGAGATCACCAACCTTTGTGAGATTTTTTGTCGCGAGATCCTTTCCAGCAGCATCGAAGAATCGGGCAAGTCCAGAAAGTGGAGACATCATAGAACCAAGGAGTTTTGCGAGGAGAACTTCACGAGAAGGAAGTGTCGCAAGTTTCTTTGTTTCAGCACCGTCCATAAGACGACCCTCCATATATCCTCCAACAAAAGTTACCTTTTCTTCTTTTCTCCATTCAGTTGCATACTTATTTACGACACCGAGTGGAGCGATTGCATCACCCTTAGCGATAACGAGAGAAACTTGACCAGGAAGAGTAGCGAGATCAACATCTACACCGTAAACATTCTTAAATGCAATACGAATAAGTGTCTTCTTGATAGTGAGATAGATTGCGTTTTGAGCGCGAAGATCTTTCTTCATAGTAGAAACTTCGAGAACGGTTACTTTCTGATTAGAAGTAAAACCAACACTGACTGCTTCTTTGAGGTGTGCCTCGAGAGCGGCAAGTTGTTCTCCTTTTTTTGCTTTTGATACAGCCATAAAATAATGAGATTAGAGATTAGAACTTCTGGCGAAAGGCGAAAAAAAATCGCGCATATCGCACGAACAACTTGAGTTGAAGGTTGAAGGTTGAAGGTTGAAGGTTTGGAAAGGTTTCCGAACTTTTAACTTTTAACTTTTAACTTTTAACTAAACTGTCCATCTCGGTAGGCTATTTTTAGTTCGCTGTGGCGAAAACCTACTGTCTGCGATAGAATTGGAGGGATTATAGTGAATAAATTTATTTGTCAAACATTTTTTTGTTCTTATACTTGAGTAATGAAAAAAATACTTATTTTTATTATTCTTGGAGGAGTACTCTTCTCAGTTTGGATGACCTTTGCTCTCTATAATTTAGTTCATGGCATACCGAAGTTTGAGCATGGAAGTATCACACTCACGGATAAAAATGGTACTATTCTCACACAAAAGTGACTCGCATGATGATATAGTAAAGCATATAGAGGAAATACGAATATAAAACTCATACAATCAATTATTACAGTCGAAGATAGAAGATTTTATGAACACTCTGGTATCGATATTTTATGAAAATTATGAAGTATAAAGGAAAATATTCTGGCAAAAAAGATAGTTCGCGGGGGCTCGACTATCACTGAACAGTATATAAAAAATGCCTATTTTCCTGAAAATGCCCGAACAATAAAACAAAAAATATATGAAGGAATAAGTGCACTCATATATGAACAATACACAATGAAAGAAGATATTTTACGAAAATATCTCGACAATGTCTATCTATGAGACGGCATTTATGGTATACAGGCATGATCAGAGATATTTTTCTGAAAATCAAATCTAGAGAATCTAAATGATGATGAAATAGGAGAAATCATCACCCGTATTCATTCACCGAATAAGGATACGAATGATGCCTATAGAATATCCGTAGCAAATAAACTGGCTCTAAAAAATATCAAAAAACCCATAATTCAAAAAAAATGATACTATAAAAACCTCTATCCCCTCCTCACGGAAAAAGTCGAGAAATTTATAAAAGATTTTTGTGAAGGGAGGAAAGACTCCTTGATACAATATACCCAAAATATTGCTGGTACTATATGTCAAACTAATCAAATATATCTCACTCTCACGGTAGATGGAAACCTTATGAATTTTGTACAAAATACGCTCGAGACAAGCATACGAAATCTCAGAGAAAAAAATATCAAAAATGGTGCCGTCTATATATATAATCCAAACTCGATGAAAGTACTCGCATATATATGAAATGCAGGAAGTGGATATAAATGAGATATGATTATACGAAAAAGATCAGTATGATCAGTACTCAAGCCTTTTATCTACCTTCTCGCTCTCGAAAATGTAGCAACACCAGAATCATATATACTCGATGATGAAAAATCATACCCTACTGGGTATCATGAAAAATGATTTGTGCCACAAAACTATATACCAAAATCATATGGCCCAATAAAACTCCGAGAAGCCCTATGAAACTCTCTCAACTCAGCAACAGTAAGGATATCTGAAACAATATGACTCGGAAAAATATATGATTTTTTTAGACGCATATGACTCGATATGGAACACGATGCTGGATACTATGGATACGGTATATCAATAGGAACAGTGGAACTTTCTCTCGAAAATATAGTACAAGCATATGCAACTCTCACGGATATAAACAATCCAGAAAAATATATGATTGCCAAAATACTGAGTGATAGCCGAAATAGAGCAAGAACATTTGGTATATCCAGTATCCTCAATACATCTATTCCTATTCCTGTAAAAACAGGAACAAGTACGGACTTTCGAGATAACTGGACTGTCTCATATTCTCCAGATGCTATCATCGGTGTTTGGGTAGGAAATAGCGATAATAGTCCTATGATAGAAGTTTCTGGTGTCACTGGAGCCTGATCTATATGGCATAAAATAGCAGAATATATGATGGAAAAATGAATGATTCGGGATTTCTTACAAGTTCGACCAAAGTGAATACAAGAAATGAGTATATGTATAGACAGAGCGTGTATCCAGAAAGAATTACAAATAACAAAAGTATCCTGATGACAAAAAAGTCGCCCAAAGGAATGAATCTATTATAAAACAGATTTTTATGGGGAAATAAGCAACGATGAGATGAGGAAATGGAATATAGGAGAATAAAATTGATTTTTTTAATTTTTACTTATTATCTCTGATATGATTATTACTCTCGGATGACATCATGGTGCTGGAAAAAGCACTCTCAGCAAAAAACTCGCACTTCACCTCGGGTACAAACGATACTCTACTGGAGATTTTATGCGAGATATAGCTACAGAAAAAGGTATATGAATACTAGAATTGAATCAAATGGCAGAATTTGATGGATGAAATATCGATAGACTTCTCGATGAACGCCAAGAAAATCTCTGAAAAACTGAAGATAATTTTATTATAGATGGACGCCTTGCTTTTCATTTTATTCCTCATGCTATCAAGGTATTTTTAATAGTAGAACCTATCGAGGCTGCAAAGAGAATATTTTATGATGAATCACGCCTTGGTGTCGAATTGCACGAGACACTGGAACATGCAGCAGAAAATATAGTACTACGGAGGCACAGCGAAAATGAACGATATATGAAATACTATGGAGTAAATATCTATGATATGGACCTCTATGATATTGTCATAGATACAAGTAATAAAACTCCTGATGAGGTATTTATGGAAATAATTGCAAAGTTACAATATGAATCCATATAAAGAAATACAAATACTCTCAGAAAATACTGGAAACAATGAGTTTTCTTGGGAAAAAAGGAAAGAACTTTATAAAAAGTTACCTTCCCTCTTTATCCCAAGCCTGATAGAATGAAGCCTCGATGATGTAATGATTGGAGATGAAATCGTATTTGAGGAAGCACAAGACGGACAAATAATTTCCTGTAAAGGTCTCAAAAATTTTGTGAGAACTGAAAAAACTCTCTTTCCAGAAATAGTTATTTTTGATAATCACAATCATGCACTCTTTTTTTGGACTGATGCAATCCGCAGATGACTCATAGAACCTGGATTTGAACTTATCCATATAGACGAACATTCAGACCTTTGGGATAATAGCAATATGCTGGATGGAGAACAAGCAATAAAAGATGCAGAATATGCATGGCAATTTACGAATTTTTCATGCAATGTGGGTAACTACATACTTCCTGCGATAGAATGTGGTCTGGTAAAAAATATCATCCGAATAGAAAATGAATTTCAGATGGATACATATATGAACTATACACCACCAAAAAATAGTGTACTCAATCTCGATCTCGATATATTTTCTGATGAGCTTGAATATATACCAGAAGAGAAAAAGATGAAATGTATAAAAAACTTGCTGAAACATGTAACATTTGTTACAATAGCAACATCACCTTACTTTATAGACCAATGAAAAGCTTTAAAGAAACTCCGACAGATATTTGAAGTATAGATATTTTAGATCAAGAAAGGAATGCTCTCAAAGACCTTATAGGCGAGAGAATAAAAATATTAGACCCTAAGAGTTCAATGTCACTCTGAGCATTTTTTAATACAATACAAATTGTATTACTCCCAATGAGTCCATATACACAAGAATTCTCCATAAAATGGAACAAATGGGTAATAGAACAAAAGACAAAGTGTATACAACCTATGCGAGGAAATTCGGCAAGTATACCAAAAATAAATCATGAACAAACTGCAGAATTTTTTCAGATACTCGAACAATTATGACTTATAGATATGGAAACTTCGTCATTAAAAGAATACTATCAATCCAGAGTATCAGCTCTCATTTAAAAAATCCCACATCTTAGTGGGATTTTTTATGGTCTTTTCTTCTTCGAGCCAAACCTTCATCGAGTTTTTTGATATGATCATTTTCTTGATGATCATGCGGTGGATGTTCTGCATGTGGAGCTGAAACTCCCCCATTTGATCGACTTGATTCATCATTGTTAGAAGCTGCTGAAACAGGAGTAATGCAGATAATTCATAGGAAAACTATGAAAGAGACTATGTATATTTGTATTTTTTTCATAACTCTATTATAGCATATATTTTTATATTGACAATAGTAATTTATAATGAAATATGAAAAAATAGACTTTTCAAAGCATTTTCATATAATCCGCGACATGTCTAGCATGAAAAATAACCATATCGAAAATAAAAAAGCCCTCTTTGATTATGAAATAATAGAGGAATTTGAAGCCGGTCTCGTACTTTTTGGACCAGAGGTAAAAAGCCTGCGCGCATGACAAGGAAATCTCAAGTGATCATATATAACACTCCACTCTGGTGTGCCGACACTTGTCGGACTGCATATATCAGAGTACAGAGCAAATACAGGTACAAAATTTGATCCAAAACGCGAACGAATCGTACTTATATCAAAAAAAGAAATACAGAGACTTTCACAAAAAACAAAAGAAATGGGAGCAACCATAATCCCTGTGGAAATATACCAAAAATGAAATCTTTTCAAAATACGAATTGCCCTCGCAAAGTGAAGAAAAAAATGGGAAAAGAAAAATCTCCTGAAAGAAAGGGATTTAGATAGAGAAACCGCGAGGAAATTTAAGTTCTAGGCTATTTATATATCACCTCCTCCCTATTTTGTTATCCTAACCTCATTCATTCATGATTCATCCTCGATTTAAAGAATATTTCGAAACAACATTTTTCGGGAAAAATCCAAGTGAATTTCAGGAATTTCTCAATGCACTCGAACAGCCAATACCGAGAACAATTCGGATAAAGCCAGGAAAAGAAAAACAAGTACAGAAAAACCTCGAAAATGATGGATGGATTTTGACGGAAACAGAAGTAGAGAGGGTGTTTTCTCTCGATAGAAGAGCTGATTTTAATCCTCTAGAGAGACGAATTGGTTTTTCACTTGATCACCTACTTGGGAATTTTTATATCCAAGAACTTGCAGCAGCACATCCCGTTGATATACTCGCGAATCACGAGATTCATTCAGATGAGTTTCTGATTCTCGATATGGCATCAAGTCCTGGTGGAAAGACGACACAACTTGCTGAAATGTATCCCAATTCTTTTATAGTAGCTAATGAACCAACTCGGGAACGCATCCCTCAACTTCTCCAAAATCTCGAACGAATGTACACACCGAATGTAGGAGTAACGCTCTATCCTGGACAATTCTGGAAGAAATTTTGAGAAACATTTGATCGTATACTTCTCGATGCACCATGTAGCGGTGAATGAACGCTCTACAAATGAACCGATGCGACGAAACACTGGCACCTCAAAAATATCAAACAAATTGCTACTCTCCAGGAAAAACTCCTGGATGCAAGTATCCATGCACTCAAAGTACATGGCGAAATGATATATTCGACATGCTCGATGAATCTGCTCGAAAATGAATGAGTCGTGCAAAAAATAGTAGAAAAATATCCATGAGTTCTCGAGATATTGTATGAAAAAAGATTTTGGCCCCACAAAGAAAAAACTGGAGGTTTCTTCGTCACAAAGATACGAAAAATACAGAGTATAGAAACCCTAAAAGAACCAAAAGAGAATGATAAACATCCAAATGAGTCACTCAGGATTTTTCGAGGAAATATAGGAAAATTTGAGGTCAAAACAGGACTAGAGGTCTACGAACATGAAAATAAAATACTCACTGTAAAAAATGAAAAAAATGTTCGAGAACTCAGAGATATATGCTACTTTATGAGATTTGGGGAAAGAATCGGATACCGAGATAACAGTGTGTTTCGTCCAAATGCTTTCGGTATGAAATCATTAGAACCGAGTCAGAATATGGAAAAATATACTCTCAAAAATGAAATAGAGCTTGATAATTATCTCAGGGGAAATCCTATAGAATCAATATGAGACGATACATACTGCATAATACAGTACGCTAATGAAAATATCAGCATAGAAGAACGAAAAAATAATCTTATCAGCAATAGCTTTCCGAAAGAATGGCAAAGAAAATAAAAAATCCGCTCAATGAGCGGATTTTTTTAAATACAATGGATTAATTCTTCATAAGAGCATCTATTTTTTGTGTAAATGTCTCATATGGGTAAGCTCACTCTACTGTCATATATTGGAGTGTTTTGAGATTTACAATAATAGTTCCTGGTGTTCCTCCAAGTCCAAGTCATTGTGCCTCTTCTGTCTGACTTTTAAATGCAGAAAGTGTATCTTTCGCATCAAAACACTTTTTCCATTTCTTTGCATCTACTCCTGCAGATTTTGCAGCAAGAGGAAGATTTTCAACAGGATATACTCCTGAAGTCGTACTTCCATCCATAACTGTTTTATAGAATTTGATGTATGCATCATTTCATCCAACTTTTCCAGCACAAAGAAGTCCGATTGCTTTTGCCTCAGTTCCAGGATGATTGACTCCTCGATTATTCTTGAAGGCAAATTTAATCTCTTTTCCATACTGAGCTGCGAGCTTTTTTCCAAGCTCAGTCGCATGATATTGCCGAATACAAAATGGACACTCCATATCACTATATTCTATGACAGCGATATTTGCAGTAGTATCTCATTCGAACACAGTATCTGAAAGAATTTTTTTCAGTGTATCAGGAGAAAATGAAACAGTACTTCCTGAGTTAAATTCAGGAGCTGTTCCTGGTTTTGGTTGAGTACTTGTAGTGGCTTGTTCAGTTCATGAAAAAGATTCGACATACTTCTTCATATTTGCAATATTTGAAGGATTCTGAGGATCATTCACAGAAAGTTGCTGAGCACGAGTCATGATATCATAATTTGCCTTTCATCCGACCTTATCATATTCTATTTCGAGAACGGCTCTCTTTATACCAAGTGGATCCATAGATACATCGCCAAATGATGGAACAGAGTTTCCAGTGAGGAGATAGAGTGCTCAAGACTGAAATAAGATTACAAGAATCAGTAAGATATGTGTAAGGGAAAGGATACTCTTTTTAGAATTCGTTGACTCAGCAACATGAACTGATTCTGTTTTTTTGACTGGCATAATAATAAAAGTTAAAGACTGATATAGTCTATGAAAGAACTCTTATAAGGCAATCCGAGTAGTAAAAAAGAGGTTGACGAAGTCTATTTGCATGGATTTTATGAGTTTTTTTGAAGTTCATACAATGCTCGAATCCCCACCATCGCAGCATTGTCCATGGAATAGAGATTTTTTACTGGAGAGAAAAAAGAATATCAATATATTTTTGAGGCATCTTGAAGCTTAGATCGGAGTTTTGAATTTGCACTCACTCATCCAGCAAGTATGATATTTTTTATAGCAAATTTCTCTGCTGCTCTGATGAGTTTTTTTGAAAGAATATTCGTGACGGTCTCCTCAAATTCATAAGAAATGTGAGCTATATCATCATGTGTCAGGCTTCAATATGTTTTTATACGATTATCTATTTCTCTTTTTACAGCTGTTTTGATTCATGAAAATGAAAAATCTAAGGACTCTTTTTCAAGAAGCACTTCAGGAAAAATTCCCTGATACCCTCAGTTATATTCGGATGCGAGTTTTGCGAGTTTTGCTCATCCAGGAAACCCCAGTCACATCATCTTCGCTACTTTATCAAAACATTCTCACGCAGCATCATCACGAGTCTGCCCGACCATTTCAAGTTCAAAAAGAGACTTCCATATATATATTTCCGTGTGACCACCACTCACTGTGAGTACAACACTCGGAAATACAAAATCAGAAAGTTTTCTCTCGAGGAGATTCGCGAAAATATGGGATTCAATATGATGAATCCAAATAAGTGGTTTTTTGAGTGATAACGAAAGTGTCTGTGCTACTGTCATGCCTGTCAAAAGCGATGGCATAAGACCTGGTTCACGAGTACAGGCGATATAATCAATATCCGAGAGAGTAATCTGAGCATCTCGAAGAGCATCCTCTATACAGGGAAATATAGCATTTGCATGACTACGAGCAGCAACCTCAGGTACTACTCCGCCAGTTTCATCATGTTCGAGTTGAGTCCGCGTAGAAAGAGCGATACACGCATCATCACACATAATCGCCACAGAAGTATCATCACAGGATGTCTCGAAAGCGAGGATATACATTCGTTCATTATTTAATTGCTCTATGGAGAATATGAAAAACTTCAAAAAGTGCAAGAAATGCTAAAATAGCACCTTATTTTGACAGGTGCTATTTTTTTAGTAAAATGTGGTCATTCTTTTTTAAAAAAATATGTCAAACAAAAACTATTATGAGACTCTCTGAGTATCAAAATCTGCAACTGAAGCAGAGATAAAAAAAGCATACAAAAAGAAAGCCATGGAATACCATCCTGACCGAAATAAATGAGATACGAAAGCTGAAAAAAAATTCAAAGAAATTAATGAAGCCTATCAGGTACTTGGCGACAAGGAAAAGAAGAAAAACTATGATCAATTTGGTTCTGCAGAAGGAAATCCATTTTGATGAATGGGTGGCGGGAACCCTTTTTGATGAGGACAAAGAACAGCATGAGGACAACCCAATTTTTCTGGATTTGAAGATATATTTGCTGGATTTGGGTGAATGTGAGGATGACAATGAGGATTTGAATTTGATATTGGTGATCTTTTTGGTGGCGGATGAGGAAGACAACAAACCCAAAGAGAAGAGCCAAGAACAGAACAAAAAAAAGAAATACCAAACCTCGATGTCACTGAAACGGTCGAAATACCATTCCTTGATTTTCTCTATGATACACAAATATCCGTCAAAACTGTATATGGAAAAACGCTCTCTCTCAAGGTAAAATCCGGAACAAAACCTGGAACAAAGTTTAAAATCACCGGAAAATGAAGAAGTTCTGATGGAAAAACGGGTGATATGTTTGTCATCGTGGATGCAAAAATGCCAAAAGAAATACCAGAACACGCAAAAAAGATGATAGACGCTATCAGGTATGAAGTGTAACAATTCAGTTACAAAATCTCTTGCTTTTTGAAATTTTTTCTGCATAATCCTGCAAATTTTTACAAAGATTTGCCTTTCATATAAAAATATGATACCATTTCTTCATATATAAGTTTCATTTTATGCGAACAAGTCCTAGCGAACAATCATACCCAATACAAGCAGATATAACTACTCCATCCCAAGTGGAAATTGGAAAAGTTGTAAATGCGTTGAATGAGTTACTTACTCTTGCATGGGCAAAAAAAGATACAACAATTATAGCTGATGCAAGTAAACTTCGTGCGAATCTTGCTCAAATGGAGAATGAATGAAGAACACAGGTAGAATATTGAATATATTATCTCATTCATTCACAGATTGAGCTCATTGAAGCACAAAATAAGGCGTTCTCTACACAAATTCTTGCACGAGTAGCATAAATCTATATAATCAATCCCGATATATCTCGGGTTTTTTTGTCCGTTATTTTCCTTTACAGTCTATGAAGAATTTCCGGCTCCAGATTCTTCTCGAACGAACTCCCATCAGTGATGCAGATAAGCATAATATTTTAGTGATTTTCAACGCACTCTCACTTCGTAGACAACAAGAAATCCTCGATAACTGGGATGAATACTCTCTTAAGATTATAGAAGCACGAAAAAGACTCGATGAAGAACAAAGAATAGAACTCATAGAAACTCTCAAACAAGCAAATACACTCCTTGATGAAGCTATCATCAGACAACAAGAACGAGAAGAGTATAAGCAAAGTAAGCAACGCGAAATCCGAAAAGAACTCGAATCAACAGTTGCCTATGAGCAACTACAAAAACTCAAAAAAATCAAAGAAGTAAGCAGAATCCCAGCATAAATAGTGCTGGGATTTTTATTTCGCATTTTTTGTGAAGAAACTCAAGTGAAAATATACTGAAAGAGTTGCTCGAAAAAGAGAGATTTGGTACACTGTTTTATATAATAATAGGTTTATCATATGAATACGGAAGAATCCACTCTCTCATCACAAAATGAATGAAATCAAAATCCCATTATCATTACTGCGGATACAAAACTTTGATGAAATAGATTAAAAAATTTTTATATCACAAATGCATTTCAGTGATTTGTTTGGATGATATTTCACTTCTCTGTGGTATTTTTCTTTACATTTCAACTCAAGAGTGTCGCACTTGTGGGGGTATTTCTCGGTATAGCGAACGCTATAGCTTTTTTCCTCGATATACCTGTCGGGATAATTCAACGATATTTCTCGACGAAAAAACTCTTTATCATATGAGGAATATCTCAACTCATCGCAACAGGAATATTTTTTAGTTTTATCTACAATTTTTTTCATGTCATCGGTGATGTGAGTAAAGTGGTCGTGCCAAATGGATTTAGTTCAATACTTGACTGGTTTTTTTGAAATGCACTCAACTGGATTTTGATAATAATAGCATCAATATGCTATGGGCTCACAAAAGAAATAAATGATATATCAACCTATGGATATATACTCTCGCATGCAAGTCCCGGAGAATATAATACAATACTCGCAAGAAATAATATCACTTATGGACTTGGATCACTCTTTGGACTCGTACTCTCGTGAATCATACTTTCAGTTAATCCGACATTTGCAGTTATCATGCTCTGAATGATTATCACTTGATTCATAGCCTTTACTATCAGATTCTTTGATAATGAAAATGAAAGTATAGAAGCAAAAGATATAGCATCCTTTACGATTGCTGTGACGAAAATAAACAAAGATAATGTGAAAGAATATATTTCAGAGAAAATATCTGCTATTGATCTCGAAAGAGTTCTCTCACAAACAAAATATATATTTCTCAAACCAAAGCAAAAAGTAGAAAGTAATTTTAAATGGAAAGAGCTCATATCTGAAACAATCAGTACAGCAAAAATTATATATAAAATACTTTCTCATATGCCAATATATATCATCATATATTGGACTATGTCTCTTGTTCTTATTTTTGGATTCTGGGATACATTTGCATCTACATTTCTCATAGATTTTCTCGATAAAGTAAAATCTGGATGGAGCTATATTCTTTTGGCAGTGATAGCAATACCAGCATTATGACTTCAGGAACTTGTGGGAAAAATAGCTCAAAAAGTATGAGTCAAAAGTGTCGCTTTTGTGGGACTATGACTTTCTGGACTCTCTCTCATCTGTATGGGTATATTTGCAAATAGTAGTGGTCTCGTCATTATGATATGTGCACTTATCAATAGCATTGGTTATGCTTGTGGCATGTCACTCTGACAAAACTGATTTCTCGATGCGTATAATAAAATCTATGCAGAAACAATGAATCTCAAGGAAATTGACTCAAATGCATCAGCAGGACCGATGAAAATACTCCAAAATCTCGCAAATGTAGTGTGATTGATACTCGGAGGACTGATACTTGGATTACTTGATTATAGAGGATTTTTTATAATATTTGGTATGGGAATTATTGGTGTACTTATTTGGAGTATCAAAAGAAAGGATGCGATAAATATCTAGGATTATGCCCATTCGAGTGTAATCGAACGATGTCTCATGCACTCAGTTTCAATATGTGGAAGTATATAGGAGAGGTTTTTTGATTTGAGTACGATTTTCTGGATATATTTTTCTCCGTGCTTTTCGAGCATATCTTGATCAAAAGCGAGAAATGTCGAATCTTCTTTTATAAGAGAAATCTTTCGTACAAGATGTTCGATAAGTTTTTTTACCTGTGTTTTTTCTCTTTCATGAACACGGATGATAAGCATTTCTGAAAATGGGGGATAGAGAAAAGATTTTCGTTCAGAAACGAGGTTCTTGAAAAAAGATTTTTGATTTCAAAAAACAATCTCATGAAGGAGTGGGTGTTCTGGAGAGTAAGTTTGTATATAGATTGGAATATTTTGTTTTTTATAGTAGGAAATCTCCGAAAAAATCCGTTCCTCCATATCATATTCTGGAAGAGACAGGTTCATCTCAAAGGAGAGAAAAAATACAGCACCAATATCTCTATGAGAAATAAGTGAAGCCATATTTGTTCCGAGAATAATATCATGTATATCTATTGCATCAAAAAAATCTTTATATTTTTTTCACACATCAGAATCAATTCGCAAAATACTATATACTCACCCAAGTATATTTTTTAAATCTGATTCAATTTTTCCGATTCCCGTTCATACTCAGACAATCGTATTTCACGAACACTTTGGACAAGATGTATGAAGTGGGGTTTTATAATTACAGATATGACATACAAGATGCTTCCTTGGTTCCGTATGGTATGCAAGTGCAATATCACAGTGAGGACATTTTTCAAAATTCCCACAATCCTGGCAAATCCACGCTCGTGCATTTCATCGTCTACTATAAAAGAGGAGAGATTTTTTTCATTCTCATTTTACCTTTTGAAGTACTTCAATCATCTCATAGGAAATATATGGAGCATGAAGATGAGTCGTCGCGAGTGGGATGATAGTAATAGTAGAATCCATGAGATTATCCGAGTTCATCTTCGATAAATCTTATAAACCCTTTTACATTTTCATGATTATGATAGATAGATGCATATCGGAGAAATGCTACTTCATCAAGATCACGAATACGACGGAGTATATCACGACCGATGCGTTTCGAGGTAATTCCCTGCTTATTTTGTGCCCATTCATTTTCGAGAGCATTGATAGTATTTTCGAGTTTCTCTGGATTATAGTCTCGTTTTGTCAGAGCCTTGAGCATAGAATTCATGACCTTTGCTCGATCATATGGCTCACTTTCTCCAGAAGATTTTGTCACCATAAATGAGACGAATTCGAGTCGCTCAAATGTCGTAAATCGAGCACCACATTTTTCGCACTCACGACGACGACGGATAGCTTTTCCATCCTCTGTAGCACGAGAGTCAATCACCTTTGTATCGAGATTCTTACACTTTGGACACTTCATAGAAAAAAAGAAAAAGAATAAAATTATTGTTGGATGGTAATTTCCTCATACTTACCAATTGCATATATATCTCGTTCATACATATAGTATGCTATTGCTGGTGGGAGGAGATAGGTTCAGAGATACTCAGGACGGAAATAGTAGGTATATATACGAGGTTCTGCAGAATATACTGTATCCATAGTTGCGAGAAGTCTATCATCTTTTGTTTCGGTATGAGACCAATAGTCACCTGTAACCTGAGTAAATACACTTTCCGTTTTGAACCTGGATGCAATCGGTCGCCATGCACCAGGAAAAAAGTCCTCAAGAGTCAGATAGTATCTGAGTCGGCTTTCTGTAGTGGATGGGGTCAGGGTGAGCTTCACCTGATACAGCTTTCACTGATGAAATATTCTATCTTTCATGGGAGTGACCGATACAAAATGCCCATTTTCATCTATACCACGAGATTCATTCACAGAAGCAAACTCACGAGTCAGTGTCATACCAGAAGATTCCTCAGGTGCAGCATAAATGTCTTTTGGGATAGAGTGTGAAAGTATCTCATAAAAGAGCGTTCAGCTCCCTTCTCGAGTGAACTCGATTGTTGGATCAAATTTTTCTCTTGGATAGGAGATTCCGAGATTTTGTTTTCCAGCAGAAAGCGAAATATCTCAAGCAATCACACCAGATCTCAGGTGTACAAGTATATCTCCATGCGAAGATGGGGAAAGTTCATTATATCGTAAAAGTGCTAAAAGGATTTGGAGCTTTGTTTGCGTTGGTACAAAGTACGAACCTATATCAATCGTGCGAGCAAGTGAGGAAAGAAGAGCAAATGCTTCATCCTTTTTCCCTGTCCGAAGAAGAAATTGTGCATATATTGCCCTATCAGCGTCATCATCCCAATACCAATATGAGGATTTTTGTGGTGCGCTCATCAGGAGTGACAGGTATTTTTCATTTTCAGGAGTGAGTTTTCCAAGAAAAGAGAGACCATATGCGTACGCAAGGTACCCATGTCGAGAGAGTTTTTTTGGATCAATTGATGCAAGCATACTTTCAGCCTTCTTATTTGAGAGTTGTGCAAGAGTAAAAAATACTTCTACTCGGAAATCAGGATCATTTTCAAAAAGTGTCGCACCCTGAAAATCTACAAGATCAGAGAGATACTGTACTCCTGCATCGATGGATGCCTGTGGTATATCTACAGAAAGTGAACGGAATGCAAGGAGCATACGCAAAACATATGGCGTAACATGAGCATTAACATCAGTATCATTTTCCCAATATTTCCATCATCCCATATATTGCATTCGCAGTATTTTTTGTACTCCCTGTGCGAGGTTTTCACGGGCTTGCTTTGCATCGAGAGAGATACCGAAAATATCTGAAAATTTCAGAGCAATTGCATTTGGGAGAGTACTTCCGATAGTTTGCTCTATACAACCATATGGATATGAAATGAGAGAACGAATGAGTGATTCTGGATTTGTAAAAAGAGAACGAGAAAATTGTATCTGAAGGGATGAAAGTTTTGGGTCAGAAAGAGATGAAAGTTTTGGAAGTTTGAGAGAGAGTATATTTCCAGTAAATGACCCAAATATTCTCTCAACCTTTCAAAGTCTTGGAATAGGAGCAATTCGTATGGTTTTGGCGATACTATCAAGTATTGTTTTTTCTTGTTTGAGTGTGACACTATAGAGTGTGTCACCTGTCCATGAAGTTGGCACAGTAAATGGAAAATCAACGGATTTTGACTCTAAAGCTCAAAGAATCAAAGTTCTCTCTTGTTTCTGAAGTGATGAGCCAGTTCAAATTTGAAATGTCAGAGTTGCGCTTGTAATCTTTTTTGTTGCATTAAAAGCAGATACTGTGAGTTTTGTCGTATCTCAAGCCCTGAGAATCATCGGTGCATGTGTGTCGAGAGTGTATTCCCTATGCACTGCTATAGTTTTTTCACTCACGGCAAAAACTGAATTCTTCGTCTGTCCAATAGCAATAACACGATACTCTGTAGTATTGTCAGGAGTTATGAATGATACTTTCGCTTTTCCATCTTTTCCAGTACGAATAGATGGATTATAGTATGCAGTATTTTTGAAAAGCATACGGGAGGCAATTTCGACTCACCCTCCCCCTTTATCACCACTTCATCCATTTGCTCATTTTCGAGAAAGAAAACGATTCCGCTCCATACCAATGGCAGTGAGTGCTGTTTTCATCGTAAATGGAAATTTCTGGTAAAATTTCGGGATAATATCAAGATCGATATTTCCAAGAAGACGAATAAGACTTTCATCAACAACCATAACAGCTACTTCTCATTCGAGAGGATTTCCAGCACGGTCAGTAAGTGTCAGTCATATATTTGCTGTTTCACGATTTGTATATGTTTCTTTACTTGGAGTGATAGAAAGAGATCATTTTTTATCAGCCATATCAGTCACAATCTCACCATACCCTACAGAGTAATTTTTTTGAAGTGGTTTATTCGTTGCTGGAAAAGCTACCACTCAGATGTAAATATTTGGAATCATAGTATCATCTATAGGATACTCACGGATAAGAGTGCTTCCAGAAGATGCAACATACTCATGATCTATCACTCATCCTCGTTCACGCGTGATATAGAGGAAACCTCCTGTGAATGGAGTTGTTATCATCACTCGAGCCTTTTCACCCATATGATAGACTGTTTTTTCTGGAATGACACGAACTGTTTCAGAAATCTTGGCACGAGTATCTGCGACATATACAAGCGCATCTGAAATACTTGAATCAGGTGGAACAATATCGTTTTGTGTGATAGGAATGAGACGAACATGATACTCTCATGGGGGGAGTCATTTTGTTTGGAGAGTAAATTTTTCTGTCGAAAGAACTCCAGTCGCTACGATAGTATCACTCGTTGTCGGTATTTCTACTTGCTCGAGTCTGAGATCATCGACTCGTACGCTCTGAAATACACGATGAACAAGCTCATATCGGTATTTTCAGATGAGATCGGCATCAAGTTTTCCATATTGTGGTTGTATTTTACCAACAATATTTTCTCATGGAACAAGTATCTTTCTCTCAGGAACAAAAAGGAGTGGATTATCATAAACAAATTCCTTGTATTCTGCAGGGAGCTTTACGAGGAGTGTGGCTGGTGTTGTCACTTGCTCATGAGAAAGGGGATCTTCTATCATGATTTCAGCAGTATAAGTATAGTCTGAATAGATTGAAGAAAATGCTACAGGTACACGAAAGAATCAAAATCCATCAGTATCAATTGATCCAGTTCACTCTGTATAAAACTCAGGAGATGGTTCCCAATAGCATCACCAAAAACAATCATTCCAATATGAGTCATCATAGTGTGGAGCTCGATAGACACGATAACGAAATGGTACTCATCGTATTTGTGCACCATTATAGTACTTTGCTTTTACGATTCACTCGAGAGAAAAAGTCCCCTCATATACTGATGTATACCACGGCATATTTGGATCTACATTCGGATTTTTTCGGAGATTTCGGATGATATTTTTTTCGACATCAGGACTCTGGAGAGATACTAGAGCAGTAAAAGTCGGATTTTTAAAAACCTCTACCTGAAATTGCGTATAAGAATTATCGATATACCCGAGACTCGAGTCAAATGGCGAAAGAGATACAGTATAACTTCAGAGTGGTGCATCTTTTGGAAGGAGATAGTCTGTAGAGATTGTACCAAATTCATTTGGCTCAAGAGTAGTAGTAGAAACGACCGCGCCATTGCTATCTGATACCTGAAGGGTAAATTTCTCATTTGCTGGGAGAGTGAGAGAATTCTCATTTTTACGAATAATAGCATGGAAAAAAACTTGTTCTCATGGGAGATAGAGTTTTCTATCAGTATGAATATAGGCACTATAGAGAGGCCGAGTAAAATATGAATAATCAGAATCCTTAAGTCCAAAATTCCATCCAGTAATCCCGTCATTCCAAGTACTGACAACATATGAAAAATGTCACTGACCTTCTGCTACAGCAAGAAAAGAGCTATATTGTCACTCATATTCTTCCCACGAACTCTCTGTAGAAAGTCCATATGGACTTGCATAATCATTTTCTATGAGAGTTTCTTTTTTTGCTGAAAGAAAACCTCATACATCTGTCAATCAGAGACTCATACCAGTAGCAAAGGCTGTCGTCGAAAGTGGAAGGTATTCTGTGATATATTGCTGCTTCTTTTCATCCCACTTTTCACTGTAGGTTTTTGATATATTTTTCATCACTCGAATATTTTGATTTGCGAGGGGCTTACCAGTACGGATGTCCGTGATGAGAAACGCCATTTTTCCACTCGCATCGATCTTCATAGTTACCTGACTATCTATGACAGAAAATACTCGTGGGCTCACAAAACGATCAAAACCAGTAACATCCTCTTTATCACGAAATGCGAGAATATAGAATCCAGGATTTATAGTTTTTGACGGGAGAAAATCACGAACATCAAATGATGAAAATGAACCAGTTCCTGTCACCGTGATATCTTTTTTTACACAATCCGAAGTATCTTTTGATTCGAGAAGTGCATAGAGAGCATCAGTATATTGTTTTTTCTCTTCAGCGATGATGCGTTCTGTTTTCGCATATCATTCGAGGGATATACGACAGAGTTTGAGCGTATAGGCTTGTTTTTTTGGTTTGAGGAAGTAGAGTTTTGCATCAATGGATTCACCGAGACGAAACATAGTGCTACGATTCTTGAGTCAGAGAGAAAGAAATGGTTCTTTTTTAGGAGTTACTGAAAAATTCAGAGAAGTATGGCGTCCATAGATATCAGAGACTTTATCGAGTGTGATACTATATTTTTTTCATTCATCGAGAGGAAGTACTATACTCGCACGATCTGGAGAGAGACTCACCATGTCGACCGTCAGAGGAACACTCGGAGTGATGGAGAGATGAGAGAGAAAATCGAGCTTTGCCTGACGACGGTTTTCTATATATTCTGGACTATAGATGACACCAGTATCAGCATATATATCAGATGAAAATCTCATTTCGAGACGGCTTTTCATGTCATATTCTGGAGATATCGCTTCAGCGAGAACTCCTGTAGCAGTAAATGGATCAAGTCGTCTATCCTCAACAGTATAAAAATCACCTCCTATTCCTGCTATGATACAGAGTCTTGCAGCATTTTCATCATAATCAAGGCGTATCTTTGATTCTTGAATCTGAGGAGTCACTGCATATGTCTGGATTGTCTTTGCACGAAGAGGTCGAAATTCGCGAGAATCCCATGCATCTGCTATGTAACAGTTTTTCTTCGTGCTTGTGTGTGCATAAAAACGAACAGACTCAGGTGCAGCACCGTCATATCCACCGAGGGTGACAGTATAGTTTTTTTCTCGTGGGAGGCCAGAACTTTGTATATAAAATTCTTTTGGCTGATTTGTGACTTTCATCGAAAAATCAGATGGAATACGGTATGGCTTTGTTTTCTTTTGATTATATATGCTTGAGTCGAGTCGGATAACATCTCCTTCCTTTGTATTATTTGCACCAATCTCGACATATTCACCGCTCACACTCATATATCACTCGCCAGAAAGTGTCGGATTAAAAGGTTTTCCATTGAGGGAAAGTGCATCAATCATCGCTCCAGTATCAAATATGTCCATATCATAATTTCCAAAAATCAGTGTCGGCTTTCCGAGGACAAAACGAAAAGTCGTACCCGTTTGTTTTTCCTGAGCTACAAATGGAGTCGTAAGTGTCTGTATAGTCAACACAAATGCATAATATCCGAGTCATACAACAGATAAAAGTGCGAAAAGCACCAGGAAGATACGAGAAGTGATTTTCATAGAAAAAAATAATGAATTCTGCATAATTATAGTATTTTACACACCACTTGCAACACAAAATATTGTGTTTTGTAGACAAAAATGAATCGATAGAAATCTCTTTACAAAAAGCATATAAGGATATTTTGATTTTTCTTTTTGAAACGAATGAGGATTGTTATGGGTTTATTATTTTGAAAAAATCTCACTATAATGTTCCGGAATGAGTGAAGAAATGAAAAATCAGAAAACAGAAAGAGAATTTTTTCGCAAAAAAAAGAAAAATGATTATATTTTATTTATGCATACAAAAATACTTCCATCATTTCCCTGGGATATACTCATAGACTGGTATAAAAAAAACGGTCGTCATCACCTCCCATGGAGAGACTATTCTCGCCATGACACCGAAAGAGGATATCGCGTCTGGCTGTCGGAAATACTCCTCCAACAAACCCAAGTAGATCGAGTAATTCCCTATTTTCAGAGAATCCTAGAAACATATCCCACGATTCACTCTCTCGCACGAGCAAGCTATGATGAGTTTTTCCCATATTACCAATGAATGGGATACTATTCTCGAGCGAGAAATATACTCAAAACTGCATCGATCGTCAGCTCTGAATACGATGGTGTATTTCCTCGAGAAAAAAAACTCCTGAGTAAACTCCCAGGGGTATGATGATACACTTCATCAGCGATACTCGCATTTGGATATGGAGAACCATATCTCGCATGGGATACCAATCTCGAAAAAGTCTTCGCCCGCTACTATAATGGCACAAAAAACACAAAACTCACGGAAGAAGAAAAAGAAAAAATAGAAAAAAATCTCCGTGACTATATAAAAACAGTATGAACAGAAAAAGACTCTATACGAGCTATCAACAATGCCCTCATGGACTTCGCAAGTACGATAGATCTCAAAAATCCAGAAAATATCAACTGGGATAACTATATATTTAGAGAAAGTGCGTTCTATACAAGTCGTGGTTCTCTTGAACCAAAAGAAGAAAAAAAGACTCTCTCTTTCCCTCTTCCAGATGCGAGCATTATCGTCATACTTCATGAAGACCACAAGATCTACTATAGCCCTACAATAAGCGAACAATATGTACCTTTTATCCTCGCGCCAGGGCTCACGAGGGATACGAGAAAATATGTTCAAGAATATTTTCGGACGCACTATGCTCTCGAACTCTCTGTCCGCCCAGTACACAAAAAATGGCTCTCCAAGGACGGAAAACCATATATTGCTGTGAATGCTCAGGTACAAGTAGGAAACAAGGCACAATTTGGAGCTTTCGAGAAAAAAGAAGCACAAAAAATACTCAAAGAAATTATCGAAGCATAGAGCTGAGTATCTCGTATTCCTCTTCTGTGATAGGAGTTATCGAGAGACGATTTCCCTTTTGGAGGATTTTCATAGACTCAAGTCATTTTATTCCTCGTATATCTGCGAGCGTGATTGGTACGCTAAGCTTCTCTACGAATCAGACATCCACACAGTGCCATATCGGTGCTTCGCGAGTAGACTTTGGATCATAGTGCTTGTCACCTACGATAAACTGTGTCTCATCAGTATGTGGAAGTGATACCACCTCAGCAAGTCCATATATTCCAGGAACTGGACATGATGAGTGATAAAATAGAGCTCTATCACCTATTCGCATCATATCTCGCATAGAGTTGCGAGCCTGGTAGTTGCGTACGCCGAACCAACTCGAGCGACCATCTCGTGCGAGGTGATCTATCGAGTACTCTGTCGGTTCTGATTTCATGAGCCAAGTTTGCATAGTTTATTGGTATCTGAGTTTATCGAGTTCAGCGAGTATATCATGTACGGAAAAACCGTAGAGTTCTGCGAGTTCCATCGCTCGAGCCTCTCTATCTGTACTCTCACTCTCGACGAAAGCACTCAAATCCCGCATCAAAGCTGGAGGTAGGGTCTTTGTTGGTATCTTGAATCCAGGATTTCTTCAATAGTAAATAGTTTGCATAGGAAAATATTATCCAAGAGTTTCGATATGTAAACTCGAAACTGTCATATATTCTATATTTGCGGATGCTATATCGTATTCCTCAGAAAGTAGTCACTCTATATCTTCAGACTGCATGTATTCATCTTCAAGTACTTGAATAATATATTTAAGGGGTCTTAGAAAAATACTCCCTCAAGTCAGCTAGTAAGTTTTGACTTTTATAATATCAATAAAAATTATTCTCACTTGTTTCCTGGTTAAAGTAATTAATATTTGTTTCTTGTATCTTAACATAGTTATCAAAATCTTTCCACTTTCATAAAGTCTTTAGAAAGTCTGTTCTTATATTGTCTAAAGAAAAATTCTTTTTATAATTCAAGAAACCATTTACCATAATTAACGCTAGTTCTCAATATCTTAAGGCATTTCCATACTTTTGGAATCAATCTTTATCTTTTGAATCCTCTCTTTGTTCTTTCTTTAGACGTTTTATTTCTAGAAAAATAAAATAATTATACATTGCTTTCTCTAGACTAAAACTGGAAGAACCTAAAATATTACTAAATATTTCCTTAGAGAATAACCAACTTTCTGTTGTATTTTTAGGGTTTTTAAAATCAATTTCAGAATCTCAAATATAGTTACTTGGGAATTGAGCACACAAAGACATTTTTAAGAAAATATCTCTTTTTAAAACTATATCTCTATCTATATACTTCTCCTTTATTCAATCTCAAAATTCTCAAATCTTCCTCTCGTAAAACAATCAATATTTCTCATATATCTTTTTTTGTAAATCCAATTGAATAGAATCATTTGATTTTCTATCCGAGTCTGTAACAAAAGATTGATTATTTGTTGCTCTTGAGATTTTTTCAATAATATCTCAGTTTGTTGAGAAATCTTCAATTTTAATTATCTTTAGTAAAACGTCTTTTCAATTGAAAATGTCTTTAGGTAATTTTCCTTGTAATACCTTCTCGTAAATCAAGCTAAGTGTGTATGAGGTCTGTCATCAATTTAGTATTTGGGGATTTACTATGTGTACAACTCAAATATTATCTATTCAGCTACTATCAGTATAAGTAACCTCATTGGCTAATAGGGTAATTCAATTATTATAAAGAGAAAATTCATTATTTTTACTTTCAACAATTGAATTGTAGATTTCATAATTCACATGTCAAGATCTCATATCTAAGTATGACCTAGGATTATAAGTTAGTATTGAATTTTTATATTTCAGTAATATTTTTGCTACTTCTTCTGTAGGAACATAGAATACCCTAACCCCGATTGAACTATTATTGATTTGAAGAGCATAATTAATATTAGATGCTCAAGATTTGACATTAGTTAAATTTATGTTAAGTCTCAATTTATCACTATTAAAGTAAGTTCAATTCACCATTGGAAATACCAACTCAGAATAAACCTTATCATAATTAAATCTCAAGATATTATTGAATCAATCCGTTAACTTTTTTAAACTTGAATCTTCTATGCGATCTCATATATTTGCTAAGATTACGATAACATATTCATATACTCAGGGGTTTTGAATTAATGAAATTTCTCTTTGAAATCCTTTTATCTTTCAATTATAATCTATACCTTCTTCATTCTTTTCTTTTCACTGTCTTATTAAATTAATATCCATGCATAACAATTCATCGTAATCTATCTCTTTTTCTTCAAAGTTTTTAACACTTGTCCTAAATTTTGCTTGGATGATATAAATTTTTTTATTTTCAGTATCTATATAATATCAGTCTATTCATCCATCTTGGGCACCATCTGTTACAAACTTTTCTCTATCTTTAAAATCAAGTAGTCAAAACTTAACCTTTAAATAGAGGTGTATTAAAGCTCTAGATCTAGCTTGGTTCTTTTTTTCTAGGAAGTTATAATCACTTTCACTGGGTCTATAAAATTTATTTTCAAGAGGTGCCTCTAAAGAAATTTTATCCAAAATATTTAGTAAGATTTCATATTTGTTATACATATCCAGGAAAGATTAAAATACAATTCTACTGAAACAATATATAGCATATAACTGTCAGACAGAAACCTCATTTTTCATAATCATTTTTATATTCACGATTATATCTTTTTCTTGTCTTTCTAATATCATTTTCCCAATATTTTCTACTATTAAGAGAGGGTTTTTATCATTACTAATACTAATATCCTCTTCATAGTTCTTTTGAAGTTCTTTTTTTGTAATCCCAAGCATGGTAGCAAACTTCTCCTCAAAGTCAATTTTAAAATTATTAAATTCTGGAATATTTTTATCAAGAAATATCTCTATATGTACAAAGTTTTTCTTTGTAATTATCTGAGTCTTATGTCATTCTCCTGTTCAGAAGTAGAGTTTGATATACCAATTCTTTCCTGGTTTCTCATCTTTCTTTTCTTCGAGATGATTCATGAGTTCCACAGTCATATTTCATGACTTGATTGGATGTCTGCGGAATTTTGCATCTTTCATTCTCTTTTTTGGCTTATCGAGGGGTGATTCTTGAAAGGTATTAAGCTTTTCTTCTACCTTTTCATGTAAACCACCAAGGCTCGAAAAATCAGGTGTTGAGTTTTTGATTCCCATTTGAGTTCTTATAGCTTTTGCTAGTGCTGCACTGAGATGAGGAGATACAGCATTTCAAACTTGTCTCCACTTTGTTCATTCTGAACCAGTGAATTGATAAGTTATAGGAAATCCCATAAGTGAAGCAATTTCACGAATGGTAGGAAGTCGGTATTCACCATTTCATTTTCTATTATACTCTGATTTGAGTATGAGTGATTCTCTTGTTTTTGCTGAACGGGTCGCCATGATAGTTCTACATGGTTTATTTCTATTTTCAGGGAAGGACATCTTGCCCATATAGGGGTGATTTTCCTTGAGATACCTCGCATCATACCACTCTATCTTGTAAAGTCAGGTATCATAGAAATGGTCTGTCAGGGCTTTTCATGGAATTATGAGATTCTGATAATTTGGATCGATATATTGACTCTGAAGTACCTCATCTTGAGTGAGGTTTGGTTTTGGAAGCCTATCAAGAATATATCAAAGTGTTACATGATTATTTTCATGTGTTTTCTCTGGTTCGAGAAAATCTCATGTTGCACACCATTCACCACAGATAAATCTCTGTCTACTCTGAGGCGCTCAATAATCTCACGAGTTAAGTACTTTTCATTTTTTTTGAACTTTCAAAGCTCTATCTGATGGATTTAATCAGATACTTTCTGCCCATTTTGATAGATTCAAGCTCTCAAATGTATATTCTTCTTCTGTGTATTTCTGTGAATTAGGAACATTCTCCATATACCAAACTTTTAGTTTTGATCATGGTTTATGTTTTTTTACAGCAATAACTCGCAGATAAGCTTCTATGAGCTTTATTCAGAGAGTCTTATCTGCTTTTCAGGATTTATTTGATGATGAAAATGAAACGCATGGAGGACTACCAACAATACAATCCGTATCCTCAAGCTTTTCTATTTCTGTAACATCTCCGGTATCTTCGGACCAAAAATCGAGAACACTCTTTATTGAATCGTTGAGTCCATGATTCAGATTATGCGTATCTATTGCAGGTTGCCAGTTATCAATCCCTCGAACAATCTTGAATCATTGTTGACGGAATCATTCAGAAAATCATCCTGCTCAGCAGAAGAAATCAATTACTGTAAGTGGATTTTTCATAAATTAAGTTACTTACATGCTCACCTTCTTTGGAACACCAGCTACACCGTCGAAGAATGCATCGAACTCTTCTTGGAGCATCTCTTCTTGGGCGAGGAGTGCGTCTGCGAGTTTCTGATGGAGGGCATGATTTTCTGTGATAATCTTCTTCGCGAGAGCGTAGGCATCGAGGAGGAGTTTTCGCACCTTTATATCGATGAGATCCTGGGTCTTATCTGATATGACCTTTGCATTTGTCTGACCTCCGAGATAGTTCCCTTCACTCATATCTGGAGCGAGATTCTCAGGACCAATATCTGCATCAAAACCAAACCGCATCACCATAGCTCGCGCTATCTCTGTTGCTCGCTCAATATCCGAGCTGGCACCAGTTGTGATATACTCAGTCCCGAAAAATACTTCCTCGGCCACACGACCACCATAGAGTGTCGCGAGTTCATCGAGGTATTTTGCCTTTGATGTATAGGTTCTATCCTTTTCTGGGAGAAACCATGTGACACCACCAGCACCACCACGAGGGAGGATAGATATCTTGTGTACTGGGTCTGTATGTGGGAGCATCTTCCCCACGATAGCATGTCCGATTTCATGGATAGCAGTGAGTTTCTTTTCATGATCAGTCATACGGAGAGATTTTTTCTCATTTCCCATCACGACTTTTTCTATCGATTGTTGGAGCATTGCTTGAGTTATACTTTTCGCACTTTTCTTACCAGCGAGAATTGCTGATTCGTTAAGGAGATTTCCGAGTTCAGCACCAGAAAATCCTATAGTGATACCAGCGATTTTATCCCAGTTTACATCATCTGCAAATGGCTTTCCCTTTGCGTGGACTTCGAGGATTTTTTTACGATCTTCGAGTGTCGGGAGATGGATAGTCACCTTTCGATCAAATCGACCTGGTCGTAGGAGTGCCTTATCGAGGACATCCGCACGATTTGTTGCTGCCATGACGATGACATTGGTTTCATTATCAAAGCCATCCATTTCCGTGAGGATTTGGTTGAGAGTTTGTTCTCTTTCATCATGACCCCCACCGATACCAGGAGATCGTTTTTTTCCGATAGCATCTATCTCATCGATAAAGATAATTGATGGTGCATGTTCACGAGCATCTTTGAAAAGATCTCTCACACGAGCAGCTCCAACACCGACAAACATCTCGACAAACTCAGAACCAGATATAGAGAAAAATGGTACTCATGCTTCTCATGCTACGGCACGAGCAAGGAGTGTTTTCCCTGTTCCAGGAGGTCACTGAAGCAGTATTCCACGAGGGATTTTTGCGCCGAGATCTTTATACTTTGATGGATTTTTGAGAAAATCGACAATTTCTTCGAGATCTGATTTTTCCTCTGCTGCACCAGCAACATCAGCAAAAGTTATTTTTTCATCATTTTCAGGATCATACATTCGTGCTCGACTCTTGATAAAAGCCATAGGACCACCCATGCTACCACCACCCATACGACCCATCATAAATATAAGCAAGATAACGAAGAGTACGATTCCTATAAGGCTCGGAATAGAATCCCAGAGCATCTTTGACCAAGAATTTGATTCAATAGTCACTTTAGTAGGATTTTTTGGATCTGAAAAACCAACATCAGTAATCTCGAGATTTACTGGGAGATTGGTACGATCTATATCACGAGAAACGACTTTTTTTCCATTCACGATATTTTCTTTGGAGTGTTTTTTGGCTTGTATCTGATTATCTGTAACGACAATTTCTTCATAAATACCAGATGCATACTGTGCTGATATTTGATTGAGTCAGGCATCATCATTATAAGTGATTTTCTCACCAGTTTGATTTGCCCAAGTACTATAAATAGCCCATAAAAGAGTGATGACAAGAACAGGAATAAGAAAAGTTTTTGGAGTGATTTCTATCACTTTTATACTTGCATCCTTGGGCATTCCAGGGATTTTTGGGAGTTTTTTTGGAGTTTTTGGTGGAGTTTTTTTGGACATGAAAAAAGAACAAGTTATAAAGCCAAATGAGTATATCAAAAGGGGGACGAAAATCAAAAGGAATTCATAAGGAAATTTCCTCAAGAAAGAATACTCAGAAAAATATATTACTTATGAGAAAATGGAGAATCTCAGTATACAGAAAATGAAGGATAAGACACAATTTTCCAGAGAGGATTTTTTGCATGAAGTGTGTCATATACTCATGAGAAATGGAGAGCCCCATAGACGACGGCAATTTTTTGATTTGGGTGTTTTTCTATGTAGTCGATGATTTTCTGATTTCGCGTATGGAGAATCACATCAAAAAGTGCTGAATCTCAAAACATATCTTTTTCGAGAGTATCTGACTGGAGAAGTGCCCACTGAAAAAATGCACGACTGATAAAGTGCAAGAAAAGCTTGTCATGTTCACCGAGTGCAGTGATATTTTCGAGTTCTTTTTCTATATCTATCACTGATGCCTGGGGAGTCAGAGTAGATCAGGATGCTAGGTGTACAATATCATCGAGAGAAATATCGACAGAAACTCGTTGTTTTAGAGGAACTCCTGAAAAAAGATACGAATTATCCTGAGGAGCAAAGCCGATAGTGTCAGAAATGCGAGAATAGAGAGTCGGAGTAAACTTGAAACCAAACATCTGAGCGAGCGTATCTTCACTCTTTTTCGTTCCAGTTCAAACTCACTCTATGAGAAATACATACCCTGAAGCAGAGAGTGTATCGATAGTTTTTTTCTGTATATCATAGAACTCTGGACTCGCTATATGCGACATCTGGAGAAATACCACGGATTGTCCACTCTGTGAGAGTGTTATCTGAGAAAGTTTTGCTGGAACAATATTATAATAAACAATAAGTGTCAGAAAAAATGCAAGACTCACACCAAAAACGAGGAGAATATATCGAGAAGTTGAAATCAACAGCGTAGCGAATGAGTATGATTTATATGCTGGAAATATTTTTATAATAAGAGTTATACCAAAAGATATAAGTATGACTTGTAAGAAAAATCATACAAAAGAAATAACTCAAAAATAGAGTTCAAACAAAATACAAATACCAGAAAAAAATAGAATGAGTATATTTGAAATTTTCATACATTAAGAAGCTTATTATTCATCGGAATCATCACTTGGAGCATCTTCAGTAAAGTAATCTTCACGAGAACCTCATTTTTCTTTTGACTTAAACATACTTTTACGACTCTTGAGTTCTATATCGATAGGAGTTCACTCAAACCCAAAAAACTCACGAATTTTGTTTTCTATATAGCGAACATACGAAAAGTGAAAATGATCAGCATTATTTACAGAAATCACAAATTTTGGAGGATTGACATCGACCTGTGAACCGTAGTAGACTTTTGGTTTATGAGACTTTCGATTTCCTGTTGGGGCATGATCATAGGTGATTTGCTCGAGAAACTTATTAAACACAGCGGTCTTCACTCGTTTTCTGCGTTCTGTATAGATTTTCTGAGCATGTTCGAGAACGAGGTCAATACGACGATTTTCTATCGCACTCGTAAAAACGACCGGAGCATACGAGAGAAAATCAAATTTCTTGGAAAGATAGACCATATATCTATCGAGAATAGTGGAAGTATTTATTCCAGGTTTTGCGAGGACTTTATCCCATTTATTGATAACGAGGATAATACCAGCTTTTGCCTTGATAGCCTCTCCAGTAATATGCTCATCCTGATGAGTAATACCCTCAAATGCATCTATCACAACAGCAACGACATCAGCGCGTTCGATAGATCTCTCAGCTCGCATCACACTCCACTGTTCGATATTTCCAGAACCAATGCGTCCTGCTCGGCGAATACCAGCAGTATCTATGAGACATATTTCCTGTCCAGCAAACTCGATAATAGTATCAATAGCATCTCTCGTTGTTCCTGGAAAATCCTTCACAATAGAGCGACTTTCACCAGAAATAGCATTGACGAGTGATGATTTTCCGACATTTGGGCGACCGATGATAGCAAGTTTGAGCATCGTATCTATCGGCTCTGGCTTTACATAGGAAAACCCGAGAGATTTAAGTTCAGTAGCAACTTTTTCCTTGAGATCACGAAAACCACGATTTTGAATAGCACTCACAGGGACAATATCACCGAGACCAAGCTCGAGGAGATTAAAGGCTTCAAGCGCGCGTTTTGGATTATCTGCCTTATTGGCAACAACGATGACAGGCTTATTTGAACGACGGAGTTTTTTTACGATAAACTCATCAAATTCTGTGATACGATCATACTCGAGAACAAAGAGTATAAGGTCAGAAGATGTGATAGCACGATCTGCTCGTTCACGGACATCTGATAAGAGTGTTTCATCATCAGCCTGGACTATACCACCGCTATCAGCAAGTGTGTATGAAATTTCATACTCGATATCATCTATGGCGTATTCAATAATATCACGAGTAGTATTCTCGATATCTGAGACGATGGCAATCTTATGTCCGGAAAGAGCATTGAATATGCTCGATTTTCCGACATTTGGACGACCAATTATGGTAACATGAGGAAGCATAAAAAGGAGGGTAAGAGAGATGAAATCTCAGGAGAAGTTTTTGATTTGCCGTGATTATAGGGAAAAGCGCGAAAAAGCAAGAATATAAGTATTTACCTGAGTGTATAAAAGAAGTCAAATTTGTACCAGAGTGATATAATTTTTCGATCATTTTTATATATTTCAAAGAGCGGATATCAGTCTCTATCTTGAATGCGCACTGTGAGTGATGTATCAAGAGAATAGATATTCCCATCTTTTGCTATAGCAATAAGAGGACGAGAGTCGGTATTTGAAATGATATACTTCCCTCCGGCAATATTTGGGTCAGAGAGATTTGCATCAGCAATCCTGAGAGTATCTATAATACTCATTCCAATAGTATTTTTTGCAATCATACCATCTCAGTCAATACGACCAAACGCTACAGTTTTCGGAAGGATAAATTGATGAGTATATAGAATACTTCCATCGGAGTCTGCAACCGTAAAATGCATTGGAGCTTTTGTCGTTGCAAAAGAAAACCCTACCGTATATCATGACGCAGTTTTTGTTGGTATACCGAGCTCAGAAAGAGGAAGCGAACCTCATTTCGAACGCAGGAGGATACCATTTTTATCATAAAAACTTCCACTAAAGAATATCCCTGAATCATCTGTCATAATAGCAGTACCACTTCCAATACGAGCGATATCTGTACCTGTTCGAATACGAAAGAGGGATATAGGTTCACCAAAGAATTTTTCACCCTGAAGAGATCCAAGAATCCATCCAGTCGAAGAAATAGATGAAATAGCAGGAATCGGTGAGTATACTGAAACAGTAATATTTTTGAGTGTCGTATTTCCATAGGCATCAGTCACCTTGAGAATCATTTCTTTTTTTCAGAGAGTATCAAAAGAACCAACTTCAAAATCTGTGGAATATATATGCGCTGATGAGCCTGATGACACAAAATCATCATCAAATACGCCATTTCCATTTTGATCAACTGATACATCGGGATCGACAAGCGTACTATATGAATTTGTTTCAAATATAAAATCTTTGAGTGAGAATGATTGTTTTTGATATACAGGAATCTCTATAAGTCATGGAAAATCAATAACCGGAGCACTATTATCACTTGATGCTTGTGGTGCAAGGAGCGATACGGTCGTATCTAGAGCATCTTTGATATCGAGTCACATAAGTCTGGCACTATAGTATCCATTTTTATAAGGCAGTTCTATAGTATAGCTCTCTGCCGGAAGTCCAGCATCGCGAAGAAAGTATTGTGTACTAGCAGGAACATCGAGTGTTGTATTATGCTTGTGATCTTGTATCTGAAATGTAGATTTGAGAGAACTTATCTGAGTACCAGGCAAAAGTGGCATACCTAAAAGTAAATCAGAATAGGCATAGTGAACAGAGTTTGTATTATCCCAAACAACAAAACTTATTCCTTCTGCTTGAGATATTTTTGTTGTTTCGGTAAATTGATATCCAGAATATGGTGCAAGGGAAATTTTCCCACTGGAAGTTATCGAGCTATAAGTAATATTGAGTGCTTTTTTCCCCGTATAGAGAGTTCTGCCAGGAGAGAGACTAAAATCCACAGCACCAGTAAGAATAGTGAATTTTGGACCAATCATGGTAAAATCCTCTGTATCTCAAATTCGTTCAAGACTTCGTGATACGGGAAGAGTAATCCATGGCAGATTTTGTGAAGATACTTGATTATCATGAGCAAATATATCAACAATTCGTACGGGAGTTTGAGTCACATCGTGTGATCCGAGACCAATAGCATCCCACTCATTATATCGATCATAAAAACTCAATCTCCACTCGCGCTCAGAAGGTGTCGCACTCGCAAATGTAATACTTAAACTTCCTGGATTATTGATATTTTCATGGAAAAAATTTGGAGCTGATGGAAGCTCATCTGAGGCTGATAAATTACGAATAATAAGTGTATCATCTTGTATTTTTTGTGGTTCTTTTGCATGACTATACTTGATATAGAGGATTCATTCCATGATGAATATATAATCCAAATCACCATCTTTATCTATATCAACCGCTTCTGCTTTTTCATCTCAAAGAAGTGGATCAATATAATCAAAAAGTCGAGTCTGCTTGCCACTTGGTGTGAGGATATAGATTCACTGAAAATTTGGAGTATATCAAGGAGAAAGCGAAGGTGATGAGGATGAGGAAGGCGAAGAAGATGAACTATCGAGAACGGCGAGTTTCTTTTGAAGTGAAGCGAAAGAAATATCCGAAGTAGAATCTTGCTTCTGGAGATTCGCACCTTCTCATATATCATGGATTGACGGAACTTCACCAAACTTATCATTGTATACTTGTGCAAAATAAGAAGATTTCTCAGAAAGAGTACTGAGAGCGACAAATTCAGATCGAATGATATCAGATGATGCAAGGGTTGCATTCTTTTTCATGAGAAGATCTATCTTCTGCTTGAGAACAGCAGTACTTTCATATTCAGCATTGAGATACTTTCTGAGTGTGCTAAATTTTTCATTATTATACGCAAGAAGATCTTTTGTAATACTTTCTTGTTCAATTTTTGCAACTTCTAAAGAACGGTCAAGTTTTGTACCAAGAGTAGCATAGAGTCAGCTATTTTTGTACTCTTCACGAAGAAACGATGTAAATGTATCAGTATCAAGCAAAATATCAGCATTTTTATAAAAGTCATCTCGCATAACTGTGAGTTTTTTCATGGCAGTATCTTCTACTGATGCCTCTATTTTCACTTTTTGATCCTTATTTGGTATCGTCACATTCACATCTTCTCAGATTTTCTTCGGCAAAATGCGACCGAGATCAGTTGTAAACGAGTTTACTGGTTTTACACTTGCTTTCGCATATTCTGTGATAAAGTCAGAACGCATATTGAAATTCACATGACTTGCCACTTTTATTGCTTTGAGGGTTGGCATAGAGAGTTGTGGAAATTGGAGACTCAAGAAATCCATAGGACTTGTCCCCTTTCGTTCAGTTCTCTGTGCAATAACATCACCAACATTCCACTCAGGTACAAGAGTCGTTTTTTGATAATAACAATACAGTTTTGAGATAAGCTTAAAGATACTAATTGCTGATGTGACAGCACCAAATATCTTCGGAAGTTTTGGCGGAGGAGGAAGATTCGGAAGTGCAATTTTTGGAATTGAGGGAAGATCTGGAAGATCTGGAAGGACAGGCAAAGGTGGAATTATAGGAAAGCTCGGAAGTCCTACTCCCAGTGTTGGTGAACGAGGAAGTCCAATATTTGGAAGATTTGGAAGACGGATTGGAGAAAGGTTGAATTGGAAATCTGGTAAACGAATCGTCATAGCGAGTCTGATATCGGAAAGATTGAGTACGATATTTGGCCATCTCGGAAAACGAATAATCGGAAACGAAGGAATAATCGCTGAGAGGAGTTTGAATTTGAAGTATTGAGCATTGTATCGCTCATTTCGACATACTCCACACTGAGCATTGGTATTTGCAAAAATATCAATAAGTGGTTGCCACCCATCAGCAATAGCACGAATCAATACAACGAGTTCTGCCCATTTTCGAAATCTCACTCCATTTGATTTTATCCATCCACCAGAAAATTGTTGAATTGTATCAACATAACAAAGAAGTTGGCTTACATATCGTTGTTTCCAGGTGATATACTTCTGGAGTTTGATAGGGAAATTCTTCCAGTCATCGAGTCGTTTGAGATTTTGTTCGAGAGAACTCAAGAATCATCCAGAATTGAGTGATGCCTTTGTATCAGCACATTCTTTGGCAGTTTTATTTGCACAAAAATCATTCATCATTTGATTGTACTCATTTTTATATGCTTCAAGAGTTCGAGTATATCTATCCAGTTCCTGAGGGAGAATCCATGGGATATTGAGTGGAATACGAGTTTGAGAAATTGAAAAGAATGGGATTTTTCAGATAAATTTATAGGCAGCTCGCATAGCATTGAGTCACCCAGCACCTGCATTTATAGTGGAGGCATTTGATTGGATTTGTCATTTTGACCAGGCAGCAAAATCATTTTTTGCATTTTGGACAGATTTCCCAGCATCAGTTGTGGCACCCACTTGAGAACTCGTTCAGAGTTTGGATCAAAGATTTTTTGTCACATCAGTAGAGCTTGATGCACTGCTCATTTGATTTTTCATATTCTCATATCCCTGTTTCACTGACTCTGTATTGAATTTTGAAAGGAAAGAATCAACACCATCAAAAGGAGCATTTGGACCGAGAGTTGTCGGAGGAATAATCGTGAGATTTGGAGGTGTAAAAAGTGCAGTTGATATCTCATCACCTTGTCTCTGAAGCCAATCCATGATAAAGTCAGGAAAACCGGCAACTCGCTTATTTTTTACTTTTACGATATCACCTGTTGTTATAGGTTTAGCACTATCTATCTCAATTCCGACATCTGTACCACCACTACTCACTCATCCAACTCGCAAAAGTGGTCAAGCAACAATTGTCCGAGACCCGCGAGCAGAAATACTCTTGTATATCTGTGTAAGATCTCGAGTTTTTGGATCTTTGAGGTATGAAACAATATCATCAACGAGATTTGAGTTTTGAGCTGGAGTAAGTGTATTTGCATTCATTTCACAGCTTTTTGCATTCCAGCTATCTGTCGTTGAACCGAGTCATGAAAATCCCGTAACATCACCATCTGCACTCGATCCATCATCCTTACACATAGGGAGTGATCCAGTTACCACAATACAGTTTCACCCAGATGCAAGTGGCCATACTCATTTTGGAGGAAGATTTCAGGTAACTTGCGCAGGTCAAAAACATATAGCAGTTCCATAACCGAGGGTAAGTGTTGGGGTGAGAAATATGCGAATAAAGTTTGTTGGATCTTTGGTACCAAGCAATCATCAAGCATTAGGTGTATTTGAACTACAAGTAGATGAAAGACCAATAGGTGAAGCAGGATAAATAGACGGTATAGGAAAACATCCCCATGGTCCATAAACAGGTATACCTGTCAGTCAAGAAAATATGGGAAGACCCGTACTTGGAGTAAGACTTCACAGTGGATACCCGAATACCACCGGGGCACTTCCTGGTGCAAGTGGAGCCCAGTTCATAGGAAAACTCATACATCCACCTCATCCAAATCAACATGAAAGTCCACTTGCCAGATTTTCAGCCATAGTCGATATCTCTTGCTCTGTTTTTGGATCAAATCCGATATCGAGACTTCTATTATTTTGATCTGTTATGACTTTTACAACTGATGATGATTGTGTATTCGATGGTGTTTTTGTCTGACTTTGGTTATAGAGTTTTTGTCTATCAGCAATCGACATATTTTCGATACTATCTGGAACACCATTTTTATCAGCATCTGTGAGTCGAGCCGTGATAGACTCAGGAAGAATAGGATCTGTGAAGAAACGGGATCATCGAACATAGTCCCGAGAAGATGCACCAGATCTCCAAACAATCATATTTGCTCCACAGGTATTTGAGCCCTGGAATCCAACATCACCATAAATATCAGCTCCGGATTCTCATTTTTCAAAATCTCATACAAGCATCTCACCATAAGTCGCAGGGAGCGCTGTGAGCTCATAAGATAGTGTGAGTTTTTGTCATGGGGCAATATCAGAAAGAACAAAACGAGCATCATACTCACTTGCATTCAAGAACTCAAAATCACGAGTGACAGAAGTGCCATTTGTCTCTAATCGGTAGATGGTAGTATTTTCTGATGAAAATATAGAAGGAAGGACATCGAGATATTCTATATTTTTCAGAGTCTTTGTACTGGTATTGGTAAATTCTACGCTCGCGATCACACGATCTCCAGCATGGAGAGATTTTCCAGTAGTATTTTTAAATGAGCGCGAAATAGACACTCCAAATGCCCGAGCATATTCACTTCTGACAAATGTATCTGTAATCGTCCCATCGGAGGACGATATAGCAGATGCTGTAGCGGATGCAAAGTCATCTGTAATAGATGCAAGAGTTCAAGTATCTGATGAAGGCACTCCTACATTTCGTGGATGACTATACTGATAATAGACTTCAGATTTGAGGATAGTATCATCGAGCGTTGTACTCGAGGAAGGTGTGACACCAAGGGAACCGGCAGGAATCTGAGGCAAACTCTCCATGCGAATAGCACCACCAACAGAACTTGGCTCAGGTGAGAGATTGACACCGAGGGATGCATCGAGGATATTTTTTGTAAAAAGTCATACCGTATCAGTACCATAGAGTACTCAAAGTTCTCCATCTTCAGTGAGATATACGATATCATCACGACTATCTGCATCCATATCATACACACGATATTGTGCTATACCTGTAGGAATTTGTCCATTCTGTATTTTTATATCTTGTCGCTCAAGTCGTCTTATGGTATTTCCGATAAACACGAGAGAGCCTGAGGAGTTCAATGAAACGATATCACCATACCCATCATGAGAAAAATCTCACACCTGAAATCCATGACCGAGAATATCTGGAACATACGCTATCTTTTGTTTTTGTTGAAACCGATTTCCCATATTGAGAAGAAGGTCAATATATCCAGCACTGTCAAGTGTAAGAATATCATCATAGCCATCAGCATTAATGTCTCGATGAGCATACGCAGACACATCTACTCATGGCGAAGTAATCTCAGTACCAATAGATCTATCGATACCTTCTTGCTCTGTTCCAGGGGCATTTCTATCAATATGCGCTACTGGATCACCCATATTGATCATAGTATATGTATGAAACCACTTCGTTGATTCTCAAACAGTATCTCCTGCTGAAAATGAAAGAAGCATTCTATTATCACCAGTCCATCAAACTCATGGAGTATCTACTATGCTCGCGAGAGAACTAATAGTGCTTGGACCATTTTTCTTTTCATCAAGAGAAGGAGTTGCAAGAGAACTCGAGTGAAAATCAAATCCATATACAGGAGACAACAGACTCGTCTCAGAAAAACGCTTTGGAATGATTCAAACAGAAGTATCTACAATAACTGCAGATGTTGGAGTATCCAAACTCAGTGGCATATCTGAAAGAAGTACTGATATGGAGGTATCCATTGCATAAAGAACTTGTCCAAGAAGATCAGAACCATTCATGATATCAAGAACGAATGCATGTTTCGACTTTTCTGTATTGGCGACGAGCGAGATTCATGATGCAAGGATGAATGATCATCATTCATCAATAGTAACCACAGGGATATTTTGTGATTTTAGAGTAATACTTCCATTTTCAATACTTGGAATCAATGATGAAGTTGTATTTTGAATAAAACGAATCGTATTCGGTGAAATATTTTCTGAACAAATATCTGCTACAGCAGAATACGAACAAATACTCATTTTTGCTTTACGCATCTTATAAACTACTCGAGCAATCTGAGAATGTGAGACACTGTCTGAAATTGTGAGAACTGGATAACCATGATCAAGAGTCACTGTATTTTCGATAACTGTATCAGGTTTCTGACCTATCGTATAGCCACCAGATGGGAGGATTGAAAAAAGTGAGTTTTGCTCATAAGGACTATCAAGAAGTGTAGTCACAGCGAGGCTTTGGGACTTTCCAGGAAGAGTGTCATAGAGAATCTGTTCCCCTTCTCTGAGGAATGCAGAACCTGCAAGAACAGTATATCTGGCATTATAGTCAGGCAAAAAGCTAAACTTTTCACGAGAAGATGCTATAAAAGCAACATATCGTGGGATACCAGAAATAGAGTGTTCTCAAGAATCATCCGTATAAGTCAATTTTGACGAAGCAAGTGACTCAATATTTATAAAAAAGTATCATTCTGTTTTTGGGAGAGAAAAAATTCCAGAATTAAATTGAATTGATTTTATAGGATTATTATTTATCTGGAGAGTTCAGCCTAAATCAGTATTTGTTTTATTTCCAAATCGATCACGAAGAAAAAACGAAAGGTTATTTTCATTTTCTGTATGCGTTATATAGAGTGGTGTTCCTGGATTGACTGAGAATATGATATCTTTTATTGTTCAGATTCCTGGGATATTTACTACCATTGAATGATTTCCTGCTTGTGTTCCTGGGGTATAAACAAATACCTCAGATTGACCATTCTTTATAGGAAGTGTATCAGTATCAAAATACCCTGCATTTTCTGGAAGTTCGAGGGAAGCAACAGAATCAAATCATGAAAGTGTATTTCAAGATTCATCCACAAGGCGAAGTGTCACTCTCTGTGAAGATCATCCTACTTGTGGTACATATGGACGAGAAAGGATCACTCGAGCAGTATTGATGACCTGTACATTTGTATTTGCTGTTATTTTTCCATCAATTGTGATATTCACAGAAATGGAACCAGCAGTATCAGATGAGAATAATAAAGGAATATCACTCTCTGAGGCGTCAATATGCATTTTTTGAAATCTCTGCCCAGACTTATCAACAACAAAACCACCAGAAACTTCTATATCAACACTATGAATATCAGGTGCTATAGGATTTCAAAGTTTATCTCGCAAATGGATAACACCAAGTGTGTTTGATCACTTGAGAATCATTGATGAAAGTGTTTCGATACTCGCACGAGCTATGTCACCTGGATGAACTGAAAGAGTAGCATCACCGGAACGACCGAGTCCATCTCGTAAAACAAATCGATAGAGTCATACTTTTTTACTATATCGTATATCAAGAGGAAAGTTATCTGATGGAATAACGATTCCTGATTGCACGAGAGAATTATCTATATCATCATATATATCCATGATAACTGGATATTTGATTCAGAGGAGTGTACCACTCGCATTTTTTCACTCGATACTGAGAGACACCTTCCCTGTTCCCGTCACATCAATACTTCCTTGTGCTTGACCATCTTGTTTTGGAGTGACAGAAAGATATTCATCTGCAATACGGATTTGTATCTCTTCTGATGGAATGGTGAAAGACACTCTATCTATTACAGCAAGATGGAGACTTGCCTTGAGCGTAATAGTTCAAAGTTTTTTGAGACTTGATATGATAAACTTCGCATGACCATCAGATACTGGAACGGTCGACGAAGAAAGTGAAATATATGAACTCAAAAGAGATGGGGCAATAGGCTTTCCTTCAGCATTTGTACCAGAAACAATATCAAATTGAACACTCGATCATACAGGGAGATTGAGGAGAGTATTTGATTTTGTATAGAAAAAATCTATTGGAAGAGTATCTTCAAGTGTCATACTCTGACGATCTATCTTATATGTGAGTTTTCATCCAGTATAAAAAGTCTCCAGATTTGTTGGATTTCCAGCATCATTTACTGGTGGTGAAACTGGCGTTTGTGAAGGGTTTGGTCCACATGATCATGCGAGAATCCGTACTGGAAAAAGTGATTGCATCCAACACATGATAGCACTCGGCCACTGGAATAAATCAACACCATCAGGAGGAGCACACTTATCAGATGACTGATATGGATTTGGAGTATTTGCATCATTTTCAGAAAAATTATATGCCTGAATCTGAGCAAGTCAGAGAGAGTAGTTATTTTGTATATCAGAAGCCTGTGAATTCTCAGAACCGCTTGGGATAAATGGTGCAAGTCAGAGATATGCAATCTCATATGCATTCGAAATGTTTGGAAGTTTTGGTGGATTACTCAGATTTATAGTATCATTTTGATACTCATGGGAGTATGAAAGTGTTGTCTCGATAGATTTCTTATATTTTTCTGTCACATCTGGAGTCAACCAGTTTCTTGACTGGATTACCTTCTTTATAATCTCATCGGATATAAAATTATTCCAATCTATTGGTGTTGCTGGAAGCGTACCCTCAACAAGAAATTGTTGAGCCTGAATATCTTTCGGGGAAAGAGAAGTAGCAGCCTCAGTATCAATAATTTTCTTCCATTCATTATCAGAGATAGTCTTAATCCAAGCTCTCACTGAAGCAATCGAAGAAATATCTGGTGCTTCGAAGAAATTTGGATAAGTGAGTTTTGCAATATTTCATTTTGGAGTAAGGAACTCAAGATATCGAACAGGATCAACTGGAAGTGATGGTGTAACTCCATTTTTTGTAGCCGCTTCAATCTCGTCATTTGTCGGAGATACATGACGGATGATTCATGGCACAGTATGAAAAATCATATTTTCATATGTTGTTGTATCAACTACAGTTGATCACTCTGAATCAGTAGTAATACATGTTCTTTGTGGATTTTGTATAACCTTTCCATCAATAGTAAGATTTCCTGCATAACATGTTGCATGGATATATGCATCGAGTGATGTTGAAAATTGAGGTATCAGCGATCAGACAACATGATTTGTAATACAGCTATATCGAGGTACCCTATTTCCTATATCGTCAGAACAAGATCCGCTCGGCAATATCCACTCTGATGGTGATCCTGAAGTACAAGAATAACTCGTTCAATGATCATACTCCACAGAGTATGTATATTTATAAGGTGCAGCAAGTGTATATTGATACTTTGGATTGATACAATCAGAAAGGGATGCAGGAGAAAAACGAGGAGTTTCCTTCATACCACCGAGAGAAAATATAGGCTCACTAAATCATCTGAGTGAAGTATTTCCTGGTATCTCATTAAGCACTCCTTCTGGATTATTCGAACCTGCTACACGCAAAAGACTATTTCATCCCCAATAAGACTGGAGCTTTGCTGTTGAGTTATTTGGATCAAAACAGGAATAGGCGCTATTTCTATGAAGAGCAATGAGTGACTCTGTATCATTCTTGAGCATCTCAGCATGAGCTTGTGCAGTATTGATATCATATCATACATTTGCCTCTACGAGAACTCATTGTCCGAAAGGAGCCGTACTTCCAGTTGCACCTCGAGCAAGAGTACACATAGAAGCATCTTGTATAGTGGTTGATTTTTGACCGAAAAAATAATTATTCACATTTTTGAGTGAACCAGTAGCTACTTGGATGGGTACACCATATGAACTTTGTTGGTTATCGAAAATCGGGATTTTCTTGACCATTTTTCCATCCAAAAGCACCTTATCAATCGATTGTATAAGAGCTGTATTTGCTTCTTTGATAGTTGACTGAGCAACCGTATCCATGATTGTCATAGTGATTGGTGCTATATCAGCACGCACATTCGCCCCATCAGTATACCGACCAGCATTATGCACAAATAAGAGTGCATCTCCGAGGGTTTTTTCATTGATAATCGATTTAAAATTCTTGAGGAAAGACTGTATAGGTGTTGCTGTTTGAATATCAGGCATAGTCATAATCGACTCGTCATCAAGACCATCTTTCGATGCGCTCAATCATATAGATGCAAGGAGTGCTGTTTGACTAGCATCAGTATGATCACTATCATATTGCAGAAGGGCTGTATTGATATCTTTGAGGAGATACTTTGTGAATCGTTTATAAACTATATTTTCAGCATTTTTCATAGAAAGCGCATACTGAAAAAGTGAGCGCATATCGACGCTCTTTGACTCATAGTATCAGTCATAATAAAATACCCTCGGCGGAATTGATGAAGGTACAAATTTTCCACTTTTTGTATAGAAATCATGTGTTTTATCGAGAAAATTTTCGATTTTCCCAATATCAATTGATTTATTCCATTCACGACCAACGGCAGGATTGATGACACCATGCCATATTTCTGCTTCTGAGTGACTTATATTACTATTTGGAACAGTTTCATATTGTTTTGATCGTGTATTATACACAAATCTTTTATCAGCAAAATCAACATATGGATAAAGACTTGGAAATCTATCACCATCATATGATACAACAGGAATAGGTATATTTCCTATGAGAATAGTACCAACAAGACGGGAAATACCGTCTTCACCGTCACCCTCATTATACAGTCTTTCATTTTTAGCAGCAATGACACTGGGTGGTGTATCTGGATCAACTATAAAAAGTGACACACGAGTGTTTCCAAGATATCCTTCTATATCCTTTGCATATCTTTGTATCTTTGATGAGTTTACTTTATATGTATCTTTATCGACTACTATCGATACAATATCACGATAATTTTCAGGAGAAGCCTGAGCAGTATCAAAAAAATCCACTCGTATAGTCTGAGAGACTAAGAGTGCAAAAATCAAAAAACCAGATAAATATTTGGATACAGGAAATGTAAATTGGATTTTACGCATAATTCTCGCCCAAATATATCGGTTTTTCTCTGTATTGCAACGGAAAAAAGCGAGAAAAGTAAAAAAAAATTCGACAAAGAAAGTTTTTTGTATATTATTCGCCCACCAGTCAATAATACCCATTTTGGGAATGTAGCTCAGTTGGTAGAGCAGGGCCCTTTTAAGGCCAAGGTCGCGGGTTCGAGCCCCGCCATTCCCACCACTTTTGATTTTTATAAAAAATCCTCGTGTAAAATGAGGATTTTTTTGATTTTTTCGCCCTTTTCTATACAATCCGCGCAAGTTATTTTTCTTTTTCTTTTTTATTATGTCTAAATGAGATGTTATTATCCGATTTGATGAGGTTACCTATGGTTATGTGGCACCAAAATGGCTCCTTGATGAAGTAAGTTTTTCTATCCGTGAAGGAACAAAAATTACCCTCATGGGACAAAATGGAGCTGGAAAATCCACAATTTTTAAGATGATTACTGGTGAACTCAAGGTCAATGAGTGAAAAATCCATATTACAGCAGGAAAACATATCGCCATAGCAAAGCAAGTGATGGCGCACGATGATAAAGATCTCACTGTCGGAGCATACTTCCGAAAATATTCACGAAGTGATGCGCATAATATAGATAGAGATATTCGTGGGGTGCTCGAGGCAGTAGATTTTGTCCCAAATGCTCCAGCAGGATCAAGTATTTCAAAAGAAGAAGCATTTTCTACTTTTCTCGATCGGACAATTCGGAGTTTTTCAGGTGGTCAACAAGCAAGACTCCTCCTCGCAGGAGCCCTCATACAAGATCCAGATATTCTCCTCCTCGATGAACCGACAAATAATCTCGATGCAACTGGTATATGGAATATGACAAGTTTTCTCCAAAATTACCAATGAACGGTTCTTGTTATTTCGCATGATGCAGAGTTTCTCAATAGCTTTACTGATGGGATTCTCTACCTCGATGTATTTACTCGAAAAGTAGAACAATTCGTATGAAACTATCATGATGCTGTCGAGCAAGTAGAGCGCCGTATCGAAGCACAAAATAGAGAAAACGCTCGCCTCGAAAAAGAAATCCAAGCAAATAAAGACCAAGCAAATGTGTTTGCGCACAAGGGATGAAAACTCAGAGCAGTCGCAAAAAAGATGGTAGAAAAAGCTGAAGAACTGGAAGCAAACAAGGGTGAAGTACGCAGAGAGGATAAGACAATTCGAGACTTTGTTATACCAAATCAGGAATGAGTCGGTGGAAAAATTATAGAAATCAGTAGTCTCCAAATCATCAAAGACCACTCCCCCGTAGAAAAAGAAGTTTCTGTATCTCTTGGAAAAAACCGACACCTTCTACTTTCCGGACCAAATGGTATTGGAAAATCAACACTCCTCGAATCCATAGCAAAATGAACAGCAAAATGAGTAAAAATCGGAGAAAATGTGAAAATCGGGTACTATCGTCAGGATTTCTCTACTCTTGATTTCTCTCAAAAAGTCTACGACTGTCTATTTGAGGCATCAGATAGAAAGGCTCTCGATAAAGACCTCAGATCATTTGCATCAGGATTTCTCATCACTGGTGAACTCATGGCGACACCTATCGGAGCACTCTCGGAATGACAAAAATGACTCGTGATGTTCGCAAAACTCGCACTCGAAAAACCAGGACTCCTCATCCTCGATGAACCAACAAATCATATCAACTTTCGACACCTTCCAGTGATTGCAAAGGCACTTGATGAATACGAGGGCACCATGATTCTCGTCTCACATATCGATGAGTTCGTCTGGCAAGTGAGAATCGATGAGTATCTAGAGTTAGAATAAGAAAAATTTCCCAATATTGGGAAATTTTTTATAATTATATCATGATAAGGATATTTAAAGTATAATAATATGTCATTTCCAGAAATATTTTCAGAAACCATAAAAGTCAAAGTGACACCAAATGCAAAAAAGACAGAATATCAAGATACTCTACCGGATGGAACTATCAAGATTCGACTACAAGCATCGCCTACAGATGGTAAAGCAAATATAGCTCTATTAGATTTTATACAAGAAAATACTTGAGGAAAATGGGATATAATAAGTGGATTTACGAGCACCAGAAAGCTCCTTAAAAAACGATAAAATTTTAAAGTATGAAAAGTATGTATATACTTACTGAACTTATTGCATTCATATATAAACAAGCATTTGCGTGTATTTTTTGAGGATTTCTTCTCTTTACGATGATTGTATCAAAGTATTATTATCCACTGGAATGAATTCTTTACCGGTATGATTTTTTGTTTCTGATTGCTGTATCTTTTCAGTTATTTCTCATTATCGGAAAATTCGAAAACACCAAAGAGGTTATCACTATATTCGTGTTTCATATAGTAGCGATGATTATGGAAATATTTAAAACTCATCCAGCAATCGGATCTTGGCAATATCCGGAACTATTTCAGATATGAATACTCGGTGTTCCCCTTTTTGCAGGATTTATGTACTCAGCAGTATGAAGCTATATTGCTCGAGTATGGACAATCTTTGAATTTCGATTTTCTCACTATCCCAAGAAAATATATACCATATTTATCGCCATAGGTATTTATATCAATTTTTTTACTCATCACTTTATATGGGATTTTCGATATATCCTTGTTCTATGTACTATTCTCCTCTGGTGAAAAACACGAATATTCTATAAACCACGAAAATCATACCATTCTATGAATTTACTTCTCTGATTTTTTCTTGTTTCACTTTTTATCTGGATTGCAGAAAACATAGGAACATATCTCAGGGTTTGGATATACCCATCCCAATCAATTCATTGGCACTTTGTTTGATTTGAAAAAATACTCGCATGGTTTCTACTCATGATTATCAGTTTTGTACTCATATCACTCATACATAGTCCTCAAAAACCAAAAATATAATCGCAAAAAATAGACTCATTATCATACATCTATCGATTGTATACTTTCCAGATAGAGAAATACTCTTTTGCAATTTTGCCTGATTTTCCTATACTCAGATTCATGAATATCAATCTCGACTTTACCCTCATAGGTGCTATGATCCTGGCGCTCATAGCCCTCTTGGAACCACTCACAACACTCTCTTTTTATGCGAAACTTCATCCTACTGCCAATAACCGGGAATATCGCAAAGATGGAAAGCGGATTGGGATTGTACTTTTTATCGGGATGATCTCGACATTTTTTCTAGGACAATACCTCTTGGCATTTTTCGGACTTCGGACAGAATATTTTCGTATCGCTGGTGCAATTATCCTGTTTTTCATAGCTTTTTCGATGGTACAATGAGAAGAGATAGACGCAACAAAAATAAACAAGGTCGAGGGTGATCATCTCATTCACGAGTATCTCAATAAATGACTCATCGTCCCTCTCGTTTTCCCACTCACATTCTCAGCACCCGGCATCGCCTATGTTATATCTATGCATAGTAATGGCATCCTCAATGGTATCGTAGCAATCATCCTCGCGAGTCTCATCACCGCTCTTATCGTGATGTTCTGAGGAAATGCTATCAAACGACTCTGAGAAGTAGGAACTCACTTGATCATACGAATACTCGGGCTATTCCTCATGGGAGTCGCGATACAGACACTCTGAGAGATGATATTTGTACTCATCGAACAACATCAGCTCTAGTCCTATGTACTCATATGTCTACATACTCGAGTGTTCTGATACAACTCTCTATACTTGATGGACCAATAACCTCGAAAAACGGTTCGAGGCTCATAATAGGGGAAAATGAGCAAAGTATACTCGCGGAAGAACACCAGTAAAACTCGTGTATCATGAAACTCTCTCGACAGAAAGTGAAGCACGAAAAAGAGAATATCAAATAAAAAAACTCTCTCGAAAACAAAAGGAAACTCTTATAAAAGATTTTACTTAAAAGAAATAAATTCATATACTTCCTCATATTCTTATAAAACCTATGCATAAAACTCGACTCGAAGCATTTTCTGATGGAGTAATTGCCATCATTATCACTATTATGGTTTTGGAAATGAAAGTACCTCACGGAGAAAGCTTTCATGATCTTATTCCTATGGTTCCTATATTTCTCTCATATATCATGAGCTTTCTTTTTGTTGCGATTTACTGGCAAAACCATCATCACCTCTTACAAATTACAGAAAAAGTAGATGGAAGAGTCCTTTGGGCAAATACGCACCTTCTATTTTGGTTATCTATCCTCCCATTTGCGACAGGGTGGATGGGGGAAAACCATTTTGCAAGTGATACTGTAGTACTGTATGGTGTGATTTGTTTATTATGTGGTTTTGCTTACTTGATACTCACAAACCATCTCCTATCACTTCATGGAAAAGATTCTCGCCTCGCAAAAGCAATCGGAAATGATATAAAAGGAAAAATCTCATTTGTCTGATTTCTTATCTGAACGATTGTAGCCTCGTGGTTCCCTTATATCGGTTTTTCTGTATTTATAGCAATATCTCTGCTCTGGTTTATTCCTGATAGACGAATAGAAAAGGTGCTTTCAGAAAAATAAATCAGTATTTTATGATGGAGCTAATACAAAAATCTTATATCAAGTAACAAAGGAATACATTTTAAATTATGGATATCTATACTATTCCCGTAAAAAGAGTGAATTGAGAAGTAATTTCTCTTTCTGAGTACAGGTGAAAAGTACTCCTGATCGTCAATACTGCTACGAAATGCAGTCTTGCCCATCAATTCGAGGAACTCGAAACTCTCTGGAACAACTACTCGCATAATGACTTCATAGTACTAGGATTTCCTTGTAACCAATTTATGAATCAAGAACCAGAGACAGATTCGAGCATGACAGAAACCTGTAAAATCAATTTCTGAGTGACATTTCCTCTTTTTGCGAAAATCGATGTGAATGGAGGAGATACTCACCCCCTCTATCAGTACCTAAAGTCACAAAAATGATGACTTTTCAGCGATGCTATAAAATGGAACTTCACGAAGTTCCTCATAGATAGAAACTGAAATATCATAGAGAGGTACTCACCCACGACTTCCCCTCTCGATATAAAAAATGATATAGAAAAGCTTATATAGAGATATTTACTCGATATCTACCATTACTTCATTGCGCCTGAGGAGTGGGAAACTGAAAGGAGGATTGTATTGAGCGGATATGATATCTCACTTCATAGTATATCCATCCCGAGTGAGTCACTCCACCAGTGATTTTTCCTTCGCATCGACTCTTGCCTCCGTCGCATACCATGTATACCTCAGTACAGCTCTTCTAGTATTCTCTACTACTCTAAAGCGGATATTTGCATTATCGGGTTTTGGGAGATTTTCGAGCGTATAACTACTCGGCATCGTGAATGCGACGATATGTTTCCCCGAATTCGAGAGTGTATCCATAACAGGTGCAGTCATCGCGATATTCTCAGATACTTTTGCTGTATCCATCACTGGTGCTGTCATCGCGATAGATGACCGGGTCGTATTCCCTCCAAATATATATCCAGCGAGCTGGCGGAATCCTGTACTCAGAGCCTCGCGGATATCTCCCTCGACCTCCACTTCAGCGACTATATAGCTCGCATACTCTCGTATCTCGTATCCATCTCGCTTCTCGACAAGTGTATAACTCGGCTCCTCTATGCCTCGTATCGCAAATAGTGTGCCTGCTATCCAGATGACGAGTGCAACAGCGAGGATGATGAGAAAAGTATTCATAGATTCATCGTATATTTATATAGGAGAATAGCAAAAAAGAAAAATCCCACAAAAAAGGGGGGATTTGAAAGTAATATTCACTAAGGACCTTTAGTTATAAGATTTTCTATTTTAGCATCTATTTCATGAAATATTGAAAGATTCTGTAACTTTAGGTACGGAGAATTGCTTTCCAGAGCAATTTGATAAATTAGTATTAATAAACTATGTAATCAAGTTGAAATATATAAAAAGTAGTCACTAAATGATTGATCATGCCAACCGTCTATGTAAAGTTCTTCCTTAAATTCAAAATCAAATGCTGAAGATCAAGATCAGGCTATAAGATTATGTATTGGATTAGCATGTGCAATCGTAGAATTTAAGTCATCTTTTACATTTTTATGGACAATTAGTGTCTCTTTAATACTTTGGTTAGAACAATTATTAATCCAATTCAATAGAATTTTATCCCTAATACTCTTTAAATTATTATTATCACTTTCTATATTCTTCTTAATGTATTCCATCAAACTTTTAGAATCAATTAAGCATGAACAAATCAATTCTCATGATTCTATCATTGTTCTCATGGATTGAATTCATGAACTAGATTGTTCAGATCAAAATAAGAAAACTCACAATAGGTAGCTTCTTCTCATCGAAGACAATAACCTAAGTAACATATCATGTTCAATGGAAGTTCTATCTGATTTATTTCCGAATAACTTAAAGAAAATAGAATCAAGAGAATAATAGATATCCATTAACTTCGGATATTTAGATAGGTTTTCTAGGTATTTATGATAAATTGAGCTTCAAAAGTCCATAAGAATTATTTACTCGTCTCCCTCACCTTGATATGTAACTCCCTGAGTTGTTCCTCATCGACATATGCAGGAGCATTCATCATCGCGTCTTCTGCCTTTCCACTCTTCGGGAATGCATAGATCTCACGGATATTCGTCTCATCTCTGAGTATCATGAGAAGTCGGTCGAATCCAAATGCAAATCCACCATGTGGAGGGACACCATACTGGAATGCTGTATACATCGCACCGAATTTTTCCTTTACCTCTGCTTCTCCCTTTCCGACGATGTTAAATGCCTTTACGAGTCACTCGATATTGTGATTGCGGATAGAGCCCGAGAGAATCTCATACCCATTACACGCGAGGTCATACTGACAACCATAGATAGAGAGTGGATCAGGATTCCCTTCAAATGCGGAGAGTCCACCATGAGGCATAGAAAATGGATTGTGTTCGAAGTCGTACTTTCCATCATCTTTTTGCTCATACATAGGAAAGTCCGTCACCCAACAAAATGCAAGTTCTTCTGATTTTACGAGGTCAAATCTATCACGACATGCGAGACGAACCTGTCCGAGGACTTTGCAAGTCGTCTTGTAGTCACCAGCCCCGAAGAAAATCATATCTCCGACTTTTGGTGCGAGCTTTGCTTCAAGTGCTGAGAGTTCATTTCCTGTGAAGAACTTCAGAATCGGGCTCTTTGGACCGTCAGCTTCGTAGATGATATATGCGAGCCCTCCTGCTCCATTCGCCTTTGCGACTTCTGTGAGTGAGTCGATTTCAGAGCGAGAGAGTGTCTTCCCTTCGAGCTTCATCGCTTTCACGACTCCACCCTCGGCAACCGTTTTCGCAAAAAGAGAAAATCATGAATCGGCAAAGTCAGCGGTAAAATCCTCAAAGTGCATATCAAATCGGATATCTGGTTTATCTGAACCATAGGTATTGACTGCTTCCTTGTGTGTGAGTCGTTTAAATGTACCATCTCCATTCATATTTACGATTTTCTTTTGTGTTATCTCATTAATGAGATTTTTTGCAAAAGGCTCTGCGACAGCAAATACATCTTCTTGTTCGACGAAGCTCATCTCACAATCTATCTGGTAAAACTCACATGAGTGACGATCAGCTCGAGGATCTTCATCTCGGAAACATGGAGCAATCTGGAAGTACTTATCTACACCACCGACCATGAGGAGTTGCTTGTATTGTTGTGGTGCTTGTGGGAGAGCGTAGAACTTTCCATGGTGTAGTCGTGATGGGATGAGATAGTCTCTCGCTCCTTCTGGAGATGATACGGTAAAAATCGGAGTCTGCACCTCGAGAAATCCATTTTCTGTGAACCAGTCACGAGTGAATTTGTTCATCTCGGCACGAAATGCTATCTTATCAAAAACGCTCTTTCGTCTGAGGTCGAGATAGCGATACTTGAGACGGATATCTTCATTTGCTCCTGTATGTTCAGAAATCTCAAATGGTGGAACTTCTGATTTTGAGAGGATCTCCGCATGCGAGATGATGACTTCGATTTCCCCTGTTGAGAGTTTAGCATTGGTCTGTCACTCTGGACGAGCACGGACAGTTCCTGTAAGTTTCACGACATATTCAGAGCGAAATGTATCAGCCACAGCATGAGCATCTGCATTTTCTGTAGGATCATACACTGTCTGTGTGATACCGTATCGGTCGCGGAGGTCGATAAATATGAGACCTCCATGATCACGACGATTCGCGACCCAACCTGAGAGAGTGACAGTTTGTCCGATATGTGATGCGTTGAGCTCGCCAGCGGTATGTGTTCGGTGCATAATGAGGAAGATAATAATAAAATAAAAAGCACGAGAGAAATAAAAATTTCTTCGTGCTTCGGTTCTTTTGAAAGAAAGGTGCCACCGAGGCTGTACTTGATTTTATTTTTTTGACGAAGTATTTCGACTCCGCATGATTCTAATAGGCTTTCGCTGTTCTTTCATGAGCTCGCGGGTGTTGGCCGCTCAAGTGCTTTTAGTTATGGGATACTATCGAAATCATGAGAGAAGTCAAACGAAATTATTGTACAGCGAGAGGAATTGGATAAGAGGGATTCTTTTTTACTTCAAATACCTGCTTTGCTATAGGATTCAGTGGATTTGCAAATGTTTGCATTTGTATTTTTGAATCTCCTATTGTATAGAAGTTTTCACCAACATACAGTGTTCGACTGATAAAATCAGAGGAATAATTCCAGAGATTATTTGCGAAGTACATATCAACAGTAGCATTTGTTTTACAGAAGTCTGGAGTATACCCATAGGTATAGGATGCACAGCTATTTTTCCAATCTCCCGAAAGAGTGTCTGCCTTTGGAAGATGTGTCACGCGAAACTTCTCAGTGATACCAGTTGGAGATATATTGATTCAGAGGAGTCCCTGAAACGCAGATTTTGCAAGATATGGATTTTCTTTATCACCTGCAGAAGTCATGAGAGTTGCAGGCATGAGAAGGAGATTTTTTTCTTTATACCAGACAAATGCACGAGGATTTGAGAGGATATCTGAACTCGAACCAACATCACCGAGAGTGAGGCTCGCTTCCTGTTTTGGATTTTTTACATCACTCACATTATAGAGATCTACCTTTATGCCAGCATTCCATATTCCACCATGTCCACTATCAGCAGTATTATATCAGATACCGATGAGACGACTCTCATCATACGGATGGAGATAGGTTGAGTATCCAGGGATTTTTAATTCTCCGAGAGACTTTGGATTCTTGCTATCCGCAAGATCAATGACGAAAAGTGGATCAATTTGCTGAAATGTTACGAGATAGAGTCTATTCCCTATGAACCTGCTAGACTGGAAGTTTTCCCCAGGAGCAATTCCTGAAAGAGTTCAGAGGATAGTCCCCGTAGAAGAAAGAACTGAAACTCTTGTACTTTGTTTCTCTCCGTATTCTGTAGTTATAATGCGAAAATTCTTATTTGGATCTTCATCCATAGAATATTGATTCAGAGGATTTCCTGGAATGAGTTTTGAGTATACATAGTTCGTATTTACCCCTTCAAATGAGAATCTATGTACGAGTGTTGCGCTCGTTCCAGGATTCCAGATAAGTGGCATAGCACATTTTGCATTTGGAGGACATGATGAAGAGGAGGCATTTGGCGACCACAGGTTACTCGTGAGATACAGAGAATCTCGTGATACATGAATCTGACCTGCCTCAGAGAGAACTGTACGAGTAGTGATAGCACCAGCTGGAATAGAAGTATCGAAACGAAGAACTGAGGTAAGTGATGGGGAAAACGAATATGAGGAGAGGGTTTCTTTTGATGGAAGAATAGAAGCAATACCAGAACAATCTCCTATGAGACGATTCACTATTTTTCGTTTGGCTCAATTGTATTGGACATCAGATATTCTCGGGATAAGTGTTTTTGAGGTATATGAATACTCTTGTTTTATATCCGTTGATGCAATCCTATAGACAGGAGGAAGGAAATATGAACTCGAAACAACGACAGTCATGAGTCCATTATCCGCAAGACGCGTATCAGAGAGATTTCCATCTACCTGAACGACACGCACAAGCTTTATAGCACTCTTATCAGCTATATCATAGAGAGCAATCACCGATTTTGCACTATTATCATACCAACCGTACCAATATGGACTATATCCATTATATCGAGTTGCTGTGAGTATGAGTTTATTCTTTGTAACATAAAAATTTACATTTGAATAATTTGAAGGGAGTTTTATTGTTTTTACAGTACCGAGATTTTTTGCATCAAGGATAACAATACCATTTTCTGATGATTGGTATGAGTAGAGGTAATTTCCATCTGTTTTTACAGTATCAGCCTCGTCGATACCTGCAACTTGGATATTCGTTTCAGAGTGAGGAGTATTTGTACTTGCTCATTCAGCTTTTGCAGAGACTGCTGTTGGGGCTACCGCATCATACATGATTCCACCCCTATACCACGAATTTTGCTTTGGAAGTATGTCTTGCATAACATCCTGAAACTCCTGACAGCTTCAAAACGAATGATATGAAAACTCAGGGGCTACGAGCTTTGTACCATCAACAGCAATGAGATCTGTATTTTCGAAGTTGGCAAACAGAGAAAATGGAAAAAGAAATAAAAGAGAAAGGACTGTATATTTATGCATAAAAGTAAGTTAAAAAGGATTCTACTCTAAAAGACAAAAATAAAAGAAAAAAGTGACAAAAAAATTATCTGCCTTTAGGGAGATAAGTCAAAAGAAACTCCGTGAGTAAAGCGTGAACTACTCAGAAAATACATGTACGAGATATGCTTTTCCATTTTTTGTAGCATACCCTATGCCTATCTTTGTCCATTCTGGATCAACCATCGAATGTCTATGGCTACCAGATTCTTCGAGTCCATCCTCGAGTACTAAGTGGGAAACATTTCATCAGGCAACATTTTCCCCATAAGGAGGGTCAAGTGTAAATCATTTTGTTTTTACATATCAACCAATATCAATATTTGGATTGTCTTTGAGTGCATGTCATACATAGTCATTCTCTGCCATATAATCTGCTTTTATTTGAGCAATTTTCATGAGGTTATCATCAGTCGCTAAAAGAGCTCTTCAAAGGGATGTTCTGAGTTTATTAATTCGCAAAAGTACATCTCTTTGAACGACGCTATTATTTGCAGAAAGCTTGGTAATTTCCTCATCAGAAAATGGCTCAATTACGGAAAGAGTATTTACATTTACAGGAATAGAAATATTAAAGTAAGCAAATCATTCATTTGTAACTGTTTCAAGCTTATATATTCATTTATTGATAGTAAAATTCGCACTAATGGGCGTATTTGTGAGAAGAAAGCCTGTCACTGGATCAATATATTTCTTTGGAAAATATTCCTTGAGCACATCACCATTTGGAAGGGTAATATAGTAGTATGATTGAACTTTTTGGTTTTGACGAAGAATAAAGCGAAAAATAGCAGCATTTTTTAAAAGCCTTAAGTTTAGCTTGCTTCTTCATTCTCTCTGAGAATCACGAACTCTATCAAGTAAAACAGACCCAGACCATATAATCGAGATTGGACTCTGATCAAGACTTGATGGTGTTGATATTATTGTTCAAGAAAGAGAAAGATTTGCCAATCCGGGAGTAAATAAATACATATCAGGCATAAATATCTGCCCTGTTGCTGTGGTGATTCTTGAATCTTGTTCTATACGAAAAACACCCCAAATGTTATCACCAAAAGATATATATGGAACAGTATTTTTAGAATTTATATATTTTGGTAAAGATTTTCCAAAAGAAATAGTATTTTTTTTCGGATAAGAAAAAGTATTTGGCTCTATGAGAAAAATAGATTTTGTATCTTTTACAGAAAACATACCATTTTGTACCTGCGTAGAACTCATTAAAACGAATGTATATTCCCCTGCTGTTTTTGGAAATTTGAGAGAAACTGAAAAATTTCCATTCACAACAGGAAAGGCAGTGCTATAAGCCGGAACATCTGTATCTTTTTGTTGTAGAAAAACAACAACATTACTCCCGCCATCGATAACTTTTCCAGAAATGAGTATACCATCTTCCATAAAATATGTATTTGCAATTTTTTGCGATAATGAAACTCCGAGACTCATAAAAGTATTCTCACTATAAATCTCTCTTTTTGGAAGAGAACCCGAAGCCAATATTTGCACTCAAACATTTTTCACCCTTCAAGTTCAAAGTGTATCAAACGGAAGAAAAGCACTCTTCGAAAGATCTATAATATCAGGATATTTTTTACAATTTGGGCGATCATTGAGAGTGACTACAACTCCAGTACTTGCAGTAGATACATATGCATAGCCTCCAAGAGGAGTATCACAAATAGCTGCGGAAAATGTATTCTGTGAAAACATATCTCCATTTGCAGTACCCTGTCATTCAAAAGAATCACTATAATAAGTTGCGTCAAATGCTAAAAGTGACGGTGTGAATGAAAGGGCAATGAGAAGAAAAAGCAAAAATTTCATAAAGAAGTTATACAGGATTTATCTCTATCGAGCTATCTTCATCATCATCAGCTGATCACTGTACAACGGTTGCTGAGGTGAAAGCATCATCAGCATCTTTCAATTTTGCAAAAATAACACCCTGTGTTGTGCGTCATGTTACACGAACTGTTGCAAGTGGAACACGAACGGTTTGTCCAGATTTAGAGATAAGTATAACACTATTTCATTGTTTTTCTTCTTCTGTGAGAGTATATGCTCAGATCACAGCACCTGTTTTTTCTGTTGTTGCTCATACCTTTACTCAAGATCCCCCTCTTCATTGTTCACGATAATCCTCGAGAGCGGAGATTTTTCACATACCATTCTCAGAAACAGTAAGAATATATTTTGCTCATTTTCCTGCGACACATCCCTCTATAAGAGCATCTGTAGATGCAACTTTCATTCCTCGCACTCCTGCTGCCGCACGACCCATGACCCGGACATCATTTTCGTCGAATTGTATCGCCTTTCCACCACGAGAAACGAGAAGTATATTATCAGTTCCATCTGTGACACGCACCCACCCGAGAGCATCTCCATCGTGTGGTTTCATGACGATAAGTCCACTCGCGCGAATATTTGCAACATCAGCTATATCTATTCTTTTGACCACTGCAGCCTTGGAAATAAGACAAAGGAATTTTCCATCAGTATTTGTAAGATCGAGAACTGTTGTTATTGACTCATCTTTCGCAAGGGTGAGAAACTGAACAACAGGTTGTCCCTTAGCAGTCCTCTGCATTTCAGGAATTTCATATGTAGGAAGACGGAATACGCGACCAGTATTTGTAAAGAACATAAGGATATTATGATTCTTCGTTGAGATGATAGTATCGATTTCGTCTTCATCTTTTACTGCCATAGCTATACCCTTTCCTCATCTTCGTTGTGTACGAAATGACGATGACTTTACTCGTTTGATATATCCATTTTTAGAAAGCGTAACGACAACATCTTCATTTGGAATTGTATCAGTCGGATTAAATTCACCGAGAGCACCAACATGTACTTCTGTACGACGAGGGTTATCATATTTATCTTTGATTTCCGTGAGTTCAGTTCAGATAATAGATGCAACTCTCTGTGGTTTATCGAGAATATCGCGAAGATCTGCAATAAGTGCAATTTTCTCGGCTAATTCATCCTCTATTTTCTTCCGCTCAAGTCCCGCAAGTCTCTGGAGTTGCATTTCCAGAATAGCAGTCGCCTGGAGTTCTGAAAGAGAGAAATTTGACATGAGTGCACCATGAGCCTCTTCTCGTGTCTTCGATTCTTTAATCGTTTTAATAACAGCATCGATATTATCGAGAGCAATTTTTAGTCCTTCGAGAATATGTGCACGGGCCTCAGCTTGTCTGAGCTCAAAACGAGTTCGACGAGTAATTACTTCACGACGATGCTCAATAAAAGCCACCAACATATCTTTGAGGTTGAACAAACGAGGTTGGAGCCCTCTATCAGTCAAGGCAATCATATTGTATGAAAAACTTGTTTGAAGTGGTGTCAGTTTATAGAGTTGGTTGAGTATTTTCTTTGGAAATGCATCTCGCTTGAGTTCGATAACGACACGAACTCCGTCCTTATTTGATTCATCACGGATTTCAGAAATACCAACAATCACTTTCTCTATAACAAGATCAGCAATTTTTTCAACAAAATCTTTTTTATTGAGTTGAAAAGGAACTTCTGTAATCACGATCATTTCTCTTCCATTTTTTGCCTCTTCTATAATAGCACGACCACGCATGATGATAGAACCGCGTCCTCGCGTATAGGCATCAATGATATCTTTTTTATTATACACAATCCCACCAGTTGGAAAATCTGGTCATTTTACAAATTCGACAAGTTCCTCAATAGTTACACTATCGATATCTGCATGATTCAAAAGAAAATGAAGTGCATCAATAAGTTCACCAAGATTATGAGGAGGAATATTTGTCGCCATACCTACAGCAATACCCATAACTCCATTTAAAAGGAGGTTTGGGATACGCGTTGGAAGCACTGCTGGTTCCTCAGTACTTGCGTCATAGTTTGGTCTCCAATCTACTGTATCTTTCTCTATATCAGCGAGCATCAGCTCACCGAGTTTCGCCATTTTTACTTCAGTATAACGCATTGCAGCGGCATTATCACCATCCATAGAACCAAAGTTTCCTTGTCCATCAACGAGTGGATAGCGAAGTGAAAAATCCTGTGCCATGCGAACCATAGCATCATATACAGAACTATCGCCATGTGGGTGATATTTACCGAGGACATCTCAGACGACACGAGCAGATTTTCGGTATTTCCCGGTTGCACGAACTCATCACTCATACATAGCGTAGAGCACTCGACGGTGCACTGGCTTGAGTCCATCACGAACATCAGGGAGGGCTCGAGAAACGATAACCGACATGGCATAGTCGAGATAACATGTTTCCATTTCATCGACGATATTTCTATTTTCATCACCCGTATAACTCATACCAACGAGTACATTTGGAGTAGTGTTTTCTCCCTCTGGAGTTTCTATGATTTCTGGAGTTTCTGACATAAAAAAATGGCTTAAAATAACGGAAAAAGTATATGAAAATATGGCAGTTTTGCAAAGAAAAAAGGTAAAAAAACAGAATAAAAATCCCCTTTACTTTAAAGGGGATTTTTATAAATAAAGAAACATTTTATATATCAGAAAAATCTACAGGAACAGTATCAGAAGAACCCCCTATTGTTGTTCCACTTGAACCAAATATACGACTCATAAGGACTTTTATAGTATCAAATATGCTTTTTGGAGAGAGATAATCATGTTGACCAAGTCCAAGCATTTCGGAAACTTTTGGTGCTACAAATATGGCAAATACAATAACGATAATCCCAATCACAGCATAACGAATACTATTGATGGCCGGCTTCACTTTTTCATCTTTCCCTCCTGAGAGGATGAGCATAAGTCCTCACCAAACAATAAATAATATGGCACAAAGTCACGCTACAAGTACGACGAGGGAGATTCATACTCGAATAATATCACTCGCACCATATGATGTACTTGTATCCATTATAGAACCAGCGGCTTGAACTGCAGGAATAAAAGAGATGTCCATATTTTATATATCAGAAAAATTAGAAGGAAGATCAGAAGAGGAAGGTGTTGGATCAATCAAAGAAGAGCCTGTTGTACCAAAAATACGATCAGATATTTCTCAGATTGTTTCAAAAATTGCAGTTGGTTTTGCATATTCACCATATGGAAGACCAACAAGATCCATAAGGGTAGGAAATACAAATAAAAGTACAAGAAGAAAAAGCATACCAATAATTGCATGACGAATATGATTCACTGCCTTCTTAATTTTTTCTTCATCACCTCCAGATATAATCATCAAGAACCCTCACCATATAATATAGGCTATACAAAGAAGCGAGGCAACAATAACTACTGTTGCTATAGCAATACGCATAATATCTTCAAATGCAAAATCACGAAACACATTCATAAATAAAAACAGAGTAACAAATAAATGCGAGCCTTTTATACACTAAATTTCGTCGATAGAATTTCCTAATGAGTCGATGATATAAAAAAATGATGAAATGTAAAATTTTTTATAAACAAAATAAGAAAAAAGCCAATTATATGATTGGCTTGTCTTCAATAATACGAAGATTTACTCTTGTTCCAGTACGAGAGCCGAAAACTCGAAGCACTGTACGAATAGAATCAATTGTCTTCCCTCCTCTCCCTATAACTGATCAGATATCTGAAGTATCAACTTTCAAGGAAAGAAGAAGTCCAAGATCATCTGTTTTTTCTTCTATCTCAATAGCATCACTTTTCTCAACCAAAGAAGAAATCATAAAATGAAGAAACTCTTTAGCAGTCATAAAAAAATAACGGTGATAATATAGAAACTATTTTGTTCGAGCGACAATCTTTGCAAGAGTCTCAGAATATTGAGCACCAGTTGCAATATACTTATCAGCTTCAGCTTGGTCCATTACGAGAGTTTTTGTGTGTGGATCATATGATCCAAGAACTTTAATAAAACCATGCTTTGCTGATTGTCTGTGATCCGTAAGAACAACACGATATTTTGCAACATGCTTACGACCTACACGAGAAAGACGGATCTTTAACATAATTATGAATTGTTAATTGTAAGTGAATTTTTTTGGTGCCCAGGACGGGGATCGAACCCGTACTCCAAGAAGGAAGAGGATTTTAAGTCCTCCGTGTCTACCATTCCACCACCCGGGCGAAGGTAGAACTTAGGGAGTAGAACAAGTATGAGGAAGAAATACTCTTACCCAGTACTCACACTAAGTACTATTTTAGAGGATTCCTTTCTTTTTCAAAGTTTTAATAGCCTTTGCTGAAAGACGAAGTCTGATAACCATACCAGTTACTGGATCTTTTATATTTCTCCAGAAAAGGTTTGGGTAAAAACGACGCTTTGTGCGACGAACGGAGTGAGAAACATTATTTCCAACAGATGTTCGTTTTCCAGTGAGTTGACAAACGCGAGACATAGAATGAGATTGTTAATTATTATTAATTATATCAGCCATCATAATTAAATGAGCCTGGCAAATATCATGAATTACATGACCTTGATTTCCACTCCAACACCAGCAGGAATATTTACAGACTGAAGGAGTTCAAGTGTTTTTGGAGTTGGATCAAGAACATCAATAAGTCTCTTGTGACGACGAATTTCAAATTGCTCACGAGCATTCTTATTGACGAAAGTAGAACGGTTCAATGTTACTTTTTCGATACGAGTAGGAAGTGGAATAGGTCCAACAACAACAGCACCACTATCTTTCGCTGTAGCGATAATTTTTGTTACAGCATCATCAACGAGCTTATGCTCAAATGACTTGACAATAATACGGATTTTACTCCCTGAAGCAGCTTTTTTAGTAGCCATAAGAAAAGAAAAGATAAGAATGTAGAAGTCTTACCACCCGCCTAAGCGGATGCAATGACATACTCGATCCAAAGGATAAGTATCTTCTCCATCCGCCATATATGGCGGATGAGAGCAAACACTTATTACGCGATAACTTTTGCAACAACTCCAGATCCAACAGTTCGTCCACCTTCACGGATAGCGAAGCGGAGACCCTGATCCATGGCGATTGCAGCACCGAGAGTAATATTCATCTTGATATTATCACCAGGCATAACCATTTCAACTCCAGCAGGAAGTTCGATAGAACCTGTAACATCAGTTGTTCTGAAGTAGAACTGAGGTTTGTAACCCTTGAAGAATGGAGTATGTCGTCCACCTTCATCCTTTGTAAGTACATATACTTCAGCATCAAACTGAGTATGTGGCTTAATAGAACCTGGTTTAGCGAGAACTTGTCCTCGTTCAACATCAGTTCGTTCAATACCACGGAGAAGAAGACCAGCGTTATCACCAGCTTGACCTTGGTCAAGAAGCTTGTGGAACATTTCAATACCAGTAACAGTAGTTGTCTGAGTATCTCTGATACCGAGAATTTCAATACTATCACCAACCTTAATAATTCCTTGTTCGATTTTTCCTGTAACTACAGTACCACGACCCTTGATTGAGAATACATCTTCAACTGGCATAAGGAATGGCTTGTCGAGATCTCGTTCAGGAACTGGAACATATGTTTCAAGAGCATCAAAGAGTTCAATAACAGCCTTAGCACCGTATGGCTTATCCATATCTTCTGGGTTCTCAAGAGCAACGAGACCAGAACCACGAATAACTGGAAGATCATCACCAGGGAATTCATACTTAGAAAGAAGTTCACGAATTTCCATTTCAACGAGATCGAGCATTTCTGCATCATCAACCATATCACACTTGTTCATCCATACAACGATGTAAGGAACACCTACTTGGCGAGCAAGGAGAATATGTTCACGAGTTTGTGCCATAGGTCCGTCAGTTGCAGCAACTACGAGAATAGCAGCATCCATCTGAGCAGCACCTGTAATCATGTTCTTCACATAGTCGGCATGTCCAGGACAGTCAACATGAGCATAGTGACGAGTAGCAGTTTGATATTCAACGTGAGCAGTATTGATAGTAATACCACGAGCTTTTTCTTCTGGAGCAGCGTCAATCTTATCAAAAGCAGTAATTTCACCACCGTACTTTTTTGCAAGAACGATAGAGAATGCAGCTGTTGAAGTAGTTTTACCGTGGTCAACGTGACCAATAGTACCGATATTTAAATGCGGTTTAGATCTGTCAAAAGTAGACATATGATGAAAATAAGTAAGAAATTAAAGGTGTACGAATTGTATAGAAAACTTGTGAAAATCAAATTTTATTTTTTTGTTTTTCGCATTTTCTTATCGATACGGATTGTAGCTTTTTTAAGCTTTTTATGTGCGTAAGTAGTAAGTCTTGGCATAGTTTTAACTTTTAGATTTTAGCAATATTAATAGAATACTTCTTGAACTTTGCGAGAACGATCTCGAGAGCATTTTGAAGCCAGAGAGTTTCACCTTCAATAGCAATACGCTTTTGAAGTTTTTTGTAATGCTTAATAGCATTTCCAATTTTTCCACCAGAATAAACTCATTTTCTTTTTACAGAATAGACGAGATTGTGTGGTCGCTTATTTCGAAGTCACATAATTTGAAATTAAAAGTTAAAAGTTAAAAGTTAAAAGTATCAGAAGTGTTTTCTTTCTACTTGAAAACTTGATAACTTTATAAACCAAAATGGTGGAGCCTAAGGGAGTCGAACCCTTGACCTCCTGCGTGCAAAACAGGCGCTCTAGCCAACTGAGCTAAGGCCCCAAAAGGGGAAAAGAAATGGCGGTGCTAACGAGACTCGAACTCGCGACCTCTGCCGTGACAGGGCAGCGCTCTAACCAACTGAGCTATAGCACCAACAAGCCGAGAGCTTTGAGGTACCAGATAAACTGAACCTGAGCACTGACATACACTCGAACAGGTTTTGTATTCAAAACTGAATTCAAAATGCGAGCGGAGTATATATATGATTTTCAAAAATGCAAATCGATTTTAGAAAAAAAATACTTTTTCTGTATAGAGGGATACTTTGGCTTATTAGCGAGATGCGATAGTTGAGTGAACATATCGAAAAGATGTAAAAAATGCTGATATCACACCGATAATTACAAAAAGCAATACCTCATATATCCCCCATATACCAAATACTTCAAGAAACCCAGTAAACCAGTCTTTTAAAAAGACTATACCAGAGATATCCATAAAAGAGAAGAGACCAAGATAAAAAAGAAAAAATGATATACCACTCGCAACAAGTGTATAAAAAAATCCCTGTAAAACAAAAGGTCAGTAAATAAATGAAGGTTTTCATCCAACAAGTTCAATAATCTCAATCTCATCTCGAAGATAAAATATAAAATTCCGAATAATCGTATGGATAACTATAAAAACTGTGAAAGCAAAAAGGAAAAGAAGAAAATAGACTCAATACTCAAGAATCCGAAGCCCATGAATAATAGTCTCAATACGACTATACTGGGCACGATAATCTACAATTTTTCGACTGAGATCAGCCTCGTCATACTCGAGTACATCACGAAAAGAAGATATATAAATATTGAGTTCTCTGTAGGAATCAAGTGCAATATTTTTGAGTCTGAGACTATTTGGTAAAGGATTTTCATCACCATGCTCGATAAGTCATGCAAGATCAGGATTACGATCAGAAAGGAGCGCCAAGGCATCAGTTTGAGAAACATATTCAAGAGAAATGCCTGTAAAAGCACCTGTAATCCCCCGCATAAGAGTACGCACACGGGCTGTGGTATCATTCATCCCACTTTGGAGATTTATCGTTATAGATATACGATCATTGACTGTATTGATAAATTTTTCCGTCGAAAATAAAACCAAAAGAAGCACATTCACAAAAAATGCGAGAAGCCCGATCACGAGGATAGAGGAAAATGAAAGGAAAAAGTTTCGGAAAATATTTTTGAATGCATAACGCAAAATATTCATATACAAAGGAAGTTTAAGGATTTGAGAAATTATATAGAAAAATGAAAAAAAGCGAGGAAATCAAGACAAGAAAATCCCCTTCTGTTATAGAAGGGGATTTATGATAACGAATGGTGGGCAATATAGGATTCGAACCTATGACCCCCTGCTTGTAAGGCAGGTGTTCTCACCACTGAACTAATTGCCCGAAATTGACTGAAACTGGTGGATCATACTAGATTCGAACTAGTGACCTCTTGCATGTCGAGCAAGCGCTCTAACCAACTGAGCTAATGATCCGTATGGTACCCGGGGGGGGAATTGAACCCACGACCTTAAGCTTAGAAGGCTTCTGCTCTTCCACTGAGCTACCCGGGCAGGGAAGATCGAGATCCACTTGGAAAGCGAGACAGAGAATAATGAGAAAGGAGTAGAAGTCAAAAGTATTTCTAAAAATACAAAAAAGTTCTTTTTCTAGAAAAAAATTCTCGTTTTAAGTCGAGAATTTTTACATTATTGGTTTGAGACACTCTTTCATTCAGCTATAAATGGAACTTTTTTTCAGAATCTTGGCATATATCTACTCTCCCACGTGAAGCCACGCAGTACCATTGACGCAACAGAGCTTAACTTCTGTGTTCGGAATGGGAACAGGTGTACCCTCTGCGCAATATACACCAAGATTCTGAAAAAAAGGAACAAGATTACATAACATAACCTCTTATCTAAAAAAATTTTATAAAAAACATGCACTGTTTCCACATATACAAAAGACTTTATTCATACCAACAAACTAAAAAGTTTCGAGTAAGAACAAAAAGCGTATATAAATACCATTCGTGCTATTAGTAATGCTCGGCTGCACATGTTTCCATGCTTCTACCTACATCCTATCAACCTCGTAGTCTCCGAGGGCACTTATGCTGACTAAATCAGCTGAGAAATCTTATCTTTGAGTTGGCTTCCCACTTAGATGCTTTCAGTGGTTATCCATTCCGAACTTAGCTACTCGGCGGTGCCATTGGGTGACAGCCGATCCACCAGGGGTTCGTCCATTCCGGTCCTCTCGTACTAGGAACAGATCTCATCAAATTTCTAAACGCTCACAGCAGATAGGGGCCAAACTGTCTCACGACGTTTTGAACCCAGCTCGCGTACCGCTTTAAATGGCGAACAGCCATACCCTTGGGAGCTTCTCCACCCCCAGGATGCGACGAGCCGACATCGAGGTGCCAAACTGCGTCGTCGATATGAACTCTTGGACGCAATCAGCCTGTTATCCCTAGAGTAACTTTTATCCGTTGAGCGACACCACTCCCACGTGTTGGTGCCGGATCACTTTCACCGACTTTCGTCTCTGATCGACTTGTAGGTCTCTCAGTCAAGCAGGCTTGTGCGAATACACTATCAGTCCGATTTCCATCCGGACCTAGCCTACCTTTGTGCGCCTCCGTTACATTTTAGGAGGCAACCGCCCCAGTTAAACTCCCCATCAAGCACGGTCCCCGCCTTGGGCGGGTTAGAGGCATAAATATACAAGGGTGGTATCTCAACGTTGACTCCGATAGAACTAGCGTCCCATCATCATAGTCTCCCACCTATCCTGCACAAATATATTTACGACTCAGTGCCAAACTAGAGTAAAGCTTCATAGGGTCTTTCCGTCTTGCTGCGAGTAATCGGCATTTTTACCGATATTGCAATTTCACCGGGCCTAAGCTTGAGACAGTGTCCAGACCGTTATGCCGTTCGTGCGGGTCGGAACTTACCCGACAAGGAATTTCGCTACCTTAGGACCGTTATAGTTACGGCCGTCGTTCACCAGGACTTAAGTTCAGAGCTTGCACCCCTCCCCGTAATCTTCTGGCACCGGACAGGCATCACCCCATATACATCATCTTGCGATTTAGCATGGAGCTGTGTTTTTGGTAAACAGTCGCCTGGACTCGTTAGCTGCGGCCTTTCAGTAAAATACTGAGTAGGCAGATCTTATCCCGAAGTTACGATCGCTTTTTTGCAGAGTTCCTTAAGCTTAGTTATCCCGTCCACCTTAATGTACTCACATCCACCCACGAGTGTTCGATTTCGGTACGGTTATACATGATCGTCCCAGAGTGGCTTTTCTCGGCACCCTCGTATTGTAGGACCTGCTTCTTAGAATTCCGAAGAACCCCTCAAAACAAGAATCATACCACTCCTGTATTGTTATGCGGATTTTCCTACATAACCAGAAGCGATATTCTTCGCGCATATCCATGAGCGCGTCCAATACTATTGATGCGTCCCCACATAGGTAATAACCTTTCATGTATAGTTCTGGAATATTAACCAGATATCCATCGGCTTGCTCCTTTCGGATGCACCTTAGGACCGACTAACCCTGCCACGACTGACGTAGGACAGGAAACCTTGGGTATTCGGTGTGGAGGGTTTTCACCTCCATTACGTTACTCATACCAACATTTGCACTTCTGATACCTCCACAATTGGTTACCCAACTGCTTCACAGGCTTACAGAACGCTCCGCTACCGATCATACAAAGTACAATCTTCCGTCTTCGGTGTATAACTTAAGCCCCGCTGAATTTTCGGCGCACAATCACTCGACCAGTGAGCTATTACGCACTCTTTGAATGAGTGGCTGCTTCTAAGCCAACATCCTGGCTGTCTTAGTAATCGCACATCCTTTTCCACTGAGTTATAACTTGGGGACCTTAGACAGGAATCTGGGCTGTTTCCCTTTTGACAATGGCGCTTATCCGTCACTGTCCGACTCCATAACATTCCGCCGAGAGTATTCGAAGTTTATCAAGATTTGCTAAGTCGGATAGACCCGCTAGTCTTATCAGAGCCCTACCCCTCTCGGTTACTATTATGGGCTATACCTAAATATATTTCGCGGAGAACCAGCTATCTCCCGGTTCGATTAGCTTTTCACTCCTACTCACAAGTCATCCAATAGACTTGCAGCTCTAAATGGTTCGGCCCTCCAGTAGGTGTTACCCCACCTTCAGCCTGCTCATGAGTAGCTCACACGGGTTTCGGGTCTACTATACGTGACTCTATTCGCCCTATTCAGACTTGGTTTCCCTACGGCTCCGGCTATAACTGCCTTAACCTTGCCACGCATACGTAAGTCGTTGGTTCCTTCTCCAAAAGGCACGTCGTCACTCCGAAGAGCTCCGACTCTTTGAAGGCACAAAGTTTCAGGATCTATTTCACTCCCCTTCCGGGGTTCTTTTAACCTTTCCCTCACGGTACTTGTTCACTATCGATCTCATATACTGTTTAGCCTTAGATCGTGGTCGACCTGAATTCACACCGGCTTTCACGTGGCCGATGCTACTTACGAGCATATCGCACCGAAACAAGATATATTTCAAATACGGGACTATTACCCTCTATGGTCAGCCTTTCCAGACTGTTTTTCTGTATTCTTGTATAAGTGTCTCTATTTTGAGCTTCGAGAAGATATGTCGTATAACCCCCATACAGCAACGGGCTCATCCTTGGCACTGTATAGGTTTGGGCTGTTCCAATTTCGCTCGTCACTACTTTCGGAATCTCGGTTGATTTCTTTTCCCTGCTTACTAAGATATTTCAATTCGGCAGGTGTCCATCCATATAGGATTTGAGAGATGACTCTCAAGGGTTCCCCCATTCGGAAATCCTGGGCTGTAACGCGTCGTAGCAGCTTACCCAGGCTTATCGCAGCTTTGTGCGTCCTTCATCGGATATATGAGTCAAGGCATCCACTTTGTGCCGTTAGTGTATTTATACACTTGGCTTTTTGTTCTCGCTTGTATTATTTAGTTGTTGGTATGAATAAAATCTTTGAGTATTTTTTAGGTGGAAACAGAATTTCTTAGGTTTTTAATAAAACCAGTAAAAATTGCATTGTTTCTTTATTAAAAAAGTTTTTTTAGATAACATTCAATTAATTTGAATTTCAAGAGTGTTAAGGTTCATTAAACCCCTCATCCCATGCACCAGAAGACAAACTGTAATTCCTTAAAGATAAAGAGATAGTCCATCCGCACGTTCTCGTACGGATACCTTGTTACGACTTAACCCCAGTCAGTGTGTTTACCGTGGGCCTCCGTATTACTCGAAGGACTTAAGGTATGCACACCTCCCATGGTTTGACGGGCGGTGAGTACAAGACCCGGGAACAGATTCACCGTGACATAGCTGATTCACGATTACTAGCAATTCCAACTTCATGAGGGCGAGTTGCAGCCCTCAATCTGGACTGAGATCGGCTTTCTGGGATTGGCTCCGTGTTACCACTTGGCAACCCTTTGTACCGACCATTGTATCATGTGTGTAGCCCTAGGCATAAGGGCCATGCTGATTTGACGTCATCCACACCTTCCTCTCGATTAACTCGAGCAGTCTCGTTAGACATAATAACTAACGACATGGGTTGCGCTCGTTAACGGACTTAACCGAACACCTCAAGGCACGAGCTGACGACAACCATGCAGCGCCTGTTTTCAAGTTCCCTTGCGGGCACTCTCTCATTTCTGTGAGATTCTATCAATGTCAAGCCTAGGTGAGGTTCCTCGTTTATTGTCGAATTAAACCACATGATCCACTGCTTGTGCGGGTCCCCGTCTATTCATTTGAGTTTTAACCTTGCGGCCGTACTCCTCAGGCGGGATGCTTAATGCGTTAGCTTGAAGCACTGGGGTTACCCCCAACACTTAGCATCCATCGTTTAGGGCGTGGACTACAGGGGTATCTAATCCCTTTCGCTCCCCACGCTTTCGTCTCTCAGTGTCAGTAGCGTTCCAGCAAGCTGCCTTCGCTTTTGGTATTCTGGTAAGTATCAACGGATTGCACCCCTACTCTTACCATTCTGCTTGCCTCTCCCGCACTCAAGTCTGATAGTTTTCCAAGCAAGTACAGGGTTGAGCCCTGACCTTTCACTTGAAACTTTCCAAACCACCTACAGACGCTTTACGCCCAGTAATTCCGGATAACGCTTGGGGCCTTCGTATTACCGCGGCTGCTGGCACGAAGTTTGCCGCCCCTTATTCCTCTCCTACCGTCATTATCTTCGGAGAGAAAAGAAGTTTACACCAACAAAGGCTTCATCCTTCACGCGGTGTCGCTCCATCAGGCTTTCGCCCATTGTGGAAGATTCCTCACTGCTGCCTCCCGTAGGAGTATGGACCGTGTCTCAGTTCCATTGTGGCTGGTCGTCCTCTCAGACCAGCTACCCGTCATCGCCTTGGTGGGCTTTTACCCCGCCAACTAGCTGATAGGCCGCAGACTCTTCCCGAAGCGAATTGCTCCTTTACCCTTACGGGACCATCCGGTATTAGTCTCAATTTCTTGAGGTTATCCCTGACTTCGGGGGAGATATCAACGTGTTACGCACCCGTTTGCCGCTAAACTCTTTGTGACACAGAATGTAGAAGAAGTCTTCTCAACTCTGTGTCACAAATCGTCCCGCTCGACTTGCATGTGTTAGGCGCACCGCTAGCGTTCATCCTGAGCTATGATCAAACTCTTTGAAACGTTAGCGTTTCTTCAATAAAGAAGAAACTTGCCTCGTATAAATACGAGGACTTTTTTATAGTTGTTGTTTATCTAGAATTACAAATTTGATTTACATCAAACTGTCTTCTGGTGTATGGGATGTTAAGGTTCAACTGCGCTGAAGCAGTGCGACAATTTATATGGAAAAGGTCTTTGAAGTCAAAACTTTTTTTCACTTTTTTTCAAAAAAGTCCTTTAACCGCATCCTGATGCTATTTTTTCTTTTATAAAATAATAGAGTTTATGCGAATTTTTGCTCTGTTTTTGCGTTTTATCAGACAAGAACACTTTTTGTGAGCAAAAAACACTCAAAAAAATAGGAAATAAATGGCATAAAGAAGTTTTAAAAATTCCCCATATCTCTATATATGAGGAATTTTTGATACTCTCTCTATGATGAAAATATATTTGTGGGAATCATACTCTATATAGAGAAAAAATGAGATGGTTGCAAGAAAATCTATAAGAAAGATAAGTGAACGAAGTATCCCTTTCCCAAATATATAGAATAATCCATGGCAAATTCGAGCAAAAATACATATAAGAGCAATAATATCGACATAATGCTATGGTGCATGAACAAAAAATATAACAAGAACATCTACAATAAACCAATAATAGATATATCAATATGTGGTGACAATAAAAAAATCCCCCTTTCTTTCGAAAGAGAGATTTTCATATATGTATGGTGGGGGTACCTGGACTTGAACCAGGGACCAATCGGTTATGAGCCGACTGCTCTAACCACTGAGCTATACCCCCACTGGCGGTGGATGAGGGATTCGAACCCTCGCGGCACCTTGCGGCACCCTACAGGTTTAGCAAACCCGCCTCTTCAGCCACTTGAGTAACCCACCGTGTGTCGGCGATTATAGAAAAAAGGTGAGAAAATGCAAAAGTTTTTCCTCGAAAATAAAACTCCCAATATTTCATGGGAGTTTTATTTAAAAATTAATCAGCCGTACAAAATCCACTTGCATAAGTACCTGCAGAATTCCATTGTGCTTGTCATGAAGTACTATGGTATGTCATTATGCGTGCTGTATTTCCAGAAGAACATGCCATTCAAGCTGATAATCAACATTGTGTTGCTGTTCACCAAGAAGAACCAAATGCACATCATCAAGTAACACGACCTGAAGTATTGCTAGATGAAGCTGTTGTTTGTGTGGTTCCATCAGGAAATTTAAATCATCCAGTTGTTGACTCTATAGTTCCAGCTACAGAAAGTTTTTGTCATGGAGTCGATGTTCAAATTCATACATTGCCATTATGCATAAATACTATATTTCACTTACTAAAAGTATGAGCTACGGAATTACTAGATGTTCTTAAATCAAGATAATAAGCTACTGGTGTGGAGGAACTAGCGTCAGTAAGTGTAGACATAAGTGTCATATTTCCTCATTCCAGTAAATATGCTGTATAAGTAGTATTGCCAGATCCACCATCATTTCGTATTTCCACATCAAGATAAGCAGGATTAGAAAAGGTAGATGAATCATAAACAACTCTGACTCACTGTATTCCTCAAGAAGTATCTCATTGTGCAGAGTTTATAGGCAGTGTATTAAAAGGGATTGATATATCACAGTTTCCATAACCACTACAAGAAAATACAATCTTCGCAAATCAATCAGAACGACCCTTGCCCACAATAAGTATTTCACCGTAAGATATCCCACTGTATGGATTATTTGTACTTAATACTCTAAGCCATTTATTAAAAGCTGTACTTCATCATCCATCAGAATACGAACCCGTTTTTTGCACATAAGAAAATGTTGATTTTACTTCTCAATTTACATCGAGTTTTGCTGTTGGTGAAGATATTCAAATTCAAATATTTCCACTATCTCCGTATATCCAGTTTCCTATAGAAAGCTGATTTGAGTTAGTAGCAGATGGTACTTGTGCATTATATCAGATAGCTATATTGTTCGATCATGTTGTATTATTTGAAAGAGCGTATCATCCAATTCAGATATTATTCGATCATGTTGTATTATTAAGCATTGAATAAAAACCTCATGCTACATTATATCATCATGTTGTATTAAAAGTAAGACTATATGCCCCAAATCCTGAATTTTGACCTCATGAAGTATTTCTATTTAATACAGCATTTCATAACGCTGTATTTTGATATCAAGATATATTTGAAGATAGATTTGCTTTTCATAAAGCTGTATTCTCTAAGCCTGAAGTATTTTGATATAAAGCATTAGTTCAAATAGCTATATTATCCAAACCTCATCAACCTAATCAAATATTTATTCAATTTACTTTTATATCACCATTTACTTCGAGTTTTGCTCAAGGTGATGAAGTTCAAATTCAAACATTTCCTCATCCTGTAATAACCATTTTTATTACAGGAGTAAATGCAGAGTATGCAACCATAGTTCCTGGAAAAGACTCATTAAAAAAACTAATGCTGTCTGTTGAAGGATATCAAAACATCATTCCTCTTGCTCAAACATTATTTGGACTTGTATATCCTCGTGTATACTTAAAAGTTGCACTTGGCCAAGAACCAACAAGTCCATCTATATATGCATTCTGCGCAATCATTGCGACTCAATTTCCTTTATTTGAAAAATCAAGAGAATAATCGCGTGCACTCGATCAACGAAGGGATAGCTGTTGTCATGTACCAGAACTCGATATATCTATATTTGCTGAAGGGTTTGTTACTCAAAATCAAACTATCGAACCAGTATAATAAATTGTATTCCCTGATGTAACCCACTGATTCGAACTACTACCACCTCCACCACCGCTCACTGTCTGCCAACTCGCGCGACCATTTGCATCTGAAGTAAGGACTTTACCAGCTCATTGAGTTCCATCAGCAATTTTCACAGAACCAGCGATATCTAGTTTTGCTCATGGAGAAGCAGTTCAGATACCAACATTTCCACTACTCACAGAAAATGGAACAAGTCTATCATTAGCTTCCTGAAACCAACCCGAGGCTATAGTATCATTGTTGGCGATAGTCTGAGTCTGTACTCCTGTAACAGTTGCAGCAAAAAGAGGCTGTGTCAGTAGAAGAGCTGATAGCAAAGAGCTGATAGCAATATGTGAAATACGAGAGGACATAGAAAGGAAAGTTAGAAGATTATTGTTTCTGACAATAGAGAAGAGCTACATTACGAGGGCGAGTTTCAGCTCATCCAGTTAATCAAGATGTACGAGTATTCCATCCAGTATACCAACTAAATGAATAATTATCTATAACTTGAGCTGACCAGCCACCATACTCATTCTGCATAGAGGAATAAGTATGACTATGATTTTTAAATTCATCTCCTTGTCAAGTACCTAAAGTTCTACCACTATCTATTCATCTTCCACTATCAAGTCCTCGTACAAATTCTCATCGGAGATCTGGAGTACCATTTGTACCATTTGCAGCAGTCCATCCAGTAGGGCAAGTCGACAAATTAAAGCTTCCAATAAAACCAGCAGGAACACTGGAAATATTACCGACTCGAGTATTGAGGTCATTGAGGTTATCAATTATCCCCTGCATGAGCGACTGCGAAATCGTCTGTCCTGCTGTTCATTGATTCGTAGTAAGAGCTGTCCATGCACTATATCCAACACCAATGCTGATGATTGCAATAATCAAAGCAACTATATGTACCAAACATATACGAAAAATAGATATCATAAAGTTTTTCATAGAAAAAAAGTTACTGAATAATACAAGTTCAAATAATCCCACTTCCAATAAGGCATGATGGAATAATACCTCCTGATGCAATACATGAAACAACTCCACCCGCTACACAATAGTTCGTCTGTTTGAGCGCACTACAATTACTCGTCACACCACTATTACTTCCAGAACATGTCCAAATCCAATAATCATTTGTTGCTGGAGGAACTGCTGGATTTATGATAGGAGTAGAACCAGATCCACTCGAACAGAGTCAGAAATTTGGGATAGTAGAACTCGGAATGCTATCAGCAGAACCACATGTTCCATTTATAGGACATGCTTGAGTATTACAAGCAAGTGAAAGATCTGGTTTGAGTGCTGGATCACAAAACGAATCAGCAACAGTAAGGTCATTGATATCATGACATACCGTTGTACGAGTTTGTGTTCATCATCCACATGCGAGAGTACAAGGAGAGTAATCAGAAGTACTCCAAGTATATATAGGAGGAGTAAGAATAGTTCCCGTATTTTGAACCATCGGAAGTGCATCGACAATACCCGAAACTCTATCAATACGAGTCTTTACTTCGTATGCATCATATCCTGTTGTGATCATCGTATAACGAATATTTGACTGGGTTATGATTCAGGCATTCACTGCAGAAACAAAAGCAGGATCAGTACTATCGAGTGTTATTGTACGATCATTATTGAATGCTATGGATATATTTGTGAGTCATGTAAAAGACACAAAAGACCCTCCAACTTGCTCTATACCAGCAGATGGACGGGTCGCAAAAAGTGAAATATCTCGAAGTTGAAACTTTTTATCACCATCATAAAATGGATAATTCAAGGTTGACTCAACACCTGTTTGGGAGTTGGCAGTAATATAATTTGTTGTGATTCTCGGGGTTGGTCAGACACTGATGGTTACAATTTTTTTGACAACAGGAATACTCGAAGATGGAGCCCTTCCTGTAAGAATGTCTCTTTGTGCACTTTTGATGGAATCTTGTACAGCTGTTGCTATTCTCTCACTTTTCGTACGCGATATTCTTGGCCCTGGAGACAGATAATTCATGGAACCAAAAATAATACCAATAATAGCGATAACGATCATTATTTCCATAAGCGTGAAACCATGTCGTGACTTGAGAAGAATCATAAAGAAAAGATATTTTTTGCCAGTATATATGATTTATTTACGAGAGCAAATTTATTGTACAATGACGACAACTTTTGGTTCCTTTCCTATCTCATGGAGCATGACATCACATGCTTTTCGCTCAACAAAAAGAGAAAATGAAAGTGCATCTTTAAACCCTGAAAGATCCTGAAGAATAGAACGAATAACTCCATCGAGAGACTTTTCAAGTCCAGGAACACTCTCAACGAGTGGAAGTCCGACAGTGCTATACTTTATATGAAATCCTGAAGGTTTTTTGGAGATAGCAACCACGAGGACTCATTGTGATGATATCTGATATCTATCATGGAGTTCTTTTTCTGCAGTATACCCGACCATTCGACCATCGACTGTAATGAGTTTTTTTGATACATATTGATCTGTTTCTCGCATTTCATCTTTCGTAAATTCGAGAAGTTTTCCATTTTTGAGAATAGGAACTTTTGATTTTGGGTATCCGAGGTCATACGCATTACGGGCATTTCCACGGAGCATATGAGGAAATCCATAAATAGGGATATAGAACTCTGGTTTGAGAAGTCCTATCATTTTTTTTGTATCTTCCTCTTTCGCATGTCATCCAGCATGAATCTCAGATTCTTTATAATGGTGAATCTTTGGTCATTGTTGTGTGATGAGATCGAAAAGTCCTTGAACAGCTCTTTCATTTCCAGGAATCACTGAAGATGAAAAAATAATAGCATCATCAGCCTTTAGTGTTGTTTCTTTTGATTCTCCTGTAACTATGCGCATAAGGGCGGCATATCTTTCTCCTTGAGCTCCAGTACAACAGATAGTAATCTCATTATCTGGAAGTTTTGATGCTTCCTCCATAGAGATAATAGTTCCGACTTTTGGACGGACATATCAGAGTTTTACAGCAATATCTATATAGTTATTCATAGAACGACCGAGAAGTACGACTTTTCGACCATATTTCTCTGAAGTGGAGATAATGAGCATGACTCGATCGATAATCGATGAAAATGTCGCAGTAATAACGCGTCCAGGAGATTTTTCAAAAATTTCTTCGATAGAATGAATAACCGCAGACTCAGAAATAGAAGAACCAAGGAGATGCGCATTTGTAGAGTCAGAAAAGAGTCCACGAACACCACGATTTCCAAGGGCTTCAATCCATTCATAGTTCGTTGATGGACGATTTGGAAGTGGTGACTTATCAAATTTCCAGTCACCCGTATGGACAAACCTGCCAACTGGAGTCTCGATGAGGAGACCAACAGAATCAGGAATAGAGTGGTCCACCACAAATGGAGTTACTTGAAAATGCTTCCCTACCTGAATCGGGCGATAACGAACATACTCGATGAGTTTCGTAAGTGTCGCTTTCATATCACCCTGTTTGAGCTTGATAAGCTCATAAGCCATAGCCGTTGCATAAATCGGAGTATTGCGACCAAGTTGTTCCATAAGATAATACACTCCACCAATATGGTCTATATGCCCGTGTGTGATACAGACACCGACGACTTTTTTTCCACGAAGATAGGTGAGATCTGGAATAGATGAATTGATACCATACTGGTATTGATCAGCGAATTGGAGTCCCATATCGACAATCAGTATCTCATCTTCGTACTCAAATCACATACAGTTGAGACCGACTTGTTCAGCACCTCCAAATGGGATCACACGAAGTGTTTCTTTTTCGAGATGCTTGGCTTTCTCTTCTGGAATATGAAGATGTTTTTTGAGAGCTTGAGCTGGAGTCAAAAATGGAAAAGATCGTTTTGGACGAAAACTATCCTCATAGGTAAATGAGTCTCATGGACGGAGATTGGTTTTGAGGGCTTTTCCTGAATCAAAGAAAGATCGAAACGAAGGAGATTTTTGTGGTCTCATATCGTCTGATGGTTTATGAAATTTTTTATTTTGCATAGAAAGGGATAAGTTTAGGAATGAAGTGGTCGTTCGATAATAATAGGCATCACTATCGGTGTACGACCAGTCAGGAGATAGCAATATTTTGTGATTTCACGACGCATACCCTGGAGGAGTTCGCTTCGGTCAATTTTTGGATTTGCGAGAACAAGAGACTCATAAGTAGAACGAATTCACTTAATAATCTCCTTATGAACACTCATCATCTCGTGTGTATGGACGAATCCGCGAGAATCGATGAAAATATGTCCCTTGATACCGCGTTGTTTTGGATCTTCTTCGAGTGTAAACATAAGAACTCCATTTTCTGAAAGAAGTTCCCTATCTGAAAGTGTATATCCAGCAACGACACCAATAGTCTGTCCATCGATAAAAAATGAATCAAAAGTATACTTGAAAACATTTTTCGAAATAGTGGTACCATCAATGGTAAAAATCTCTCATGCGAGCATAGATTGCTCACCAATCACGAAAGAATTCATAGAAGATTCTATTTTGAGAGTTCCAGTATTCATAGGAAGAGCCAGAGAGGCTGGGAAAGTTTTTTCTGGAAAACAGAGATGTGTCTGAGCTGATTTGATACACAAAGCACCCATATTTCCTATACTTCCAATAGAAAGCTCAAACTCAGATATACGGCGTTCAGAAAGAGCATCAGGAAAGAGTTCAAAAAATCGGCATTTTTCCAATATTTCAGCTGATTCTGTATTATCGCGAAATTTCGCTATAATATCACGCGTCGCATATATAGGAGGAAAACCAAGTGAAGGGAGTATAGAAAATAGTGGTCCTATGTCCATTTGGGAATCTGTCAGAACCCATGCACGAATACGATCTTTCAGAGAAAAAAGCAGTCGCATATCAGGAAATGTTTTATACTTTTTCCCAGCTTTCATCACTTCAGAAAAACCTGAACCAAGAAGCAATGCTCAATCTCCAGCAATACAGAGAAAAAGTGGATCAGTGACAGATGAAGGAGAAAGAGCAATGAGTTTCATTGAGTCATCTCCAAGCGTCTCTTTTGGAAGAAATGATGGCTTCATATTTGATATAAGTGCCATAAGTGGATCCTTTTCTTCACGGACAAAAGGAGCTGTATGTGATTTTTTTTGCTCTCATTTCAGAGTATTTTCACGAACAGGAGAATTTTCTCTACGAGGTTGTGAAAAGTTTTTTAGCGGAGTACGAGCGGGTTTTTGTAGGGAATGTGTATCAGAAACTGGTGTTTCTGATTTTCATCAAAATACAATATCTTGGGAGCTCCCAAAAATATGATCCATAGAATCAGAATAAGAAAATAAGAAAGTGCCAAGAATGGCAAGGAAATGACTCTTCTTTAAGGACAACCGAGAAATTCTGGAAATGTGCAAAAACGAGAAATTCGAGGAAGGAAATAATTTTTCGAAAGGAGCTTACGATATGTAAGTGACTGAGAAATAATTTTTCCTGGCAAAGAAGTTCGAAGTTTTTCCACATTTCTTTAAAAAGGTGGTATAAAGAAAGTATCATAGCTGTGTGAGGAGAAACGGGAGATATATCAAAATCAGGTATCCGTTTTCCATCGAACTTAGTATGAAGTATATGGATTAATCGAGAGAATACAAATATTTCTTGAGAGAAATAGGAATTTTTGTTGAATCCCATGAGTAGGAAGGGACTATGCCAAGTGAAAAATCAGTATCAACAAAAGCATTATGCGGAAATACTTTCTCCATAAGGAAAATATACTTTTTTCGAAGAGACTCATTTCTGAGGGCACGATCAGCAAATACCCGATTATGAAAAACAAAGAAAGTAAAGGACTCAGCAAAATCTTCGTATTTATTTGTAGCTGCATATCCGGTAACAAAAGCATTGAGTGATTCGCCTGGAAGTTTTGTTTTGGTATCTTCCCAACTAATACTATAAAAATCATTTGATGGATCGAGCATACTATCTGGATGCGTGAGAACATTTATATCAATAAAATGTGCAAACTCATGGACAAAAAGCCCGAGAAACTCACTATCTCGTGCCACATTCATAGAAAGTCGGATTTGATTTCCTGTCATTTTCCCTCTTGGCTCAATAGTAACTCAGTCAAATAAAACAGAAAGAAGTGAATAAGAAAAATGAAAAGCAGGAGCATTTATCGTCTGTGAGAGGAGATTTTTTCTCGTTTGATAGACAGAAAGAAGTGAATCAGGAATTTGATACGGTGAAAAGTTCGCACTTCCAGCAAATGTCACTGGTATAAAAATGAGAAAAAACATAACTATACCTAGGAAGCAACGATGAGAAAAATGAGAAAACATAGAAAAGGAAACAAATGAAATACTATGCACCTCAGACACTATAAATAAAGGAAATAACGACATCAACCAATGGAAATGCTACAAGAAGAAGAAAAAGCCCAATACCAGCATAGATAGCTGTATTCTTTGCTTTTTTTATTCGCTCATCATCTCCGTAGGCGATATTATATTGTATACCAGACCACACAATAGCACCAACAGCAAAAAGTGCACCAAATTGCAATACCGTTTTGGCAACTTTTACCACCATATCTTTTACACCTGTTATTCCCCCACCACCAATATTGGGGTCAACTGCTCATTGTGTTCATGATGCACAATTTTTTAACATAGTCGAAAGAGATCATGCTGGACTAAATTCACAACCAGAAGGTGCAGCAAAAACAAAATTCACTGAGAAAAATGATATAAATATGAAAAGAAAGAGTGAAATGAAACGCATATTTTTTAAATGGCAATACGAGAAATAATAGCAACAAGAGCATAAGAAACAGCTACAATCACCAGAGCAATAGAACTAAAAGTAAGAGACTTCCATGCCTTTTTCATCTTTGTTTCATCTCATTCGGCAGTGAGGAGTTCATATGCAATATAGAGAGATGCTCAAATCACGATCACTGGCATAACGAGCTTGAGGAGAATTGCCTGGATGAGAGTCAAAACTCAAACAAGTGTCAGTGAGGAGGAAATAATGGTTCATTCAGGACTTTTTCAGCCAAAACCGATATCCTCACGACTGATGAGGTTTCCTGCAAAAGCATCAGAAACAAGAGCAAGAATGGGAATAAGAGCAAAGAAAAATCTTTTCATAAGGGAGAATTACAGTATATTGAGATTCAGATTTGTCATAAATTTGACGATACCATAAGCAAGTCCAGCAATTACGAGACCAATAATAGCATAAATAATCATATATCGTGCTTTCTTGATTTTTTCATCCTCACCGACAGAGAGTATCATCTGGATTGATGCCCAAGTAATAGTCATAACACTAAGAATACTCGTAAGAGATATAAAAAATGCAATGATATTTGCGATTGTATCACCTGGTGTCATATTGAGTGCAGGAAGGACATCAGTTGGTGCAACAACATCGCCCAGCGCATACACAGAAAGTACAGAAGAGAAAAATAGGAATGAGAAGAGAAGAATGCGATTCATAGTGTATTAAAATGAGAAGAGTTTGACAATGATTTGTACCAGTCAATATGAGAAAAATGCAACAAGCATAGCGATAATATTCCACTTTATAATCGTCTTCGCCTTAGAGGTTTTCTCACTATCACCAGCAGAGAAAATATAAAAATACCCTGCGATCAGAAGAGAAACGGCAGCAATAATCGGAATCATAAAGAGAAGAAACTCTGAAAAATTCTGAAGTACTAAAAGAAGTGCACCCTTTCATCCAGAACTCGATAAACCCGGATGATCAATACCAACAGGATCCATATTTGAAAGTGAAAGTTGATACTGTGGACAACGAATATCATTTGTACTTGAGGCATCGCAGTTTAATTCTGCAAAAGCATCGACAGAAAAAAAGCAAATAACAGGAGAGATAACGAGAAAAATGGAAAGTATTTTTTTAAACATACGAGAAAATATATCTTCACCATCATATCGGAAAAATCAGAAAAAAGCAAAAAAAAGAGAATTTGCAATAAAAGGAATCCTTTATATAATACGGCGGATTTTATACATTTCTTTTCATACTATGCATATTCTCCTTGTTATCATATCTACACTCATTATTATCGCGGTTGCCATCCAGGCAAAATGATCTGGACTTTCTATCATACCTGGTTCAGGTGATTTCGGAAAATTTGAACGACGCGGTCCAGAAAAAATTCTTCATAATGCAACGATAGTTTTGACCATTCTTTTTGTTGTTGTTGCTCTCTTATCATACTTCTTAGCATAATCGAAACGAGTATGCAACTCCCCCAGATACGCCATCCTCGAAAAAAAACACTTATCCTCAGTACCCTGATTTCTGGGGTTTTTTTTCTTCATCTTATTTGAGTGTATATATTTGAATGAGGTCATTATGTAGGACTTCCTGGAGGAAGTATCAGTATTGGTATTATCGGTGATACACCTGATGTGATGAATCCGCTTTCATATGGAAAGAGTCCAGAAACTGACCTGATGTTTCATTTTCTTTTCCGATGAATATTGCAATACAATCCTCAAACGGAAATACTAGAATGAGATCTCGGTACCTGTGATATTACAAATATACAGAAAATTATCTGTAGTCTCAAAGAAAATCAATACTGGTCAGATGGAACAAGTATTCAAAAAGATGATGTTATAAAAACATATAAGACATTTGGAGAGAATACGGCAGATGAAAAAATGAAAACCTTTCTCACTGGAGTTTCGATCAAAACAGAGAAAAATACTATCATTCTCCAATCGAAAACAAAAAATCCCCTTATTCTCGATTTTCTCACTTATCCGATTTTACGAACTGATGTACTCGAACAAATTCGTACAAAAAGATTTGCAACAGGAGGATATGTCTCATCAGGACCATTTGTATTTTCTGAAATAACAGAAGACAAAGAATATTGATTTGATCGTATTACTCTTGCAAAAAATGAAAAATCATGAAATGGAAATATATGGCTCGATAAAGTACATTTCAAGTTTTTTAAAAATCTCACTTCACTTGAAAGAAGTGTAGAAACACTCTCTGTCATCATTCCTCCATCAAAAAATGAATCCATCCAACTTGGATGAAGATTTGAAAAATATCGCTATGCAACCTATGAGTTTTTTAGCGTATTCTTTCATACTGATCACCTTGCAAAACCGCTACGAAATATCCTTCATTGGCAAATAGGAAATAGTCTTTCAGGTTCTATTGACCCAGATCATCGAGCAGTGATATCAGTATTTCAAACTGGAGGTGCTATTCTCCCAACAGAAGGGCTTCAAAACTTTCCAGATATACTGCGAAAATCTGGCTATTCTCGAAAAAGTGAAATTCTTTCCCTGATTGATGCCGAAAGTACAACTGTTACAGGAAGTATTGTATATGATGCTCCGAAGTTTTTTCGAAATAAAAATAATGCTCTGGTACTTTTTGTGGATAAAATCGATAAAAATGGTATTCGTCTCTCGTGAAAGCCTCCGAAAGGAACTGAAAGTATCACTATAAACGGTCGCAGTCTTTTGGAATTTAAAAAAGAAAATCCTGATTTTTTCTACCGTATTTCAGAAGAAAATAAAAATGTTAAAACCGGGAAAAATACCTATACAGCGGAGTTTTTTAATAAAAACAAAGCACGGATTGCGATAGAGACACTGACAGTTTATTATAGTACGGACTCGGATACTCTGGCAGGATACAAAAAAAGTATCGACGATGAATATATAGCAAGAAAAAATACGCCAGCACTCATAGCAGAACGAGAAAAAGTAAAAAAACTCGCACATGAAAAAATAGAGAAACTCGATGAAAGATATTATTATACGCGTGATGGTAAGCCTTTTGAAATCACGGTATCCTATGTAAATGGACGAGAATCCACTGAATCCTATGCAAAAATCGTAGAGGCTACTCTCGCAAATCTTTCTATAAAAACAACCATCAGTGCAATCACTCCGGAACAAGTCTCTGAAATGATAAAAACAGGAAAAAAAGACTATGATATACTCATTATCGGTATAGAGGCACCAGGAAATATCGCACGAATCGGACAAACATTTCTCTCGACGGAAGCATGAGCATGAGTCAATTTTTCAAATATACAAAGTAAAACTCTCGATGAACTCTTCACAACATTTCGTTCAACAACTGGAACGGGAAGTGTTGCAGAAATACAAGGAAAAATTGTTTCTATTATGCAAAAAGAAAGCTTTTTTCTCCCGATTTCAAGTCCACTTCATACACTCTATATAGATAGAAATCTCAAATGAGTTGAGCAAATAGATACAATACCAAATATCAGTTCACTCTGAAATATTCTCGACAGTGTCAGTATAAAAGATGCCTATATCATCAATTCCAATGGAAAATGATTCTTCAACTTCTTTAGTTGGATTTGGCAAAAAGCATTTTTCTAAAATGATACTCTTGTTCCAAAACCTCTCACAATAATGAAAGAATCAATAGCCCTGCATGCATGGGAACTGGTAACGCGGTTTCACTCACTCAAAAAACTCAATTTTTTCCCATCATTTTTGGGAATGCTTTGGCTTTTTTGTATACTTCTCTATCAAATTACATTTACCTATGTCTATGTGTTTCATAAAAAAGATGAAGCACTCGAAGCATTCGCACGATTTGCACATACTGACTACTTTTGGGAAGTAATGATATGACTCTGATCCATATTTATCCTCTACATGATATTGGAGCCGATAGCAAATGGCGGCATCATACAGATGATTGACTCATATAGAAAAACGAACGGCGAAAAATACCATCGAGCATTTCAGGGATTTTTTGACGGACTCAGACACTTTCTCCCGATTTTCGAGGTACATAACCTCACAGGAATATTTCGTCCACTCTCTGTCATTACATTTTATATACTTCTTTTGCGTGTTTTTGGTGTGCAGTATGCTGTAAGTATCACTATACTTATGAGCATCTATCTCATCTTTGCATTCTTTATAAATATGTGTTTTGCCTATTCAAAGTTTTTTATTATTTTCGAAAGAAAAACAGCTCTTGCATCACTCTCAGCATCGACTGGACTCGCCATACGACACATATCTATCACAGGACAACTCTACTTCACGATGATCCTCCTCTACCTCAGGACAATCGTGATTGCACTCATATTTCTCGTGCTTCCTTTCGTGGTATCGAGCGTTCTCGCATTTTTTACGATTCTTACGGTAAAGTATATATTTATGGCGATATTCGCCATACTCAGTCTCGTGATATTTATCTTTATCGTACATCTCAACTCGACACTCGAGATATTTATCGAGGCGACCTGGTATGAGGCATACAAGCTCTGTAAAAAAGAAGATGCTGAATATGGAAACCATGACGAACATCATGATGACCATGGACATGATAAACACGAGCATGATACTCATAAAGAGACTCACACTAGCCACTGACACCACTAAATACCATGTCCTCATCTGATCTCATCATCGAATACTCTCAGAATCCATCAAATAAGGGAATACTCGAAAATGCGACTATTCGCTATAGAGAGCATAACCGCGTTTGTGCTGATGTGGTAGAGGTTTTTCTCGTTATCGAAGATACTCTCCTAAAGCAATTTTCATTCGATGGATATATGTCGATCGTCGCCACCGCCTGTGTATCGATCACTGGCGAGATACTCGAATGATGGGATCTCGATGATATCCTGAAGCTCGATGAATCATTCATTCATGAAAATATCGGAGATGATATCTCCCCTCGTCGTAGATTTGCTTCACTCATAGGACTCCTCGCTATCAAAAATGCTATCCATGAATACAGGCAGGACGGAAAGAAAGAGGATTTTAGTGATATAGTGGTTACCTAGAAAAGATTTGTTAGTTATATTCATCTAAGTGCTTATTTCTTATCACATATACTTACACTGATTACTAAATCAATTTACTTATTTCACTAAATGGGTTGCATTAATCAGTATTTTGGCTAGACTGAAACTATAAACTAAAATGACCTTATGGGTATTATCATTCTTCCTCTTTTCATCTTCGCGCTATTTTTAGCAATAGTGATGATGTATAAAACTATGAAATATATTATAATATCAAAAAACTATACTATCTTACTCAGAGGACTACTATTTTCTTTAATAGAAATAATTTTTTTATTAACAAACTGGAAACTTGAAGGTAAAATTTATGCATTTACTCCTATATTTTCATTCTTAATATATTTTATAATCATTCCATCAATAGTATCATTAATTTTAGATTTCCCTTCAGGTGAATCCCCTAAAAGACTAAGTCGTCTATTAAGTGCAAATGTTACAGTACTGTTTATATTATTAGTATTTCATTACTTTATCTCTCAGCATATTTTCAGCCTTTTTGATTTACTAGAAATTAAAGTTCATTATTAGGATATTAGTAACTTAACTGTGGATTTTTACAAAAACTTTCAATTTACTAGAAAAATAGTATAAAAGAGTCATATAATTTTACTTGAATTTTTTTATTATATCCACGAATCTCTCAACATCCTCTCTAGTATTGTAGATATAGAAACTCGCTCTCAATGATCCTCAGATACCGAGAGAGTGATGGAGGGGATCAGTACAGTGATGTCATGCTCGCACACAGATATTCGCATCAGCGAGCATCTCTGCAACATCATTTGGATGTTTATCCTCAAATACAAATGAAAACACTCCGAGACGATTCTCGGATTTTTTTGAACCAAGAAGTCGTATACCAGATGGAAGTGTCGCAAAGCGCTCGAGAGCGTACTCTGTAAGTTCTCGTTCATACGCTTCTATTGTCTCATACCCACCGATAGAGTCGATATAGTCGAGACTCGCGAGGAGTGATACAGCACCAGCGATATGTGGAGTTCCTGGCTCATGGCGAAATGGGAGTCACGCTGCCTCGTATCATTCTGTCGAGACACTATTGATAGCTCATCCTCCGCAGAATGCTGGAGACATTTTTTGCAGTATATCTTTTCGTCCATAGAAAAACCCGATACCTGTATCAGACATGACTTTGTGTCCTGTTCATACATAAAAATCGATACCATACTTCGCCACATCCGTCGCCATATGTGGAAATCGCTGAGAACCATCGATGATAAAAAGTGGTTTTGTCGAAAGGGTGTCGAACATCGACTTCACTCTGTCGATATCGAGGATTTCTCCTGTCACATTTGAGGCTCCCGTAAGAGAGAGAATTTTCGCATCAGGAAGTTTCGAAGCAAGAGAATCATAATCTATCGTTCCATCATCGTGGAGTTCTATCCACTCTATCACGATATCGTATTCCTCTGCGAGGATCTGCCATGGGACGATATTTGCATGGTGTTCGACTTTCGAGAGGAGTACGGTATCACCTTTTTGGAGTATACCAGACTTCACGAGCCCTCGAGTAAGGAGGTTAAAAGCATAGGTCGCATTGTAGGTGAAAACAATCTCATCAGCACGAGCCGAGAGTTTTTTTGCAACTGCTTGCTTTGCTTTATCATAGAGAATCGATGATTCCATGGAGAGATCATAGGCTCCACGATGGATATTGGAGTAATTCGTCCGAAAATACTCACTCATAGCTTCTATGACTGCTTTTGGTTTTTGAGCACTCGATGCAGAATCGAGAAATACGAGATTAGGATGTGTCTGGAAAATAGGAAAATCGTTGCGAAACATAGAGAGAAGATATTATAAAGTGAACTGAAGAGAAAAATCTTTTGAGACTTTGAGGACTGCTCGAGACGAGCGGTCGAGTTCCGCAAAAGGTGAAAAAGAGTTTTCTCGAAAATAGAAAGAAGAACAGGTTATTCTAAAACCACCATCATTTATTTATCGTTGATCATGAGGCTGTCTCGGCATCTATACGATTGATATAGTCCTCTGCCTCGAGAGCAAAACCGGCAGTTTCATCAAATGCTATAACTTTCTGAAAGAGGTTTTTTGCTTCATCAAAAAAAGATTTTTCATAGAGGATAATCCCTTTTTCCAAAAGCACAATAGGAGATTCGGCAATATCTGAAGAAAGTGTAGAAATCATATGAAGCGCATCGTCACCACGATTATTGAGTCTGAGAGAAGTGATGAGAAGTGGTGGAAGAATACGAGAATCAGGAAACTTTTTTACTCACATCTCAGACCAAGAAAGCGCACGCAAGAAGTCTTTTTGCCCGATTGCAAGAGATATAGCTACAGAGAAATCCTCTTCCTTTGCATTTTCTTCTTGTACGAGATATGAGAGAACTTTGATCATACTGATAGTATCTCCAAGGGTGTTATAGTTATAAGCAAGCCGTCTCTCGAGGTTTATTTTCGGTTGATATCCTGCGAGGATAGCATTATTGAGGTAGAGATTTGCAGTAGTATAGTCAGAAAGATGCCCATATATTTCTCAGAGTCTCGCTATGACTTCCAAGTCCTTTGGATGAAACTCGAGATATGAAAGTAAGGAAAGTTTTGCTTCGCTATATTTCCCGAGTTCATTCTCACCAAATCAGAGCAGCTTACGAACCTCACTATAGTCACTTCTTTGTCTGAGTATTTCTAAAGCAAATTTTCGCACAAGTGAATATTGTCACTGTTTATAGAGTGGAATTGTCAGAGAAAAACCAATAGAAAGGGCATCTTTTGTGAGATTTTCAGCATCTTTCAGGGTATTTTTTAATTCAGTCAGACGAGCATCTGAACCAGATGCAAAATGAATGGAGCCAATACACTCAGTGATTCATACAAAACAATCATTGATAAGTGTATAATAAGTTTTTTCTATAGTATTTACTGGTATCCGTTCGAGTTCTATTTTTCGATTTACAAATGAAGCATCATCAAAAAATAATGACTGAAACATCTCTTTCTTCTCAGAATCTTTGAGTTCAGAAACAGGCACACGAACAAAGTACGCATAGGCATTTTTCCAGTCTTTGAGAAGAAAGTAGGCGCGTGCGATTTTTTTGAGTACAACAGGATCATTTGGGATTTTATCAATAACAGAAAGATAATATGTAAGTGCTTCATTCGGTGCATTTTTCGCCAATAAATAATCTCATTTACGAATTATTGTACTTTCTTTTCTACGATTCTTCGTCGCTTCGAGTCGTTTTTCTGGGCTCATATCTTTTTCATAGGCACCTGTTGATATTCTTGCTTCGGAAGAGGGCATAGTAGCTTCATCTGAAAAAGCACATGCAGTAAGCAGGAAAGAAAGAGTTATGCAAAGAAAAATAGGACGAATCATGAGAGTATGATAAAAAGAAAGTATACTTTCGCAAACAAAAAGAAAAGAAGAAAATATTGACGACATAATCCCTTCTTGTATACTTAGGCGAACAATTTTTTCTCATGCAATTTTCTCGTTCTGCATACTCATACGAACTCCCCCATGATCTCATCGCAGAAAATGCGATATCTCCGCACCATAATGCAAAAATCATGATAGTGGAAAAAGAATCCGGGGATATTTTGAGCGAAGATATATTTTGGAATCTCGATACATATATCAACGAAGAAAGTGTCATATTTTTCAATAATTCTAAAGTTCTCCCTTCTAGAATTCCCCTCGAAAATACCACCTCAGTAAGAATAACAGGAAAAACTCACACCATAGAAAATGGCGAAATATTTTTTCTCAAAAAACGAACAGAAAATACTTTTGAAGCACTTGTGCGACCAGGAAAAAAATTTGGCGTCGGCACAGAGATCTATATCGGAAAATATGCACTCACAGTGATAGAATCAATTCCTGAATGACGAGTATTTTCAATAACATGAGGAACAATTATAGATTTTCTCACAGAATATGGAAAACTCCCACTTCCTCCGTATATAGAGTATTCGCAAGAAAAAGAGGAAGCATACCAAACAGTATTTGCACAAAAATATGGCTCAGTCGCAGCGCCGACAGCATCACTCCATTTTACAAAAGAACTCCTCGAAAAACTGGGAAATACGAAAGAATACATCACACTCCATGTATGACTCGGGACATTTAAATGAATTGATACAAATGATATTCGAGAATACCAAATTCATGAAGAAACTGTCGAAATCGATGGAGAAATATTTACTAAAATTGCAGAGTATAAAAAAAATAATCGAGCGATAATAGCCGTAGGTACAACTGTATGTCGCACACTTGAGTCACTTCCCTCTCTTTGGGCATCTTTTGGAAGAGAAGAAAAAGAATTATGGGATCAAGAAACCCAGACTTTTTGGAATAAACAAGAAGAAAAAGCCAAAGAAAATACATGGATTCGAAACAAGGAAATAGAAAAAGAATCTCAGATAATCCGTTTTGGGACATCTATCTATATTACTCCTGGATTTGAGTTTTGTATTATTGACGATCTCATCACGAATTTTCATCTCCCAGAATCATCACTCCTTGTTCTCGTAAACAGTATATTACCGGAATGAAAAATTATGGAACTCTACCAATATGCTATAAAAAAACTCTATAGATTTTACAGTTTCGGTGATGGTATGTATATACGCTCAAAACAGGAAAAAAAGCAAGTGAGTTTTCTTGCATCCAAGAAAGAATCTGTATAATTGGAATCACTATTTTATAATCATTTTTTTATGAAGAAAATTATCATTTTTACACTGTCATGTTTACTACTTGCATCATGTACATTGAATGGTTCGGAAAATACACCATCAGCCTGAAATGAATGAACAGGCGTGGTAGATAAATCAGCATCTACAAAAGATACATATAATGATTCTATCAGTACAGCATCAAAAAAAATTACGAGTACACAGGAATTTAATAGCTGTATGCAAACAAGTACAAATATGTGTATTCAATCTGTATGAATGCAACTTGCACAAAAAAATAAAGATGTCAGCCTCTGTGATGAACTTCCAAATATTGATCAAAAAGAAAGTTGTAAATTTGGTATTGTTATGACAGATGCTATAGAGAAACAAAATCCAGAACTCTGTAAAACGCTCTCAGGAAATTATGCAAAACAATGTAGTATCGAAATTTATAGAAACCAGGCACAAAAAAATAAAGACACAGAACTCTGTAAAAAGATAGATGAAATTGAAAACCAGGGAACTGGATCAACAAATCAAAATACAACAGCACCGATGATGGGTGGAGCTGATCAATGTGTATTCACTATTATTATGTCGGATACTGGATCAACAGACAAAGATTGTAGTAAAATTTCAAATGATTCAATGCAAGATATGTGTAAAACATCAATCAAGAATCGACCAAAAATGATACTTCCAACTCAAATACAATAATAGAATTCCATGCAAAAAGTTACAAAATGTATTATTCCAGCAGCGGGTTTTTGAACCCGCTTTTTGCCAGCAACAAAAGCTCAACCAAAAGAAATGCTTCCCATCGTCGATAAACCGGTAATTCAGTACCTCGTGGAAGAAGCTGTCAGCGCAGGCATCACTGATATTATCATCATTACAGGAAGATGAAAACGATCAATAGAAGATCATTTTGATATGTCATTTGAACTCGAGAAGACTCTGGTAGAAAAATGAAAGATTAAAGAACTCGCAGAAGTAGAGAAAGTCTCTCAACTGGCTCGAATTGCCTATGTACGACAACCCATACCTCGTGGTGATGGTGATGCTCTTTTACGAGCAAAAAACCTCATAGGCAATGAACCATGTCTTGTTCTATTTGGTGATGATTTGATAAAGTGAGAAATAAGCTGAGCATCTCAACTCATCGAAGCATTTGAAAAGAAAAATAACCCAATTATTGCACTTGAGAGGGTAACTGATAAACGGGTAAGTTCATATGGTATAGTAGAATCAAAGAGCTCTGAGTGAAAACTGCATCTCGTTTCAAAATTTCTCGAGAAACCAAAACCAGAAGAAACAAATTCTCGGCTTGGTGTCATCGGAAAATATATCATCACACCAGAAGTATTTGAATATCTGGAACAAGATGGTATAAAAGCATCAAAAGATGGCGAAATCCGTCTTGCTGATGCGTTTGAAAGAATGGTTGCAGAAGATAGGGATGTTTATGGGCTCGAACTCGAGGGAGAGAGATATGATACAGGTGATAAATTTGGTTTTATAAAAGCGACCATCGACTATGCACTCGACCGAGCAGATCTCGGCCCACAAGTACTAGAATTTTTAAAAAAGAGGATCGGTCAATAATTCCCCACTCCATGACGCCATCACGAAGAAGCATATGAGACCAATGAGAGGAAATCGCAGTAAAGTATCTCGAGGGAAAATGATGGAAAATACTCGAAAGAAATTACCAAATTAAGTGATGAGAAATTGATATCATTGCTTCAGATGGTGATTTTTTTGTATTTATAGAAGTACGATATAGAAAAAATGAAGATCACGGACATCCACTCGATACATTTGGGATTATGAAACGACGAGCATTGAAAAGAACAGCATTTTCGTATATCCATAAAAATAAAATCGATCCAGATATGATGCGGATCGATTTTATAGGAATCATGCCAAATACCGAAGGGGGAAACAGAGTATGGCATGTACGGGGAGTGGAAGTTTAGGAAATTCAATAGTTGACTCGTTAAAGAATTTTTGTTATTTCTTCTCGAATATTTGGACGAATTGTATTATTTGCATAATTTCATGCTGAACGATGATTTTTCCATGCCTCATAATCTTGTTGTTCAAAATTAATATTTTTATAGGCATCAGGAAAAAGTCAGTGTGGATCGATTCAGGCTTTCTGTAATTGATCAAAATATGGTTGTGATTTTATTTGACGCTCAATTTTCTCAGAATTCCAATCTTTTGTAGTGGTAGAAAATTCAGTACTAAAATAAGAAATAAGTTCAGATCGAGTTTTCAGAAATTGCTTCTTTTTCTGCGCTTCTGATGCATCATCGTTAAGAGTATTATTGAGAGTAGCAAGTATTGGCTCCCATACACGACCTACAACTTCATCATCCATTTTTTTCATACTATCGATACCTCCACCATGAAACTTCAATTTTTTGAGCATATTTGCTATAGAACGAGTATTTGTTTTTGGATCATAGTGAAAGATATTGGATTCAGCATATCCATACTGGGAATATACAGAATTATCAGAATTTCCCTCAAGTGAAGGAGTTCATCAGCTTAATTGCTGATCATGTATATTATGAAGTTGTCCGATGTATTTTCTAACCGTTTCATTATTTTGAGCTGTTTCAAAAAGCCAATTATTATGACCCTGGAGACGATCATGAAGTCATTTATCGTAAGTAGATTGCCAAAAGTCTGACATATGTTCGACAAAAGACTGTTTTTTTCCATCAATTTCAATATCTTTACCATACGGAGCATGAACCATTATATCATTAAATTTCTTGAGATATGTTGTGCCATTTTTATCATCCATATCACCAAGCGCAAGACGAACAGTAGTGGTATAGGTCTGAGCAAGATGGTCATGTCGTACAAATGCACACGCATGAAATGAAGATCATTGGTTCTCGGCAAACAGTTTCTGACGAGCATCATTTGAAAGCATACCCGTAAATCATCATACAAGGAAAACGAAATCCCCTGATCTATATTTTGTAGATGGAGTTTTCCCCATCATTTTTTTCAGACCTCAAACAGCACTGTTGTATTCTCATGTTTTCATATATCAAATCACCTTGCTCAGTCGAGCATCTGGATTTGGGACAGCACCAGCTTGTCTTTCACCTTTTTGGCGAGCTTGTTCTGCACCCTCAGTACGCCATGCTTTCTCAAATCCACCTGGACCACCAGAAGCTTTGATGAGTGCTGCTGCAACAGGATATTCATCTGCCTTACCATCAATAATCTTCATAAAACCATAAATAGCACCTTCTTCAGTACACTTATCTGGAGACATTTCTTCACCTCACTTTTTGTATGCCAAAGCCTTCATTTTTTCTAACTCATCACCCTTAAATCAACATGCATTAATAAGGGCATACAAGAAAGAATCACTTCACTGACCACTATGACCCTTTTGGTTTAGCATCTCCGGATCTTCTGCATAAAGCTGTCCATATCCTTGAATCATATGATATATGGCAGCAACTACTTCTTCTGGGCGAGCATCTTTATTATGAGCTGCATGAAGTGCCTTGGAACGACCAATAGGTCAATTCAAATTCTGGAGTTTCTTTGTATATTTTTCTATGAGTTCCTTATTTCCATCAACGATATCTGCAGTCAATTGTGCTTGAATAGATGCTGGAAGATTGAGAAATTTTCACATGCGAAGAGCAGCCTGTGCAGCATTCGCTTTTGATCATTTCTCAAGGGCGTGCTCTATAGAATGAAGGAGCATTTCTCATCCCTTTAAAAGATCATGAAAATTATACGCCTTAAATATCCTACTCCAGAAACTTCCGTGCATATGAGGATGTGTCCCATGTTCGTGTTCATGGTGTGCATGAGGTACAAGTTTATCTTCTTTGGAGGCTTTCAGTTCATTTTCTTTCAAATACTCAATAAATGCTCCATATGTCATATTTCTCCACTTATAAAATCCATCTGCTTTTTCTTCTCATTTTTTCTCTACATATTTTTTAGCCTTCTCGAGATCTTCACCTTGATATTCACCAAATGAAACCATTCAATCATGAATTTCTCACATACGAATATGCTCATCTCACTCACCTACAAAGTTATGAATAGTATAGGTATGTTCTTTTCATTTTTCATCTTTCTCTGTAAATGACATGTGTCCATGATCGAGTTTTGTATTTTCAAAAAGTCAACGATCAGGATTGGACTTGATAGCAGAAAGAAATGCATCATCATCTTTAATAAGATTAATTCGTTTAAATCCTCACGATACTAAAACTTCATAAAATTGATGAATAGGGATATTTCTTTCTGAATTGCCTTTTTCATATTGGATATCAATAAAATTACCATGGATTTTTTCAACTTTCCAGATGGCAGATTGTTTTATTTCGGATTTTTTACCATTTGAAGACTCTTCTGTTGCTTGAGCAGTAAAATATGTTCCTGTTTCAAACCCATATTTGGAACCTTCCGGATCGATTTCATTGAGCTTAATAAGAAGATTTTCTTGATTTACAGTAGGTGCTTCTGCTTGACTCGCATCGAGGATTTTTCAGTCTGTTACCTGGTTTGGATCAGTAGTAGTCAGTGCAGAAAATTCATCTTCTGAATATACTTGAGCATCATCCATACCACTTTGCAAAGCAGTTGCAAGTTGTTCATATGAAAGTTCAAATAATTGCTCACTTCAAATGGTTGTATCTTTTGCACCAGTAATATTTGCAACCTGTATACCAGCTTCAGTGTTGTTTAAAACATCAAGAGGTAATATTCCATCATGACCCATCCCTGTATTTTTTATACGGATATATCTTGATTTTCCATCTTTTGTATATGCAATCACCGAATTATTTTTGAGTTTTTCAAGACCCGGAACTTTTTCTTTGCCATCAGGATTTTTGAGTTTTCTTTGTATTACATCGATAAATGCCTGATGATAGGAATAATCTCATGTTCCATCAGGATTTTTGAGATTAAATTGTTCTGTCACTTCTTTTGTTATCTTTCATTGTTTTTGATCTTCATTCGCTTCTGTAATATTTGGACCATGAGACCATTCTTTTTGTAAAATTTTAGCAAGGTTTTTCCTATTATCGCCATCAAAAAGCGAATCCATATGTCATGATATATCATCAATCGTAAGATAAAAATTCCCCTTCTTCAAGACAATATCTCGTACTATTTTTCTCTCTGCTGGAGTATCAATTGTACCAATTTCTGGGAAAGTTTGAGCGAGAAGATTATCAATTTCATTTTCAGTAATCCATTTGTTTTGAAGTGCAAATGCGAGAGAAAATTCTGCATTAAGGTCATGAAGGAGTTCTTTCTTTCTAGAAAAAGATGCATTATTATATATTCTGAGTGCGAGCTCAAGATCCGATTCTCTAACAGAATTTCCTTCTTTCCAATCTTGAATCATACGATTAAGGATATTTTTTTCTCTTAAGTTGAGATTTACTGTTTCAAGATCATAAAAAATTTTCTGAAAAATATCATTTTCCTCAGTTTGTTCAATCTCTGGGAAAATCTTTTTCATTTCTGCAAAGAGTTTTCGTGGATATAAGGCAAGTTTCTCAAGATTTTCTTGAGTAAGTGTTTCTACATACTGTTGGAAAATAGATATTTTTGCTCAATCTTGGAAAAATTTTTTCTGAAGACTAGTTGCCTTAGTAATAACGCGTTTCCGAAGTGCTACAAATTTTGAGGTATGAGCAAGAATTGTATTTTTGATTTTTTGATCTGTGAGAGAGTCAATTTCAGCATCAGTTGTATTATATGATTTTTTATTTTCTATATCTCGAATGCTTTTCATTTCTGATTTTACTCTTTGTAAAAAAAGAGCAGTATTCGCCTGATAGTTGTTATATTCAATAGGGTTTACAGCGGAAGAAAAATTATTACCAGAATAATCAAGTTTTCAAAATATTCACTCTATAGAATCCTCTAATAGTCCTGAAATACTACTTTGTATAACTCATTGTGTACTATTTTTTATTTCGGCACCCTTGCCTGTTCTATTTATATCTGTCATAATCTATAAAATTAGTTTCCCTTGCATTCTATCAAAAAACTCGCAAAAAAACAAATAAAAAATCCCACGAATCGTGGGATTTTCAGAAAAAGTGAATTATGCACCAGTAGCAGTACTTGTAGTACCAGTAGAGTCCATAGCACCAGTAGCTTCCATAGCTGGAGCCATAGCACCAGTAGCTTCAGTAGAAACTGTTTCAACAGCACCAGTAGCTACAGTAGAACCAGTAGAAGTAGAAGACTTCATTCCAGGCATAGTACATGCAGAGAGAAGAGAAACAAGAACGAGAGAGAGAGCGATAGCTTTCATAAAAGAAAAAATAAAGAAATAAAATTCCGGTCTGGATTGTAAATATAAAAATGAAAAAAGCAAATTTTTTTCTAGATATGGTTGCGGAGGTGTGAATCGAACACACGACCTCAAGGTTATGAGCCTTGCGAGCTACCACTGCTCTACTCCGCGGTATGGTATTCTTATAATGGTGCCAATGAGTGGGCTCGAACCACCGACCTCAGGGTTATGAGTCCTGTGCTCTGACCAGCTGAGCTACATTGGCGAGTGACAAATTGCCGACTGATTATATAGAAAACTCGAATCTGTCAATATGTTTTTTGATTTCGGTGAATAGATTTTTTATACGAAGTTTCTTTGATGGAAGAAATATTGTTTCATTCATGAGAATTTTATCCATTTCTATGAGATTTATAGATGACTTTTCCTGATTATTTAAACGGGTATGAACATGATGATACTCATCGGAAAAGGCAAAATTCTCTAAAAAAGCATCATTTTGCTCTGTATAAAATCCTCAAATCTCTTTATACATATCCCAGAAAAATGGCTTTCAAAGGGATAGTATATTTGCAAAGCTCACTTCTCCACGAATAATACTCCAATCCGAAATGGAAAGAAGCGCATGAAACTCATCCAATCGTAAAAATGGAAGAGAAAAAACATGTAGGTCTTTCTGCTGGGGAAACTCAGTAAAGTTTTGACCAAGAATATAAACATTTGAGTCTGTCGGGATAAGAGAAAAATCAATACGATCGAGTGTATTCTTATAAGAGAAAATACAGATTTTTTTCTTCATTCTATCAATAGAATACTTCAGACATACAGAATCGAGGAGAGGTACATCAATCAAAACTGGCATAATACCACCTCATATATCTGGGAAAGGAGCTGGAACAATTTCTATAATTCTTCTTTCGGGAACTGATTGTATATGTTCAGATTCGTGAAAACTACACCACGATCTATCAAAGGAAATATAATCAATACGAAGAATGAGTGACCCGAAAGGAATGAGAGTAAAAGGGATAAGTTCGCTATGAAAAAGCGAAAGTATACAACGAGGAATTGAATCTTTGGGAAATGTATCTCGACTCAAAACACGATACCCTGGGAGAATACTTTGATTTTTTTCGAGAAAAAACGACACGGCATCAACGGCGTCTGTCCAAATAGAAAAAACGAAAGCGTCTTTTTCTCTATGGTGAAATGCAAAAAGAATCTCGGTGAGAAATCCCATATCACCATAGTTATCTACAACGGAAATAAAAATATCAATATTTTTTTTCATGTGGCAATTGTATCAGGATTTTATATAATGCAAACAACTTTGTTACTTCTATGTATTCTTTTCTTTCAGGTACTCTCATAGCTCACGAAGGTGGGTATTATACTATCAATACAGGAAATATTGGTTTTGATGTCTTTATATCACCATCACTCCAAAGATATCACATTGGTGATAGTCTCGAGGTATGGGTACACCACCACATAACTGAAGTGAGCCAGACTCTTTTTGGATTTTCTACTCCAAGGGAACGGACACTCTTTCGAACACTCCTGAAAGTAAACGGAATCTGATGAAAAACAGCAATAGCAATCCTCGGACTCGGTGAAGAGGCTATATATAGAGCAATAGAATGAGAAGATGATATACTCCTCTCAAGTGTACCATGAATCGGGAAAAAAACAGCTCAAAAAATGATAGTAGAACTCAAATGATCTATTGATTTTACAAAAACTTCACAAAAATGAGGAAATATACCACCAAATGATATACAACTCATTACTTCTCTCGTGCAAATGTGATATGATAAATATACTCTCGAGGGTATTATTTGAGATCTGCCAACAAATATGACACTTGAGGAGAAAACACGAGAAGCTATCAAAAGAATCTCACAAAAATAAAGCCTATGAAGAAATATAAAGATATATTTATAGAAGAAATGGGCATACGATCAGAGCCAACTAATCATGATACAGTATTATTCTCGCGAGCTCAGAAATATATACAAAAAACATCTTGGATTCCAGGAATAGAAATGATTGCAGTCGTGAATTCTCTCTCGATGTACGCAACGCATGAGGACTCTGATATAGATCTCTTTATCATCACTCGGAACTGATATATGTGGCTTGTTCGGTTTCTTATTACACTCGAGTTTTTCCTACTGGGCGTATGGCGACATGGGAAAGATATACGAGGAAATTTTTGCCTTTCCTTTTTTATGGAGGAAAGTGAGTTAAATATACAAAAAATAGCGATAGATACGGACATATATCTCTACTATTGGATATACTATCTGAAACCAATACTTTCGCGGAATGGTACATACAATGCATTTCTTGGGGCAAATACATGGGTTTCTCTATGAAATGAAGAGAAAGCCCGAAATCAAATATGGAGTATTGAGGGAACTCAGCAATCTATAACAATAGTAGAAAATATCATCTATAAAGTTCTCAATTGGATTATTGGGTGTATTTGGATGCCCTATACATATATACACTTTATTCGACTCGGAAAACCAAAATGAATAATCATATCAAAACATATGTTGAAATTTCATACAGAGGATCGAAGGAAAGAAATACGAAATACTATTTTGAAAAAAAATTTTGACAAATAGAGTGACTTCTCTATACTTCCCGTACCACTTCATTCTATGGAGAGATGGCAGAGTGGTTTAATGCAGCAGTCTTGAAAACTGCCGTGCCGCAAGGTACCCAGAGTTCGAATCTCTGTCTCTCCGCCAGAAATAATTAAAATCCCTATTTAAATATAATAGGGATTTTTAAAAGATTATCTTTTTCTATATATTTAAAATCCCCTAAAGGAGGGGATTTTAAATAAGTTTTTATAAACTATGGTTGAACAACATATATTCCTGTTTGTGTAGATGAGATTGTACCTGTAAGAGTAGAAACCGCAAAACCTGTACCAGAATTTATGAATGTTGTAAATGAGCTTGCTTCTTGATTTGCCTTAGACTTATTTTCCATATTAGACCAAAGAGCGTAAGTTGAACCATTTGCAAGAGGAGCGTAACCATATGAACCAGATTGGTCACATCGAATAGTCTTGTTAGCTGTCTTAGGATCGAGAGGAGCCTTTTTTGCAGAGAACATACCATTAATAGCGACATTTGATCCACTGTTATTTGAAAGACAGAAACCATTACCTGCAGAAGCTGGATATGCACCATTATTATCTGCATAATATGTTTGCATAACTGACTTTACATTATTTAAGGCAGCGATACGACCAGCATCACGAGATCGTTCAAGGTAACCTGTCATGAG
>JAVKLJ010000005.1:0-49385 GCA_031539225.1 Patescibacteria group bacterium | reverse complement strand
GAAGATACTTGTCATGAGAGAGTATTGAGAGTTCCTGTTATTGTAGCAATAGTATTTCTTTGAGAAAATACACTATCATTTACATCTTGGTACCATCATACTGCTATAGTATCCCCATTTCATATAGATTGAGGTTGTACATATATTATGGTATTCGCAGCATATACTATACTGGATAGGAGAAACACGGAAACAAGAATCGAAAGGATTCATTTATGAAAAAATGAGGACATAAAAAGGCATATTAGAAAATAATATGCCAAAATACGAACAGGATTTTTTGTTTTAGCGAAACAAAAGGACAATATAATGCCTTGAGTTCGCTAAAACACTTACACTTCCGCACTTCAAAAAAAGAACAAAAGAGTTTAAAGACAATTATATTGCCCTTTTATGTTTTGAAATGCGGAGTGGTGTAATCGTAAAGATGTAAGTATTTTAGCCCATTCAGTATATGGATGATGTGCATTTGTCAAAAACAATATCACATTATGATTTCATATTCCCCATCTTCCCCTCCCACTCATGTTTGAGAGAAAGGGCATTTTCTGCAGCATCTTGCTCTGCTTTTTTCTTTGATGAACCCTTCCCTCGTGCGAGTTCGATTCCACGAAATGAAACAGCGATAACATATGTTTTATTGTGGTCTGCACCAACTTCTTCCATCACGGTATATGTGGGTGTTGTTCACCATCGTCACTGGGTGATTTCCTGGAGATATGACTTTGGATCGACATAGAGTCACTTATCGAGAATATGATCAAGTGTACTATAGACATGCCTGAGAAGAAATTCTTTTGCCACTGAAAAACCCTGATCAAGATAAATAGCTCCGACAAGTGCCTCAAAAGTATTTGCGAGGATATACGGGTTTTCATGTCATCATGCTATAGCCTCTCCACGAGAGAGTTGTATACATGACGAGAAACCGAGGCGAAGTGCTATTTCCGCGAGATTGCGACCCCGCACCAAGGCTGAGCGAATATCTGTGAGTTCTCCCTCGGATTTCTCAGGAAAACTATGAAATAATGCCTCAGTCACGACGAGTTCGAGTACAGCATCTCAGAGGTACTCGAGGCGTTCATTCGATGATTCATATCCAAAGGATGCTTCATTGAGCACGGAACGATGGATAAATGCAAGGAAGAGAATATCTGGATTTTTTGGAAGAATCTGAAGCGAAGAGAGGAGTTCTCTCACCCTCGTTTCAAACTCCAACCGATCATAACGAAGAGAAGTTCGAGGCATACACTATGGGGTAAAAAGTTTAAAGTTTTGCTCTGTTTTTTCTTTAAGTATCTTTTCTTTATCCTTGAGAAATGTCGAAAGCGCTCCATTGATAAAGTTTTTTCCATGTTCATCAGAAAACTTTTTTGCGAGCTCGATAGCCTCATTGACTGATACAGACTCAGGGATTTTTTCGAGAGTAAAATACTCTATCTCTGTAAGAGCAATCATCAGGATAATCAAGTGAATCGTCGGAAGTGTCGCAATCTCAAATTTTGGTGCAAGGAGTGCCATAATAGCAATCAATGTTCATTCATGAGTCATGATGAGTTCCTGCATAGAAACGAGATAATTTTCGTCGAAAGACACCCCGTCATTTTCCTCGAAAAAAGCACCAAAAAAAATATCCCTATCAAATGAACTGCCTATACCTGCACGAGCATAAAGAAGCTGGAGAAGGTATTCGCGTGTTTTTCGACGGGATATCATGGATTTGAAGTTTATAGATGTGAAAGAACGAGAAACAGGAACAAAGAAACTGATGCAAATTATGCACGAATTTTTGTTGGAGCCTTTCCACGACCTGTCTTGATACGAAGAACTTGTCGTCCTTTGTATTCACCAGTTGTAGGAGAAGCGAAATGAGCAAGAGCGACAGCTTCACCTTGTGCATTATATTGAAGGCGAACACTATCTTTGAGTCTTTTTGCATTGAGCTTGAGCCATGCACTGTATCGTTTTCGTCCACGAACTTTCGAGAGTTGCTGCTGAGGAGAGAGAGTCATAAAAAAATAGTTATCAATTTATCAAATACGGTTTTCTAAAAATGAGAAAACTTATACTACAGAAACATATATATCGCGATATACTCGACCATCGAATCGTACACGGCGTTTTTCCTGAAATTGTACTACACCATCACGCACAGCGAAAAGAGTATAGTCAGTTCCTTGTTCAACACCATTTCCTGGCCAGAAAGCATTTCCCTTTTGACGGATGATAATGTTTCCAGAAAGAGCAGGTTGTCCACCATAGATTTTTACGCCAAGTCTTTTGGCGACCGAGTCACGACCATTGGAGGTCGATCCCATCGCTTTTTTATGAGCCATATTCGATTAATTGTTAATTATTAATTGGGGATTGAAAGATATGATTATCGATTGTTTGCAAATCGTGCAAATGCCTTATTTGCTTCAGCCATCTTGTAGACATCAAGTTTTTTCTTGATAGCTACACCTGTTTCAGTAGCAGCATCGATGAATTCCTGAGCAAGAAACTTAGAAAAATCATTTCCACTTTTCCCGCGAGCAGCACCGAGAATCCAACGAGAAGCAAGAGCAAATGAACGACCAGGAGGAACATCCATAGGAACTTGGTAGATAGCACCGCCAACTCGCTTTGGACGACATTCAATTTTTGGCATAGTATTATCAATTGCCTTATCAAAAATCTCTTCAGGATTTGTATATCCCTTTTCACGGAGAATATCAAATGTATTGTTGAGAATCTTGTATGCAAGAGTTTTTTTACCACTCTTCATCACATAGTTCGTGAACTTCTGAAGGCGTTCGTTTTGAGTGGAGAATGATACACTTCCTTTTGTACTCATAAAATAGAGATTAGATTTTAGATTTTAGTTATATGCAACAGAAATTATTATTTCTTTGCTTTTGGTTTTTTTGCACCGTAGAGACTACGACTCTGTCCTCGTTTTTCGACACCTTGACAGTCAAGAAGACCTCGAACGATATGATATCGGACACCTGGAAGATCCTTTACACGACCTCCACGAATCATAACTACAGAGTGTTCCTGAAGATTATGACCTTCACCTCCGATATACGAGATAACTTCGTATCCATTAGTGAGGCGAATCTTTGCTACTTTTCGAAGAGCTGAGTTTGGCTTCTTTGGAGTTGTTGTATACACCTTGAGACAGACACCTCGTCTCTGAGGAGCTGCAAGAGGACTCATTTCTTTCTTGAGAGTATTCTTATTAAATTGGAGAGCTGGAGACTTACTCTTACGAGTTTTATCCTTTCGTTTTGAACGAACCAGTTGGCTAATTGTAGGCATGGGGGAAATTTTAGAGAGTATATTGTAAAATCAAAACAGAGAAAATTTTTAACGCTTTGACCAAGAACCTGCTTTACGAGCCTTATGAAGACCTGGTTTCTTTCGTTCAACTTTTCGAGCATCTCGAGTGAGGAATCCTGCACCCTTGAGTGTTGTTTTGAGATTTGCATCTGATTCAACGAGAGCACGAGCAACAGCATGACGAATAGCCTGTGCTTGTGCACTTTCTCCTGATCCAGAAACAGTTATATCAAAATGAAAGCTATCATATACTCCTGCTATTTTCAGAGGTGAATATACAGTATGGAAGAGGTCTGATCGTTGAATGTAAGCATCTATAGGCTTAGCATTAATTGTTGACTCTCCTTTTCATTTATAGAGACGAATCTGAGCGACTGCAGTTTTTCTACGACCGACAGCATATGAGTACTTTTTTTCTGACATAACAAAAGAGTGTGGAAAATAAAAAGAAAATTAGAGGGAAATTGATTCTGGTTTTTGAGCTGCATATTGGTGATCTGCACCGATAACAAGACGAAGTCGTGCAATCATATCTGACTGGTGCTTATTTTTTGGAAGCATACCGAGAACTGCATGTTCGAGGATACGAGTTGGATTCTTTTCACGAAGTTTAGAAAGGTTTGTTTCCTTAAGTCCACCCATATATTGAGAGTGTCTGCGGTACATTTTTTCAGATTCTTTTTTTCCTGTTACTGCAATAGACTCAACATGAGTAACGACGACATAAGCACCATTATCATTGTGTGGAGAGTAATCAACAGCGTTTCTTCCTGAAAGAATACGAGCAAGTTCTGTAGCAAGACGCCCGAGAGTTTTTCACTCAGCGCTGACAATGAACCATTTTCGTTCATTTCCAGGAATTTGTTTTGAGAAAAGAGTTTTCATAAAAGGGATTTTAGGTTTTAGGTTTTGCGTTGAAATTATATAAGTTCAATCTTTACAAGAAGAGCAGAATCACCATCTCGATACTTGATAGGAGTAATACGAGTGTATCCACCTGTTCTATCTTTGTATTCTAGACCTTTTTGTATAACAGCCCGAGAAGCAGTTTCTGTAAATACTTTTGGTGCAATAAAACGAATCTTATTGTACTCAGAGTGCTCACTTTTTCCGATTTGAATCAAATCATGAATAACTGGAGTCATGGCAAGAGCTCTTTTTTCTGTTGTTACTATTGAGTTGTGCTCAAACAAAGCAGAAACGAGACTTCGAACCACACTTTTACGGTGTGCCTTATCTTTTCCATTGAGATGAAGATGTTTTTTTACTCGGTGTCGCATACCTATTGATTGTTAATTATTAATTGTGAATTATACATTGTTTAGTCGTCTCCAAGGAGCTTGAATCCTCGAGTCTTGAGAGCATCTCGAACTTCTGTCATTGCCTTCTTTCCAAAACCTTTTATTGAAGAAAGTTTTGCTTCTGTACATTTTGTAAGCTGTTCAATAGAGAGGATATCTCCATTGACGAGTGCATTGAGTGTACGAGGAGAAAGTCCCATGATTTCAATTGGAGTGTATGTTTCCTTTTCGAGATCTGCTTTTACTTCTTGTTTTTCTCGTTCAATAACCTGACGGATATCAGCGATGAATTCACCTCCAACCTGGAGAGAATCCTCATTGAAGAGAGCAAAGTATGATTCGAGCATTTTTCCAGAAAACTTCACGACATCAGATGGAGACATAACTCCATTTGTTTTGATAGTCATCTCAAGTGAATCAAGGTTTGTGATTTCACCGTAACGAGTACTTTGAATATCATACTTAACACTGATAACTGGAGAGAAGTTTGCATCTACAATGAGAACTGCTGTATCATCTTCTTTTTTCTTGAGATCTTCGATACTCGCATATCCAACATTTCTCTCAATACGGATATCCATAGAGAAATCAAAGTTTGCATCGAGGCTCGTAATATAGAGTTCTGGATTATGAACTGTCACACCTGCAGGACACTTAATATCAGCAGCGGTAACGATTCCACCTTTCTTTTTTGAAAGACTAATCCATTCGATACCAGCATCAGATTTTTCGATAACGAGGCTTTTAAGATTGAGAAGTATATCGAGGATAGAATCATGAACTCCAGGAAGAGTTGCATATTCATGAGTAACACCAGGAACCTTAACACCAGTAACGCGGGTACCAGGAATAGAAGAAAGCATAACGCGTCTGAGAGAGTTTCAGAGAGTTACACCATAGCCACTCGGGAGGGGTCCAATCATAAAACATTCTTCATTTTGAGCAGTAACTTTTCGAGAAATTTTTGGAACTCCGATGACGGTATGAATTGTGTGCATAGAGAGTGGTGAATTATAAATTATGGAAACTCTATTATCTAGAGATTACTTGGAGTAAAATTCCACGATACGCTGAACATCAATCATCTTGTCAAAATCACTATTTTCTGGAAGTGAAACTACAGTAATAGTAAGTTTCTTTGCATCGACTTCGAGCCATTTTACACTTGTCACATTTGCAGAAGAATTCTTCTTTGCAAACTCAGCAAATTCTTCAACGAGAGACTTATAGAGAGCAGATTCTTTGAGTCTTTCTTTGATAGAAATTACATCTCCTACTTTTACTTCATAAGAAGGAATATTGAGTTTTTTTCCATTCACGAGAAAGTGTGCATGACTTACGCATTGTCGAGCTTGCATAATTGTACGAGCAAAATTCGCACGAAGAACAACAGTATCAAGACGAGTTTCAAGCATACGGAGCATAGCATCACCAGTGATTTCATTTGTCTTTACTGCCTTTTGGTAGTATCGAGCAAATTGCTTTTCAGATACTGCATACTGTCTCTTTGCTGCTTGTTTCTTACGAAGCTGAACACCAAATTCAGAAAGCTTATTTCCGCGTTTTACACGACGATGGTTATTTTCGAGATTATACTTCTCAGTACCGAAGAGATTGTATCCTTCACGGCGACAGAGTTTCATTTTTGGTCCAGTATAACGCATAAGATAATGTTTTAGATATTAGATAGAATTTCAGGAGAAAAATCCAGAAATTAAGAGAATGAATTAGAGTTTTCGAGCTTTTCGCTTTCGGCATCCATTGTGTGGAACTGGAGTCACATCAAAGATACTAATGAGGTCAACTCAAGCATTCACGATTCCTCGTACTGCTTGTTCGCGACCAGCACCGATACCCTTTACATAAACACGAGCCCGTTCTACATTATGGAGAGTTTTTGCCTTTGAAATCGCATTTTCACTTGTGATTTGAGCGGCATACGGAGTTGCTTCACGAGCACCCTTAAATCCAGAACTTCCACCAGTTGCCCATGTAAGGATATTTCCATCAAGATCAGAAACAACAACATGAGTATTGTTGAGTGTTGCTGTAATATGAATAATAGCCTCTGGGATATTCTTTCGTGTTTTTTTAGAGCGACGAAGTGTTGCTGTAGCCATAAATAAGATTTTAGATATTAGATTGGGTGATGAGAATAATCTTAGAGATTATTTCTTCTTGTTTTGAACTGTTTGCGCCTTTCCTTTTCGAGTACGAGCGTTTGTCTTTGTTCTCTGTCCACGAACAGGAAGTCTCTTCTTGTGACGAGAACCACGATATGTACCAATTTCCGTAAGTCTCTTGATATTTGCTGCGACTTCTCGACGAAGATCACCTTCTATTATATAGAGTTTGAGTTCTTCACGGATAAGATCAAGTTCTCCTTCAGTGAGATCTCCCATTTTCTTATTCCAAGCCACTCCTACTTTCGTAAGAATCTTTTGAGCAAGAGAACGACCTACACCATATATATACATAAGTGAGATTTCTGCATGTTTTGAATCAGGGAGATTAACTCCAGCAATACGAGCCATAATGATAGAAATTAGATTTTAGATTTGAGTATTTTAAAAATTCTTACGAGATTTTGATTTTTATCCCTGTCGCTGTTTGTGCTTTGGTTCAGAAGAACAAATAACACGAACTACACCTTTTCGTCGTATAATTACACATTTATCACAGATTTTTTTTACTGATGGTCGGACTTTCATGGGGAAAAAAGTTATAAATATTTTTTACATAAGGCATGATACTGTATTTCTCATTCCTTTGTTTACTGGGGCAGTCGAGATTATCGCCTATTATTATTGTTTGCCTGTGGTGGTCTCGCATTTGCATTTGGTTTGCGGAATGTGATACGACCACGAGTGAGATCATATGGAGTAAGTTCTACCATAACAGTATCTCATGGAATGAGGCGGATAAGATGTTTTTGCATCTTGCCACTCACATATGCACGGATAACCATGTTCGAGAAGTTCTCAGGAAGTTCTACTTCGAATATGGCTCCAGGAAGAGATTTGAGAACCTTTCCTTCGACTTCGATTTTATCGTCTTTTGGCATGAATAGGTGGGTGTCTATAAAAATAGCTCGCGTAGTATATATAAAAGAGAAATGAACGCAAATCTTTTTTCGAGAAAAGTATATAGTGCGAGTGTCAAGCGATTTTTGAGAGAAAAAATGAGAGTAAAAAATGTGAACTCTTTCCGAAATAAAAATCCCCTTTCGGGGATTTTTTAAACTTTATTTTCTTTGTACCATCTTATAGAACTCGAGAGTATCTCCTACTTCTATCATCACATCTCACTTGAAGTTAATACCACATTCTTCTCATTCGAGTGCTTCGATGACATCCAGTGGTCACTTCTTGAGATTTGCCACTTCACCAGAACCAGCCTTTGCATCATTACGGATGACTCGTACTTTTGATCGAGGCTCTACACGACCGATATCAACACCGAGACCGACAATCATCATAGATTTGTTCTTTCCAGTATAAAATATTGCCTTCACTGTAGCAGAACCAAGCTCAGTCTCTTCATACCGAATATCAATCATACCCGTGATGATAGATTCGACTTTTTCGAGAATATGGTAGATAACCTTTTTATCGATAAATTCGATTTTTGACTGAGAAAGTGCACTTTTTGCCGCAGGAAGGACACCGACATTGTAGGCGATAAGAAGTGCTTGGGAAGTACCTGCCATCATGACATCTGATTGATTGACATCACCAGCTGCAGAATGGATAAATGTGACTTGTGTTTCTGGAGTTGAGAGTTTTCCGAGTGCATTTTTGAGTGCCTCGAGAGAACCATTTGAGTCAGTTTTCAGAACAATCTTGAGTTGTTTGAGTGCACCTGATTTGAGACGAGACATGAGCATACCGAGCGACGCTCATTCAAAAGCATGAATAGACTTTTTATTTTTTGCTACGAGGTATTCCTTTGCTCGAGTAGTTGCGACTTCTGGAGTTGAGACAACTTGGAGAATATCACCACCATCTACGACCGCTGAAAGTCCTGTAATCTGAACTGGGACACTTGGACCTGCTTCATCGAGATTTTTTCACTTGTAATCTTTGAGTGTTCTCACCTTTCAGAATGCTCCACCACAAACGATATTATCACCCTTTTTGATGGTTCCAGCATTGATAAGAATCGTTGCGACAGAACCGAGTTTTTGGTCAAGGTGAGCTTCGACAACAGTCGCAACTGCTGGTCTATCAGGATTTGCTTTGAGTTCGAGAAGTTCAGCCTGAAGGAGAATCATCTCAAGAAGATCATCCATACCAAGTCCTGTATGTGCAGAAACTGGGACGACGACGGTTGTGCCTCCCCACTCTTCTGGCTGGAGACCTTGTTCTGCCATTTGTCCACGGATAAGATCGAGGTTTGCACCTGGTTTATCCATTTTATTTACTGCAACGATAATAGGTACTTCAGCAGCTTTCGCATGATTGATAGACTCTATTGTCTGTGGTTTCATCCCTTCATCGGCGGCGATGACGATCACTGCGATATCCGTGAGCTTCGCACCACGGGCACGCATGATAGTAAATGCTTCATGTCCTGGAGTATCAAGAAATGTAATTTTCTTATCTCCTCGTTTTACCTGATATGCACCGATTTTTTGTGTAATTCATCCAGCTTCACCTGAAGCAACTGTCGTTTTTCTGATGTAGTCGAGGATTGATGTTTTTCCATGATCAACATGCCCCATCACTGATATAATCGGTGAACGAGAAACGAGACGAGAAGTATCTTCTTCTTTCAGCATATCCTCAATATTTCCATCCATGAGGTCAGATACAGAGACATTTTCAGAGATTTCCTTCGTAATCTTGATACTAAAAGCCTCACCGATAAGAAAACATGTATCGTAGTCAATTGGAGCATTGAGATTCACGAGAACTCCGTTTTTCATGAGCTCACCAATGACTTTTGCTACTGGAATACCGATTTTATCAGAAAATTCCTTTACAGAAATCACATCACCGATAGAAACCTCCTGTCCTGTACGATCCACAAGAATCTGAGTAATATCTTCAATATTCTTTTCTTTTTTCTTGCTTGTTTTATGAAGTCTGCGGAATGAGTCATCAGCATCACCTCATACACTCTTGAGTCCGCGTCTTTTATTTTCTGCCTCATCATATGCCTGTTTTTTTGATTTTACTCATTTTTTTGCTGTACCGTCACGATTTGGAGTATGAAAACCGATATCTCTCTGAAACATTGGTTTTACATCATCACGAATTCGTTTTTCACCAGTTGGAGATGCTGATGGTGCTGTAGATGAAGAAGATTGCGATGAAGAAGTTGGTCTCCCATCTCGTCGTGGTGGACGGCGTTCTTCTCTTGGAAGTGCCATCACTGGACGATTTTCGAGTGGTTTGAATGATGGTGTTGATCTCCCAAATGAAATAGCTGGTTTTTTCTTTTCTGAAACTGCATCAGTTGATTCTGTCTTAGAAGACATAACCGAACGCATGAGTCCCTCACTTGCATGCTCGCGTTCGATGAGTCGTGCTTTTGGTTTTTCTTTCGGAGTTTCAGAAATATGTTCCTCAGAAACGCTTACAGGAACAGATGTTTCATCTGTTGTTTTTTTTACAACAGCTTTAAGCTTGATTTTTACAGGAGATTTTTTTGAATCATCTTTCGATGGAGACGATGTTACTTGAGCATAATAATCGTCTTGATGATCATCTTTTTTTATGGGCATGAACGGTGGGGAAAGTATAAAAGAACTGTATTTCTACGCATGCTTATAACGAAAAACTCGTATTTTGAGAGTCAAAACACGCGTTTTTCGTTATAACTTCACGCGGAATGCGAGAAATAGGATATGAAAAATGCTAAAATTGTCAAAAAGAAAGCGGTGGGAGCTCGTGGGCTTCTATCTTCATACGATCCATATCGATGGCATGAATCATGACAGAAAGTTTTTGTCCTACCTTATAGAGGAGATTTCATCTATTATCATGGAGAGAACCAGTATGTGACTCGACATAGACTTTTTTTCATCGAGGAAGAAATATAGTCACCTCTATTCCATTCTCAAGTTCGACAAAAATAGCAAATTCAGAAACACCAGAAATACGCCCAGAAAATTTTTCAGAAATTTTATCCTGCATATACCGACATGCATACAGTGCATCAAATGCTCGTTCTGTATCATCAGCATTGCGCTCACCTGCGGAACACGCTTTTGCGACTTTCGGAAGAATTTTTTTATAATGTTCGATACGAGTCGGTGTGAGTTGGGAACGAATTTTCTCTTTTATGATTCTATGAATTTGGAGATCTGGATATCTGCGAATCGGAGAGGTAAAGTGAGCATAAAAATCAAGCGCGAGTCCAAAATGTCTCCATACTGTTTCAGAATAATATGCCTTTGCCATTTTTGGTAGGAGCAACCTGGAAAGTCGATACAACTCATCAGGATCATTAATTCCCTCAAGAAAAAAACGAATATGCTCTGGTTCGATATTTTGTATATCTTTTTTTTGAAGGCGAGATTCAGGATGGATCATCGCATGAATATCGCGAATCTGTGTATCACCTGGTGTTCCATGAACTCGTGAGAGAAATGGGATATTTTGATGATGACACCATTTTGCTATCTCTTCATTGGCGAGAACCATACACTCTTCGATGAGCATATGAGCATCATTGCGGACTCTTTTCTCTACGGAAGTTGGAGTAATTCGCCCAAGCCCATCTCGCTCTTCTTTCTTTGGAAAATGAAAATATACCTCAGAAAGATCAAAGAGAATTTTTCATTCCTTCTTTCGTCGCTTTGAAAGAATACCATACAGTTCATATGCAAGGAAAATGGCAGTATCGATATCCTGTGGGTTTTCAAAATTTCCGACAGGTTGACTCTGATTTTTTGGAAGTGTTTTATAACGAGCATCGATATCATCATAGACTCATCTGTGTTTACTTTCGATAATTCATTCTACTACCTTTGTTTCTCGAACCATACCCGTTGTATCTATTTCCATAATGAGCGAAAGGGTATATTTTTCACTTCATGGATGGAGACTACAGAGATCATTGGAAAGTATCTCTGGAAGCATCGGTATGACTTTTCCTGGAGTATAGACACTTGTCGTTCGTTTTCGTGCTTCGATATCGAGTGGAGAATTTTCCGTAACGAACTCGGCTACATCTGCGATATGTACTGCGAGAATGAAGTTTCATTTTTCATTTTTGGCAATAGAGAGAGCATCATCGAGATCCTTTGCATCAGCTCAGTCAATAGTAAAAGTAAACCAATCTCGAAAATCGGTTCTCTCTGAAGGAGAGGGACTGTCATGAGATTGTTTTTTCGGGAAATTTTGAAATTTTTGTTCTGCAGGAATGTTAGAAATATTGTGCCGAACAATAGGCACCGAAGTTTTGAGAGCTTTAATAGAATCATGAAAAATATGCTTTACTTTTTTTGCATCTTCTATGACTTTTTCGCCAAATTCCTGACGGATATTTGAAAGAAAAAAGAGCATTCTTTCCTCAAAATCAAAATCATCAGTATTTCAAAAACTCTCAATAATCTTTGGAACACCTCGTACATCAAAATGAAAAAGAACTACAGAGCCCTCAGAAAATTCTTTTGGAAGAGAAAGTGCCTCCGTCCTGAAACTTCACTGTTCTCGGAGAATTTCGAGATGCGTTTTTCATTTGAGAAGGATAACTTTCCCAAGAAGTGTCTCGGGAGATCTCGCGAGTAAAGATACAATCTCAACCTCTGCGAGCATACTCGAACTCCCCTTTCGAACAATTCTAGCACGGACTCTATCGCCATGGACAAAACCAGAACGAAGTGATTGGGGAATAACAAAGTATGAAGTTTCTCCGGATTCGAGAGTAATGCGTCTTCGAGAGAATGAGAGAACACCATTGATGAAGTTTTTTTGATGAGACAAGAAAATTATGATTATGGTGCCACATCGAATTCGATGTAGGATTTTTTGGATTTTATTGCATCCAGAGCAATACGATGATGCGGGATAAGAAGATCAGGGAGATCATCGAGAGAAAACCATGCCATATCATCGATGAGATTTGGCTCGAGAATTTCTGGAACATTTTCATAGTTACTGATACTGGCAAAGTAAAAAAGCTTTGTCCCTGTCACTGTACGCGTCATAACAAAGGATTCAGAAAGGATATCGCCTACAGTAAAATGAATCCCAATTTCCTCTCGAGTTTCACGAATCGCACACTCACGAAAAAGTTCATCATCTTCGAGTTTTCATCATGGAAATGCCCAATGAAGAGGCCATGTATCAGCATTTTTTGAGCGTTTAATAAGAAGTATATGTGATCCATGTTCACATATGACATTTGCTGCTGCGGGGATAAGCGTACGAGACATAGAAAAGTATATAAATATTCGAGAAAGTGGAAAACTATCCAAGATTGAGTTCATTTGTATCAGCCTTGAGGGTATTTTCTGTTTTGAGACGAGGATTGTAGTAATTATAGATTACTTTGATGAGGTCTTCTTTTTTGACCTCATCCGCCTTGAGTCCTATTGATTCAAGACTCATCTTTACGGTCGTTAGGCGTTCATGATTTCATTTATGGAGACGCTCTGTACGGAGTCTATTTGCTCGGATATCAGCTACAGATTCTTCCTGGGAAAGGGCTGACCAAAAAGATTTGAATACCCCAAACATATCAGTCTTTCGTACGCTTTCATTATTTTCCATATCATACGGAACGACGATAAAAAACTCTTTTTTCATAATCTGAGCAAGATCGATGAGATTCGTGAGAAAATCAATATATCGATATGTCTGTTCTTGCATAAGAGGATTTGATTGTCCAAGTGCGAGATTTTTGAGACGATTGATATAGGCTTCGATATCCACTTTGAGAGAACGGACAATTATCTGAATAGGAAAATTGAGGGAATTCAGAAACCTTTGATAACTCATCAGGATAGCATCTTGCTCTTCAGTACTTTTGAGATTGAAATTGAGAGCATGAACCCTGAGCACCATACGAGAAGAACCATCTTTCATGATAATGAGATTATCACGAATTTCAGAAAAAGGCAGGTATCGTTGTGTGCTTGAATCTTTTGGTGGTTTTTTTCCAGAACGGACGGATGTTGTAGTTTTATCAGGCATAATCTATAGAATTAAAGGATTTTTGATTTCGAAATGAACGAGGACTGTCATGGGTTTCAAAAATAGAATGACTCTCTATTTTTGTTCCGCAGAGAATGGAGAAAACAAAAACCTGAAAGTTTTTCATCTTTTACAGCTTCAGTATATTTTCCTGAATGGTTTCATCTGCATTCATCGCTCATTCGAGAGAAGCATTTTGTTCCGCTTGAACCTTGGTGGTAGGAAGTGAAACATACCCGATTTCCATATCACCATAACTATCAGTTCACTGTGACCAAATACGACTTGGAGCATTGAGTGAGAGACGGAAAAAATTAAGCGCCGTTGGGAGAAATGTCATCTCAGCAATCTTTAGAAGAGCTACAATGACTCAGATAAGGATAAAGGGAATAGCAAGAATTAATCCGACTTGTGGGCCAAGATTTGTCTCAACAGATTTGAATACTGCATACCCAAGTCATCCCCACACCATCATGATAGTGAGTTGTCTCAGAGAAAGTCATGCAACGATGACATCTTCATTCTCGATTTGAATTGGAATTTTATACTGCATATGAAGATTAGTATATCCTAAGAAGGAGGAAACCGCAAGCAATTCGCAGGGATTTCTTTTGACTTTTACACGCTTCCTCGTATAAATGGTGCAATAAAAGTTATAACCCCTCATCCCTATGTTTTCTTTTACAAAAAATAGATTTGCGTTTTATACAGTTGCATTTGTATTTCTCATAATCTCGATAATTCTCCCATTTGTCATGAAACTCAATCTGGGTATCGATATGACTGGTGGAATCCAGGTAGAATATAAAGTTACTGGAACATCGACGGATGAAATCATATCAAAAACGAAAGCAAGCATCATCGAAGCAGCGAAAGCAAATCTCTCAGCAGAAGAAAAGAACATCATTACAGATACGCTCGTGTACCGAATATCTGGAACTGATAACTTTATCGTCGAGGCATGAGTCCACGAGGAAGGAACTGATATAAAAACAGTCGAACAAGCAAAGACAACATTCGTGAAGGCACTCGGAACTGAGTTTTCAAAAATACAAAATGCAACTATAGAACAAGCTCGATATGTCAATGTCGGGGCATCATTTGGTGCATATATCAAAAAATCTGGATATATCACTCTCGCTCTTGCAATACTTGCTATCTCTCTCTATATCCAATATGCTTTTCGTGGATCTATCGCTGGGATGGCATCATATCCATTTGCTATTGTAACTGCAGTATCCCTCATTCATGATGTAGTTGTAGCTTTTGGACTCTATATCATTACATCATTCTTTTTTCCTGAATTCAAAATAGATACATTTTTTATCACTGCGATGCTTACAGTCCTTGGATATTCTATCAATGATACTATCGTAGTTATGGATAGAATCCGATCAAATCTCCAAGATGGAGCCATGAAAAAACTCTCATTCTCAGCACTCATCGATAAATCTATCCACGATACAATGCGTCGTTCCCTTTTCACTTCTCTTACAGTTATTATCGTTCTCGTAGCACTCTTTGTATTTGGCCCAAGTAGTCTCAAATGATTTACACTCGCTCTCATATTCGGAGGTATCGTCGGAACATACTCATCTATCTGTATCGCGAGTCCGCTTCTCATAGATATCACTGGAAAGAAATAGAATATTTCATAAAATAAAAATTCCCTTCAAATTGAAGGGAATTTTTTAAAAGAGTCGCATGACATTTGTACTCTCGAGCACTATGACATCTCGTTTGACGAGCTCGAGAAATGAACGCATAGTTGCCTCTACATCTATCATCGCATTATGCGCACCGTCGAAATATTCATTGAAGAGAAATCTATGAAGTTCTGCGAGTTTCGGTGGTTTATAGGAAAATCCGCGTCACTGGAGTTTGCAGTAATCAGTAGAGCTCTTCATAGTACATAGACTTTTTGTTGGAGTATATTCCCCTGTTCTTCCTGCTCTTTTGAGTTCATAAGACAGGACTTCCTCATCATACGATACATTGTGTCCTGCAACGATATCGACACTATTGAGAACCTTGAGTATAGCATCAAGATGAGATTCTATATAGAGGCAATCTTGGACATCCCTATCATAGATACCATGAACTTGTGACGCTCCAAATGGAATCGAAATACGGGGTTTTATGAGTATATCATGGCGCTCAAGCTCAGTATAGTTTTTAGCCGCATCAAGTTCTCATACAATAGCCGCAAATTGTACGATATATGGTTGTTGATCGAGTGTTCATTCTCTTACAGGAAAACCTGTAGTTTCAGTATCCCAGACGCAGATTTTCATAAGAAAATAGAGAAAATGATAAAAAAAGACACAGGAGCAAATCTTGGAAAAATCCATAAAGTGTTCCTGTGTATTTGTATAGAAATTTAGTAAAACTTTTTATAATCGTAGCTCTTCATATCTGTATCGATACGACGGATGATATCGAGGATAACACCTACAACGATGATGAGTCCAGAACCAGAAATAAGAAAATCTATATTGCTTGTAGTTGTAAAAAAACCAAATGTTGTGTTGAGTTTTGTCATAAGGTATGGAAATACTGCGATAAGCGCAAGAAAACCACCACCAAAGAGATTGAGACGATCAGAGATATGCTGAAGCATAGTCGCAGTTTCTTTTCCTGGACGGGTACCAGGAATATATCCTCCTCGTTTTTGGATACTTTCAGCGATTTCTGTCGTATTAAATGTTATAGAAACATAGAAGAACGAAAAACCAAGAACAAGAAGAAAATATGCAGCAATATATATCCAACTCGGATTTTGCATAGAGAGATTTGTAGCAAGCCAGTTTCCTATATCAGCGCCCGTTCCACTTCCCCGTTTGACGAGAATCTGACCAATAAGAGAAGGAAATGTAATAAGGGCAATAGCAAAGATAATTGGCACCATTCCTGCTTGATTCACACGAATGGGAAAGTGTGACCGCTCATCTCGACCAGTGCGAGTATATATGAGAGGAACTTTTCTATATCATTCTGTAAATCGAACAATGATGTATATGACAGCGATAGTAAGGAAAGCAAGGATAACAAGAAGTGTTACTTGATCGGTAGAGAGGTAGTTGAGTATATGTTGTGGAACTCCAGCGAGAACTCAAGCAAAGATAATAATAGAAGAACCGTTTCCAACACCAAGCTCTGTTATGAGATCACCGAGCCAAAGAAGAATCATTGTACCAGCAGTAATAAATGTCATCGCAGGGAGAACTGTTCAAAGAAAATCCTTTGTATCAATAATTGGGGCACCTCCAGAACCTGTGCCAATAAGAGTATTGAGGAGGAGAATCATCCCGTAGCTCTGTGCAAATGCAAGAGGAATAGTGAGGTATCTCGTATAGTTATTAATCTTCTTTTGTCCTTGTTCTCACTCTTTTTTGAGACTCTCAAGAGAAGGAACTATCACAGCAAGAAGTTGGATAATAATGGTTGCATTGATATATGGAGCAAGACCCATGAGGATAATAGAAAAATGTTCGAGTCCTCCACCCATCACAGAACCAAAAAATGCAAGTTGCGTATTTGCACGAAGTTGCTCAGTATATGCTGCAAGGAGTGCAACATTTACTCCTGGAACAGGTATATTCGCAAGGAGAGAATATACTGCAACCATAAGAAGGGTAAATATAATTTTTTTGCGAATATGAGGAGTATTCCAAACTTTTTTAGCATTTGCAATCATACGAGGAGAATTGTGAAAAATAGAATTTGGGCGAATTATAGGGAAAAAATAGGGAAAATCAAATAAAAGTATCAGCTTATAGATGCAATAGAACAAACACTTACTTCTGAAAGAAAAATAAAGATATTTTTTATAGAAAAGATTTAAAAAATCCCATGAAAATCATGGGATTTTTTTATATTTATGCAACAGTCACTGTACCACCTGCTTTTTCAATAATTGATTTTGCTCCGGCAGAAACTGCATCAGCAGTGATTTCAATTTTAGCAGTAAGAGTGCCACGACCAAGAACCTTGAGAAGCTTTCCTTTTTCACGAACAATACGAGCTTCGTAAAGTGTTCCATAATCAATGGTTGTAACTCCAGAATCAGCAATTTTTTGAAGCTGATCAAGATTTACGATAACAAACTCTTCTGGATCATATGCCGTAAAACCACGGCGCTTAGGAGTTCTACGGAAAAGTGGAGTTTGTCCACCTTCGAATGTTGGATATCTTTTTCCTTTACCAGTACGAGAATTTTGACCATTCATACCGCGTCCAGAAGTACCTCCGAGTCCAGAACCGCGTCCGCGAGCGAGACGACGAGCTTTTGTCTGAGATCCTGCATTTGGTGCAAGTGTAGAGAGATTTGTCATAAAAGATTTTTTAGAGTGTAGATTTTAGATTATTCTGCTTTCTTCTTTGCAGGAGCTTTTTTGGCAGGAGTCTTTTTTTCAGAAGTTGCTTCAGAAGAAGTTTCTGTTTTTACAGATACCTTTTTTCCAAATTCTTTCGTGAGTGCAGCTGGTTTGAGTGCTTGGAATGCTTTCATAGCAACACGAGCATTTGTAATAGCATTTGGAGAACCGTGTTGTTTTGCGATAATATCCTTGATTCCAGAAACTGAGAGAATCTTACGAACAGAACCTCCAGCAATAAGACCAGTACCTGGATGAGCAGGATGAAGGAAAAGTGAACTTGATTTAAAGTTTACAGCAACATCGTGAGCAATAGTTCCACCTACAATAGAGAATGTAACAAGATTTTTCTTTGCATCACGAATTGCTTTTTCAATAGCACCTTGCACTTCACCAGATTTACCAATACCAAGACCAACACGACCCTTTCCATCACCGATAACGATAGATGCTCGGAATCTGAGTTGACGACCACCTGCAGTTACACGAGTAACACGGTCAATAGAGAGCATTTCTTCGCGAAATTCTTTTTCTTCTTCGCGCATACCTCCGCGATCTTTTCCTCCACGAGGCTTTCTATCACCACGAGAACGATCTTGATTACGAGTATTTGTCTCAGGAGCAGCAGAAGTCTCTGGAGTTGCTTCAGGAGCTTCAACAGCTGCTTCAGGAGAAGTATTGATAATATCTGACATAATGGGTGTGTATTAAAAACAAATTAAAATGCGAGACCTGCAGTTCTTGCTGCTTCAGCAAGAGACTTGACACGACCATGATAAAGGTAACCACCTCGATCAAAAACACATGTTGTGATTCCTTTTTCGAGCATCGTCTTTGCGATAAGCGTACCTACTTCTATAGCTCTTTCTGACTTTGTCCCTTTTTTGATAGACATATCGTTTGCAGAGCAAAGAGTAACTCCAGCAACATCGTCAATTGCTTGAACAGATATATGCGTATTACTTCGAAAAACTGAGAGACGAGGTTTCTGGGCAGTACCCTGAATCCGTGCTCGTACACGAGTTGCTCGACGGATGCGATTTTGAGTTTTTTTCAACATAGAAAAGAGAATTTACAATGTATAATGAAGAATTTACAATTATTTACCTGCGGTTTTACCAGCCTTACGACGAACATGTTCACCAACATATCTGATACCTTTCCCCTTGTATGGTTCTGGTTTTTTGAGTGATCTGATATATGCAGCAAAGTAACCAAGAAGTTGCTTATCGTGAGATTTAATATGGATACGATTCTTTTCTTCTTTATCAGCTTCGATAGTTATTCCTTCTGGTGCATCGACATTTACTTTATGAGAGAAACCAAGTGCAAGTTCGATCTTGCGTGGTCCTTTCACATCAAACTTATAACCAACACCAATAATTTCAAGTGCCTTTGTATAACCATCAGAAACTCCAACAACCATATTCTGAAGCATAGCACGAGTAAGTCCCCAGTATGCTCTTTGTTGCTTATTTTCTGGATTTTGTACAGAAACAACGAGTTTTCCTTCTTCTTGAACGACTTTTACACCTTCAAGAATATTGAAATTAAGTGTTCCTTTTGACCCTTTTATAAGAACATTGTCTGCTGTAATTTCTACAGTAACTCATGCAGGGATAGTAATAGGTTGTTTTCCGATTCGAGACATAATAATTAGATTTTAGAGATTAGATTTTAGAGATTAGGGATGGGGCAAGGGTGTAGCATCACCGCCTCTGTCCGCTATCCTCTTCCACTCAGTTTTAGTAAACTTCACAAAGAAGTTCACCACCGATACCAAGACTATGTGCTTCATATCCAGTAACTACACCCTTCGGAGTAGAAAGAATATAGATACCAACTCCATTTCTGGATTTCTTTATATCAGTTGACTTGATATAAATTCGTTGACCTGGTCGGCTAATTCTTCGGAATGAAGGAATGTATTTTGTTGTTCGAACATCTTGAAGAGAAACAATAAATGATCGTTTATCATCAGATTCAGAAAAGTCAACAATATATCCGTTCTTCTTGAGAATACGAAGAATTTCTGCTTTGAGTTTTGAATATGGAACACTCACGGTATGAAGGCGAGCAAGATATCCATTTCGAATACGAGTAAGAAGATCTGCAATTGGATCGTGAATCATAAAATTGAAATTTAGGTTTTAGGATGGTAGATTATAGATTTGAGGAAAACCTCTATCTGGAATCAGGAGAAGATTACCAACTTGATTTTCGTACTCCCATAAGTTCTCCAGCATTTGCTCTTTCACGGATACAAATACGGCAAAGATCAAATTTTCAGATATAACCATATGCACGACCACAGTTTGAACAACGATGGTACAAACGAGTAGAGTGTGTAGGTTTTTTTCCGAGAGAACGAGCTCGCTCTGCTTTTTCGAGAGCGGTCTGGCATTTATGTACAAGTGCTTTTCGAGCCATAAGGAGAAAAATTAAGTTGAATATATTATTTTACGAAAGGGAATCCGAGCTTATCCATAAGAGCCTTAGAATGATCTTTAGATTCTGTTTTAAACTTTATAGTAATTTGCATACCATGTGGCTTTACAACATCAAGCTGAGGAACTTCTGGGAAAATCGTATGTTCCTTGATACCAAAGTTAAAACTTCCTGCTTCATCAAATGAACGAGAAGAGATACCGCGGAAGTCACGAACACGAGGAAGAACGATAGCAACAAGTTTTTCGAGAAATGCATACATTCTTTCTCCACGAAGTGTCACCATCATACCAACTGGCATTCCTTGACGGAGTTTAAAGTTTGATACGGCTTTTCGAGCATGATTTACACGAGGAAGCTGACCAGCAATCAGAGCAAGATCACTCTTGAGACTAGAAAAATCTTTGTTTCCAGAAGCAACATAGGTACCAATACCCATATTGAGGACGATTTTTTCTATACGAGGAAGAAGCATAGGATTTTCTATACCGAGCTCTTTTGAGAGAGCTGGAAGAATATTCTTTTGATAATTTTCTTTAAATGAAGACATAATTGTATGGTTAATTGGATACTACAGTATTGTTCCAGATTTTTTTGCAACGCGCACTTTTTTTCCATTTTCGACTTTGTAACCAACACGAGTTGGTTTTTCTGTCTTTGGATCAATGAGCATAACATTTGAAACATGAATTGGTTTTTCAAATGAAACTTTTTGTCCTGGAGTACTTCATTGTTTTTTTACATGTCGAGTAACGATATTTACTCATTCAACAAGTACCATTTGATTTGCTGGGATAGCACGGACAACTTTTGCTTTCTTGCCCTTATCTTTTCAGGCTATAACGACGACTTGATCATCAGTGTGAATTTTCATAAAATTGAGAAATTAGATTTTAGATTTTAGAGATTAGATTTTAGATGGATACCAATTCTGACATCTGGCATCTAACATCTAATTACCTTTTTAAACAACTTCTGGGGCAAGAGAAATAATCTTTTGATATCCTCGAGCCTTGAGTTCACGGAACACAGGGCCAAATATACGAGTTCCTTTTGGCTCAAGTTTATCATCGATAATAACACATGCGTTGTCGTCTGAACGAACATATGAACCATCTTCTCGAAGATATTCTTTTGAAACGCGCACGACTACCGCTTTACATACAGCTTTTTTCTTAATATTTCCATTTGGAAGAGCTCTCTTAATAGAAACAACAATGATGTCACCGACACTTGCATATCGTCTTTTAGATCACTTAAGAACTTTTATACAAAGTGCTTCTTTTGCACCTGTATTATCGACGACTGCGAGTCTGCTTTCTGTCTGAATCATAGAATGGGGATTTTAAAATTTAGATTGTAGATTTTAGGAATTCCTAAAATAGCTTTCTGTAGGAATTATTCTGCTGAAGAAACTATTGAATTCTCAACAAGCATCCATCGTTTCAAACGAGAAAGTGGACGAGTCTCAGATACAGTGACAGTATCACCGAGCTTTGCAATTCCATTCTCATCATGAGCATAAAATTTTGCAGAAGACTTGTATCGTTTCTTATATTTTGGATGAGTCTTATAGGTTTCAACAGTAACAACAATAGTTTTTTCCATTTTTGTACTTGTCACCACTCAGGTTTTTGTTCGCATATTTTAGAAATTAAGGAAAATTAGAGAGAATTCGTGAGAAATGTGGAAATCTGGGCAATATATTTCCGCTTTATTCTGATAAGATGAGACTGTTTGAGTTCACCGAGCTCTTTCTTCATAGTGAGTACATACAAATCCTTTCTTGCAGTCTGAAGTTCAGACTGAAGATCGTTGCGATCAAGAGTTTTGAGCGCATCAAGAGTCTTTTCTTCAGAAGAAGTAGTTGTTTTTTTCTTTGGTGCCATAAATAGAGAGTTATAATTTACGATTTTTATGAAGGGGAATTACTCCCGAGCGTATATCGAGATTTAGAAATCGTTTTTTGAAAGTATGATTTTTGTCTTGAGTGGGAGCTTATAAGCAGCGCGTTCAAAAGCTTCTCTTGCAATTTCTGGGGCGATATCTCCGATTTCGAAAATAATGCGGCCAGGTTTTACAGGAGCTCGGTACATTTCAACACTACCTTTTCCTCAACCCATAGGAACTTCAAGTGCCTTCTTTGTATATGGTTTATCTGGGAAAACTCGAATCCAGAGTTGTCCTCCCTTCTTGAGGTAACGAACGATTGCCTTTCTGGCACTCTCAATCTGACGAGAAGTAAGGTATCCAGCCTCAACAGTTTTGAGAGCATAGTCACCAAAGTTCACTTCAGATCCTCGTATTGCAAGACCTTTGATAACACCTCGATGGGATTTGCGGTATTTGGTTCTACTCGGTTGTAACATGGAATAAATCGTTAGAATTATAAAGAAAATTTTGTAAATGCAAGTTTATTTTTTGTAAACATCACCTTTGTAAATCCATACTTTGAGACCTACAGTTCCAGCAGGAGTTTCAGCTCTCTCATAAGCGAAGTCAACATCAGCTCGAATTGTCTGAGTTGGGATACTTCCCTCTTTGTATGTTTCACGACGAGCAATTTCAGCACCATTGAGACGACCACCAAGTTTTACCTTGATACCAAGTCCACCCTTTTCTGTAGATTTTGCCATTGCATTTTTGATAACACGACGGTAAGGCATCTTTTTTTCAATCTGTCGAGCAATAGAATCAGCTACGATAGCTGCAGAAAGTTCAGGTTTCTTTACTTCTTTTACTTCAATTTGAAATGAATAAAGTGGAAATTTCTTTGCAAGAAGTGTTTTTACTGCCTCTACATTTTCATCGTTATTCCCAAGAATGAGAGCTGTACGAGAAGTGTAGATAGTTGCAGTAATTGCGTTTGTACCAGAATGAGAAAGGAAAAGATTTCCGATAGGAAGATTCTTGAAGTGTCCCATAATAGCTCGACGAATCGCAACATCTGATGCGACATTTGTTGCATAGTTTTTCTTATCATAGTATCCTGTAGATCTCCATGATTTGATGTATCCGATACGAAATGCGAGAGGGCTAACTTTGTGTCACATAGGTGAGGAGAGTTAAAGTGTGTAAAGAGCGATAAAATTTTATACAGAGAGCGTAATGTCTACATGAGAAGTCCTCTTCAAAATTCGATGAGCACGACCACGAGAAACTGGATTGATTCGTTTCATAACAAGTCCTTGTGTGACTGATATTGATGCAATTTTCAAATCTTCAAGTTTTTGAGAATCGTTATTGAGAGCATTTGAAACAGCACTTTTGAGAACATCATGAACAATATTTGCTCACTTTTTTGGCATAAAACGAAGTGTGTCGAGCGCCTCCTTTGCGCGCATATTTCGAACGATATATGCAATAACATTGAGTTTTTTTGGAGATATTCGGATATTTCGAACTGAAGCTTTCATAAGAATTGAAGGTTAGATTTTAGATTCGAGAAAAGAGAGATGAAGTTCTTCTCGAGAATCTTATTATTTATTTCCAGAGTGACCCATGAATCGTCTTGTAAAAGAAAATTCACCAAGTTTGTGTCCAACCATATCTTCAGTAACAAATACTGGGATATGAGATTTTCCATTATGTACACCAAAAGTGTGTCATACAAATTCTGGAACAATCGTACATGAACGAGACCATGTCTTGATAATTGTTTTCTTTCCAGAAGCATTGAGTGCTTCAACTTTCTTCGTTACACGAAGATCAATGTAAGGTCATTTTTTGAGACTGCGAGTCATAGAGCGAGAGATTAGATTTTAATTGAGTTATATCTATATTAGCCTTGGAGCTTTCCTGCACGAGTACGAAGAATCCAACGATCTGTGCTCTTTCGAGAACGAGTCTTGACACCTCGAGCGAGACGACCCCATGGAGTCTTTGGTCCCTTTCTCTGTCCGACAGATTGGTGTCATTCACCACCTCCGTGTGGATGGTCAACTGGGTTCATAGATGAACCGAGAACCGTAGGACGACGACCCATCCAGCGAGAACGACCTGCCTTACCGATAGTTACCTGATTTGAGTCAACATTTGAGATAACACCGATAGTTGCACTACACTTCTTGTGAACGAGGCGGATTTCTCCACTTGGCATCTTGAGTTGTGTATATTCACCTTCTTGTGAGAGAATTTGAGCAGATGCACCAGCAGAACGAACTGTAGAAGCACCTTGTCCGACAATCATTTCTACATTGTGTACAGAAAGTCCTGTTGGGATCATTCCGATTTCCATACGATTTCCAGCAACTGGTTTCGCTTCATTTGAAATAATGATTTGATCACCTACTTTTGTTTCAGTATGAGCGAGAACATATCGTCTCTCACCATCCTTATAACATACGAGGGCGATAAAAGCCGTACGGTATGGATCATATTCTACAGTTTCAACTGTAGCAGGAATACCTACTTTATCGAGCTTGAAGTCAATAATACGGTAAAGCTTTTTATGACCAGAACCCTGATGTCGAACTGATATACGACCAGCACTGTTACGACCAGCATGTCGCTGAATCGATACAGTAAGAGGCTTAAATGGTTCACTCGTTGTGAGTTCCTCGTATGTAAGCCCTGTCATGAAACGACGAGAGGGAGTGGTAGGTTTATACTTTCGGATTGGCATAGAGAGAAAATTAATTTGATGGAGCGGAATGGGGAATTATTGAATGTTTTCAAAATTGGCAATTTTTTGTCCATTTTTGAGTGTTACCATAGCCTTTTTTTCAATACCTCTTCGACGAGCCACACCCTTACGAGTATTGTGAAACTTTGGTCGAGTATGGAGAACATTTACTTTTTCAACATCAACTCCATAGAGAGTTTTAAATGCATTTTTAATATCGATTTTCGTTGCTGACATATCGATCATACATGTGTAGACTCCGCGGATTTCTCCATCGGTACTTTTGTTGGTAACGACGAATCGTTTGATGATATTATAGAGTGAGTTCATAAGAGAACAGGTTTAGAGTGTAGATTGAAGGAGGTTTTTACTTTGAAAAGTGATCATAGAGATGAGCGAGAGATGCCTCAGTGAAGACAAGATCAGTATACTTAAGGAGATCGTGTGGATTGAGGTATTCTACATTGACGATGCGAGTATCTCGGATATTTGCAGCACCGAGAGTTGTAGCGCGCTCTTCACGAGTGATAGCAAATATAGGTTTCTTGATACCAGTTGTCTTGAGGAGGTCTACCATAGACTTTGTCTTCTCACCGACACTTGCGAATGTTTCGACTACTTTTATAGACTCAGCACTTGCCTTTATAGAGAGAAGTGAGAGGAGAGCGAGGCGGCGTTCGCGAGCATTCATACAAAATGAGAAATTTCTGTCATTTCGTGGTCCGAATACCACACCACCACCACGACGCATAGGAGAACGACGATCACCCATACGAGCATTACCAGTTCCCTTTTGTTTGAAAAGTTTCTTTGTAGAACCTGCTACTTCACCACGATGTTTTGTGTGAGCAATAGCGATGCGTCCGTTTGCTTGTTGGAGAACAAGGAGACGATGAACGAGAGGCATATTTGGAGCGATTCCAAAGTGAGAAGCCTGAAGGTCAACAGTACCTTTTTGTTTTCCTTTAATGTCGTAGAGAGGAGCTTTCATAGAAATTGTTTTTAGATTTTAGATTTTAGATTTTTGAGAGGATATCTCCAGAAGACTAAAATGTGAGAGTAATGAGAGAGTTACGAGCACCTGCAACTGGACCCTTTACTGCAACTACACGGAGGTCTTTGTTTACGAGGATAAGTGGAACTCCCTTGAGAGTGATCTTATCGAGACCCATATGTCCGTGCATTTTCTTTCCGAGTTTTGTACGGCGAGGTTTTCGATTACCGATAGAACCAATAGCACGGTGAAATTTTGAACCATGAGATGCAGGACCTCCTGAAAAATTCCATCGTTTCATAGCACCTTGGAAACCTTTACCCTTTGATATAGAGGAGAGAGTAACTTCTGTGATACCTTCGAGAAGATCAAGAGAAATCTCATCACCCTTTGCAAGAGATGCAAAAGCACCATCATGAGGAACTTCACGAAGAGTAACTTTCTTTCCGTCTGTCATACGAATGACGAGAGCAGCATATCCGTCTACTTCGATTGTCTTGATTTGAGCAACCTCGAGTTTTGGAACCTTTATGAGGGTAATAGGAGTGAATGCTCCATTGTGGATGACACGAGTCATTTCTAGTTTTGTACCGATAATTCCAGCCATAATAAAAATGTATATATAAATAATGAGAGGTTGTTGATGGTGTTCGCCGAAGCGAATCCATTTCAGCACAACTTCACTTTCTTTTCGGAGAAAACATCCGATAATGATTCAAAAGCTCGCGGATTATATCGTCACATACATAAATGTCAAAAGTTTTTTTACTTTACCCCTCAAATATTCTGTATAAAGTTTTTCAGCTGTGCTTTTTTCTCTGCATCAAAAACTCAGTTAAGAGCATTGGATACAGTAGAGTCAAGTGTTCCCATAGGATTTTCTAGGAGAGAGCGAGTATTTTTGAGTTCTAGACCAGAAAAGCTCATAGCATCCCAAATAGAGGCATTTATGAGCATATTTACATACTCTTTTTGATTTTTGAACTGTGAAATATCCTTTTGGAGAATACCACGAAGCCAGTCTCTTTCCTGAACAAATTTTTTGTCCTGAAATTGTTGATAGAGTCCGAGTATCTTTTCTGGAGCTACTGTATTCCAAATATCTGAGGATGATTTCTCTAGTATCTCCTTATAAAGAGGAATATCTGAAAATGCTGGAAAATGAGAAAGAATAGATCCAACAAATGAATCCCACCATGCAAATATACCATCAGTTCCACCTCAGAGAAGGAGGAGTCTCGCATGAGCAATATCTTCTCGGATGATTGCCTCTGAAGCATCTCGTACCTGATTGATACTCGACCATGTCGTATCGACGATATTTTGTGGGAGGATTTTTGTGATATCCGTCGCTGAAACAATATCACCAGGAAGAAGTGTCACGAGGTGATTTTGGAGATCGGTCAGTGTCACACCATGTTCTATCGAACGGATATATCCATTCGCGAGATCGATATCAAAAACTGTCCCCCGAACTCAGGCAATAATCCCATCTTTTGGAAGTGCTACACGAAAATATGAACCAGGATAGAGAGTACGCACGACGGTATTCCATGATTTTCATTGCTCGAGTGTGAGCGCTATCTCAATACTCGAATAATCAGTTGCGACTCGCATCTTCTCTATATGCATACGAGTATTTTCACCGAGACGAGTCACCGAATGATCTGGCCAATGTACTGTCGCGAGGCTTCGTTTCTTTGAAATAAGGACATCATTTTCCATCACATCATACTGTTCACCCTCGACGAGATCGATAGCGATTTCAGCACGGACGACAGTCAGGGCTCCACTTTCGACAGAAACAAATGGATGAATCGGATCATCGCCATGAAGTGCCTTGTAGTATTGATACGCTGAAAGTCAGAAAAATACTACAAAAAGTGTGAAGAGAACTGCAAGAAGAGAAAGAAAAATTTTTTTCATATGGAAAAAGGAAAGATTTTGGATATTGTAGAGAAAAGATCCGAAAAAACAACGAAAAATATGTACTCCCGCTTTCACTATATTCTCATAGGACTCATCGCAGTCATCGTCTATCTCATATATCTCATAGGATACTATAAAATCCAAGAATATGAAACAGACTCCTTTACTGTGTCACTCGAAAAAGCAAATGAAGCAATCGCGACAAGGAAGGTCGAAAAAGAATTCCTCGCTGGATGGATTCGCACCCCTGCATATGCAACGCTTGTCGCAAAATCCACACAAAATAAACAACTCCCAGGAGAAGAAGTCATCAATCTCGTCACCGAAGAAGAAGTCGCAGGAAATGCTGATATGGATACACAAAAAGTCATCGCAACAATACAGGAAAATGAGTCTCCAACAGCAAAAATGACCAATCCTGAGAAATGGCTCTATCTCATCAAACAAGGGAAATAATAAAATCCCCCCGAAAGTTCGGGGGGATTTTATTACAATTATCGCATTACATCATTTCAAATTTTGATAGTACGCATTATAAAATCACGATATTGTAAATCTATTTCATTATCGAGTTGTTTATTGGCGAATTGGTATTTATTGGTATATCATCACTTCTTTCACTTGATTCTCTTGTTTGAAACTTCGTAGGTGATGGACTTTCCGAAGGGTTCATAATCTACTATTTCTTACTTAGAAGTATACAATCAATCATATGTCACATATCAAGTCATGAAATATCTATATTTGAAATCGAATGAACAGATTCTTTAATGTATTCATTTTCATACACAATTCCATCTTTGCATTCAAGCAAATCTGCAATTCTCTCTAAATCAATAGCTGTTAAAACTCCATTTTTAAATTTGAGCAAGAGACTAAAAAATTGTTCTTGGGAAAAAAATAGAACATCTTCATTTACATCAACGGGAATACTTGCAAGTTCTTTTTCCAAAGAAAGGTAGTCCATAATAATTAATTCTTTCATATATTATTTTTTAGGAGTAATAACTGCTCAGGTAATCTTATCTTTAATATGTACTATATTTCATTTAGGATCAATCGTGGTTTTTAAGTATTGAATTGTTTTTCATGCTGAATTCATTATTTTTTCATATATAGCTTTTGATCAAGGAACATTTCCAGCAGATGTTGCTCGCATTACTGTATTACTTCATGATTTCATGACTTCAATAGTATTTTTTGCATTTACAGGAATTTTAGAAACAAACCTTTCAAAATTTTTTAATTGAGTAGAAGTTAATTTAGCAACTAATTCACCTCAAACTTTCACCTCTCCTCAACTCACTCACGGAATAAATGCAGCTCAGGCAGCAAGCCATCGTTCAGCTCAACTAACATTTTCTCATGTAAAGAGATCATTTCCTGTTGCAAACCTGTATGCATCATTTGCATCACCAGGTCCAGGAAAATTTTGTACTACGGTTGTTGCTATTTGTTGTCATGCTTGTTTATAGGAATTTCATTCCTTCTGGATATCAGAGCCTATATTTGTATATCCTTGATTCTGGAAACTTTGGAATGTTTGTGCAAACCAGTAACCTATACTTTCCTCCCCCGTCGGATCTACCAGATTAATCGGATTATTAACTGTATATGAGTAGGAATTCCAGTTCTGAGGAGAAGAGAAGTAGTTATTTGGTCTCTTGGTGAGTCCCACTTCCCAAAATACTGGATCCTCGGTAGTGAATCGTCAGATTCGGTTATCATAATATCTTTTTTCAAAGTATTGTAAATCTGTTTCATCATCGAGTTGTTTGTTGGCGAATTGGTATTTATTGGTATATCATCACTTCTTTCACTTGATTCTCTTGTTTGAGACTTCGTAGGTGATGGAGTTACCAAATGGTTGGTAGTCTATAGCTTGGAGTACTATACCTGTGGATGAGAGGTCGAGGGAAGAGGAGTTGAGATGGTCGGAGAGGTGGGATTAATAAAATTTTTTTATCGGGACAATCTGGTTCCATTTCTGATAAATTATCTCTAAATTTTCTTGACAATCAGATATGATATCCATCCCCCGGTCGTCATATAGATGTATCAGCATATGTTGGTTTTCTGAGAAATAATAACATCCCAAATGAAGAATTGGGTTAATCGAAAAATCAGCATCAATTATAGCCTGATTAATATTTAAAACCTGTGTAGGTGGAATTTCTCAAAAGTAATACTGCCATTGGGTATTTTCCTCTACTTGAATAACCATTTTTTCAGGAAAATTAAGAATACTAGATAGCTCTCTTTCTTTAAGGGCATTATCAGTACGATTTTTAAATCGTTTACTCATTTCATTATTGAATAGTGTAATTCATACAACAATTCTATCCTCATTTTCAAAAAGTCTTGATATAATTTTCGTGGTTAACTCTACCACCGACTCGAGATTTATATTAAGCTCATCAAAATAAAAGCGAAGGCGCGGTGAACCTTCATAACGAATAGTTTTCCAATTCAAGTCAGGAAAAAGTTTAATTATCTTTCAGTAATATAAAGGCATATTTTATTTTTTAAATATATTTAAATCCTTATCAGCTGTTCCTATTCGTTTTAATTGTCCTCAAATCTTCTGAAAAACTTTCCAAATTCATCAATTGTGAGAAGTATTATCAGGGGAGTAATATTTTCAATCTTCTCATTTATAAACCTTTTCCCCATGTTGTCTTCAGAATTCTTTTGTTTCTTTCATTCATTTATCTTTTGCTAAACTATCAAAATCTTTACTTGTCATTTTACTACTCGTATCCCCCTTCTTTCCTTTATCCCCCTTATCCCCCTTATCCCCTCATCATCCTGGCGGAGGACTTCCCGCACTAGAAGATTGAGGTACACTTATAGAAAGTATTCAAGCATCCTCTAAACTTATAGCCCCTGCCGAACTCGAACCCAGAGTTCATCATGATTGTAATGATCATACACCTGATGTTGTAGGTGGCTCTGGTGCATTTTGGAGAGTGAGATTATTTCCAGAAAGTCATATCACTGTATATACAACTCAAGCAAGGACTACAGCAGAACCTATAGTGATAAGTGTAGCGGATGATACCGTTACAAGAATTACAGTTCCAACAGTGGCTCAAGCACTAATAGCACCAGCTTCTTCGCCCGTGGGATCTACCAGATTAATCGGATTATTAACTGTATATGAGTAGGAATTCCAGTTCTGAGGAGAAGAGAAATAGTTATTCGGTCGTTTTGTTAAAGAAACTTCCCAGAATACTGGATCCTCAGTGGTGAACCTTCATATCCTATTGTCATAATACCGTTTCTCGAAATATTGCAAGTCAGTCTCGGTGTCTTCCTGTTTATTCGCGAATTTATACTTATTTACATAACCTCACTTTTTTCCTTTTACTCGCTTATTTGAGACTTCGTAGGTATTAGATTTTCAGAAAGGTTGGTAATCTAGAGCTTGGAGGACTATACCTGTGGATGAGAGGTCGAGGGAAGAGGAGTTGAGATGGTCGGAGATATGATAGACGAGTTTGTCGTCATCGAGAGTTTTCGGACTATCATCAGACTGAGTCTGGAAGGTAGCGATGCGTTCATCACCGAGCATGATATGTGTGAGAGTCGTGGTGAGAGTCGCTGGAGTACCTCATGATGACTCATATCCAGCGATGAAGATGTATCTGACAGAGGCGATACCACTACCTGAGAGTGTCCCTGTACTTGTGTCTCAGGTATTGGTCGTGGGAGTATCAAGTATTCAGGTATTCGTGTCTATACTTCCAGTACTCATTGTTCCCGTACTTGTCTCACCTGTCGAAGTTGACGAGCCAGTAGAGGTAGTTCCAGAGTCACTCAGGGATATACCTGTACTCGTAGTTCAAGTATAGCTCGTTCAGGTATTTGTGGCTCAAGTATTCACTACTCATGTATTTGTACTTCAGGTATCCGTAATTCCACTATTGCTCGATTGATTATTGCTTTCTGTATTCGTAATCGAACTATCGGCTCATTGACTATTGCTTTCTGTATTTGTCGTTCCGGTATTGTTATTTGGTACCTGTTCATTGTTCATTTTTACCACCGCTCCACTCTCATACTCCACCTCATATCCATCGATCACATGATGTTCGATGAGTCATGGACTCGACTTCGTGACTCGACGACGCGTATGGTCATAGGTATAGATGGTTGTTTCTCCATTTTTTTTCGATGAAAGCATCTCACCATATGGAGAATATGCAAATGAGATGATATCATTTCCGAGGGTTCGGCTCTCTGTATTCCCTGCCATATCGTAGGTATAACTTGCTCATCACGCACTCGTGACAGCATGAGGACTCGCATATCACTCACCACTATAGGTATAGTTGCCGATGTCTGATGCAGACATGATATTCCCGAGAGCATCATAGGTATAGGAGAGGTGCTTCGTCGTGTCTCGACCATATCCTGCGAGAGCATAGGTATAGTTCGCCTGTGTGAGTCGATCGAGTGGATCATAGTTATAGTCGATAGTTTTTCTGAGTGGTTCGATACCATTTTCACGAATACGAGTGATGTCTGAGAGGGCATCATACTCGTAGTTTGTATCGAGGAGCGTGGATCCGCTCAGAGAAACAACAGAACGAGTCAGTCGATAATCCTCACCCGCATCTCGTTCGACAGTTTTGATTGCCCCATTTCCATAGCGTATCTGATTCATCGTTCCATTTGGACTATAGCTGATATCTGAGATGAGAGTATTTTGTACACCTGTCGGTGTCATATAGTCTACTCATTCGACGAATCCATTTTTATAGGTATATGCTGTTTTCCCTCCATCAGGATAACTGATACTTGTGAGGATATTTGCGCTATTATAGGTGTATCCGAGAGTATAGGATTGTTGTCCGAGAATTCTCGTTTCTCCTATTTTTCGTGCAAGTGTATCATAGGTATATGATACTGTCGTCGAGGCATCCTCGACACGAGAGAGAGTACCGAGAGCATTTGTCCCGATATCATAGGTATATGTCCGTATTGCACCCGTTCCCATATTTTCACTCAAAATGCGACCGAGCGTATCATAGGCATAGGAGACGATTTGATGATTTGGATTTTCATATGTGAGGAGACGACCGAGCGTATCATATCTATATGATCGGATACCAAATGAGTCATCTGTCGGAGCATGGATATCCGATGCATGAGCAAGACGACCGAGGCTATCATAGTCCCAAGTACGGATATTTCAGAGAGCATCTCTGAGGCGTACTGGACGACCCAATGCATCATAGGTATAGGTCGTGATGATGTCTTTTTGTCCATCATTTTCTGTGACTTGTATGAGATTGCCTCATGCATCATAGGTATTTTTTGTCGTATATCCGAGGATATTCGTGACGGATTCTTCATTTGCATTGTAGGCTTTTTTCGTAACTCCATGCGAGGTTCTCTGACTCACGATACGCCCTAAGGCATCATAAGTATAGCTCATTCACGGGATTTTTGTACGGTACTTTTCACCATCTGTAGAACCTACGATGACAAAATCAGAGGACCAATCCGATGAAAGAGTAAATACTGGATAACTCGCAAAAATAGGATTTCCGTCACCATCATAGCGAACATGTGTGAGACTGTATTGTCCTAGTTTTTCTGTTGTAGAAAGACTCGTGAGTGTACGACCCCATCCATCGAGAAAATTTTTCGTCATCTTTGCATCATTCTGATTCTCATCAAAATAAGTAATTGTAGAAACACTATTTGGAATATGTGTATCATCATAGGTATTTTTTGAGAGGAGGGTTCGTTTTCCAGAGACATCGAGTGTGGTCTGGAGTTCTCGTCACCATGCGTCCATATCAGTTATGGTTGTGACATTATTTTGATTCGTAGTACTTTTTGGTTTTCCGACAGTATAGTCATAGATATAGCTCGTCTTCCACCCGAGAGGATTCGTGATACTCACGAGTGCTATATCAGAACTATCATATGATGAATTTGTTGTATTACCAAGAGAATCCGTCTTTGAGAGAAGCATCCCTGTCGGAGAATATGACATTGTATCACGAATAATCGTGTTGTCTGTAACTCATCTTACTATACTCGCTGTGACAAGTCCAAAAGTGGCACCAGAACTTTGCCCATCATATTCTTTTTGGGTAGAGGAAAGAAGCTCTCCAGAAAATCCATATACCTTTTGGGAAACTGGAAGTCTGAGGATATTTTTCTCTGGATTTGCCGTATATGTCCGTTCTGTGATGGATTCATCACCTAAAATATCGATAAATGTATTATCAGTGAGATTGGCATTTACAAATCCATACCGTGTTTGCTTGATGAGATTACCGATATCATCATAGATGTATCCTTCAGCAGTATCCTGATGAGTACCATCTTTTTTATAGGATATACTAATTTTCGAAACTGGTGTAACGAGTCTACGTTCGCCCCAAAGAGTTTTCATATCATAGCGAGTTCGTTCTTCCTGAAGGAGGATATTTGTTCATTTTTCAAATACTTGCGTACGATACACTCTTCACTTTTTTGCAATATGATCATCGAATTTGAGTGGATCTTTTTCTGATGTTTGTGCCTGATGGAAATACATGACTTTTTTACTCGACTCATCCGTGACAGATACACGAGCAAATCAGACATACTCTCGTCACCAGAGATCAGTACTATCATAGTAATATGCTCATCATGCGTACTCATACTCTTCTGTAGAGGATATACCAGTGACACGATCTTCGAGAACTTGTTTCGCGAGGGTCATCACCATAAATGGGAGTCGTGTATTCAAAAGGTCTCCACTTCCTGTACGATATCCTGTAGAGGGTGCATATTCAAATCGAGCAATTCCTCATCGATTATTATCTACTTTTGTGATCATATGGCGAAATTGCCCTTCTCCATAGGTGAAGTTCATCTTCGGAAGTTCGAGAGTCGGAGAGAGCTCTCAGATACTCATCAAATGCGATACAGGGAGATTCGGATCATCATACGAAAAAACATATGACCGTACTTCTTGCCCAAGAGTTTTCAGTATTACTTTGGAAAGGAGTTTTTTTGTCACAACTTCAAACTGTGTTCGATAACTCGAAAGAGATGTTCACTTATCAAGATAGCTAAAATCTATCTCATAAGTAGGATTTCATTTTGTATCAAATCAATACAACACTCGCGAAAGGAATGGCTGTCATCCATTTTGGGTATATTCATAGCGGATACTATGACCAAATATATCGCGTTCTTCTTCAATCATCCATGCGTATATTTTTTGACCTGATTCTGGATCAGCAATTCTAGCATTTATATTCGTCCCAAATACGAGAATTTTTCCTTCAGCAGTTATCACACTCCAACTAGAACCAGAATGTGTATAGATATTTTGGTCATTTGCATCTTTTGAGCGAAATCGTGTTTTACTTCCAGATTCAGAAAGGAGATCATTTCCAAAGGCAGAAAACTCATCTCCTATATAGAGTTCACTGACTCATTTTTTCGCACTTCTCTGTATACGAGGGATGGAGAGAGAAAATCCATATCCATATGGAGAGAATGCATCAGTATTATTTGAAGCATAGGAAAGCTCAAGAGCTGGAGTCATTCCTCGAGATCATGCAGGAAAAGAGAGAGGATAACGAAATGTCATGGCTCACCCAAAAAAATCATTCGAGAGATTTTTTCCGAGACCATTTACATTTTTGACATCCATCTTTCCAGGATAATTCTCTGGACTGGTTATCCCTGTAGAAAGTGCAAAAATATCTGGGGGAAAAATAGAGAGACACAGGGAAAGTATCAAAAAAAGGCTGGTGATTTTTTTCATAAATTTAGATGGAATGAGAATTATCGAGTTGGGTCCGCACAGTCTCAATAGTAATTATAGGCTCAGGTAAATCGTCCCCACGGGTCCAGTATCCCATCAATTGCACACTTATAGACTGTTTTGAAAGTATAATTTCCATTATTTATAAGAATAGCGCGACGAATAGGATCATTTCGAGAATAGAGAAAATCTACAAGTCCATCACCATTGATATCAGTCATTGTTATTCCATTTATTGTTCATTGTGACTGTCATGCACCAACTGAAAGAAGATCAAGTACAAGAGAGGTAGAATCATTTGGTTTAATATAAGTACTTTTTATCCATGAAAGATAATCATCAAAAAGTTTATAACTTGTAATTGCTTGTGTTGATGAAGCGATTCATTGTATAGGATCGGATAATTTATAAATTGTTTTATTAGTGGACAGGAAAAATGCTCTATAACAAACACGAGTGAAGTTATCTGCCTTTGTAGTAAAAACTAGGTCGGTGTAATCATCAAATTTTAGTGATGCATCACATATATTTCCTCTTGTAATCGATATAGATATAATTCATCAAAAAGATGTAGTAGCGGAAATTGTTTTTGATTCAGAATCAATGGTTGAAGGTTGATTAATAAGAATTTCATAGATAATATCATCTTTTTGAAATGCAATCGACCCGAGTAGTTGTTGGGAATTTCATTTACTTGCACGAAGATATAATATCACTTTACCATTCGGAAAGTCTGATGCATCAATCGTAAATTTATAATCTAAATAGCCTGTTCATGTTGAAATATCAGATATTAAAGACTCATCAAAGTTTATATAAGTTTTTCAATCAAGAGAATACTGGAATGTTGTTTGATTTTTATCAAGACTTAAAGGGATTTTTTTAATATAAAATATAAGATTTGGCTTTACATATTTATTCATCATGATATTCACATCACCAATATTTGTTAAATCACTTTGAGAATATAAAAATTCATTCTGTAAAGCTCATAACTCTATAGCTGATAGTGATCGGTTATATAAACGAAAACCATTTAGAGAAGATTTAAAATATGTTTGATTATAAGAAACATATGGGTCTGCTCAGATCTGATACAATCGAGCTCCAGTATCTGCTGTTATTATAGAATTACCAAGAGAAATTATTCTATTTAGAGGAAATTCAAATGGTGCTTTATATATTTCAATTCCATCAATACTTATCGAAAGGGTTTTTATATAACGATTCATAACAATGAAATGCCATTTTTCGTCTTTTAATGTACTACAATCCATTATAGAATATGGATTATTAAGAGGATCTTGTATATAGACTCCATACCACGATACCAGATTTTTTACTCATCCAAGTCAACATTTATAATCACTTCTAATTGAAAGAGATAATGCAGTCTGATCAAAAGAAGATTGAGTTGTAAACAATGTCTGGAAATATTGTGTTGAAAGCTGATTTGACCACCAGACCGAAGCAAGCCAATGAGAATAATCTGGATAATTAACGCCATTTACGACAGGGAGCTCCGATTTTTTTACTCTAACCCACATACTCACAGTAAAATCGTCACTTGCGCCAGCACTCCATGCAGTATTCACGCGCAGTCATCCACTTCCAGAAAACTGAGCATACGGAACACCATATACTGGATCTACCTGGTAACTCGGTGCAACACCCGTCGCGGTTACGGGTCGATTATTTCCACTTGTATCCTGCGCTCCCGTCGCAAGGAGAAGTTCGAGACGCAGTCCATCACGAGGAATAGTTCCAGCTGCCTGAGCTTGAGAAAAAGAGAGAACACTTGATACAAGTATCCCAAAAAGAAAGAAAAAAGAGAAATATCGAGGCATAGAAAAAAAGATAATGATATACCATCAATCAGTCTAATTTTGAAATGCACGAAATCAAAAGTTTTTGAAATTCTTCACAGAAATATTAAGAAGAATCGGGTTTTTGAAAAATGACGGGAAACTATGATTTCATAGGTTTTCTGATTAGGAAAAAGATATATTGCCCTTGACAATTTTTCAGTGTGAAAAAAAGTTGACTAAAATTTTATACTATTGACTTAACTTTTTCATATTTTATCCATAATAAAATCCCCCACTTTCGTAGGGGATTTTATTTTTCGAGAGACTATGCATCTTCTTCATCTTCTTCGAACTTCACACCGCGTTCTGCGCGGATTTTTTCTGTGATATTGTTTGGAACCTGCGCATAGTGAGCAAATTCCATCACATATGTCGCACGACCCTGAGATGATGAACGGAGATCTGTAGAGTATCCAAACATTTCAGAAAGTGGAACATGTGCGCGGATGATTTTTGCGAGACCTCGCTCTGTCATCTCGATGATCTGTCCTCGCTTTGAGTTGAGATTTCCAAGGACATCACCCATATACTCTTCTGGAGTATTTACTTCGACGAGCATGATTGGTTCGAGGAGGGCTGGTTTTGCCTTGCGAGCTGCCTGACGGAATGCCTTGATAGCAGCCATACGGAACGCGAGTTCGTTTGAGTCAACATCATGGTAAGAACCAAATGTGAGAGTTGCTTTCACATCAACGATAGGATATCCAGCAATGATACCACGAGTATAGGCAGTCAAGAGTCCTTTTTCTACACCAGGGATAAATTCACGGGGAACCACACCACCGACGATTTTGTTGACGAATACTGTTTCACCCTTGAGTCCTTCTGGATCTGCTGCTCGCATTTCTGGAGTGATAGGTTCAAATGTGATAGTAACATCACCAAATTGTCCACGACCACCTGATTGTTTTTTATGAACACCTCGTTCGTCAGTCACAGTCTGAGTGATAGCTTCACGGTATGCAACTTGAGGAGCACCGACATTTGCTTCAACCTTGAATTCTCGCTTCATACGGTCAACGAGGATTTCGAGGTGGAGTTCACCCATACCTGCCATGATTGTTTGTCCAGTTTCAGCATTTGTAGAAACACGGAAACTTGGATCTTCTTCAGCAAGCTTATTGAGAGCCATACCCATTTTTTCTTGGTCAGCCTTTGTCTTTGGTTCTACAGAGATAGAGATAACTGGTTCAGGGAATATCATTCGTTCGAGAACGATAGGATGAGCATCATCACAGAGAGTGTCACCAGTTTTTGTATATTTGAGACCGATGACCGCACCGATATTTCCGGCAGGGATTTCTTCGATTTCTGTACGATTGTTTGCGTGCATCTGGAGGAGTCGTCCGATGCGTTCTTTTTCTCCAGCAATAGAGTTAAATACATATGAACCAGACTTGAGTGTACCAGCATACACACGAACGAATGTGATACGACCTACGAATGGATCAGTCATGATCTTGAATGCGATAGCACCGAGAGACTCATTTGGATCTTGTTTGAGAGTAATTTTCTTTTCGATGTCATCAACATCAGTTCCAGTAATAGTACCTTCGTTGATATCGAGAGGAGATGGGAGAAAATCTACCACCGCATCGAGAACGAGTTGAACACCCTTATTCATGAGAGCTGAACCACACATAAGTGGGTATACAGCATCAGAGATAACGCCCTTACGGAGACCTTGTTTGATTTCAGCCTCAGAAAGTGTACCATTTTCGAAGAACTTGTTCATAAGTTCATCATCTTGCTCAGCTGCCTTTTCGACGAGCTTTGCATGCCATTCTTCAGCCTGAGCCTTCATATCTTCTGGGATTTCAAACTCGATAACCACTTCACCCATCTTTCCATCAAACTTGTATGCCTTCATATTGATAAGGTTGATGATTCCAGTGAAATCATTTTCCTGACCAATAGGAAGTTGAATAGGGATTACTTTGTTTCCAGCAAGTCGCTTGATAATAGACTCGTAAGTCATCATAAAGTTTCCACCAGTTTTATCCATCTTATTTGCAAAAGCAATTCGAGGAACTCCATATTTATCTGCTTGTTTCCATACTGTTTCAGATTGTGGTTCTACACCTTGTGATGCATCAAATACTGCAACAGCACCATCGAGAACACGCATAGAACGCTCTACTTCGATAGTAAAATCCACATGTCCTGGAGTATCAATAAGATTAAGCTGAACACCCTTCCATGAAGTTGTCGTCGCTGCTGAAGTAATAGTAATACCTCGCTCCTTCTCTTGTTCCATCCAGTCCATAGTAGCACCACCATCGTGTACTTCACCAATCTTGTGGTTGATACCCGTATAGAAAAGTACGCGTTCTGAAGTAGTCGTCTTACCTGCGTCGATATGAGCACAGATACCGAAGTTTCGGATATTTCGGAGATCCTTGGAAATAGCCATAAAAGAAAATTAAAAATTTAGAAATGAGAATTTGAAAGAATAAAAAATTCTAGAAAATCGGGGGCATAATATGGAAAAGTGGAAGAATGTCAAAAGGAGTTTTCTTCTTGTATTTTTTTGCTTAAAACTTGCTTTTATAAAGGTTTTTTCTATACTACGGTTGCTTGCTCGGGTGGTGGAATTGGTAGACACGTACGTTTCAGATGCGTATGCCCTTCGGGCGTGTGGGTTCAAGTCCCATCTCGAGCACCAGAGAGCTTGCCCAGGTGGTGGAATTGGTAGATGTGCGAAGATGCGAGTCTGTGAAACAGACGACCCATCGGAGCCATACCCCCGAAGCAAAGCGAAGAGGGGTACACGACAAAAACACATAGATACGACATATTTGCCCAGGTGGTGGAATTGGTAGACACGACGGTCTTAGAAGCCGTTGCCGTTAGGTGTAAGGGTTCAAGTCCCTTCTTGGGCACCATAGAAATAAAAAAACTTATTCAAAAAAAGAATGAGTTTTTATTTTTGAAAATATATATACAATTCCATACATGCACTCTCTCTTCTCAGACTCCATCACACCACTCGCATCTCTCCTCAGACCCGAGACACTCGATGATCTCGTGGGACAATCTCATCTTATCGGAAGTGGAAAACCTATACGGAAATTTATCGAAGCGGGTCGTATTCCTTCGATACTTTTGTGGTGACCGCCTGGGTGTGGAAAAACGAGCCTCGCTCGAGTCATAGCGAATTCTCTTGATGCAGAATTTTTTCATCTCTCATGAGTCCTATCGAAAAAAGAAGATGTCATAAAAATCATCGCAAAAGCGCAAAAAAACTATACAGAATGAAGACAAACCATACTCTTTCTCGATGAGATACATAGATGGTCAAAGTCACAACAGGATGTTCTCCTGCCATGGGTAGAAAAGGGAATACTAACACTCATAGGTGCTACGACAGAAAATCCGAGCTTTACGGTTATCAATGCCTTATTATCAAGGTGTCGAACATATATTCTCGAAAAAATAACTGAAGAGGAAATATTATATTTTCTCGAGAAAAATATAGATAGAATACAAGAAAGATATCCAAAAATCATATTTTCCAAAGACTCTCTCAAACTCATTGCTCACCTCGGCGGATGAGATCTTCGGAATACGATGAATCTCCTTGAAACAGCCTGTATACTCCAATCAGAATGAGAACTCACACGAGAATCTCTCCTCGAAGCAGGAGGAAAATCCCTCACCTATGATCAAAATGGGGAAGAACACTACAATCTCATCTCCGCGATGCACAAGTCACTCCGAGACTCTGATGGCGATGCTGCTATCTACTGGATAGGACGGATGCTCGCGGGCGGAGAGGATCCTCGCTATATTGCGAGGCGGATGATGAACTTCGCGAGTGAAGATATATACGATACGCATGCGATTGTACTGACAAATAGCGTCTATGAAATCTGTGAAAAGATGGGCATGCCCGAATGTGAACTCCCACTTCTCAACTGCGCATATTATCTCGCTCTCGCTCCCAAAGATAATCGTGTCTATATGGCTCAAACACTCATGCATCAGGATATAAAGGAATATGGGAATCTAGATGTACCAATTCATCTGCGAAATGCTCCAACAACCCTCATGAAAGAAGCAGGGTATGGAAAGTGATATGAATACGCTCATAATCTCGAGGAGAAAAAAAGCTCCCAAGAACACTTTCCAGAGGAACTACGAGGAAGGAGGTATAGAGTTTTTATGAACGAAATGGAAAAAATCATTCCATAAATTATATACTGGAAATATTTCTGCTGATTTATGGTCTCTAAATAAATTGAAATTAAACAAATTTCATGCCATCTTTCTAAGGAGATTTTGTTCCTTATAGTCGTCATCAAAAACTTCATCTAACCACTCATGCACCTCTATTTTTTTAGAAAATATACCAGAAATAGGAACTAGATATTCTCATTTTTGAATATCTGAAAAATTTCTTTGATAATATTGAATCACTTTACACCATTCTTCTGATGGATTGACATTATATTCAGAAAATGCCACCATAAATCCATCGACAATATCAAAATATTTTACAACTTGCGACTCTAGAGAATTTTTATGAATTGATTCTAGTAAAATTTCTTTTATTCGATCATGTTCACGATAATAAGAAGTATGTAGCATATTGCTTAATATTCATACAATTTTCATTTCAACTTCTGCAAGTAAAGCTTTATGTTTAGGTGAAAGTTTAGATTTTATAGGCGTTGGAATATCTCCGAAAGGGCTAAGTCCTTCGGTTGCATCATGATATTGAGCAAGAAATAATGCTTTTTCGAAATCGAATCACGGATACACAAACGATATATAATGTTGCGTAAGAAGTAATAATTGAGCCACTCTTAACTGATGTTCATGAACAGTATCAACAGTATGCATATTTGGAAAATCTCTCCACCTCCGAAGCGATATACATCAATCAAGCATCTTATTCATCATTTCTGTAGAAGAATCAAACTTACCATCTAAAATATCATTCACAATAGAAATTTGTTGATTAGTTGGATTATGATTTCATGTAACATGAAAAAGTTCAATAATAGTATCCATCAGTAACTAATTATATAATATTGTAACAATATATAATTATAATGTATTGTCAAATATATTAATTCCAAGAAAATATCGCATAATTAAATCCCTCTTTCGAGGGATTTAATTATTTCTGTTTCGCTTGATAGAGATTTCGCCCAACTCGCTCGATATATTTTTTATTTTGGAGGTTCATATAGATTGTTGTATTCTTCACTTGGCGGATTTTTAGAACTCGTGCAGTGATTTCTTCTGTTGAGAGAGGTACTCCCGCTTTTTTGAATGTATCGAGGATAACATCGAGAACTGTACCATCTTTATAACCCCATTCCTTGAGAACATAGATACCACGACCGATAAGGACAAATTCTTCATTTCGAATAAGTTCATTGTGAATCGTAGATATCTTTACTGGTTCTGCAAAGTACTCAGTGATAGCATTTGCAATGTCGAGAAAATGCATTGGTTCTTTCTTTTTCTTGAGAACATAGATTGCCTTATCCTTGAGTGTTGCTGGATTGAGGATTTTCCATTTTTCGAGACCAATAAATTTTTCCTCACCCTTTACGATATCAACATAGATATCCATAATAGAATCGATGATGATGGAATCAATCTTCCCAAACTGAGAAAAGAGAGTCACTTTTATCATATCATAGAGTGCTGACATCTCGATGATATCACCTCGTTTTTTGAGATTTTTGACAGCTTCCTTATGGACGGATTCTATCATTTTCTTACTGACTTCTGGAAAATGAAAGTATGTATTTGTTCAGAGTTGTGGTTTTGATCTTTGGAGATTGAAATCAGCCTGGAGGAGGACATCAAGAATATTTGCATTGAGATTGCCTTGAACTCAAATATCAGCAATAATAGCATTCACGAGACGATCTCGAGTCATAACGCCACCATGCATCTTGAGAATTTTTTCTCCAGATTCTTGTATTTTCATGAGGGGACTCGTTCGCATGATGCGACCAATTTTTTTGATACCAACATCCTCTATTTGACGAACCCTCTCGCGAGTAATTCCATATGTATCACCAATTTCTTGAAGTGTTTCTTTTTCTCCATTGAGACCGATACGACGAACAATCACAGATCGTTCTTTCTCGGCGAGAGATGCGAGTATGTGTTCGAATACTTGAGTAACTTCTGTAGCGACAGTAGTCATAGTGAATAAGGGAAAAAGCTAAAAATTTCGATTGAGGATTTGGACAGGAAATTTTGATATGAATCTGGACTAACTACCTGTAATAATATAGCTTTTTTAGCAAAGTCAAGTTTTTATATTTAAATAGGAAGTTTCATGTTTGAGTCATTCAAATCATTTGAATCTAAAGGTTTTTTTAATATATCACCATATTCACCATAAGCATCATTGGTCATATGATCAATATAACGAACATCTATAGATCCTTGTTTTGTTTGTCGTGAGAGAAAGTATGCAGAAACAAGTATACAAATACTCGTCGTGAGAGAAAGTATAAAACCATTTCATACATGTACATCTATCGTAAACTGATGAAAAGTACGAGACATAAGCATCAGATGGAGAAGTCCCGTAAGAATCATGGAAACAATAAATACAATCGCCTGAGTATCCGAGAGTCGAAATGGCATATAGGCACGAATCATCTCTTTCTTTGTATGTGATAAAAGAAAAAATGGTACTGCGAGAATAGCGAAAAAAAGTGCATATCAAATATAACCAGTATAGACTGAAAAGGCACTAAAACTCGTCACCGAGTTATCGATATAAGTAAAGTGAAACCACGAAAAGAATAAAGAAAGAAAAAGAATCCCATCGAGAAAGAGTATCATCTTCCCTGCAAATGGTAATTTTTCACGACCAAAGTCGAGACGAGATAAAAAAAGCATAATTCGCTTTTTTAATTTTCGATTTTTTGAGTTTGCTATATAATCTGTCATAGTGTTTAGCAGGATATATAAATTTTCATTTTTTTCAAGAACTTATGAGCAAAATACCATGAAATACATGGATTAGACTCTTCATTGCGATAAAGAGATTTTATGGAGAAACAATAGAGATAATTTCGGGAATGATCGATAACAAAACTCAAAAAATAAAGAACCATGAGTTCCCTACTCTCAATCAAATTATTCTAAATGGTCCGCAAGGTTTTTGGAAAAATCCAACTGCCATAAAAATGTGACGAGCACTTCCAAACTTTTTTCTAAAATTTTTTGGAAAAGAATAATTCATATTTCAATTTTTTATTATGTATAAATTTTCCCATCTTCATCAAAATAAAAAGGGGTTCACTATCTTTGAACTTTCTATCGGTATAACCATATTCGCGAGTCTCATGATAGCGATACTTGCATCTGTGAGTTATATTTCTGTAGCTCGACAAAAAAGCGAAAACCGTATTCTCCTCCTCCAGGAACTATACTTTTTTAGTGAACAACTCATTGGGGTGGTCACAGATGGAGGAACACTTGATTATGAAGAATATTGGAATCGCATGACCTATGATACAGAAACTCAAAGTGGTCACTATAAACTCCCAACAGGAGTAGGAAACTATTGATCAGGATGAGATCTTTATACAAATTATGGATGAGGAAATTATCTCTGCCGAAGCGGAAATGGTGGTACAAATAGAATGTGAACCGGTGGATGTGCGGGAAACCCAATCCTCAATGATAAATGAATTGCATTGAGCGGAAAATACCAAAGATATGGAGAATATGCTCTCCAATATATGGACTACAATGGAAATGCTGATAGCGACCTTGGTGATGAGGATGGAGATGGAAAAATCATAGGAGACGAAGACGATCGAGATATCGGTGATGGACCGACCGTGATATCTGGGTCACTTACAGAACTCTATATGCTCAATGAATATGACAAAACGCGCACCTATCTGAGATTTATTGTAAGACCAGATCCAAATGCTCCAGCTGGCACGGTTTGTACACAATCATGAGGTGTATGGGTCGGATGCCTCGGGAATGTGCAAATACTCAGAATGAGATGACTCGATAGAGGTATGCTGCATTCATGAAATCTCAGTGATACTGGTGCGTTTGATGGTTTGGTAGATACATGGATATGTCATCCTGACTGGTCATGTGCAGGACCATCTATTGGAACAAATGAAGTGATTGCAACTGGAAGTGGAAGTGAATGGGTTGATCTCTTTCCTGATACTATCAATGTAAAAGATATCTCATTTCGAGCATTTCCTGGAAAAAATCCATGGAGATCATGGTCTGCTGCAGATACGACAACTTCTCCAGATCCAATGTTTGTGACACCATTTATCCATCCATATGTAAAACTCAAACTCACTCTCTGATTTGCTTGGGTAAAAAGAAATCTTCAAGTACAAAAAACGGATGATCCAACTATTTCAATAGTCACAAGCGTAAATCTCTCTGATCTATAAACCTATGAATTCCCATATTTTCAAAAATATACTTCTCTTGAGTTTTTTCATATTCACAATAGCTTTTTCATATTCCTATATGAATGCTGAAGTACAGACATATTCCACCTATGAAAAGAATCTGCAAAATAATTGTGAAAACCCTGAACTCAAATGGAATAACTGAGATATCTGAAATATAAATATACCAGCCCCCAAATATAGTGAGCTCACCAAGTCAGCTATAACAGAAACAAAGGCAAACATAAAAGCAAATGCTAATGATGCTGAAAATAGGGCTTGGATAGAATCAGAACTTTCGAGAACAAATGGAGTTTTCTCGGCCCTAAGTCTCGCACAAACACAATATAGAAATGCTATGAATGGGGTATTTGCCTGTGCTATACTCTCATCAAGAGAAAAAATGCTCGTAAATCTCACAGAAATCTTCAAATCAAAAACCACAAATAAAGAATCTGAAATTACAAGAAAACTCCAAAAAGAAATAGAACGCATCGGACGGATAAAAAGTACTATAAAATGTCAACCTTCCGGAAATGCGACAGAGAGTAAAATATATGAAAAACTCATAAACTCGAGTACACTCCAATATTGTCATTATAAAAACTATATTGAGTATTTGGACTCAAATCTGAGTGAGAATATTGATGATGTCAGGAAATTGGAAAATCAAAAAAATACATGAGAGAGTACGACGATGATGTCGGTTGCAAATAGCATACAAGCAAAACAACAATCACTAACTAATGCAATAAATAAAGCCGAAAGAAGTATCGATAGAGCTATAACTTCATATAAAGAAATGGAACGCACTTATAGCACACATATACTTCTTGTCATTCTCTACGATGACTATGTTCGACTCAGGGACAATCTTTCATCGTATTTTGACATCGTCTCTCAAACTTTCGAAAAAGCAAACAATGCACAAGCAAAATAAAAAATACCTCCAAATTTGGAGGTATTTTTTGAAAGAGAATTATTTTGCGATAGATTCTGTCTTCTTTTGACGAGCGTAGAATTTGTCTACTGAACTTGTCTTGAGAAGTGTTTTCTTGCCTGTGTAGAATGGATGACATGCTGAACATGTTTCCACACGGATTTCAGTATCTTTTATACTACTTTTTGTTTCAAATGTGTTTCCACAAGAACATGTAACTTTTACAGTTTTAAACTGTGGGTGAATATCTTTTCTCATAAGAAAATGGGGTTAAGAGTTATGCGAGTCGCTCATCCGCCATGGCAGAAGGTACGAATGCCTCTTGTATTTTTTGGTAATTGGTGAAATACAAAACCAATATGGTGGGCCGGGAGGGATTCGAACCCCCGAAGTCGTAGACAAAGGATTTACAGTCCTCCCCATTTGACCACTCTGGTACCGACCCATAAAAAAAGAATTTAGAATCTAGAATTTAGATACTGGGAAGATCCCCAATGTATTGATTCTAAATGCTAAACTCCAGAAGTGGAGCCACCAATCAGACTTGAACTGATGACCGCCGGTTTACAAAACCGATGCTCTACCAACTGAGCTATGGTGGCGTGTGTGTGGGCGAATTGTATAAAAAATGGTTGTCTTGTCAAAATTTTTTCATACAATTTACTCCATGATTCATATTTTTCATATTTCAGACTGAGAGAAACACTTCTCTGAAGCGGTTTCTGAGTATATCGGAAGACTCGGAAAAACTCTCGAAATACATACGATAAAACCTATAAAACATACGGAAAGTGTGTTTATCCGACGCGAAGAAACAAAAAAATTGATCGAGAAATTGGGTAAAATCCGTGGGACTATCGTTCTCTGCGATGAACGAGGAGACGATATGGGTACAATTGGGTTTTCAAAAATGCTCCAAAATACAAAAAATACGAGTGAAAATCTCGTATTTATCATCGGTGGAAGCTATGGTGTCGATATCGATGTCCTCAAAGCATGAAGGCAGATTATACTACTGCGACTCTCTCATTTTGTGATGCCTCATGGACTCGCACTCCTCGTACTCATAGAACAAATATACCGAGCTCGAGAGATAGAAAAAGGGAGTGGATACCATCATGGGTAAGTCTACAACTTGTTAGGATTTGGAATCCTATCAAGATTTTCAAGCTTAGCAATAGCAAATAACTTTTGAATTGCAGTTATTTTTTTACTTTCATCTTGAGATTGTAAACCGTCCGAGAGAATATTTAAAAATGCTGAATTAGCAGTTTCTTCAGGAGTTGGGGAGCCCATCTGTCAAGCTTTATACTTACTTCTAAGACGACGAAGTATAGTTTTTGCATTATGTGCATCATTCACACTGTATAATATATCTTGGTGTATATTTTCCCATTTTGATTTTGCAGTCTTATGTTCAGATTCTGGAGTTGGACCTCCTGTTGCTTCAGATTCTGGAGTTGGACCTCCTGTTGCTTCAGATTCTGGAGTTGGACCTCCTGTTGCTTCAGATTCTGGAGTTGGACCTCCTGTTGCTTCAGATTCTGGATTTTTCGTAGAAGTACCAATACTTCTACGACGACGAATTATAAATCAAGCACCAAGAAGTGTGGTAATAGCAAATGGCACAACTATCCATGTTTTTCAACTATCAGGTGAAACTTGACATATTTCATCAGGATTTTGTAATCTTGCTTGAACCTCAGGATCTAAACAAAGTTCAGTAACACGCTGGGTATAATCATTCTGTAAATTTTGGATATTTTGTTGTGCGAGTGCATTTGGATTCTGAGACAATGCTAATCATAGTGCAATAGGAGCTAGAATTTTTGACATAAAATTATATAAACTAATAAAAAATTACTTATCTGCAAGAATATTCGCTACCTCTAAAAGATTTGCCTTTTCTTTGCTATTGAGACTCCAACTTCAAAACGCTCGACCAATAGACCGACGATAATCAACCTTTCATTGACTATCAATGATTATAGTAAAATCTTTGTCAGCATTTATGTATGTTCCGTTAGAATTTTTCGAATATCATTCTGTAGTTAAATATTTTTCTACCAAACTATTCATAGATTCTCGTAAATTTGCTGGAGTCTGTGGAGCTGAAGCTGGAGTCTGTGGAGCTGAAGCTGGAGTCTGTGGAGCTGAAGCTGGAGTCTGTGGAGCTGAAGCTGGAGTCTGTGGAGCTGAAGCTGGAGTCTGTGGAGCTGAAGCTGGAGTCTGTGG
>JAVKLJ010000004.1:0-308051 GCA_031539225.1 Patescibacteria group bacterium | reverse complement strand
GAAGATACTTGTCATGAGAGAGTATTGAGAGTTCCTGTTATTGTAGCAATAGTATTTCTTTGAGAAAATACACTATCATTTACATCTTGGTACCATCATACTGCTATAGTATCCCCATTTCATATAGATTGAGGTTGTACAGATATGATAGTATTCGCAGCATATACTATACTGGATAGGAGAAACACGGAAACAAAAGAAATAAGTACAATACGATATATTTTTTCCATAGAAAAAGCGTATTAGAAAATAATACGCCAAAATAGCATTTTGAGATGTGTAGAGTTTTGGCAAACATAAAAAGGATACCCTGTTCTATGTTCGCCAAAACACTGATCTGCGTTTCTTAAAAAGAAAGGAAGTTCCTGAACAGGATATCCTTTTATATTTTTAAGAAAAACAAAAAAGCTATCAGTATTTTGGCAAAGGTATTATATGGAATGATTTTCTTTTTCCAAATAAAAATCTCGGTTACCCGAGATTTTACTTTATCCAAGACTTTTATATTTAGCCTCCAGTTTTTCGAGTTGAGCAATTGTTTCATTTCTTTTTTCCATTTCTGCACGAACGATTTTTTCTGGTGCATTTTTTGCAAATGATGGTGCTGCGAGTTTTGACTCTATTGTTCGTAGATATGCCTTCTTATCTTCTATTTGGAGTGAGAGTCTATTTTTTTCCTCTTCCATTTTTTCATCATCGATGCGAGCATCGATATATATCTCATAGCTTTCACTCACACCATAGGCAAACTCGAGAGCATTTTCTGGTTTGTCTCCGATATGGAGTGCGGATATTTTTGCAAGTCCCGAGAGGAGTTCTTTGTTTTTTTCGAGATTATCGAGTTCTATACTTGGAGTCATGATATACACCTCTCGGAGATCACCTGGTTTGATACCTCTCTCAGCTCTCAGTGTTCGTATAGTCTTTACGAGAGAAAATATACTTTCTATTTTCATTTCAGCTTCTATGCTTCGGCTAAATGGTGCAACTGGCCAGGTACTATTTGCGAGAATTTTCCCATTTGTGACATATCCATAGAGTGTTTCTGTGATATGTGGTGCGTATGGATGGAGGAGTGCGAGGATATCGAGCGCTATGAGTGATATGACTTCTTTTCCGACGATACTGCGATCTTTTTCTATTTTGTATGCCTCGATAGCGAAGTCAGCAAATTCATCACGGATAAAAGATATCAGGTCTCCTCATGACACCGAGAATGTATTTGCATCGAGTCCTCCTGTCATTTTTTCAATAGTTTCTGTGAGTCTTGAAAGAATCCATTTCTCATATGGAAGGAGGGATTTTTTATTTTTTTGTATCGTATCAACCAGTTCCTCTCTCGATATTTCTATATTTCCTACATTCATCCATGCAAATCGAATAATATTCCAGAATTTATTGAGAAAAAGAGAGTTTTCCTCAATTGTTTTCATGCTGAAATTGAGATTTGTTCCTGGAGTGTTTCCTATCACGAGAGAGAGCCTGAGTGCATCAGTTGAGAATTCTTTGATGACATCAAGTGGATCGATGACATTTCACCAGCTCTTGCTCATTTTTTTTCCTTTCTCATCAAGTACAAGTCCATGGAGATAGATAGTCTTAAATGGAGTTTCTCCAGTGTATTCATATCCCATGAGGAGCATACGAATCACCCAAAAAAAGAGAATATCATATCCTGTTTCGAGAACATTTGCTGGGTAATATTTTTTGAAGAATTCACCAGGATTATCGATTTCCCAGTCAAGGATAGAAAAAGGCCAAAGTGCTGAAGAAAACCATGTATCAAGTACATCATTATCTCTTTCTATATTTTCCTCACCATATTGTTTATAGAGGTGACTTGGATCAGTTGTGACTCAGAGGAGTTCTCCAGTTCTTTTATCAAAATACGCAGGTATCTGATGCCCCCACCAGAGCTGTCGTGATATACACCAGTCTCTGAGGTTATAAATCCAATCTTCAAATGTTTTATTGAATCTTTCTGGCATGATAGTGAATTCTCACTTTTTGTATCCTGCAGTGACTTTTTCAGCCATGACACTTGCTTTGACGAACCATTGTGTAGAGACAACGGACTCAATACGGCATTTTCCACGAGAACAAAATCCAACTTTATGTGTATATGGTTCTACTTTTACGAGGTTGCCTTTACTTTTGAGGAGTTCGACGATGTTATTTCGGGCTTCAGTTACAGCACCCAGGCCTGCAAATATCCCAGCCTCAGCTGTCATCATACCGTTTTTGTCGATCACTCGATAGTCCATTCGTAGTCCATGTCTTTTTGCAGTTTCAAAATCAGAAGGATCATGGGCAGGAGTGATTTTGACAACACCAGTTCCAAAATCCATATCTACCATTTCATCTGCTATGATAGGTATTTCTTTGTTGACTATAGGAAGCACGACAGAGCGACCGATGAGTTTTTTGTATCGTTTGTCTTTTGGATGTACAGCAACAGCTTGGTCACCGAGAAGTGTCTCAGGACGAGTTGTCGCGACGAGGAGTTCTTTGTCACTTCCAGAAACAAAGTAATTTACATAGTACATTTTTTCCTCTACTTCCTCATGCTCTACTTCGATATCAGAAATCACTGATTCGAGAGCAGGGGAGTAGTTTACCATATACTCACCACGGTATATGAGTCATTTATTATAGAGGTCTACGAAGATATTTTCCACAAGTTTATTTGATTTCTCATCAAATGTAAATCTCTCATGATCCCAATCCACAGATGCTCCCATTTGTCCTATCTGTTTCTGGATATTTCCACCATACTCATCTATCCATTTCCAGCATTCCTCGAGAAATTTTTCTCTTCAGAGTTCTTTTCTGCTTGATCCATTTCTCTCGAGTCTCTTTTCTACTTGAGTTTGTGTAGCTATACCAGCATGATCTGTTCCAGGAATCCATATAGTACTATCTCACTTCATACGATGATAGCGAGTCATGATATCCTCGAGGGAGAGGGTAAGTGCATGACCGATATGGAGGTTTCCCGTGACATTTGGAGGAGGGATAGGTATATAAAAAGTCTTTCCCGTAGTTCATTCTGTTGGAGTATATATCTTCTTTTCTTCCCAAAGTGCTTGTGCATTTGGTTCTGATGTTTTTGGGTCGTAGTGTTTTGGGAATTCGAGAGACATAACGAAAATAAGTAAGAGATAGGAATTATAATAAAAAACCTCCTAGAGAGGAGGTTTCACAATCGGGTTTATCTGCCCTGTGATACAATACCTCCCAAAGAAGATAGTCATACCACCACGGATGCAGTTGTTCTTTTGTACATGCGTTTCATTATAGGATTTTTTATTATATTTCAAGCAAAAATTATTTTTTCCATGCTCGCGTCAGTATGACCCCAGCGGTTCTCATAAGGATAGCGATATCGAGAAAAAAAGAATAGTTTTCTATATAGTAACGATCGAGCCTGATTTCCTCATCAAATGTATTTTTTTCTCTTCCATATACTTGAGCCATGCCAGTAATTCCTGGTTTTATCGTCAAAACTTGGTAATCATCCTCATCATAGAGCTCGACCTCTCTGGGTTGATGTGGTCTCGGCCCCACGAGCGACATATTTCCTATAAGAACATTGTAGAGTTGAGGTAGTTCATCGATTGAAAATTTCTCAAGTATTTTCCCAAATCGTGTTTTTCGAGGGTCATTTTTAATTTTATAAAGTGGGCCATCTCTTGTATCATTTTCTTGTTTGAGACTTTCTTCGAATTTCAAAGCTTCATCATCTTCTTTATTTATTCAGTAAGCGTCTTTTACTGAAAATTTCCAATACATATAACGAAATTTAAAGAGTGAAAAAATATTTCATCACTGACCGATCCGTCTATTTGCAAATATTACTGGTCATGCTGGATCTTCTATTTTAATTATTATGGCAATTAATATAAAGAAAGGGAAGAGAACTATGAGAAGTATAGACGATATAATAATATCGATACATCGTTTTCCTATTCTTTCCCATACCGATATTGAAACAGAGGTAATTTCTATAACAGGTATATTTCCAATAAATCCCTCCTTTCTTGTGAATTTATCTGTATTTGGGAGGATTTTTGGATATACAAAAGGTATTCCATATATTCTTGCAAGTTTTATAATATCTGCAATGAGAGAGTTTGATAGATCCGATTGTGTTGAGAGAATTGCATCTATTTTTCTTTCTCGTATGAGTAATTGTATCTCTTCGTTTTGAGATATTTTTAAATGCATATATCGACAGAGTTTGCTTTTTTGTATTTCTATGGGTCTGATTGTATCTTCGATTATGAGTATCATTTTTTTCTCTACAAAATCGTACTCTACCAATATTTCATAGATGATATTACGAGCTAATCGTATCATCATCGAAAAAATAATAGAAAAAATACATGCATAAAATATGATAAGTCGTGGTATCTCTTTTTGGAATAAAAATCCACTCGCGATGTGTATATAGCTCATGTAAAAAAAGAACCATATTACACCGTATTTGAGTATGAGACGGATTTCTTCTATGATCGGGGTATCATAGCGTTTTGTATAGAGTCAGGCATACATAAAAACAAACGCCCAGATACATATTCCAGAAAGGACAAAAGGCAGAAATAGATCTTCTGAAATATAGGGTATACGCAGCTGTATAAAAGGAATACCATCAGTAATGCGTCTGAGATCATATGCGAGAAAAAAGGCTACTCAAACTCAAGAAAGTTCGATTATTGGGGTCACCAGTGTGCGGATGATTTCAGCTTTTTTCATGATTTTATTATAGAAAAGCCCAAAAAATTTGCAAAAGAAAAGAAGGCGTATATGATTTCATTTATGAATTCAACTCTTCTTTTTGTCATTTGTTTTTTGGTTCTCATTCTCGTTTATATAGCGTTTTTTTACTTTCTTCGTCGTGCCATACGGCAAGAAGAGTGAAAAATTCTCGATATTTTCAATGAAAAAGTCTCAAAAATCCCAGCTTTTATAGAGGTGATGCGGCCATATGTAGTCGATGAGAGTGCTTTTTCCTCTTTGATTACGCTTCATAGTGACGCTATCATTCGTGAATATACAAATATATATCACCTCCTTGAACATAATGCCCGCATACAACGAGAGATCACATTTCTCTTCGAACTTTCTGCTCATATACCACTCCTTCAGAAACATGAGTATTTTCTCTATATTCGTGATTTTATCGTACAGCATGAACTATCTATGAGAAAGCTGTTTATATGATATAATCATGCAATCAAAAACTGGAATAGGTTTACTTCTCTAAAAAATATAACATGAATTGGATATATCCTTCCAGGAAAGAAACTTATGCAGATATAGGTTTCTTTTTTTGTTTTATATCCAAAAGTATATATCCACCAACTATAAAGAGTGGTAGAGTATAGAGCATTCAGAGAGTGATCCAATGAGTTCAAAAAAGATATCCTATGTGTGTATCAGGGAGTCTGAAATTCTCTGAAATGAGACGAGCAATACCATATCCTATGAGGAATATTGCACTCGTCCATCATTCTTTTTTTGGTCACTTTTTCCATACAAAAATCATAAGTATGAAAAGTATGATTCATTCGAGAAAGGATTCTAGGAGGGTACTCGGAAAGTGTCATATACCATTTTTATATACCGCGAGTGGTCCTTTGTACGGACTATACCCGAGGAGTTCACCGTTTATATAGTTTCCGATTCTTCCGAAAAAAAGTGCGGTAGGTATGATGATAGCGAGTGGATCGATGACTTCAAAAAATCTATACTTGTACTTTTTGGAGAAGAGCCAAACTGCGAGTATCACTCCAAGGAGTCATCCATGAAAACTCATACCTCATTTCCATATGGCTATCATTTCTATGGGATTTTGTATGAAAAATCCCAGGTTATAAAAGAGTATATATCCGATTCTTCATCCGAGTATCACTCAAAAAAATATATAGGTGAGAAGCGTATCGATATCATCTCCTCTGAGCTTTCCATATTTCTTTACAAACTGGTAACATACGAAAAACCCTATGGCATACATGAGTCCATACCATGTTGGTGCGAGGTGAATTCCAAATAAACTTATGTCAAATATATACATATATATTAGTATGAAAAGTATAAAAATTCCTATCTTCGTTTTCTTCGTGCAAATTTCTCTTTTATTCTCCGAGCTTCTTGGACTCAGAGTTTTTCCTCGAGGACGAGATCGAGTTCACCATCTACATTAAAGAGTGACATATCGAGACTGATACCATGCTCTCTTTTATACCTATAGTCCTCATAGTTTCCATATGATGTCATGAGTTCTCCATCTTCGATGATCCAGAGTTTCGATGCCATTTTATTTACGAAGTAGCGGTCATGTGATATGAAAAGAATAGTTCATTCATAGTTTCGCAGAGCTTGCTCGAGATACTCACGAGCTTCATAGTCGAGGTGGTTTGTCGGTTCATCGAGGATGAGGAGATTGGATGAGTTTTGACCGAGTATCGAAAAGAGGACTTTCGACCTCTCTCATCAGGAGAGGCTCGAAACTTTTTTGTCTCGATCAAAGAACTCAAAACCATATGTTCCGATGATGCCTCATACTCGTTCTGGTGAATACTGGAATCCATGTGCGTGGAAATTTTCTGTGATTGTCTTTTCTGGAATGAGCGTCTCATGCATCTGTGAAAAAGATAGTATTCTCGTATTTTCATGGAGATGCACGGTTCATTCGAGTGGCTTGATTTCTTTGAGGATAGTTTTTAGGAGTGTACTTTTTCCAACTCAGTTCTCTCATACGAGTCAAACTCGTTCTCCTCGAGAGAGAGTTGCATCTCGTATATAAAAAAGTGGCTCTTTCCTTCAGATAAAGGCATCTTCTATCTTGATGATATTTTCTGGTCCTCATTTTTCATATGGAAAACTAAAGAGGATAGGATTTCGTATTTCAGGTTTTTCTATCATATCGATGCGTTCGAGTGCTTTCTCTCGACTCTTTGCAAATCCTGCCCGAGATCCTGCTCGGAATCGGTTGATGAGTTCTTTTTCACTTTCCAGCATAGTCTGTTGCTCGTTGTATGCTTTTTCTGATTTCTCGAGTTTTTTTCGCTTTTCGAGGACAGAATACGAATAGTCTCCATAATATGTCTCAATACCAGTTTTTCCACGCAGTTCTATGACCACACTACAGGTATTATCCAGGAATTCTCGATCGTGAGATACTATGATATATCCTCATTTCCATGTTTCTATGAGGTATTTTTCGAGCCATTCGAGGCTTTGGAGGTCGATGAAGTTTGTCGGCTCATCGAGGAGGAGAAAATTTGGCTTTGAGAGCAGTATCTTCGCGAGAGCTATCTTCGTGCGTTCTCCACCAGATATATCGTGGAGATTGGTTTCGAGGAGGTGAAATATCCCTATCCCACGAGCGACGCGTTCTATCTCATTTTCGTATGTATATCATCAGAGCATCTTGAGTTGCTCTATGAGCTCGGTATATCTCTCATACTCACCAGTACCAGCCATTATCTCTTCCTCTTTGATGATTGCTCGCTCTACCTCACGGATATCGACAAATGCATCTCGTAAGCAGTCTCTGATATTCATCGTCTCATCTGAGAAGTGTATCTGCTCGAGATATCCGAGAGTGATACCTCATACATTGTCTATGTTTCCATCATATTCTCTCACTTCTCATGAGAGTATTTTCATAAATGTACTTTTTCCTATACCATTTGGTCAGACGAGCGCCACCCTATCTGTCGCATTTATCACTGTAGATATGTTTCAGAGTATTGTTTCCCCATCTCTTTCGAGTCATTGTATGTTTATATTTAGGTGGTTCATGGTGTTGATTCTAGGCAAAATGTAAAAAAGTGAAAATTTTTTTTGACTTTTCGCCACTCTTTCATAATATACGCCCATCGTATTTTGCACTCCCCAATAGCTCAGCGGTAGAGCAACCGGCTGTTAACCGGTAGGTCATTGGTTCGAATCCAATTTGGGGAGCCACAAAATATGTAAGAACTTCATCATATGATGAAGTTTTTTTATTGAATATATTTAAAATGAAAAGTTTTTTAGAAAGTTAATTCGAAATTTTCCTTTATATACTCTCTACGGAGTTATCAAAATATTGACATATATGCTATTTATATATCATATAAAATATGAATAAAGATTTCTGACATCAATATATACAGAGAATTCAGAAACTCTCTGACGCAATTATGGATGTAGAAAAGTCTATAAAAAATGAAAGTGTCGATATTCGCAGTATACAAACATCTGTTGTTTCTGCTGTGGAGGCTGAGTTTCAGTGACAGGCCCTCAAGTCTATTCAACAGCTAGAACAATACTACAAATGAGTAGAATACTTTGCCTTACGATATGGACATAAGGCTATTAAAGAACAGATTGGTAGACTTTTTGGATTTCGTTCAGATAAGCTTGTTGGAAATATAGTGCTCAAAAAAGTATGACCAGTTTTCGAAATTGTATTTTCAGATATGCAAGATCTCTTAGCTGTAAAGTTTGCGAGGAGAAAAGAAACATTTACCCAAGAAGATAGGGCTTCAGGTTTTTTCAGGATTATCCAATTTGAAGACCAAAAAATCCCTGTTTGTGTCGCATTTGGTGATATGAATGATAGATACATCATTACACATGAGATGACACATTTCCGGAACAATGTTATCGGGATGTATTACTATTCTGCTGGTGGTGGGATAAATGCATATGAGCAGGTAGTATATGATGATGTACAAGAGGAGATTCTTGCTTTCTTCTCTGAGGGTATGTGACGAGCAGAGGTACAACTTGCTATCGTACATGATCCACGCTATTTCTTTTATCGAAGATTGGAGGACTCTATGAATCAAGAGATGCATTATCATTTCTCGAAAGATGTCTGTGATTTTATCGCTATTGCACGAAAGATAAAAGAACTTCGACCAGATAACTATCTCTATGATCTTGCACTTATCCCTATAAAGAAATGGAGACGATATCTCAAATACCTCCAGATGGATATAGTGAAAAAATAAAATCCCACTCTATCCAAATATATGTGGAACGCACGCATCCATAAAGGCGACAGTTCGGGTGGGATTCAATTCCTTTGGCTCAAGATATCGAAAAATAAAAAGATGTTTTTCGAAGGAAAAAGAGAATATCAATATATAGATTATATTTGTTCTATAAAAGGTTTTTCTTCATATGATTTTATCAATAGTTCTATTAAATTTAACCTCTGCTTTTCCTTACCTAATTCATGTTGTAATGTGTATATTTTATCTTCTATCATATCTTGAATATTCTTTACTCATCTATAATCTTCAGTAATTTGAAAATAGTTTTCTTTTTTAATATTTTCAATATCTCTATTGAATTCTACTATATTATTTTGTAGAACTTCTTTATACTCCTGAAGAGTCATAAGTATCTTAAATGTAGAATTCATAAAATGAAGGAATAGTTATAAAAACATTTTCAGAAAATAAATATTATTTTTTGGGTGTATTTTTCTTAGTTTTATTATTTTTTATCTTTGGATCTAGGTTATTTTCCTTATTTTGGTCTTTTTTAGATCTAACATACTTTTCAATCTTCTTTACTTTAACTACTTCATATCAAGGTAGTTTATTCTTTTCGGCAAGTTTTTCTAAATCCGTATTTTTACTTACTTTTTTAGTTCTTGTATCAATGGTTCTTAAATTTTTTCATTTAGAACCTTCGTATAATGTTTTTAGTGATTTTGTTACTTTTGGCATAGGAATAATAATTATTGGATTAAATTCTTTTCGTTTTTGGCAAAACTATTGAAGGTTTCTTTACTATTGGCAAAACTATCGGATGAGTTTTCTTTTCCAAAACTTGCACCTTGTAAAGATTGACCTGACATTTATCACTTCAACAAATATAAAAGATTGTCTGCATTATAGTATCACATTCTACTTGTGTACTAAGTTCCCAGACTGTTTGACTTTGAAGGTGAGTCTTTTTTCAGCAAAAGTCCTTTTCCAACTTTTCACTTAAATCAAGATATATCTTGGCTGAGGCATTCTTTAGGTCATATGAAAGGATATGTGTTATCATATTTTCATTTGTTGCTTTTTTGAGTATATTTTCGAATAGGTTCATTTTTTGAAATGTTTAGGATTTAGAAAAACTGGACAAACCTAGAAAATTTCTTAGAATCTTTGTTGCAACACTAAGGTTTTTAGAAATTACTGGAAACCCTAACAGGAAAAATCTTTGGGTTATCTCAAAGTTTTTTTATTTAGTGGCGTAAATACATTTTTGCATATTTATATGAGATTAATTCTCATATATTCTATATCTTTTGAAATTGAAGTCAAAAGTTTTTTATACTGAAAATAGTATATTTATATTTCTATGTATATAATGAATACTTTTATAAAATCCTCTCATCCGAGAGGATTTTTTCTTGCCTTTCCTCCCATTTCCCATATAGTTCTCGGTACCACAACCGAGATTTTTTCTCTCAATCTTTTCTGCTTACAATTTCAACACTGTAATGGGCGATTTATGTCGCCAGCCCATTTTTGTTGAAAAAGTGAGCGAAAGGATCTCGTTGTGGTAAACATTTCCAGGCACTTAGATCGCCCATTTTTGTTTACCACAAAACCAGAAAAACCTCGGCAGTGAAATTTATTTTTTCATTGCCATTTTTTATGCCCGAAAAGAAGTCTTGAAACAAGAACCTTCGTAAAGCTGGTTGAGCAAAGAATGATGAGTTCTATACACAACTTTCTGATATAGAAAAAGAACTCAGAAGCTATAAGGAACATTTCCGCGATAAAGTCGTGTTCTGTAACTGTGATGATCCCGAGGAGAGTCATTTTTTCCGATATTTTGCTATGAACTTTGATCATCTCGGACTGAAGAAGTTGATCGCCACTCACTATGACAGCGAGAAACCGACTTACAAACTGGAGATTGATAGAAAGCTGGATCTCAATGAAGATGACAAACTCGACTTCCACGATATCATGCGGACACCACTTACATGAAATGGGGATTTCCGAAGTCCAGAATGTAGAGAACTCCTCGAACAATCTGATATCGTCTGTACCAATCCTCCATTTTCTCTTTTTCGTGATTATGTCGCACAACTGATGGAATACAATAAAAAGTTTGTGATATTATGAAACATGAATGCACTTTCATATAAGGAAATATTTAAGCTTATTAAAGAGAATTTGATTTGGGCATGAACTTGATTTAATATGAGCCTAGTTTTTCGATCGCCATATGAAAATCAACTCGAAGCCAATGTGAAGTTTTGTGAACAAAAGTGATATTCTTGAAGAAATTATATCAAAACTCCTGCGATAAACTGGTTTACAAATCTGGATTATAAGCAAAGACACGAAGATCTAACGCTCTATACAAAGTACAATGAAATAGAATATCCAAAGTACGATAACTATGATGCTATCAATGTAGATAAGGTAAAAGATATTCCTCTAGATTACCCATGATTAATGGGAGTTCCGATAACATTTTTAGGGAATTATAACCCAGAACAATTTGAGATTATAGATGGATTGAATCGATATAGTATTCTTGACTGACCAACAGAGGAGACTAAGGGGAAATACTTGGCTCAAGTAAATGGAAAACCTATATATATCCGCATAATCATCCGCAACAAAAAACCTATTTCCTAACTTTTTATCATATGAAAATAGAACTCCGAGAAATCACGATAAGAGAGGTATCATCTGGATATACAAACAACGCCGAAGACGGTGTCGTCGGATATGGTGGAATTCTCAATATCCGCCCCAAGTATCAACGAGAATTCGTCTATCGAGACAGGCAACGAGATAGTGTCATCGAGACCGTACGCAAAAACTTCCCACTCAATGTCATGTATTGGGTAAAGAATGAGGATGGGACTTTTGAGGTCCTCGACGGTCAGCAACGCACCATCAGTATCTGCGAATATGTGACCGGCAATTTTTCACTGGATTTCCAGTATTTCCACAATCTCACGGACGATGAGCGAGAGGAGATACTCGACTATCGTCTGATGGTCTACTTTTGCGAGGGGAGTGACCGAGAAAAACTCGACTGGTTCAAGACGATCAATATAGCAGGGGAGAAGCTCACAGATCAGGAACTCCGCAATGCCGTCTATACAGGGACATGGCTCACAGATGCGAAGCGATACTTCTCTCGTACAGGTTGCCCTGCATATGCCATCGGGAGCGAATATCTGAGTGGATCTCCCATCCGTCAGGACTATCTGGAGACGGCGATAGATTGGATATCGGAGGATCATATCGAGCAATATATGTCCGAGCATCAACACGACCCCAATGCCAACGAAATCTGGCTCTACTATCAAAATGTGATATCTTGGGTCAAGGTCGTATTCCCAAACTATCGTCGAGAGATGAAGTGAGTGAATTGGGGAAGCCTCTACAATCAGTTCAAGGAAACCAACTATGATTCCCAGAAACTCGAATGAGATATAAAAACACTCATGCAAGATGAAGATGTGACGAAAAAATCTGGAATCTATGAATATATCCTCACGAGAAATGAACGATTTCTGAGTATTCGTGCCTTTACAGACAAGATGAAACGAGAGTCCTATGAGCGACAAGAGGGGATATGTAGTGCGTGTCTAGCACATTTCGAACTCTCGGATATGGAGGCAGATCATATCACACCGTGGTCTCAGTGAGGCAAGACAATTCCAGAAAACTGCCAGATGCTCTGTCGCAATTGCAATAGAACCAAGTCATGAAAATAGGACAACAAAAAACCTCAGCCTAAAGCTGAGTTTTTTTATCGGTTTATTTTTGTTGCCCTATTTTATAAGGATATCTATTTGAAATTTCATTGTAGATAATAGTAGAGCTTTTTTGTATGACTCATGCGAGTCTCTGCATCGGTACATCTTCTCATTTTGTCATCACACATATCAGGTATGGATATCCTGGATAGTAAACTATTCAACAGTCATGGAGTTGATGGAGTATTTTATTATCATCTCCAATGATTTCTCGTTCTCCGAACTTGTGAGCTATCGTTATGTCTTTTGGGATATTTCCACGGATTCCTTCCTCAAATGTTGTCTCTGAGAGTAGTGCAAGAGCATTTTCAGAGAGACTTTTTGAGAGATATGATGCATTATAGAGAATTCGAAAGAAAGATGCATAATCTTTTGTTGTGATTTGATATCCTTCTTTCGTTGGAATAGGTACTCCGAGATCTTGGAAGACATGTACCTGGATATCTTGAGGGAGAATGCTTAAAAGTGGAGGAATAGCATTATTTTCAGAGTACCTAATAAGGTGCTCCAGGAGATCTTTTACAGCATATGTTTTATCTTTTTCGAGTTTCTTTTCTGGTTTATAGACTTGAGGTACATCAGTAAGTTCCTGTACCTTGAGTGTTCTCATTAGTATTGATGGATCTATTTCTGCCCACTTGAGGTACATTATGAGGATAGGAAGCTTTATGAGACTTGCTGGAAAAAACTGCTCATTTTCATTGATACCAAACCATGGGCCATTATTGAGATTTCTAAAATAAAGTGAAAGTTTTATATCTGGATTTTTCTTTTGTACCTCATCCCGAATTATATCTATAGCATTTTTTTCGAATGGAATATATTTTCTATTATTTGCAAAACTCGATGTTTCACACTCGAGAAGGGGACTAATAAATTGATATCCTCATTGGCGTACTCATTTGATTTCATCAGATACTTGATTTTTTGTATCTACAGTAGCAGTGGCATTATTATCCGTTTGTATTCAGAATATATAGCCTATTACGCAAGATACTATGCATATGCCTGTTGCGACGATGATTCCAGTAGATTTCATATAATGATTAAAATTGACTGGATTTTATTGATTTTTTATGAAAAATCCACTCGTTTGATATTTTTCGATTCCAGATTTGTTTTTTTCATGATTCCCTATATAATCCCAGCATATTTTTTCTCAAAACATGAACAATAAATTCTATATTACCACTCCGATTTACTACTCAAATGCTATCCCACATATAGGGAATGCTTATGCATCTTTTATTGCTGATAGTATTGCTACATATAAAAAACTTCAGAAGGTAGATATGCGATTTTCTACTGGTGTCGATGAGAACTCTCAAAAAGTCGTCGAATCGGCAGAGGCAAATAATATGGATGTCATGCAATATGCTGATATGATGGCAGGAAAGCATCGAGAAGTATGGGATGTACTTGATATTCGATATACTGATTTTATCCGCACAACTGAACCTCGCCATCATGATTTTGTGCAAAAAGTTCTACAGAAATCATTCGATAATGGTGATATCTATGAGGGTGTATATGAGTGACTCTATTGTGTTGGATGTGAAGCTTTTAAAAAAGAAACCGATCTCGTGAATGGGTTTTGTCCTGATCATCCAGGAAAACCACTTTCTCATCTGAAGGAAAAGAATTATTTTTTCAAACTTTCAAAGTACCAAGATAAAATTTTGAAATTTTACGAAGAGAATCCAGATTTTGTAAAACCGAGAACACGATTTAATGAGATTATCGAATTTGTAAAAGGTGGGCTTGAGGATTTTTCTATCTCTCGTGAGACCAATAAATTTGGTATTCCACTTCCATTTGATACAACTCAGGTCACTTATGTTTGGTATGATGCACTTTTCAACTACCTCACGGTTGTACAGGACGATGAGTCAAAGTGGTGGACTGCAGATGTGCATGTTATTGGAAAGGATATCGTAAAATTCCATGGTATATACTGGCCTGCGATGCTCTGGAGCGCTTGATATGATGCGCCAAAACAGCTTCTTACGACGGGATTTTTTACCGTCGATGGGCAAAAAATGTCGAAAACTATAGGAAATGTCATCAATCCTGTTGAATACTGTGAAAAATACTCTCGTGATATGCTCGTTCTCTATCTTTTTTCTGCATTCCCAATAGGGGAGGATGGGGACTTTTCTCAGGAACAGGCGGTACTCATGTACAATGCGAAACTTTCGAACAATCTCTGAAATCTCTTGAATCGATTTATTGCTCTTTCATTCAAGCTCGAATGAAAGATTGTTTGGGATGATGTTCCTTCTATGGAAACTTCACCTTTAGGTATGGATTTAGATAAGCTAAAATCACAAACCTACAAAATGCTTATGCAAAACTATGACCTCAAATGAGCTCTTGATTTTGCTTTTCAATACGCAAGTGAGATCAATAAATATGTCGATGATATGACACCGTGGAAGATATCCACTGAAACTGATGAATGAAAACAACAACTCAATGAAGTCCTATTTCATCTTATTGCTCATCTTCGTCGTGTTGCCATCATGCTCCTTCCATTTTTTGATACGAAGATGCGAGAACTCCTCTTTCGTGTAGGAGCTCCATATGATGATGCTCTTTCTCTTTCAGAAAATCTGGAATTGAGTCCGATACTTTTTCATGTTACTGAGAAATGAGAGCCTCTCTATATGCGCCTCGCTCCACAATAATTTCTTCTTCTATGCAATGAAAATTTCTCCATCACCATAATATTCCTCAGAATGCGGAATGTGTATTCTCGTGAGTGCGTTCTGAGGTATATCAGTGGGATCAGGATATGTATGATGGGAGTATTGCTCGGTTCGAGCGAGTTCGTTTTCTCGATGGTGCATTTGTGATACCGATTCTTCCAAATGGAAATATACTTCTTACCCTCCAGGAACAACCTTCTCGCGAGGCTTTTATTTCTTTTCCTGGTGGTGCATTTGATACTCCAGATGAAAATCCAGTAGAATGTGCCAGAAGAGAACTCCTCGAAGAAACTGGATATAGTGTAGAGAATCTGGAGCCTTGGTTCCGATATGATGGTACGAGCAATGTGATGACTTATACGCACTATTTTATAGCTCGTAACATCATGAAGATAGCACCTATTGCACCTGATGGTGGTGAGAAGATTGAGCTTTTTGAAGTCTCATTTGATGAATTTCTCGAGCTGTCCTCTGATATTCGTTTCCATCATCACTGGAATCTTCTCCCGATTCTCTACGAAGCACGGATATATTCTCATAAAAAAGAAGAACTAAAGAAAAAACTCTACGGTGTGTAGAGTTTTTTCTTAGTGAGGAAAGGTATTTTTTTAGCGTTTGAGTCTATTTATGTTCCTTTGACTATTCTTTTTTTATCTTCCAATCCTTCCATACCATAATGATAACTTTTTTATTCTGAAAGGACTGTGCTATTATCTTCTCTCATCCATATTGCATCTGGAATAGAATTATGGGAAAAATTTACTAATTCTCATGATTCAAGGAGAAGTCTTACTATTTCTTTTCTTTCTGCTATATTTTTTAATATTTTCTCCACTTCGGTTCATGATAGTATAGTTATATCTACGCCGTTTAATCGAAGAATTTGCTTTCATAGATGCATTCAATCATGAGTCTTATTAAGGGTAATGGTTCATCCATTTTTTGAGAATTCAAATCCATAAGCCATATATGTAAAAGTTAAGAATAAACTTTATATTTCTATAATATACCATCCATCCTGTTTCTTTGCGGACATAATAATTTTCCCATCATATCCAAATGAAACATCCAGTCAGACATCATCCCAAGTTCATGGTATGATTTTTCATTCTTTTCTGAGAGTATACTTATTATCCTGTTCTTTCTCTATATAGAGAGAATGTTTTGGATTTGTTGTATCAAAGAAAAAATAATCATTCGTGACAGATGTTTTTGTCTTGTATCCACTATCTCGTATGAGTGCATCAGTATTTCTATAGATAGACCAGGTGTTGTTTTTCTTTGCACTATAGATGACAGATACTCCATCTGCTCCGAATCATGGATTCATATACCCATCAAATCCACAGATATTTCATCGATATTTCGTAAATATACAATATCGCTCTTCTCAGAGAGGTCTTCCGAAAAATGCATACGAAGAGCCTCCATTTTCGAGAAATATTTCCCTAATTTCACTCAGTTCCCCAGGGAGAATAGTATCGTCATAAACTATATGTTTTATCCCATTTTGATTGATTCCATATATCCAGTGTGTCCCATTCGTCCCAAATGTTCATGATATATATCATTCTTTGATAGATTTTTCTTTGATACCATTTTTATAGATAGATAGTGTACCAGATTCGTCATCTCATAAAATGACAATATCATAACCATTTTTTGATATTCCGAGGTGCTCTACTTTTTTGAGACTTTTTCATATGGGAATTCCATTTTTATAGGGTTGATAGCCACTTCCTGTTTTTTCTATCCATGCTATAGTATCTTCATCTCATGAAAGAATAGTATTAACTACAGGATATATTCTTCCTGTATAGGCAAATTCTTTCTTTGGAGTTATAAAAATAATTCCTCCTGAATTTGATACCACGATTATTTTATCAGTTTTTTCCACGATTTTTCCGCTATAGGTCTTTTCATCGATGAATATATTATTGTTATTCTCAGAAACAATTTTACCACCAATCAGTGTATATTTTGATGAGTTTTTTTGAGACAAGCCAGTTCCAATAAGTATTTGTACTCCCTTATTTTCTGATAATACTCTGAGTGTGTCAGTTTTTCTTTCAAAGTACAGTCAGTCTATTTTTTCATATTTTGGAGAAAGAGTTACTCCAGAAAGGTTCTGAACAAGTCATGATCCATAAAATTTTGAGAGAAGTGAAGTGTTTTCATTTTTCTGAAAGTGTATCACTGAGAGAGCAATCATCATAACTGAAAAACAGCCAAGTGTAAATGCTCCAGTGATTCCTATGATTCTATCAAAAAATATTGAAGAAAATCCATGGTGTTCTGCTTTTCTTTTTCAGAAAAGATTATACGCTATGAGAATAACTCAAATAAAAATAAAAAACCATCACCAAGATATCCCTGTCGTGGGAGATTGATTTTCGTCTGTGATTTTTCCACTCATTGCGAGAAAGAAAATAAAAATAAAACTGATACTCAGAAATCAGGAAATCCACCGTATTCATAGATGATTTCTTGTACTTGCTACATAAAAAAATACAGAGAGAAGAAAAAGGAGAATATAGGAAAATGTTCGTATTTCTGTGAAAGCGAGGGGGAGTGCCTTATCTCCTATGATACAAAGAGGTGCTATCATTCCGGTAAAGATACTTATGACAGCAAGCATCGATATATGGGATTCTGATATTTTCATAACACAAAATAATTTACATTATACATAATATATATATTTTGTGAAATGCAAATAATAAAAATCCAATTCCGCAAGTAGAAGTGGATTAGGACATAATTATATTGTTTCTTAGCTCTGTTCTTGTATGACGAGTTCTCGGTTTTGCCTTCATTCTTTCACGAGAAACCGTTTTGTTTCGTCTATTTGCATGAGTTCGGTATTGATACCAAATTCAGCGAGAGCGTGCATACGAGACTCGTATGACATAAGTGCATGTGCACCCATAACAGCAGGATGAATATCAGCAATCATATTTGTATTTTTATAATATATGCGTAGATTGTAGCATATATTTTTCATATCGTCAAGAAATTATGAATCTCCCTCTTCGTCTCCAAAATTACATTGCTCGATATGCTCCATCGAGGAATAAAGTACATGAATATCTCACGAAGAAGAATTGCCAAAATATTGAGGAAATGCTACTACAAGTAGGGTATGATGAAAATCTCATGATGGATATGTGGATGCGTACATTTCTTTCTCTCTGAAAGGGAAGTCAAGATATACGGATGAAGTTTCTCAAAAAATGATTTCCAAAAGATACAGTAGCTGAGTATATAGAGAGATATAATGCTGAAATACAAGATTGGTCATCGCATGAAAGTGCGATTCTTCAGAAAATCCAAACACTTCACACGCGAGGGAAGTCCGCGAGATTTATCCTCCAAACCATGCTCGGTCAGTACCAATACTTTCGTGAATATATAGAAGAACATATTAAAACCCTTGATTCTCATTTTGCTCTCGAAAAAGAAGTGCAAAAATACAAAAATCGATATACTGTAGAAAATTCAAAAGAACGAGAAAAAATCATTGCTTCACTTTTGAGAAAAGGTTTTCGTTATTCTGATATACAAGAAATTCTCAAAAAAGATTCTTCAAATTCCTAATTTTATTTGTATGTTTATTTGTTCAAATTGTTCTGCATCTTTTCCAAAATGGTCATGAAAATGTATGAACTGTAATGCATGGAATAGTCTCGAGCAATCAAAAATAGAAGGAAAAAAAACGAAACTTTGAGTAGGAAAGATTCTCGAGACGAATCATCTCAGACTCGATGATACTCGAAATGTTGATCGCTATAAAAGTGCTTCATCTGAACTCGATGGAGTTCTTGGTGGAGGTATCTCTGAGGGCTCCCTTATACTCCTTTCTGGTGAGCCTGGAATAGGAAAATCTACCCTCGCCCTCCAGATGAGTGAATGGTATGCTTCATCTGGTCGTGGCGTTCTCTATATATCTGGAGAAGAACATATAGGTCAGATTAGTGCACGAGCAGTTCGACTTGGAGTCAAGGATGAAAAGATAGAGATTGTGACAGATTCGGATTTTGATTCTATTTTTCTCACTATTGAAAGATCTCCCGCTGATATCGTGATTATCGATTCATTATCAGTACTTGCATCTTCATCTATCGAGGGTTCTCCTGGGAGTATATCTCAGATTCGTATCATGACAGAGATGTGCATGCATGTTGCAAAAAAACTCAAAAAATCTATCATCCTCATAGGACATGTGACGAAAGATGGTTCTATTTCTGGTCCAAAATCTCTCGAACATCTCGTTGATGTTGTTCTCTTTCTTGAATGAGTCCGTACAGAGAATTACCGTATACTTCGAGCACTTAAGAATCGATTTTGATCGACTGATGCGGTTGGGCTTTTTCGTATGGAAGAGGGGTGACTTATCGACCTTCCAAACCCTGGACTTGAGTTTATCGATACGATGAATCGTGATGTTTCTGGTTCAGCACTTTCTTTTGCTATGGAATGAAATCGACCTCTTCTTATAGAAATTGAAGCTCTCACAACCTATACAAAGTTTGGATATCCTAAAAGATCTGCTCGTTGAATCTCACAATGAAAAATCGACCTCCTCCTTGCTGTGATATCAAAATTTCTCTCATTAAAACTCGAAAGTTATGATGTATATTTGAATATCTGAAGAGGACTCACTCTTTCGGAACCATGAATCGATCTGGCTTGTGTAGCTTCCATTCTCTCGAGTAAAAAAGAAAAAACAGTTGGAGATATTATATGGCTTTGAGAGGTTTCATTGACGGGTATGGTGAAGTCTGTATATATGCTTGAACGCAGAATCATGGAAGCATATAAGCTTGGTTTCAAGAAAATTATTATCCCTTTTGGGTATGAGGGAAAAATTCCATCAGGTATGGAGGCTACTTTTATAAAGAATATAAAAGAAATAGAGTGACTTATATAAACAAAAATCACCGTATTACGGTGATTTTTTAGAGCTAAAGAGTTTTTTCTTATTCCTCTTTTTTTGTAGTTGTTGATTTCTTTGCTACAGGTTTTTTTACAGGAGTCTTTTTTGGTGAGGTTTTTGTCTGGGTTTCTGTGATTTCTTTTTTCGTTGTTGATTTTCTTGTTATGGGTTTTTTTTCTTGATCTCCTGTTTCTACTTTTTCCTCCTCTTTTTTAGGAGCTATTTTTTTTGTAGTTGTTGATTTTTTTGCAACTTCAGGAGCCTTTTTTCGGCTATCATATTGTTTCTTTGCCTTCTCGAGTGCTAAAATCTCGTGTTCTAATTCACCAACTTCATCTTCTAGAAAGTCTATGTCTCTATTGCGTCTTTGTATTATTCTCCAAGAGAGAAATATTATTCCAAAGATGAGAATAAGGGCACTCCAGTTCGTAGTTTTTGCCACATATGCATAATGGATATTGACTGGCACTTCCACCTTATACGGTTCGTCTTTTCCTGTAGCAGGATTTTTATAACTCATTTCCACTTTTGCATCGAGTGTTTTTGTTGTATTTCTCACTGCAAGTCTTTCCCATGGATACATAAATTTTCCAGCTTCCTCAGAAAGTCTCGAATAGTAACTACTTGGATTTTCAAAATTAATCATATATTTTCCAGCGGCATCCATATCGCCATAGGCAAATCATTGCCAGTTTACTGAAAAGATTCTTTGAGTATTTGGGAGGACATTTCCTTTATTATCATTTATTGGTATATAGTCCACTATTTTTTCACCCATGAAAGCACCATTTTCATTCAAGATTGCCTCTTTTCATATTTTAACGAGTTGTTCATCACCATCATAGAGAAATATTTTTCCTGTTGGTTTTATGTGGGTATTTCCATTATTTTGCACAGGTATTTTCAAATCGACCTGAAAATCTTCTCAGTTTAGTGTTGGTTTTTCCCAGAATGGATTTATTTCTTCTGCCATTTTTTGAACTTCCTCCGGATCCGTAAACACCATCATGAATTTTTTTCCTTTTTCTTTGATATATGCTATAGGATTATCTATAAAGTTTACAGTTGGCGCTAGCAAAGGTATAGCTGCGGTTCATCATCAGTTTTGTACAACTTCTATATTTCATATATTCGTATCTACAAAGATTTTCCCAGAGAGATTTATCATAAAGAGCATACCGATTCTCCGTACCATAGAAATAGTAGCATCATCGCTTCATCCACCTGATGGACTATTGAAAAATACTGCGCCATAATGTCCTCCTGGAGATGCATTTATTGGTGCTGATATTGTATATGATACAGTTTTCTCTCATTTTGCAGGTATTGTAAAATTTCCATTTATTCATGGTGTAATCCATGTTGATGCTTTTTCTATATCCTTCTCGTTTGTCGATCCTGAAAATGTAGTGCATTCAGGAGCTCCATAGTCTGCATCAGCTTCACAATCTTCACTACTCATGTATATTGTTTGAGCGTCGTTTGAGTTATTATAGAGTTTTATTGATCTTGTGAGTGTTTGTCATCGATCCATATTGAACTCGTCTCGAATCGGGGATACTCATAAATCTATCCTGTCAGAATATGCAAATGCAAATCCTGAGAATATAGCAAAGCTAATAATGCTTCATAGGAATATGATATATTTTTTCATAAAGAAATAGTAAAATAAAGTACCGGTCTAATATATTCGCTCTCGAGAAAAAAGCAAAAAGTCCTCTTATACTAGGGAGGACTTTTTTGATGATTATAGTATAATATCTACAATCTCTGTATTGAGCATTGATGTTATCGAATCCATGTCTTTGTTTCCGTCAAGGCATATGACATGATTTTCTTTTTTAGAAAATACAGATTCATATGTTTTTATGATTTTTTCTTGAGCTTGATCGATGAATATATTTTTATCATTTCTTGTCATTTTCTTTCCATCAGGAGCATAGATAGTGCTGTTGATGAAATGAAGTGTCAAGAGTGTTCATTCTCACTTTTTTTGAACTTTCATCTCACTTTTTGCTCGTCTTTTGAGTCTTTCGAGAGATGTTTTTCCATCGACCGTTATATATACTGTCAATGCTTTTTGAAATAGTTCTTTATAAATTGTATTTTTCCACCAAAGAATCCCTTTCTCGACTTGCATTTGCGAGATTCCTATAATCATACCTCGGACAACGAGAGTATCAGTCCCTCTATCCAATATGACAATTTTATTCTTTTTCAGAGCTGGAATTACTTCTCTTTCTATCCTATAGAGTAAATCTGCTGATTGAAAAAGAAGATTCGTTTCAGGAAGAATGCGTTCATCTATTTTCTTTTTTGCTTCATTTTCATGAAGAAAATCACCAATAATTGGGGCACTTTTCCATGAGCTTACTACGACTTCTTTTCATTCTGATTCAAGCATTTTTTTGAGAGCTCGAATCTGAGTTGTTTTTCCTGATCCATCTGCTCATTCAAATATAATGAGCGTTCATGGAAGAGCATGGCAATTACTAATATTTGGACGCATAAATCAAATTACAGATAACGAATTACAATAAAAATTATTTTGAATAGTGAGGTCACATGAGGCGAACTTCGTACTTTTTCTCAAAATATTCGGCAATTTTGTTGATAAAAACTGGAGTTGTTTTGTATACTGGTGCCATTCCATCGATAACATGGATTCCGTCTTGTTCCGCGAGAATATCATATCACTCTATCACCTTACTTTGAAATCGCTTGAAGCTTTCGATGATATTTTCTGAATAACGAACATCCATACCAGCTTCGTAATGTTTGAGAGGATTTCGTCCAATAGCTCTCTCACATGCTGTTTCTACGGGAATGCGGAAATAAAATGACAAATCAGGAACAGGAAAGAACATGTCATAAAAAGGTCGAGCATAGTCCATTTTAAGTCCACGAGCATATCCTCGTGCGAGAGCCGTATACATATACCTATCACAGAGAACTACCATTCAGGCTTTTAAGGCACCACGCATCTCAGTGATATAGCGCTCTATAAAATCAGCTGCGTATATTGTATCAAATACTGCCGCAGGCATATGAGGATCACCTTTCTTGAGTCTTTTTTGCATCTCATGAATCTTAATGGAAGAATTCCATACACTATGCACGCAGAAAAAACCGTTCGATTCAAGAAGATTTTTTGCTATGAGAAGTTGTGTTGATTTTCCAGATCCGTCAGATCACTCTACGATAATGAGTGTTCCTGGTCTTTCAGAGGTTGAAAAGAATATTTCAGATTTTTTTTGAGAATCTTGTTTAAGTGTTTTTTGTTCTTTCATTTTGGCTATAAATGTATTATTGGTTCATAATAGTCTAGTACCCTTTATAGTCAAACAAATCCGGATTTTTTACATGGAATTTTTATATTTATATTGTATGCTTATTTTTTTCTTAAACATTTTATATATAATTTTCTGATTGGAAATACTATTATCTTTATACTCTCTATGGTATGAGAAATATAGTATCCAGTATATTTCTTGGGTTTTCATTGACTCGAAAAATGTTTTCAATACCTTTCTCGTATTTTATAAAATCCTCTCATGTAGAATATTGCATTGATATCCGTAGTATTTCTATTGCTTCTTCTTTTGAGATTTTTCATTCAAAAAGATATTCAATGAGTCATTTTGGGTTTTTATGAAAATACATTTCTATTTTCTGAGTCAAATCCAACGAGAGTCTGATTGCTTCATATGTATTTCAGAGTGAAATTATACGGGATTGCACAGTTTCTAGGATATCTTCTATATGCGTTACGAGAAGTATGATTCTCGCATATGGTGGACAATCTTCTAGAGTTTTGAGGATGGCATTTTGTGATTCTATAGTAGCTGTGTCAAAGTTCTTGAGTATGTAAATCGAGTTCCCAGAGTATGGCTTTATTGATATATCTGCTATAAATTTTCGAGTTGTAGCGATATCAAATTGTTTTTTTTCTTCTGGAATATCATAACTATAGAGATTTTCAAAATTTCCAGTTCGTATATCATCTCAGCATATTTGTGGATTTCAGAGATATAAACGAAGTATTTCGATACAACCTTGTTCAGTAACAGATATTGGCGTGACTCATCATTCAGATTTGAGAAGTTCTAGATATATTTCGTATGGATTTTTCATGTGAGAATTTGGGTTTTTTACTTCTTTCTGTATACTCAGTTTTATATTTTTCTCAAGAACTTTTCTTTTTACATTTCATGAAATATCGCATTCTTGCATTACTTATTCTGATTGTTTTAGTAGGAATACCAGCTTTTTTTTACTGGTTTTTTACAACAAAACAGGTTTCTTCATTATATATATCTGCGTCTGATGGTATCTCATTTTCTGCTCATCTTCAGTGAAAACTCTCGTATTCACTTCTTCCACTTGCTGACAAAATTCTCGATTTTCGAGTAGATTGTATAGGGGAATGTACTATTGCCCCGATTCCACCAGTTGACTATAGTGTCATACTTTCTGCATCTGGAATGGCAGATTTCACTGATTCAATTCATTTTTCTGTGGGCGAACAGAAAGTGCTCAAATATCAATTTACACCAAATGTATCAATCCTTCCTGATATGAGTGATGTTGAACAAATCTGACAGAGCTTTACGGGTGGTTCTCTCCTAAAACAACTTTCAAAAAGTCGCTTTCTTGGAGTATCGTATTTGTCTGGTGAAGTACAGTTAGGTATTGTTTCAGAGTGAATCCTTACACCATTTAAAGCTTTTAATGATATAAATCTCAAAATACGACTCGATACAAATAGTGATTATGTACTCGTCGGAAATCCGCTTGATGCGTTTTCAGAAATATATGATAGTGAATGAATACTTCTTACACATGTTCCATTTTCTCAGGATGATATCATCTCTATTTCGGTCTTTGGGGATGAGTGGAAAATCAAAACCAAAGAATCTATATATACTTATATAGATTGAATTCTTACAGAAAATCCTCGTTTTACGGATTTTGTCGATATATCATCAAAGTATCGTATTGGTTATATTGATAAAAATGATAAAAAAAGAAGAATGCTTGCAAATCTCACGGATGAGTCTTCATTTCTCGTTCTACTCGATCGCTATACAGGAAATGCGACCTATAAAAAAATAACTGAATCTCTACAGACATGTTTTCTCGAAACGAATAATCCTGTATGTATATCATCAGAGGGGAATCGATTTTTACTGAAAATTTGAAAATAAATTATGATTATCGATACACATGCACATTGTTATTGGGATACTATGCTTCCTCGGATAGAGGATATTGTTTTAAATATGAAAGCATCTCATATTCAGTACGCTGTCCAAATTGGTTGTGATACAAAAACCTCAGAATCAGCAATTGCTCTTGCTCGGAAATTCCCATGAACTTTTTATGCAACGGTTTGACTCCATCCAGAAACAGCACAAAATAAAAATATCTCTGAAGTAGATTCTCAGATATGAGAATTTGAAAAACTCATTTCTGAGAATAGAGAACATATAGTTGCAATAGGGGAGACGGGCCTTGATTTTCACTATCTGGATGGGACAGATGATGGAAAGAAACCTATTGATCCCATGAATCTTTCTCTAAAAGCAAAAGAACAAATAGAAAATCAGAAGATATGGTGGCTTGCACAGTGGGAACTCGCTCAGAAATATAATCTTCCCCTCGTTATCCATACGCGAGATGCACGCGATGCAACACTTGATTTTATGGTACAAAACAATATTCATAAAGCAGTGATACATTGTTACTCTGAAAATCCAGATTTTGCTCAAAAGCTTCTCGATTTTTCATCTGAGATATATTTTGCTTTCGGTGGTATTTTGACTTATAAAAATGCTCAGTCAGTTCAAGAAACTGCAAAAATGCTCCCAATCAACCGTATTCTTCTCGAGACAGATGCACCATTTCTCTCTCCACAAGCAGTGAGATGAACCATCAATGAACCTGCCAATACTCGATTTGTTCTCGAAAAACTCTGTGAACTCCGATCCGAATCACCAGAAGATATCGAAAATACTGTTTATGAAAATTCCCTTCGATTTTATAATATACAATAAAAAATGCTCGAAATTCGAGCATTTTTTATTAGTGATGATGACTATCATCGTGTGTCGTAGCTTCACCACCTTTACCTGGTAGAAGATCTAATCATGATGTAGCATTGGTTATACAGTTTATTTGTCCTCAAATGGCAATAATCGATGAAAAGCAACTTTTTATGAAAGTTCATTTAGGTGTGCTAGAGTTAGAGTTTTCTGAAGGTGCATGTGCAGACATAGAGTGTATAGTTAAATGTAAATTCTTAGCATTTTATCATAAATAATATACTTGTCAAATTAATCTCATGCTCATCCTCAGCCACTTGAACCTCATCTCCCAGAAAAACCACCACCACTCCTTCATCAAATGCCTCAAATTCAGCGTTTTCAAAAAGTTACTCCGAAAAGTCAGAATAAGAATAAAATGCCTCACAGAGTAAAAGTATCTATAGATAGCAGATATCAAGATGTACTCATGATAATTCATGCAAGAAATCATCATCATAAAATACGCCATCGGTTTTCTATAAGAAATCTTGCAAGTATCCCAAAAAATCATCATAATCCAAGAAATATCATAAGTTCTGGCGGGGGATTTTGTGTTGTTTCTTTACTTAGATTTCACTCAGGAGTTTGTATCAAATCTTCTCATAATTTTTTATAAAAGATTCATATAGCTCAGGCATAGTCTCATACATCTACTTTCGGACGAATATCTTCTTCTATCCATTTTTTTGCGAGAATATCTGGAACCTTCGAATCCATTCCATACCCAGTAATAATTCGTATTTTTTTCTCTTCTGTTGCTATAAGAAGAAGTATTCAGTTGTTTGTAGTTTTTTGTCCGATGCCATTTTCTCGAAAGACTTTGAGCCCGATATCTGCGAGCTCATATCCTCCTCTATTTGGAAAAAGTATTGTGACTGCTTGTTCACTTGTATTTTTTTCATGATTTTTTGCCTGATTTCTCAGATTTGTGAGATCAGTACTTGAGAGTATATGGCTATAGTCTTCTATAAATTCAGTGAGTCTCGGGAGATTCATAGCATCAAAAGAAGAATCGGACCATCAATCAAGTGATAGTCCGAAAAACGCAAATATCAAGAATATATATCCATAGATGTATTTCATAGTAGCGTATCCTTTATTCTTATTTCCCGCTTCCGAAGAGATTTGGCGCTTTCTCATTTGCTGTTTTTGACTTTTCTACTTCTGTAAAGGTTCTCTGTCGTTCCTGGAATCCGAGTATTGATTTCCCGATAATTCCAAAAGGAAATGAACGGAGATTAATATTATATCCAGCAACTTTATCATTGTAGTCTTTTATAGCAACACGAAGACGATTTTCACTTCATTCAATTGTTGTTGTCATATCTTGAAATCATTTTACTGCCTGAAGTGCTGGATATGCTTCCTGCATTGTACGCATATTCAGAAGTGTTGTACTCATTGCTTGACTAAACTCCTGACTTCCAGTTTTTCCTTCTCATTGAAGTGTTTGGAGATCCTTAAGTCCATTTGCCATGCTTCTGTATGCTGTGATATTTGTGAGAGTGCCTCATTCGTATTTTGCAGCAGCGTCTACTACTTGAGCTATCATAGGTATGAGCTCAGCTCGACGATCATACATATTTGCTATTTGGGCATCGTATGATTTGAGTTCTTCATCGAGAGTTACCATTTTTCCATAAAAACTATAGGTTCCGATAATGAGATATGCTAGAAGTATACCTAAAATGATAAAGATAATTTTCTTTGTTGAGTTTTGATTTGTTCCTGTACTTTCTGGTGTTTGCATAGTTGTTTTTATAAAAAATAAAGCCTCTTCATTATAGAGACTTTATTTTTTTGTAAAAGTTTTATTTCATTTTTATTTCCACCGAAAAGGTATTTTTTGTACATGATATATGCATCTTCCATCCAAATATTTTTGTAATTTTTTCTACGAGTGCCAGTCAGAGTCAGTATCACTCAGTATTTCTCGATGTATCTCTCTGGTAGAATGATTTTGTGAGTTTTAGGAGTTCTTCTTCGGGTATTTCTTTTTCTATAGTGTTTTTTATTGAGAGTACAGTATCTTTTATCTCTACAAGTATGCTTCATCCTGATTTATATTTTATAGCATTTTCTATGAGATTTGTGAACATTCTTTTATAGAGTTCTCCGTCGATACTCTCTTTTATCTGATTATTTCATTTTTCCCATTGTATATCTTCCTGGAGCTTGTATTTCTCTATGCATTCTTCGGTGATTTTGATAATATCGATTTTTTTATTTTCATTTGTGTTTCTCGTTGGTTTCGCGAGAAAGAGTAAGCTCTCGATAATATGTTCCATATTACTTATCTCATCATCGGTTGATTGTATAAAGCGATTTTCTGGTTTTATTCTCAGGAGTTCGAGATTCGAGCGCATAACAGAAAGGGGAGTGCGGAGTTCGTGTGCAACATTATGACTGTAGGATTCGAGTTCTTTGTTATGTTCTTGGATAGGTCGTATAGTCAGACGAGCGAGATACCTCGAGAGAAAGAATATGATAACAAAACCTATAATACTTCAGAGAAATGCTATTATGGCGAGACGGAAATGAAAATCATAGACTCTTTCCATATCTTCAAATATAAATATCGAGTATCCTCATATTTGTTGTCTATATGTAAGAAATGAAACTTCTCAGATTTCTTTTATATCTATTCTTCCATTTTCACTTCGCAGAAGTGAGATAATATCATTATGAGTAAAATCAAATAGTTCATTCTTTATGATATTTCCATCATCATCTATGATCACGATATCTCTGGGTCATGATCGTTTTTTTATAAATCATGGCATGGTACCAATATCTCATTTTGTTACTTCATTGAGTATTCTTGGTCATTCTGTGAACATTTTCACTTTTTCATTAAATTCTCTATATGCTCATTCTCGAGAAGCATAAAAGCTACTCGTGATAATAATCGATAATATTGCTATCAATATGATCGATGCTGCTGTAGTAATTTTTAAGGCGAGTTGTATTTCAGATTTTGAATTCATGGTTGCGTATGTTTTTAATTATTGATTATACTATGACATAGCCGACTCATTTCATTGTTTCTATGACTCATTTCCCGAGTTTTTTTCTGATGGTTGATATATGTGCCTCGACTGTGATGGAGTTCATGGCGAGTTCTGCTTCTCTGAGTCACCATACTGCCTCGAGTATATCTGATTTGCTTTTTGGGTATCATTTATTTCGGACGAGATACTCTATAATCCCATATTCTTTTCCTGTTATTTCTTGTATTTTATCTCATTTTTTGATTATTTTTTTCCCTGTTTCGATGGTATATTCAGAAAATTCTATATTTTCTTCTATTTTCTTTTCCTTTCTTCGTCCCAGAGCAATTATCCTTGCCTCGAGTTCTCTCATGTCAAAAGGCTTTGTGACATAGTCATCAGCTCCGAGATCGAACATAGTAACCTTATCATCTATGAGTGAATTCGATGTTGTGACAATCACTGGTGTTTCATATCACATTTCTCGCATCTTCTGGATGAACACTTTCCCATCCATAATTGGCATATTCATATCGAGTATGATGACATCATAGTGTGCATGAAGCATATGAAGTGCGTCTTCTCCGTGCACTGCTCATTCTGCCGTATATCATTTTATAGAAAAATATTCTATGATATTTCCACGAATTTTTGGATGATCTTCTATGATGAGGATTTTCATTTGGAGATAGAGATTATATGATAGAGTGTATCGAAATTAACTTTACTTACAAGAATATATTTTCTCTTTAAATCAAGTTAAAAGATGCAATTATATTTGTAATATACTTAAAGAAATGATATTTTGAGAAAGTATTATTTTTTTAATCTTCTTTTTTTATGGAAGCACAAACTTTTGGTCTTCTTGGTCAGTATACGAATCTTTTCTTTGGTGTTGGTGGTATGGGTATCATCGCTATCATTTATGCTATCATGACCTATAATGGTATCATCAATGCAAAAAACTCTGTAAAAGAGTCATTTTCTGCTATTGATACTGTTCTCCAGAATCGGTATGATCTCATCCCAAATCTCGTCGAAGTCGTCAAACAATATGCAGCTCACGAAGCAGGAGTACTTGGGCAAGTGAGTGAAATGCGGTCCAAGCTCATGTCAGGAACTCATACGGCAGATGCAAATAGATTCGCTGATGAAAACGCTCTTCAGACTACGATGAAATCTATCTTTGCTATCGCGGAAAACTATCCAGAACTCAAGGCATCTGCCAACTTCCTCGAACTCCAGACACAGTGGTCAGAGATGGAGGATCGTATGCAGGGCGCTCGTCGTGCGTACAATGCAGCAGTGAAAGAACTCGACAACAAAAAACAAATGTTTCCTTCAAATATCGTAGCTGGTATGATGACTATCGAAGCATATGCCATGTATGAGGCTGATGAATCTGTCCGTAGTACGAAGATGGATGCGAAAGAGATGTTTAAGTAAAAAATTATGAGGTATATTATTTCTTGAATTATCTTCTTTATAGTTGTTTGAATTCCCTCGATATATGGAATCTATTTAGGTATTCGAATTATCCGTAAGGATGGCATATTTCGAAATAAGAAAAATTCAGTAATAACAGAGGATACATTTTTTGAAACAAATCTTATAAAAAAAGAAATAGAAGCAAAAAGAGTTTCAGTCACCGTATTTTATAAATTACTACGAGATTCTATTACAAGAAATTGGCGAGAGACTGGAATTAAACAAACGAGAATAGAATATTCTTTTTGAGATAAAAGTCGTTACGCTATTACCTATAAAATAATGATTCTCGAAAATAGGTCTTATCTTTATAGAAAGGTAGCATCTAGGTTATATCAATGAGTACGCATCTTTACTGTGTTCACTCCTGCTTTTCTCATATTTTCCATACCAATAATAATGATTATTGGCGGAGGGATGGTATTTTCCTCGAATTATTATGAAATAGTAATGCTTGAATTGATAGGAAAAATTTTTATAGGATTTCCTATTATAGGAGGTATATTTTTTGTTATACTTTTTAGTATCTTTGCTTGTAATGAATTTATCTTTGCTCATATCGGTAAAATATACTGAAAACTTTCTCAACAATCCATGGAATCCCTTTGATTCGAAAAATCCTTCGATGCTTTTTCAAAAGACCCCATCGAAGCTCGCATGATCATCACTCCAGCATTTATGGATAGACTCGAAGAGTTCAGTGAGAAATGGAATCTCAAGTGAAAAATCCGCATTATTTGGGAAAAAGACACTTTCACACTCCTCCTCAAGTGAGACATCGAACAATACGGAAAAGAATCAGATGGAAGCTATACGCTCGCCAATAGTATGGAGGAAATGCTGAATCTCAGTTATTACTCACTCCCACTAACCAATACAAATAATTCATAATTTTATGTTCAATATAGATTTTTCGACACTTCCTAATATCTCAAAGAAACTCTCTGGAGAAGAGATATCTTCTCTGAATACACTTTTTAGTGATCCACAAATACAGTCTCGTCTCGAAGAGATAGAGCAAGCTCGGAAAATTCGTGCAAAGTGGAAGTGGGGAGTATACTGACTCACTGCGATTGTTGCCCTTGGACTTTCATTATTATTCGGGCAAGGAGATATCATAAGAGGATTTTTCTATACTATCCACTCAGGGAATGATTCTTATCCACCGACTATTATCGCAACTATAGCAACCTATACTATTGCTATGGGTTTTCTCTATAAAAAATTTGCCTCAAGAATAGAAATCCCCCTCAAGAGCGAGGTTCTCGCAAAACTCTGTCCAATACTGTATTCGAAGCTTGAGTATAGTTATGATGCAAAGTATTCTTTTGATGAACTCGGGGAGCTTTTATCAAAAGATTTTATATCATCATATGATCAAATTGATCGAACAGAGGATTCTGTATACTTTTCTGTCGAACGAGATGGCAAAATTTTTGTGTTAAATTGATTTGAAGTAGAGACATCGGAGATGCGCTGAAGTGGGAAAAATCGAAAACGCGTGACGACAAATCATGACTATCTCATGAAAATACAGTTTCCTCATGCGAGAATCCCACTCCAAAGTGATATGTATATTGTGAGTGATGTTGCAAATAAACCAGTTACTTCAAAACTTTTTGTTCCTATTTTTGTGACACTCTTCGTAGGAATATGAGGCTACTTATTTCTTCAGGTTTTTCAGTTATGATTTGTTGCCCTCATCCTCGGACCACTATTATGATGGCTTGCGTGGTATCTACAAAATAAAGATATGAATACTGATCGAGTGGCACTTGAAAATATTGCTTTCGAAAAAATCTTTGATGTCCAATGTGAAGATCAAGTCACGAGTCGTATGATTCTCACGCCTGCATTTATGGATAGATTAGTGTCACTTGTAGAGAAAACAGGAAATCAGTATGAATTTCTCTTTCAGCAAAATATCATGTATGTGAAAAGAAAAATACACTGATCATATCTCGAGGCCGGAACAGAGAAAGATATCACAAAAAATCTCTCATGATTTCTCCAGTTTTATGTAGATATGAGAGAGATACTTACTTTTGCCAGTGATATGAATCTATTGTATCTCTCAAAGACCGATATGGCACACGATATTACTCCAGTTGATACAACTGTAAAATCTATTTCTTCTCGGAAAACAGATGTATGAAAGTTTGGCTGATTTGGTCTGTCTTCTATGAATGGCGTATTATGAGCATGACTGAATGTACTCAGTATGTTTCGGAGATAAAGATACATTAAAAAAATCCCCCTCTTCTCGGGAGGGGATTTTTTATTTTTTTCAATCTTCTCTTTCTAAAAATATATTCCTCTTCAGATTATTGGGCTGAGTTTCCCATAGGTCCTCGTCCCCCATGACCACCTCGTCCTTCATTTTCTCACATTTGTGGTCTATTTTTCTCCATCGTATCAAGCTTTGTCTTTAGGTCAGGATATTTCGCAATGATTACATCGATTTTTGCTTTTTCCTCTGTTCTGAGTACTTCTTGTTTTGTTTTATATTCTTCATGAAGTGCCTTTACAGCAGTTTTGTCTGTATCAGAGAGTCCTGAAAGAAGATTTTCCATAGGATTTTCTCTTCCCATTTTTCCTCCCTTCTGGAGTGCATTCTTCAGTTCAGGGTACTTTGTTATAAGAGCATCCATTTCTGTTTTAAATGCCTCTCGTTTTGCTTTGATTTGCTCTTCAGTGACACCAGTTTGTGTACGAAGTGTATCCATCTCTGTTTTATGTTTTGTTTGAAGAGCTGTAAAAGCAGTTTGTGCTTCTGTAGAAACTCCAGAAAGTGTCATATTTGCATTCATTTTTTGCATTTTCTGCATGTGATTTCCTTTTTGGGATCATGTTCCAGATGCTGCATATATACTTGAGCCGATGAGTGCTGAGCCTGTAATTGCAAGAGTTGCAATTCCGATAATAAGTGATTTTTTCATATAAAATAATAAAGTTATAAAGTATGTATAAATGAGTGTGATCAGGACTCGTGTTCCTCTTGAGTGGATAGTTCAATACATGGAATAGTTGAATAAATTTATTTCGAACCATGATTTATATGAATGTTTCCTTTTTGAAGAGTACGCCACCAAGTATACCTATATATCTTTAAGCCAGATTAAATTATTCACTTCTAAGTGCATCGATTGGTTTCATTTTTGCAGCCTTATATGCTGGAAATATTCCAAAAAATAGTCATACTCATACAGAAAAAGAGAGAGCAAGGATTATATGTTTCGTTGTTATAGTTGCTGATATAGTAGCTGAGAATAATGCATTGATAATTGTTACAATTCCATAGGAAAGTAAAATTCCAATGATTCATCCAAATACTGTAAGGATGACCGATTCTACGAGAAATTGTTCGATAATATCTTTACTTTTTGCACCAATAGCTTTACGGATTCATATTTCTTTTGTTCTTTCCGTGACGGTTACTAGGAGTATATTCATTACTCAAATTCACCCTACAATGAGTGATATTGCTGCTACACCTGAGAGAAAGGCTTTCATAATTCCAGTAATACTACTCACAGAAGTCAGAAGATCTGCTTGGCTCTGGACAGTGAAATTAGCACTTGCTATATCAGATACTCAAAAAATATCCATAAGTTTGTTTTCTATATCTGATTTTACACTATCCATATCTTCACTCTTTGTAACCTGAACAAATATACTTGCCAGATATGGAGATCAGGTTATTGTAACAAATGCTGTGGTAATGGGTATATATATTGAATTATCTTGATTTCAGAATCCACTTGTTCATTTTGATTTAGTAACTCAAGTTACTGTGAATAGTGTTGTTCCTATTCGTATAGTCTCACCAATGGGATTCTTATCTCAGAAAAGATTTGTAACAACGGTTGGTCAAATAACTGCAACTTTATCTCTATTTTTATATTGTGTTGTTGTAATAAATGATCATTGATCAACAACTGTATTTTTGACGGTTTCATATTCTGGAGTTATTCCATATATTGTAGCGTTAGTATTTGCAGATCAGTAGACTACTTGTTTCGATCATTGTGTTTGTGGAACAACAGCTGATATCCCTGAAAGGGATTTTATTATATCTATGTGGTCAAGCGTAAAAATATTTCTATTCGATCCTCCTGGTGTTCTGACATTTCCAGCATTTTGTCCGCCAGGAGAAATAGTAAGGAGATTCGTTCAGAGCGATTCTATATTGGATAGTATACTTTTTTGTGCTCATTCACCGATCGCAAGAAGTACGACAACAGAAAAAACTCAAATAATTATTCCAAGCGATGAGAGTCCTGCTCTCAGTTTACTTGCAAGCATATTCTTTATTGCTGTTTTTGCTGTTCGAAAAAGATTCATATAAAATTCTGTATTAATTTTCTACTATATTTCCATCGAGGATCTTCACGAGCCGTTTTGCTTTCGCTCAAACAGCTCCATCATGAGTAATGAGTATGATGGTTCTTCATTCGTCATTGAGTGACTGGAAAATATCGAGTACTTCTGCTCCTGTTTTTGAGTCGAGTGCTCCCGTTGGTTCATCTGCAAGGAGCACAGAAGGGCTTCATACTATTGCCCTTGCAATAGCGACTCTTTGTTGTTGTCATCCAGAAAGTTCTGTCGGTCTACTTTCGAGCTTTCCGAGAAGTCATACTCGATTTAGGGCTTTTTTAGCAAGTTCTTCTTCTTCATATCGACTATATTTTTGATAAGTGAGTGGTAACATTACCTGCTCTATGGCTGAAAGTCTTGGTATGAGATTATATCATTGAAAAATAAAACCTATTTTCTTTCATCGGAATTCTGCTTCGTCATTATCTGTGAGTCTATTTGTATCAAAACCATCAAGCATATATTTTCATGTTGTTGGTTTATCAAGAAGCCCGATAATGTTCATTAGAGTTGATTTTCCACTTCCAGATGGTCACATGATAGCAACAAATTCTCAGGTATTTATGAGAAGATTGATTCATTTTAAAACTCTAATCGTTTCTCCTCATACCGTATATTCTTTTATGATGTTTGTAAGATCTAGCATAGAGTATAAAGGGTCGTAATATTACATTCCTGGTGGTCTTCCACCTCAACCTCCTATTCATCCTCATGCTCATCCGATAATGCTTCTTGTCGCACTTCTATTAGTATTTCCACTTCCAGTAGCATTTTTTCCTATATTGATTGTGCCAACTACTATTTTCTCCCCAAGAGTAACTCATGAGAGAACTTCCACTTTTCCATTATCAGTAATTCAGAGTATCACTTCTTTTTTTTCAGTTTTTCAGTTATTTCCTCGTCCTATTTGCACCTGTACAAATGTCTTTCATTGTTCTGATTTTGTTGCCTTTGCAGGTATTGTGAGAACATTATTTTTTTCAGCTATCACTATTTCAACGGTTGCACTCATTTGGGCAAATATTGGTTTTTCTGTTTTTGGGAGAAGTATTTTAGCCATGTATGAAACAACATTCGATGTTTCAGTTGGATTTGCACTCACGGAAGACACTGTTCCTGTAAATATGGTATTTGCGAAAGCATCGAGTGTAATATTCGCAGACATTCCAGCTTGAACCTTTACTATGTCTATCTGATCGAGTGAAACCTGGATTTCATATGCTCCAGTATTCTCTATAAGAACTGTATCTGTACTTGCTGTATTTACTCAAAGAGTCCATGGGATGTCTCTAATAGTTCCATCGAATGTTGCAACAATTTGGTAATCTTTGAGTGTAAGGTTTGCTTTTTCAAGTGAGATTTGTGCTGATTTTACAGCATTACTCGCACTCACTAATTCATCTTTAGTTGCACCATTCAAAATATCTTTATAGTTTGAATCATTGAGCTTCACATTATTTTGAGCTGACTCCAAATTTTGCTTCGCTTGCAGTATTTTAGTATCATAATTTTGTTTTGTTGATACAAGATTTTGTTTCGCCTGGGTGAGATCATTTTTTGCACTATTTACTGTTGCTGTTTTTTGTGCGAGCGTATTTTTATTCTGGAGATTCTGAACTGCGTCATTTCAGTATGATTTGAGATTTGCTATTGCACTATTCACATTTGAAAGTTTCGTTGAAATAGTTGAACCTACTGTTTGTAATGATGCCACCGTACTATCAATTGAAGTATTTGTAACATATACGCTTTGATTTGATGCTCGTTGTTCCGCAATTGCATAACTTATAGATTCATTAATACTTTCAAGCATATTTTTTGTTGTTTGAAGTCATGAAAGAATTGTATCTATAGAAGTATTTGATTCCCGAATCGTTGGCATCAGAGCATCAAAATTCTTCTTTTTTTCTATGACTGATACATACGAGTTTTCCGCATTTGTTTTTGTTGTTAGATTTGTCGCTCATAGATCTCCATATTTTGGATTTGATTTATCTTCTATAAGTATTGTATCTTTTATTGTTTTTATTGTATCTGGAAGTGATTGATATACCTGATCTATAAGTGCAAAATCATTCGATATGTCTCTCTCAAGATTATTTTCTGTAGTGTTTGTTGTAAGCGTTTGTTTTGTATAATCAAGATCTCATTCTGCTATACTGAGCTTTTCCTCAAGTGATTTTATCGTGTTTTGAGCTGTAAAAATAGAGTTTTTTTGTTCGAGTATCATAGCATCATAATTTTTTTTCTGAAGCTCTAGATTTGCCTGAGATTCTACAAGTGTGTTATTTGCTCGTATTGTATCTGTTTGATTTGATCACGCTATAATTTTCTGATAATTATTTTCTGCATTTGAGAGACTAATTTTCGCATTCTCTATATCGAGGTATGCACTTTTTGCATCTATTTCAGTAATAATATCACCAGATTTTACAGAATCCCCAATTTTTTTATATATTTTCGATATAGTTCATTGTCGGCTAAATGCAAGGGAAGATGACTGTATTGGATATACTTTTCCCGTTGCCTTTACAACATTTCTGAGACTGCCTGTTTGAACAGAAACTGTTTGAATTACTGTTGCTTGGGCTGTATTTTGACTTGTATAATAGTAATAAGATGCCCCAGATACAAGAATAACCCCGCCGACTATAAGCCATTTTTTCATATAATATTATAATGAGTGAGTCTGAATATTTCGCATGATACTATTATTTGAGTTTAAGGAAACTTAAAGTTTCATCACACTCAACTATTTCCTTGCACTATAGGTATTTTTCACTATTTTTAAAATTATTATTTTTTCTCTAAAACATATAGTATTTTCTATTAAAAATATATAGCTTGCTTTTCTTTTATTATTCATATAATCAACATCTATGGAATTACACAAAATCGTCAAAAAATTGGAAAAAAAGATGTGAAAAATTATCACTCTTACAGATATCGCTGATCTCGTAGATCCATGAGCAAAATGAGTTGTGCGTTCTGATGCTCGTGTTCCCCAGACTGTTTATGCACTCAAATGACAATGAGTCATTCAAACTATTCGAAATGGTGTGTATTTTGTTTCTGATGGTATATGCACGGAGATAGAAGATATTATTGATACACATTATTGGGACATTGTTCAGACGATTCTCGCGACCGAAGTAGGGAAGGACTATGTGATCGGTGGGGAAAAGTCTCTCGAGCTTCTGATGATGGATTATTCGGTTCCATTTTCACTCATAGTGTATACTCGTGATGTTGCAAAAAAAATCACCCTCTCTCCTCGTCATGAGATACTTCTGCGGACCATGATAACAGGGGAAAAGAAGGGGAGAGTGAATGCATATAGTATTCTCAAAAAACAATCAACGACGATTGATATACAAAGAGAGCTATTTTTTGCTCTCTGATATGAGGCATCACTTCTCGATACTCTTACTATCCATGACCACGAAGAGGGGATTGGTGAGGCTCTTGCTCTCAAATTCCTCAAACGATATGAATCAAAGCTTGAAAGAGGGAATTTTGGAATACTCGTCTCTATTCGCTATATTCGTGCAATAAATCGACTCAGAGCACTCACAAAGGAACATGGTTATACACGAATATATGATATATGTCTCGATGTCATTAAAAAAGAGTGATGAGGATGTTTCCTAACACTCTAAAATTTGTTCTAATTGAGCTACAACTCTCTTTCTTATAGTGATGTTTCCATTATTATGTTGAAATTCTTGCGAAAATCATTTCTGAATACGAAACTCTTTATGAATCTGTATCCCTGCTATGTAAAATATTACTTTATTTCATATGTATTCTTTGAGTGTTATGATTCAAGAAGAATTGCATATATGAGTTTTTCCACGAATAGTTACCCTGCACCCACTCCATGGTTTTCCCGTTGAATTGAATACCTGTATATATGGTTGAGTTCTGCATCATCATTCAGGTTCTGGAGGTGTAGTCATGCGTATCATGAGTTATTTATAGAAAATGCATTATAAAAATAATGAGCATTTGTCAAAGAAACTTTTGTAATTCGTCCTATTTTCCATATTGTTCATACTATGAAACTTCAAAAATATCTCGCACATGCTGGTATATGCTCCCGTCGAAAGGCTGAGGAATATATTGAACAAAAAATGGTTACCGTAAATGGTATTATTGCTCATATTGGACAAGTTGTTGATCCTGAGAAAGATATTATTAAAATGGATGATCAGGTTATAAAAGATCAAGAGAATCTTGTTTATTATGTTTTCAATAAGCCTCGAGATGTTGTGACGACTTGTTTATCAGGAAAAGATGATGAAAAGGGTATACTTGATGTTGTGAATATACCAGAGAGAGTTTTCCCGATAGGTCGTCTTGATAAGGAAACTACAGGACTTATCATCCTCACGAATGATGGTCGCCTCTCGAACTATCTCATGCATCCTCGCTATGAACATGAAAAAGAATATGTCGTAGAGGTGTATGGAAAAATAGATGATGAAGCACTTGAGAGAATGGCTGGGTGAGTCAGAATAGAACTCAAAGATAATGGTTCTCGATCGCGTATTATCCGTCGTATCGATGGTAAGGATACGGTTATTACAAAGAAATACACAACAAAGCCATGTGAAATTACTCGGCTCTCTTCGTCGAAATTTTCTATCACTATTCGTGAATGAAAAAACCGACAAATCAGACGAATGGTCGAAGTTGTCGGTCATGATGTCAAGAAACTCAAGCGAATCCGAGTAGAAAATATCATGCTTGGAGATCTCGCTGAGGGGCAATGGAGAAAATTTACTCCAAGTGAAAAGAAGTGAGTTCTCGAGAGGATTAGTGAAGAGTAGATAGAGTTTTTATATTAACATCCTACCAAATCCATTTCTTCTTCTTGGATTCTTCGCAAGCTTTTTAAATGAAGGGTTGCTATTTCTACTATTTTTTTTCTAGTTGAAGCGCAAACATCTTCCAAATTTCCTCTAATGCACGGTTCTACTCAGTCTGAATCTATACTTATTCATAATCCCTCTATGCGTGCTCGAAATTCTGATAAGGAAATGTCAGAGGGATTTCTTCTTAAAATATTTTTTAATTCTCGTGCTTTTACTGTTCTTTCAGAGATCAAATCATCTTGCTTATTATCAAATCAGCAAGAACAATTTGGGCATGGATTTTGAGATATTGTATGCATTTTAGAAAATTAGTTTCATAATTCTATGACCAAGGATATTTACGATAAAGCTTTCGCTGCTCATATAAGTATAGTTCTCGAATCTTCTCTTATAACTTGTACAACCGTTGAGGTTTCATTTGTTCCTTTCAATATAATGTAAAGTACATTGTGTCTAAATCTATTTATTCAGACTATTATTGAATCTTTTTGTTGACTTAGTATCGAATCATAATCATCTGCTGATAATCAAAAATCAGAAAGTGTCTTCATTATTTTGGTGTTTTCTTCTATAGTGCTTAAAAGTTTATACATAGAATAGTACTTAATTTTACTTACTATAAGCATAAGTACATAATATGTCAAAAGATTGTTACGAATTTGTAACAATCTTTGTAGTTTAAAAATATTGATAATCTATGGCTCAATGCCTTTATTTATGAAACTTCTTATGAGCTTCTTTGAGCTTTGGGTTCGTCACATGTGTATAGACCTGGGTGGTCGTTATAGATGCATGCCCAAGAAGTTCCTGTATGATGCGGATATCGGCTCCATTTGTGAGAAGTGTTGTTGCAAAAGAGTGTCGCAGCGTATGTGCATGCATATTTTTGAGTATACCTGCCTTGAGCCCGTAGTCTTTTACCATGTTGGTGATAAAAAATCGAGTGAGTCTGACAGATTCATCTGATAGTAGGGAAGAGTTGATGTTTGCTTCGCTAAAATTATGCCTGATAAAAAGTGGTGAAAATTCATCATTTCGAGCATCGAGATACTCTTGTATCGCAACTTTTGCCTGTTCTGTCAGATAGACAACTCGGAGTTTTCCTCACTTTCCTCGGACGGCGAATTCGAGTGTTTCAAAATTCACATCGCCTCTATCGAGTGCTGTCAGTTCCGAAATACGCAGTCATGTTGAATAAATACACTCGGAAATTGCATAATCTCGTTTCCCTTGGATAGTCTCTCTCGGGATTGTCTCAAAAAATCTCTCTATCTCTTCACTTGTCAGAAAAGTAACCTCTCGATCCAGTACTCGCATAAGATCAAGGGTTGTTGGATCCAGACAGTCTATTTGTTCCTTTTTTAAGTACTTAAGCCAAGAACGAATGGTGATTATATGAGCATTTACTGTTTTAACTGAGAGCCCACTATCTGCGAGAGAGAGTCTCCAGGTGTCAAAATCTTCTTTCTTGATATCTTCTATAGTGGGTTCTCTGAAAGTTTTCGCGAGCTCAATAAGAGGTGATTTCCAGTTTTTTACTACATCTTTATCCATCGGAGGGAGAAAATCGAGAGGGGAATGAGGGTGACTTTTCTCGATTTCAGGAATCATATAGCTTATGAACCGCCAAATATGAAATGCATATTGTTCCTGTGTTTTGCGACTTCGACCTTTGTGGAGGCGGAGATAGATGAGGAAGTTTAGGAGGGAAGTGAGGAGAGACATGGTATTATAAATTATGAAAAAGTTTTGACAAATATTCTTAATGGATAAAATAATTCTGATTAAAATTATATGTATGACATTAAATCCAAGAGAAGCTTGGCAGGAAGCTATGAAACAATTACCAGAATTGAAATCAAATAGTAAGTATAAACTTTGACCTTATGACAAGGTAGATATGATAATAAATCAAAGGACGCGTGAGATTATTTTATCTAGAAGAATCATTTGAGTTAAAGATGCGGTTTCTATAGTGATGCGAAAAGTTTGAAATGATAGTATAGAGTTTAGTACAAGAGAGTAGTATGCTACATACAAATCACTTCACATAATGTAACTTATGTGAAGTATTATATATATTTTTTGAATAAAACAAGGATAAATTCATTGGATGTATTTATCCTTTTATACTTCAGATAATATCTTTTATAGGATTTTATGAATCTTTGAAATCTTATTGTATTGAGATGAAATGATTTTTAGCATTCATATGCATCTTTAATTCTCTTAAAAATCAAAGATTCGACGATACCAATGTTCGGAAAAGCTAAAAAAACTCTTTAAATCGCAAATTTTTCATACATATTTAATGAGAATTATTCTCATTAAATATGAGAAATATATTTGCCTTTTTTTCATGAGTTTATACACTCCATGAAATAATTCTTTCTTTTATGAAAATTCTTGAACAAGCATGCATAGATATACTTTTTAAAAATATGGAATATTCAGATTGAGTAGTATATTTTCTCTACGATACTGAATCACCACTTTCAAAAATCCTTTCAGATGCATATATAAGTATTCTTCCGAATACTGCTACCATACGAGAATTTCATAAACCACCACAACCACTCTATCGTGGCGGTATGGTAAATCCAGAAAATCCTCACATACAGACACAAAATCGTATTATCACTTCACATAATGTATCTGAGAATATACAAGTATGACTTGACCATCACAAGAAATTTGAACTAAAATCCGAAGATATTTTAGAAATTGATCCGCAAATAGAGTCTATTAAAAATGAACTCATTTCCCTTCCTAAGGATTCTATTGTTATACTTGTTCAATCCACAAACTTTCGTCTCTCGACATTTCGTATTCGTCTCGAGCTTTTTCATCGTGGAATTCATGTTGTTGAACATAATCACCTTGCATATATTCCAGAAAATCAATTCGATACATTTATCAATTCTTTGGTATATAGAACGGATGAGTATGTTCGCTTGGAAAAAGTGTTTGAGGAACTTGTGAAAGATGCACAAACTACTAGAATACAATCTGTGAACGGTTCTGAACTTGTTTTTTGACCTCTTGAGAATATTCGCGGTAATACAGGAAACTATACTGGTATTGAAAATAAAGGTGGTACTTTCCCTATCTGAGAGGTTTTTACAGAAGCGATTGATCTCTCGAGTGTAAGCTGAAAATGCCTTGTTGATACCTATCCTCGTGAAGATTTTTCTATCGAAATATGTGAACCATTTGAGCTCGTTATCGAGAATGGTCGAGTTCTTCCCTCTTCTCACTTCCCTCCTGGATTTCAAAAGTTATATGACTGGGTGGTGCAGTATGAGGGTGAAGTTATGGTTCGTGAGCTCTGATTTGGGCTTAATCCAGCTATATCAACTACTACTCCCCTGCGCGATATCAATTTTCATGAACGAAAGGTTGGGGTTCATCTTTCTCTCTGAAAAAAACATGGAATATATGGAAAAAAGCTTCCAAAAACGGAAGTTCAAAGATTTCATATAGATGTTTTTGTTTCTCTTGAGAGTGTGTATATTGGGGATACAAAAGTGTTTGAGAATAATGCATGGATAGTATAATATAATCTATCTAAGCACATCTCGTATCCTCTCGCGTGTATCTACAGAATGTCTTCGAGTATCCTCAAAGGCATTTTTTTGTTGTACCCCTGTAACCCTCTCCTTCGTTTTCGTATTCCCCTCTTTTTCATCATCAAGAAGTGACTGGATATTGGCTACAACGCCATCAGGGTCAGTTACATAGTACATACTCATTGTTCACATCATGGCCTGAGTATCTCATTCTGTGAGTATATCTACAGTACCATAATTGAAAAAACTTGCAATTTTTGATGGAAAAGCTGATCGAACAGTTTTGATTTTATCACTTTCTATTGTTTGTATACTTGAGAGTACTCATGATTGATTTACGAAGTATACTTTTCATGGAACAACCACATTGTAGTCCATTTCCAGATCCATCATTCTTTTTCGAAACATTCAGAGGAATATAATTTCCCCTATGATAATAAGCGTATCAGTTGTGAGTACCCAAAAATGATTTCAAAGTTGCTCTCTAAAAAGAAAAACCAGAAGAAGTTCTGCTACAAGAGTAATAAAAAGAATGCATTGATTTGTAATTGATGCATTAAAGAATCGTATAAAATAAGCATCACCCCGACTGAGATTTTCTTTGAGTTCCTCTGTATTTTCTGAAACAATAGCACTACTCTGTATCTCTCGAAAATGACGGATATAATTGAAAGTTGATACGAGAAATATAATACTCATCAAAATATTTCACCCGATAATTGTATACTGTATATAAGCAACGGAAACACTATAAAGAGCTATCCATATACTTATACTAGAGAGGGCGAGTATACATAGAGGGATCCAGCTTACGAATAGGAAAAATATCCATGATCTTTTTATAACCATGATTTTCGAGTACCCATCAATGATGAGTCGCTCTATAAGTTCTGTTTCTCCAGATATGCGAAATGACTTGAAAAGCCAACTATAAATCCTATGAAATGCTATCATAGGACAGATAATAATGATTTTTATAAAGATGCAAGAGTATTCTCGCTTGATGAAATTCTTTTTTCTATTTTTACAGCAAGTCCACCCTTTGGACTTTCAGAAAAAGAAAGCTTATCAACGAGCTTTTCTGTTATATAGAAGAGTCATCTTCATCTTTTTGCCATATACACCCCATTTTCCATATTTTTGTCTCCCATTTTTTCTGCCTTTATTTCATTCATATGATCCGCATCTTTTGCATCTTTTCCATTTCCTGTGTCGTGTACTTCAAATTCTATGAAAAACTCTCTATTTTCACTCTTCCCTGCTCGTATAATACAAGAATCAATATCTCCTTCTAGACTTCAGTGTTCGATAGCATTATTAATAAGTTCATCTGCTATGAGTATGAAACGACCACGCCATGGATAATTTATACTATAATAATCAAAAATGAGCCCAACAAGGTCTCGAATAATTTTCGATTGAGCATGATCAGCACGAAAATCAATACTATATTCTATTTTAGTACTGATTTCTTTTTGGTATAGTTCCTGTATTTGCTTTATTGCTTCAGGGTAATCGAGATGAGATATATCTATATGAAACATGCAATGCTCAAAAATAACATAAACAGTATATGGTATTTGTTGTTAAAATGCAAAAAAAATCCCGATTTCGGGATTTTTTTAAAAGTACTCCTTTTCGGAAGTACTTTATTTCTTAACGAACTGCTTCTTTAAGAGTTTTACCAGCACGGAAGACAGGAGTCTTCATAGCAGGGATTTTGATTTTTGCACCAGTTTTTGGGTTTACACCATTGCGAGCTGCACGGTTAGAAACCTTCCAAGCACCAAAACCAGTAACATTTACTTCTTCACCCTTCTTGAGTGACTTAGTAATAACTTCAATCTGAGCTGCAAGAGCTTTTGCTACTGCATCCTGACTGAGACCTGCCTTAGCGGCAACGGCTTTAATGAAGTCCTGCTTTTTCATAGTTGAAAAATTTAAGAAATAAAGGACATGACAGATTATAGACAGACGAAAAATAATTGCAATCTTTTTTTCACTTTTATCTGATAAAATGACTTGTCAATAGCTTTTTTTCCTTTTATATAAGCCAAAACTACTATTTATCTATTCTTCCCTTATTTAAGCCAAAACCGCATTGTGAAGCCATAATTTGAGGATATATATGAATACAAAATCTATACAGAAATTTATTTTCCAACTATTGCTATAATAGTTCCTGCAACAGCGAGAACCATTCAAATAAGCCAAAACCGCATAACAATGGTTTCTTCTTGCCATCATATTGCCTCAAGATGATGATGGAAAGGTGAAATTTTAAATACTTTTTTTCCATTTCGAAGTTTTTTACTTGCTGTTTGTATCACAACTGAAAGAGTTTCTGCTATAAAAAGCATACTCATAACGATAAAAGCAAGGAGAGTATCGGTCATAAGTGCAATCACTGCAAGTGTTGCCCCGAGTGAAAGTGATCAAACATCTCCCATAAATATCTTTGCTGGATGTATATTGAACCAGAGAAATGCCATAAGAGCTCATGCGATAATCAGGCAAAATGCTGAAAGTATAAAGAGTCATTTGGAATATGCTATAAATCCATATGCTGCGTATTGAAATAAGAGAAGTCATCCAGCAAGTCCGTCCAGCCCGTCCGTTATATTGACGCTATTTGCTGCAGATATAAATACTAAAATAAAAATCAGTATATATCCCATGCCTAAATCTATTTGCCCGAAAAATGGAACTTGAATCGATGAATACCCGAGTTTTGCATAAAACCAATATGCTCCAATAAATCAGAAAATAATGAGTAAAATCATCTTTACTCGTGCCGAAAGCCCCTTTGTTCTCCCAATTTCCCGTATATTTAGGTAGTCATCAATCATTCATATTATACCAACACTCATAAGTGTAAAAATGGCAATATATGTTTCTTGTCTATTCCAGAGCGTATAATTCATATGGAGGTTCCATCAAATATGCTCTAGTATCCATGTATCTGCCATTTTCATGAGTATCGATCAGAATACTATTATCATAATGCTTATAATAATAAATATTCCTCCCATTGTCGGTGTTCCTGCTTTTACGCTATGTATTTTTGCAAATTCTGTAGCTTTTCCCACGAGTCATTCTGTCCGGATTTTTTTTCCAAGTTCCAGTTTTTCAAAAAGTTTTATTCCCCATGGCATTATGGCCAAAGTGAGTGAAAAAGAAAGTACAAGGGCTGTGAGAATAAAGATAAGATTTGGCATAAGAAAACATAAAATCCCTCGAAGTATAAGGGATTTTATGTTTTTGCCAAATGTTCTCGATTTTTATGGAAATATATATTGTACAAGAAAATTACGAATTTCTTTATCAAAATCACTATTTTCATCCGGGAGTTTTACACGGAGTTTGTACACAAAGTCACTGGCATTTGGATTTTCGTTTTCCCAATTTACCTCTATAGGAAAGTATTCTTCTACTTTTCACTCGATGATTCTGAGTTGTTTTTTTATATCTGCACTATTTGATCATGTTTTTTTGAACGGAATAATATATGTGTAAACAACAAATCTTCGTCTTGAGAGATTTTCTACAACCTCTGTATAGATAGTTCTATTCGGAATAAAAATTACTTCCCCATCGATATTTGTCATTTTTGTATAGTTGAGAGTAATTTCCTCTACCACGCCTTCATAGCTTGTTCATCTTGGACTCCGCATTCTGATAGTTTCACCGATATCAAAAGTGCGTCCAAGAAGTATAGAAAAACTCCCAAATAAATTTGTCATGATATCCTTACCTGCAAATGCTATGATAGCTCATGATATTCCAGCACCTGCGACGATGCTATCTGTATCAATATGAAGTTCATCAAAGGTAAGAAATATACTCACTATCCATGCAGCACTAATCAGGATGATACGAATAATCGGAAGAAATCTCCGTATAAAAATACTTTCTATTGCTCATGAATGTCTGATTTCTCGAAATATAATACTGATAATACTCGATATGAGTGCTGTCGAAAGTGTATTGCGAATGATCGTGTAACTGATATCTATATATCTCAGGGTTTCTATTCAGAGCGATGAAAATGTTCCGAAATTCTTATACGCTATCACCACAAAAGACAGGAGAATGCTCCATGTAACAATACTAAAAATATAGGATATGCGAGATGATTGTGAGTAGGACATAAAAAAAGTAACTTGCTCTTTTATTATCCTAGCGTATTATTCTTTTTTTTGCAACTATTTGATACAAAAAACAAGTTGCTTTCTCTCATGAAATTGATATTATTTATCACGAAAAATAACTATCTCCGTTTTGGAAAGAGCAATATTCTACTCTTTCCCATTTTCGTATGACATTTCATCTTGCACACATACACGATTATCAAAGGTTTATTTCTATCGATATTTGATCTCATAGAATTCGTACAGCTATCTACAACATAGTAGATGGACAGCTCACACTCGAATGAAATGCGAGCATACGACAATCGAAAAAAAATATCAGAGATGGAGATATCGTCGATATGCGCTGAGTCGCAAATACAATACAAAAAAGTATTATACAGGCTTCACAAAAATCAGATACGATTCCGTCTGATATGATTATTGCTTTTTCTTCCAGTGAATTCATGTTTGACTCTGTGACGACTCAGTATATTCGTGCTGATAAAACATCAACTATTAGCATGGAGGAGATTGATACGATGATCAAGAAAATCGAATCCGCCTCTTTTGAACGGGTTCGTGAAAAAGCAAAAAAACACTTTGCTCTCTATAGTGATGATATTCGTCTTGTTTCAAGTACGATTACTTCTATCGAGATTGATGGAAAAAAAATTTCAAACCCAATAGGTTTTTCTGGTGGTAAAATCCGTCTTACTGTGCTCAATGTTTTTGCTCCAGCAAGTGAATTCAATATTATGCGTTCAATAGTCGCGAGCATCGATAAAAATACGATATCTCTTGTTCCAGCTCCTATTGTTTTTCCAAAAATTCTTGATCATACAGAATTTGTCCATGATACAAATTGTGTTATCGATATTGGATTAATGCATACAACTGTGATGATTATATCCGAATGATCCCTTATCGCTTTTGAAACATTTTCATTTGGTACTTCTATGCTTATGGAAATGCTTTCATCGCGATTCCCTGATTTCTCTCCGCTTTCTGTAGAAAATCTGATTTGTGGATATAATAGTGAATCTGAAAAAATAGAAGAGTTTGAAGAGTTTTATTCGTATGTTCTTGATGTGATATTTTCATTTTTATCCCTACAAGATGCACCATCGAGTCCATTTCAAAATCTTTTCTTAAGTGGATGAATATTTGAAAATAAGTATATCTTCCAAGTATTTTCTGGAAAATTTGAGTCAGTTTCTGGACGCATTCTCCATAAAGAGCGATTCTCAGATTTACTCGATATGAACCATGATATGACTCTTCCTTACTGACTTGGACTTATGGCGAGTGATCTACTCATGGTAAAAAAAGATCCACTGGTTCGTATACTTCGATATGTTCTCTATAACTATGAATAATCATACTTTTCAGATTCCACATTCCTATACAAAAATTCAAGCCTTAAGTTTTATAGCATCAAAGATTAAAGAGTCTCATTGAAATATAGTTACTCTTGATTGTCGTGATATAGGATTTTCTTTTTCTCGAGATTTTCTTTTGGTTATTGTGAAGAGATTTCCTCTCGATGCTATGAAACTTATAGTAGAAAATGAGCAAGATCTTCTCTTAGCCCGGGAATTTTCTCTTCAAGCAGAAACCTCTCCTCATATTGCTGAATTTGATAAAAGTTTCCCAAAGAAGAATATTCTCGCACATAATATGACCGCTTGGCAATATTTTCTCTATGAGGTAAAACGAGGTATTTCTTATCTTTTTTTCATGCTTTCTCGAAAGGCGAAAAAAGAAAAGTTCATCTATATGAAAAATCAGGCATCATCGAGTATGGTTCTTATGATAGCATGACTCATTATTTCTTTTACACTTCTGCTGTTTATATTTCACTTTGCTGTATCAAAAACCTTTGTCTATATAACACCACAAATTACTATAAAACCTATTAGTGCAAATATTATTTACTCAAATGCTTCAGGTTCAATTCTCCAATGAAAAAATGTTATTGCTCTTCGAAAACTTACTCTTGGTGTTGATCACTCCATGAGATTCACTCTCGATACAGTCGATCCAAATTCGACCGCAAATGCAGAGGGTCGAGTAACAATATATAACGAACTTGATACCCCCCAATCACTCAAGCCATTTACACGATTTATTACTGAGACAGGAGAGGTTTTTCGTACAAAAGAATGGGTAAGTGTCCCTGCTTCTCGTTCACTCAATGGTATCACTGAAATATGATCTGCTGAAGCTATTATCATTGCTGACCTCTACGATGAATCATGAAAAATTATTGGAAAGCGATGAAATATTCCTGCTGGTACAGATCTCTCTATACCAGGACTAAAATTTAATCGAGATAAGGTCTATGCAAAAACCAAGGAAAACTTCACTTCAGGTTCAGATCCAAAGATACATGTTATTACTGATGATGAAGTAAAGAAATTTAAATGAATACTTCGAGAGCAACTCTATAAGACTGCTCAGGCGAAAATACAGACTGAACTCGCTCAAAATAAAGAAAAACTCGGTGAAGATTATTCACTTCTTATGGGTGATAGTATTAGTTTTACTGGTGAACTTCTTTCCCTCGCTGATGGCAAGAAAATCGGTGACTCTGCGGATGAAATTACACTGGGTTGATTTGTATCTGTTTCCGCTCTTATTTTTGATAAAACAGCTACAATTGAATATCTGACTCGTATTTTTCGAGAATGACTCCTCCATGGAACGGATAAAGAACTCGCTATACATCCAGAGACTCTTCGTCTCGCCAATCTTGTTTCTCGTGATGAACAAGGTGATACTACTCGTATAAAGGCAACTATGGAAATGAATGCGAGTATCACCTATGATTTTGAAAATGCAGCAAATGATCTCACGAAACACATGAAAATACTCATTGCGTGACTTCCCCGTGCTGATGCCATTTCCAGACTTATCAATGATGGACATGTAAAAGATATTTCTATTTCATTTTCTCCTTTTTGGATCAGACAGGTATCATCAAACATAGATAATATAGAGTTTATTATTAAAAAATAAGACATGTCTCTTCGCGAAGATATAGAATCTCGCATCCAGATACTCGATATCGTAAATCGATATGTATCGACGAAAAAAGCCTGAGTAAACTACAAATGACTCTGTCCTTTTCATCAGGAAAAATCTCCTTCTTTTGTTATATCTCCGAGTAAAAATATAGCACACTGTTTTTCTTGTGGTAAATGATGAGGTCCAATCAATTTTCTCATGGAAATAGAGAAAATCGAATTTCGAGAGGCTGTTGCAATACTTGCTAAAGAAGCAGGGATTGAATTTAAAACAGATTTTGTAAAAGAAAAACAAGAAAAATGAGAAGATATATATGCACTCTATCGTGAGGCTACACTCTGGTATCATAATGCACTCTTTCTCCCTGAAAACAAAAATGCACTTGATTATGTCCTTGGTCGGTGACTTTCGCTCGAGACTATCAAAAAATTTGAACTTGGTTTTTCTCACTCTCCTCGAGATCTCTTATTTTTTCTGAAAGAAAAAGAATTTCAAACAAAATTTTTGATTGATTCTGGGCTTTTTGTATCTGAATCTCGTGATAAATTTTTTGGTCGTGTTATTTTCCCTATAAAAAATGCTATGGGACATACTATAGCTTTTACTGGTCGTGCTATGTGAGATGCTCAGCCAAAATATCTCAATTCCCCTGCTTCACATATTTTTGATAAAAGCTCTGTTCTCTATTGATTTCATCTTGCGAAGCAGTCTATTTCTAAAAAATGAGAAGTGTATATCGTCGAGTGACAAATGGATACTATTGCCCTGCATCAAGCCTGAGTGGATAATGCAGTAGGAATCAGTGGAACAGCTCTCACAAAGGATCATATTCGTATTCTTCGGAGATTTGCAAAAACAGTATTTCTCGCCCTTGATAGTGATGATGCTGGAATAAAAGCGACATTTGCCTCCATAGAAAATCTCCTCAATGAGGATCTCGAAATCCGAATAATACAAATTCCAAATGGAAAAGACCCAGACGAATATACAAAGAGTGGTGGAGATTTTTCTGCTCTTCGGAGTGTAGCTCTTTCTGCAATTGAGTTTTATCTCATAGAATGAAAACGACAATTTGATATAGAATGAATAGTATGAAAAAAGAAACTTATCGAAAAATGTCTCGAAATTATCACTCGACTCCAGTCACAGATAGAAATAGACTTATACCTCAAGCAAATATCAAAAGTTCTCGATATCAGTATGGAAATACTCTATAGTGAGTATAAGAAAGTATATTTTTCCCTCAGAAAACAGAAAAGTCTGAAAAATATCTCAGAAAAAAATACTTCTCTTTCATGAGAAAAATCAGAAGTTTCTGAAAAAAATCCTCCACAGTTTTCTTTAAGTGATTTTATTGCAGGATATATTCATCGTTATGGATTTTTGGACTTGTTTTTTCGTGAATTTTGATATACTTATGACGATTTACAAGGTATGGAGTGAAGCAGACTTCTCATGGATAGTATATCCAATCATCTTGATGATGATGACAGAGAAATTTTACGAGTACTTGACCTCCATCTCGAAGAAAATCATACACATGCAAATACAGAGCTTATAGAACGATCATTTCGTGATCTCCTTCGAAATCTCAATAAAATCCTGCTCGAACAGGAAAAGAAAAATAAGCTTGAGAAAATATCTCCTGAAAGCCCAGAGTACCTATTGGTATATGCTGATATACTCAAGAAAGAAAAGCAGTTTTGACTCCGGTAAGTTTGTTCTATTTTTTTACTTTTTCTCATGTCAGATAAAAAAAAGCCACCAAGAGATGATTCTCAAGTTCAGGAAGTAGATCTTTCAAGTATTGATCTCTCATCTTTTCCTCTCAGTTCTGAGACTGAAAATCAAAATCCTGGAACTGAAAAGAAATCAAATAAAGCATCGCGTATTCTTTCTGATGACTCTCTCGATGATGAGAGTTCTTCGTCTGGAGATAAAGTTTTTGAAGACGACTTCGAAGATGATTTCGAAGACGACTTCGAAGATGATTTCGAAGAAAGTGATGATGAAGATGAAGATGGTGAAAATGATGGAGAGAAAAAAGATTCATATAAAAAGCCAAAAGACTTTTTCACAGATAAAAGACGAAAAAAAGTGGTAAAGAAGTTTCTGGATGTTACTGTCCCTCCAGAGTTTCTTGAATGACTCAATGATAATCTCCAAAATCTCATAAGAAAAGGAAAGGCAGAATGAAAACTCGTCTATGACGAAGTAATGTCTGCTCTCCCCCCTGGTGATGATATAGAACTCATGGATGAGGTATTTTCTCGTCTTGCAAAACTCCATATTGAGCTCGTAGATTCACTCGATCAAGAAGATATCTTTAAAGATGCAGGAAGAAAAAAAGATGAAATCGATCTTTCTGAGATTTCAGATGACTCGATTCGTATGTATCTCAATGAAATCGGAAGATTCCCTCTTATCGATGCTGAGGAAGAAGTTCGGCTTGGTCGCTTAATACAAAAATGAGATCAAGAAGCTCGTCGTCGTCTCGCTGAGGCAAATCTCCGTCTCGTTGTATCTATCGCCAAGAAATATATGGGACGAGGACTCGGACTTCTCGATCTTGTCCAAGAATGAAATGTATGACTTTTCCGAGCTGTAGATAAGTTTGATCCAGATAGAGGATTTAAATTCTCTACTTATGCAACATGGTGGATACGACAGGGTGTGACTCGTGCTATAGCTGACCAGGCTCGTACTATCCGTGTTCCAGTTCATATGGTTGAGACAATCAATAAATTTAATCATACTTTCCGAAGACTTACACAAGAACTTGCTCGTGAACCTCTCATGGAGGAGCTCGCTCTCGAACTCGATATGGATGTCCGAAAGGTCCGTCAAATCATGCGTATCTCTCAGGATATACTCTCTCTCGACTCCCCTGTTGGTGGTGAGGAAGATACAACTCTTGGTGACTTTGTCGAAGATGATAAGTATCTCACACCAGAAAAAGCAACAAATCTCTCTATCCTCAAGGAAAATCTCTATGAGATGCTCGATTTTCTCACTCCGCGTGAGAAGAAAATCGTGGTGATGCGATTTGGTCTCGATGGTGGTGATATGCATACTCTCGAAGAGGTTGGAAAAGAATTTTGAGTGACTCGTGAACGAGTTCGTCAGATTGAGGCAAAGACACTCGAAAAGCTCCGTACTCATCCGAGTGCAGATAGAATTAGATTCTTCCATTAATAAAAAAATACGCTCAATTGAGCGTATTTTTTTATTGTCCAAATCCAGGTGGTGGATTTGTCGAGTTTTCTGGATTATATCGAATAAGAAGTGTTGCATTCTTGAATTCATTTCCATTCTCTACTCCATCTCCATTGAAGTCCCAACCATCATTTTTACCCCTTAAGAGATTGAGATCATAACTTTTCGCCATCGCTTCATCGTTTGTTATTTTATTTCCAGGGAGTATATAGCTTCAATTTTTGAATATTGATCCGCCAATAGTATTTCGAGTGAGGAGAGATCAGAGTATTCTTAATTGCTTCATGGATGTCCTGTCTCCATCTAGTTTTCCTTCCCCAAAGAGTATTCATTTTATATCAGTTACATCATTTCATACTAATATATTCCCATTCGTTCCAGTCATATCGTCATCGAGTATTATAAATCAACGATTCTTTGTCACATTCGTATTTATAGTGAAATTACCATTTCTGACTATCAAGGTATCATATGTTTCTGAATCATCATATACATAATCTCATGTCACATACTTTATTCATCATATTATTTTTCAGTCATTTGTGCTTCTATTTCTGATGAGAACATATGCATTTTTTCTAATAATATCTCTGGTTGCTGTTGCTTGAACAAGTGTCATATTTGCCTCTTGTCCTGCTAAAATTTGTTGATCTTTTCATTGTCATTGATATATGCCAATAATTTTTACTCAAAGTATATCATCCATGATGACTCATGGTGAATTTGTTGTTGTCGTAGATGAGCTACCTACAGATGCAGGTATATTTGCATTGTTTATATTACCTAATGATTGAGATACTTCATTTCCTGCAGTATCACGAATTCTGAGAAATATCCCGTATTTGCCATTTCCAGCAAAAGTGATGGTATTATTATTGACTGTTGATCAAATAGTCGTTGTTTGTCATTCTCGACTTTGTTCACTCACTACCTCCCCATCTTTCTGAATGTATATATCATAAAATATAGTCTGATCCATGCATCATGTAGGTCGACTGTCATTTACTGTGAAAACTATAGGGTAAGTTCATCATATTCTCAAGGTCGAATCTCCATTTTTATTTATAGAAAAGTTTTGAATAGTTGGATCCGAATGATCGATCCAATCAACAGTTATTGTTTTTGGTCGACTCTCATTCCCCGCCTTATCTACTATTGATACGATTTTATTTCAAATATCCGAAAAAATATAATTCATGATAAGTCTTTTTCACTTATCTCCATACTTTGATAGATAATTGGTTTTGTAAAAAGGCATTGTTTGTTCTGATGAATTATCAAATCATGATATTCTATCTGAATCTCTTGATACTTTTAAACCATCTATATATTGTACATATGCAGTTACATTATCTTTTGTACAATTTTTCTCAGAGAAATTTATTGCATCAGCAAGCGGTAATGTTTTATCTATCCAATTTACTTCTATATTTTCTGATTTACTCGTATCTGTGAAATCTCTATAGTTGAGTGTATAGATTCCATTATCTGTAACCGTTTTTCTTCCTGAATTTTTGCAATTTGCAAGCTGTCATCGTAGGTCATAACAAGTTGCCTCAAGAATCACATCTTTATTTACAAAAGGTTTAATCGGGTTTTGAGTATATCAATACGCCATGAAAAAACCTCCTGTAAAAACAAGGAGGAAAAAGGAAAAGAAGAAAATATTTTTTTTCATGCTAGGTTTATATTACTGTCCAGATCCTGTTGTTGTTGTATCACCAGATGCTGTTTCTGATTCAACATACCCATTTGATGATCCAGTTCATGCAGTTGTATTTGTATTCGTGTTTGTTGCTGGTGCTGGCACTCCAGTTACGACACATGATTCTGTACTATAAGTCACATCTCCATGTAATCCACTTGCACCACCACCTTCACCTGATTGTTGTTGACTTGTTACAACAGAGTCTGAGAAAATATCACATCCTATACGAAGACTAGAGTATGTTTTGCTGACATTTTTTGTTCCAGTACATGTCCCTACTCAATTACTCCATGTACAGCTATTCACATCATAGTTACATACTGGATTTACTATCTTTGCACTACAGATATAGTCTGGATTTGCTTGAACTTGGTTCATGTTCATATAATAATAACTACCCGCTCCTACTACAAGTGCTACGACTCCGACAACTGATGCGATAATTTTGGAATTCATAAAAGAAATAATAATGAAATAACAAGAAAATTATAGATAAATGGAACCCACTGGCAAGTGTATATGTCTAGTCAATTGTATAATATGTGGTTTCGATAACTCATTTCATATCAATCACGCGATGACCGACACTTTCCCAGACTCATTTGGTTCTATTGAGCATCCACCATGCTGGCCATCGTAAGAAGTTATTTTTTATAAGCCATTCTCGAGTTATTGGGAAGTCTCATTTTTTTGATTCATCGACGAGGTATTGCATATCCTGATCAGTCACAGCTGTATAGATTTTATCATAGTTTTCATAAAGTTCCTTCATATGATATATGCGGTTTGTGAGAACTGCTGGATGGGTTTTTCTGATTTGTACTTCGTTTCCCTCGAGATCAAATATCTGCATATATGGCATACCAAATGTTTTCATGATATTCCCTACATATCCAAATACTGGATCAAAAGTATCGTTGTACATATAGTTATCCATGTTTGTATGCTTAGTAAATTCGTACAAATATGCTCGGAATTTCCGCTTATTTGTTGCTGTTGTATCAGTATTCACGAGAGCATCTTCAGGAATTGTATATGTCGTTTGAGGTGTTTCAACTTTGAATTTTCCATCCTTTACATCCTTATCGAGATCTATATCGACCACATAGTCTGGAGTTTGGAGTGTAAAATTTTTGGTTTCCCTCTGGTCATATACTGCTTCAAATATACTCAAAGCTGTAAATCCGTCAGAATGACTTTTTTCTGTCGCACGGAGTCTTATTCGTGAGTTTGGTGCATATGCAATTGTGAATTCATATTTTCCATCTACATTTGTGATTCCAAATATAGCTGGATTATTGAGTAGTTCTACAGTTGCTCCACTGATAGCCATTCACTTTCCATCTTTTACATATCCATTGACAGTCACTTTTGTTTCTTCTATGCTCCCAGTAAGAGAGTTTCTAATACTATTTGCTTTTTTATAATCACCCTCATAGTCATAGATATATGCAAGAGATGAGTTTTCTTCATTTGTTCGGTTTGTTTTATCTTCGAGTTCTTTTTTCATCATGAGAAAAGAATGTTTAGGATTGAATTGGAGAATCGAATTATTAATTTGCATTATCTTTGGAAGCTCTTCTTCTTTGAGAAAACGAATTCCAACTTTTTTTCAAGGGATTCATTCCGGATAGAGATTTTGTTTTTTATATGCACTAAATATATCTTCTATCACCGCATTCTTTTGTCCACCCGATAGAGTCATGAACTCTGTTTTGAGCTCACCACTTCCAACGCGGATGAGCTCTGTTATGCCACCAGAAAGTGTATGCATGATATAAAAATCCTCTTTCCCGATATCAAAATTCATAGAACCAGTATTTGTATCAAGCACTGAAAGAAACTCATTTACCGTTTCATAACTCTCTGCTTCAATCTTTTCAGTATCGAGACTGATTTTCACTTGTTTACTGAGCTTGATTGGTGCTACTTTTTCAATTGTATCATTTGATGGTGAGTAGTTTATATAGAAATATGCTCCAACTCAACCAATCGTGAGTATGAGTATTGCTATGCTTACAAGTATTTTATTCATAAAATATATAAAAGTATAAAAATGAGAGAAAAAGTCTACCCATAAAAGATAGACTTTTTTCCTACGCTTCTAGGAGTTCTTCTGTTTTTGCCTCATCTTTCTTTTTTGAGTGTTTTCGAGTCTGTTCTACACTTGATTGTACTGCGAGGGTCGTCAGGGTTGTTCCGATAACAGAATTTCCACCCGCTTCCTCAGAAGTTCACTCTATATGCTTGAGTTCTTTTTCGAGATAGGTCTTCATTTTCTTGGCTTGAGATTTTTCCTCGATGGTTTTTTCAGCTTCTATGTATGCCTGAGCTTCGAGTTCTGCATAATGCTCTTTTTCTGTTTTATATCCTTGTGCTTCATCTAGCTTTTTTGCATGTGCTTCATCCATCACAGCAATCATACTATCGATTTTTGCAATTGACTCACGAATAAAATCATCTGTATGAGTGATTTTTGTTTCTAGGTTTGATATTGTAGAAACCTCAGGAACAATAGAAACCTCAGGAACAATAGAAACCTCAGGAACAATAGAAACCTCAGGAACAATAGAAACCTCAGGAACAATAGAAACCTCAGGAGTTTCCACGCTACTTGATACAATGTTGATTTCCTCATTTACTGGAGTACTTCCTCCAAAAAGAGATGATACATTCTCGGAACTTGATGTGAGAGTTGATGTATTTTCTGTAGCCACAGGAATTTCATTTACGATAGGAGCTTCGGCTGTTGCTTGATTGGATACCATAGACATGAGATCACTTGTGCTTGGTGTAGTTTGAGTTGAACTATCAAGTCACATCAGTATATCCATACTTCCGGTTGTAGGAGTTTCTTCTGAAATACTGAGAATACCACTTGTTTCAGGTTTTTCCAAAACAATGGATTCTGTTTGGGTAGTTTGAGGTTCCGTTGGGGTTGCAACTGTATTTGTAGATGCAGTTGTCGTCATATTAGAAAAGAAGCTATCGGTCGAAATGGATTGTTCATCAGTTTTTTCGATTTTGATAATTGGACTTACTGATTCTGTGGTAACTTGAGCTGTTTGTACTGGTGCTGGTGTAGGTGTAGGATCACTCGGATTAGCTCCTCCAGTTCCTCATACTGGAGTAGTGCTTCCTGCTGTATCGGAAGGTTTTTTGAGGAGGTCGTCGAAAAGTCACATAAGAGAAAAGATTAAAAAGTAGTAAAACTATGCTAGCACGCTTTTTTCCAAAATGCAAATTTTTGAGTATTTTTTGGTAATTTCCTATTTTTTCATATACTTCCGGCATGTCATTCGTCCATCTCCACAACCATACTCACTACACTTTTCAGCAGGCACTTGGTGATCCTGAACGCCTCGTGAAACGAGCAAAAGAACTCGGTCAGACAGCTATTGCCATCACTGATGCGGGGAATATGTATGGTGCATTTGAGTTTTATGAGGAATGTATAAAAAATGATATAAAGCCTATTATTTGAGTTGAGTTTTATATTTCAAAGAAATGAAGAACCAATCGGGATAAAGACAATGAAATATATGAAATTGTTCTTCTCGCAAAAAATATAGTTGGATATCATAATCTCATAGAGCTTGTTACTCTGTCTCAGGTTGAGGGGTATTATAATGGGCGTCCTCGTATTGATTTCGAACTTTTGGAAAATTTTCATAGTGATATAATTGCTCTCTCTGGATCTATGTATGGTGAAATAGGACAAAATATCATTACAGGAAAAGATGACTCCTATATATGTGAAAGAATAGAGTATTATCAGAAACTGTTCTGAAAATGAAACTATTACCTAGAAATAGAGGAACATCCAGATAAACCGATGCAACCAAAAATCAATGAAACAATTCTGCGTCTCTCAAAAACCCATGGCTATGAATATGTATGAACAAATAATGCATATTATATCACTCCTGACGATGCTGAGGTGCAGGATATGATGTCAGCTGTTGCTATGAGTCGTGATCTCGATGATCCAGATAGAGCCACGCTTATGAATGGTGATTACTCTATTCGACCTTCAGGAGAGATGGAGGAACTTTTTGTGTATGCACCAAGAGCCTGTGAAAATACTCTAAAAATCACAGAAAGTATAGATCTCAAAATCGAATACGGTGCTTATAAAATTCCTGTTTTCCCGCTTTCTTCTGAAGAGTCTGAAAAGTATGATAAGTATACTTGATTTATCGATACGATAAATCAATGAGAAATTCAATATAAAAATCAAACAACTGAAGAGTGGCTTTTGCGTACTATGTGTATTGAATGACTGAACTATCGATATGATTTTTGAATTTCAGAATCAGAAAAAGATATACTTTTGCATAAAATCGCAGTATCAAAAATAGATAAAAAAATATCTGAAATGTCTGTAGAAGAATTGTATACGCTTGCAGAGTCATATTATTCTCCTGAAAAGATACAATTCGTACAATCCCTCTCTTATGAGAAAAAATCAATACTGCGTCGTCTCGAATATGAACTCACGGTCGTTGAACTCATGGGATTTAATTGATATTTTTGTATTGTAGCTGACTTTATCAGGTATTGAAAAAATAATGGAGTTCCTGTCTGACCTGGACGAGGTTCTGCTGCTGGTGCGATACTCGCATATCTTTCTGGAATTACAGATATAGATCCACTCAAATACTGACTTCTTTTTGAACGATTCTTGAATCCTGCTCGTGTGAGTATGCCAGATATCGATGTGGATTTTTCTGATGAATGACGAGATAAGGTACTTTCGTATGTCCGCGCGAAATATGGAAAAGATCATGTTACACAGGTTTGTACTTTTGGCACACTTGCCGCGAGAGCTGCTGTAAAAGATGCTGGAAGAGCTCTCTGAATCCCCTTTCAGGATATGAATGATTTTGCAAAACTCATTCCTGGTCGTCCATGAATTACCCTCAAGGAAGCACTCGAAGAATCGGGTGAACTCAAAAAACTCTATGAAACAGAACAAAAATATACAAAAGTAATCGACGCCGCCCTCAAGCTCGAATGAACTGTCCGTCAGCTCTGAGTCCATGCATGTGCCGTGATCATTGCTCCTGAACCGATGAAGTATTTTTGTCCTCTCCAGCCACCACCAAAAGATCCAACTACGACTGTGACTCAATTTTCTGCCTGACCACTTGAGACCCTTGGGCTTCTTAAAATGGACTTTCTTTGACTCCGAAACCTCGCTATCCTTGACCGAGCTGTCCGTATTGTCGAGGAAACTCACGGAACTCGTGTTGATCTTCTCAAAATAGATTATGAAGACCCAAAAGTTCTCTCCCTTTTTGGTGAATGAGATATGACCTGAGTATTTCAGTTTGAATCCTCTGGAATGCGACGATATCTCAAAGAGCTCAAACCATCAAGTTTTGAAGATCTCATTGCGATGGTATCACTCTATCGTCCTGGTCCACTGCAATATATCCCAGAATTTATCGATAGAAAATTTGGTCGAAAAATCGTCGAATATCCGCATCCATCTCTCGAATCTATCCTCAAGCCAACCTATGGTATCGCCGTATATCAAGAACAAATCATGCAACTTGTGCAAGCATTTGCCGGTTTTTCTCTTGGTGAGGCTGATATACTGCGTCGTGCTATCGGTAAAAAGAAATATGAACTCCTCATGGAACAACGAGGAAAGTTTATCGATGCAGCGATACGAGAGTGACATCCTGAAGAACTTGCTATATATATCTTTGATGAAATTATTGAGCCGTTTGCGGGGTACGGATTCAATAAATCTCATGCTGCATGTTATTCGATGATTGCCTATCAGACGGCATATATGAAGACATACTATCCAACTGAATTCATGACGGCACTCATGGTATCTGATGAAGAAGATATCGACCGAATCAGAATGGAAATCGAAGAAGCAAGTATGAAAGGTGTGAAAATTCTCCCTCCCGATGTAAATGAGTCGAGGCAACATTTTACATTTATTGATAATGCAAATATCCGCTTCGGGCTTAAGGCTATCAAATGACTTTGAGACGGTCCAATAGGAACTATTCGGACTGCTGTGAAAGAGAAAAAATTTGAAAGTATATCTGATTTTATCGAACGCACTGGTGGTGATGTTATCAATAAAAAATCTCTTGAAGCACTTATATATTCTGGTGCACTTGATGCTTTTGGTGAGAGAAATAGTCTCCTTGCGAGCATAGTAAAAATGACAGCGTATCTGAAAGAAATAGAGTCGAAAAAAGAAACTTCCCAGATGTGACTTTTTGATATGGTGGATGTCCATATCGACCATAGGCGATTTGATCTTATCCCTGAGAGACCTATGACATTCGAAGAAATGATTCGATGAGAAAAGACGATTATCTGATATCCTGTTTCTGGTCATCCGCTTGATTGACTTTCTGATTTTATACAGAAAAAATCCAAAAATATCTGAGTGATCTATGAGTGGTTGAGTAAAAAGGAAGATTGAATGATTTCTCAGGGATGATGAAATACTGTTCTTGATTCTGCAGGTATGGATGGACAACCTCCTGATATGCAAACAGTCTCGGATGAAGAATCTGAGACTGTAGTTATTCCTCCAGTACAAAAACAAGAGGAGCTAGAAGAAAATATTTATGCCACTCTTATTGGTATAGTCCATGATGTTCGGCCGATTCAGACAAAAAGTGGAGGAATGATGCTGATAGCGACACTCGAATCTGCTGGTTTTGATTTTCGTTTGGTGATATTTTCTCGTGACTATGAAAAATATGTCGAAAAAATAAAAGAAGATCGGATTCTCGTCGTGGATGGACGAGTTCGTTTTGATACTGAACGAGATGAAATCAGTGTGAGTCTTTCTGGATGATTTTGAAAAAAAGCCTCAGGAGCTGAGCCGATAAAGAGTTTTGGTATTTCAGAATTTCGAGCTCTCGCATGAGTGGCTGAAAACCCGAGAAATGCAGGAAAGAATCCTGATATTATAGAGAATTATTATATAGATATTCCGACTTACTGGACAAAAGAGGATTTACTTGATCTCAAAGATTATCTCTCAAATATTGCTCTCTGAGTGACTCGTATTTGGATTCGTATCCATGGTATCGAAAAAGATACAAAATTTTCTATCGATGATTTGGATGGACTGAAGGAATGGGTACAAAAAAGGGTATAAATAATCTTTTGCTTTTTCTTCTTTCTTCTCTATACTCCATTCACAATTTCTTTTTCCGAGGAGCCTATATTTTCATATAAACCGCTTCTCTTCACTAGTAAGCGGTTCTCAGTTCTCAGTTCTGGGCATAAGGACTACTAGTATTCTATACGAAGCATATTTTTTATGCTTGTTATCCCAAGAATTTTGTATTTAACTGAGTTTTTATTTTTTGTGTTCAAAAATCGGACACTTCACATTTTTTATTATGTCTTTTTCTACCCTTGCCCTCCGAGCTGAGATCGTCTCTGCTCTGACAAAACTTGGTTATCATGAACCAACAGATGTCCAGAGTAAAGTGATTCCACTTGCTCTCGATGGCAAAAATATCGTCGTCCAGTCTCATACGGGATCTGGAAAGACTGCAGCTTTCGTCATCCCTGCTCTCAATAGTATCGAACCAAGAACTCGAAAGCCACAAGTTCTCATCCTCGAGCCAACTCGTGAACTTGCTATGCAAACTCGTGATGAAGTCTACAATATCTCTCGTGATATGCGTATGGGTTCTATGGCGGTTTTTGGTGGGTCTCCTATGCGTCGCCAGATAGAATGACTCAAAGCTGGTCCTCAGGTTATCATCGCTACTCCAGGTCGTCTCGCAGATCTCATCGAACGCCGTGCTATCGATCTTTCAGAAGTTCATATGCTCATCATCGATGAAGTGGATCAGATGATGGATATGGGGTTCTCTGCTGCAGTGATCGATATCTGGGAAAAAGTCCCAAGTATCAAGCAAGTTATGACATTCTCTGCGACATATACTCGTGAGATTACTCGTATGCTCGATACTCATATCATCGGATGATATGAGTCACTTATCCTCTCTCAAACTCCTACTGTTGATACTATAGATCATGTATTTATGCGTGTTGGTATCAGAGATAAGTATCCACTTCTCAAGAAAACTATGGAACGATTTCCTGATCATAAAGTCATGGTATTTACTGCTCGAAAACATGAGACTGAAGAGCTCGAAAGATATCTTCATCGTGATGGTTTTTCAGCTGCATTTATCCATGGTGATATGTTCCAGAGAGATCGTATCAATGCTCTCAAATCATTTAAAGAAGGTCATGTCCGTATTTTTATCGGTACAGATGTAGCGAGTCGTGGTCTCAATCTCAACAATATCGATCTCGTGGTCAACTACCATGTTCCACATGATCCAGAATCATATATTCACCGTATCGGACGAACGGGTCGTGCGGGTGCAAGTGGTCATGCTATCATGTTTGTTTCGAGCGAAGAGGAGAGACAACTTCAAAGAATCGAACGAATGCATAAGATAGAAATCACTGAAGTCGATCCAGAAGGAGTCATGATTCCTCGTGTAAAACGCGAAGCTCCTCGTGGAGGAAGCGGAGGTGGATACCGTGGTCGTGGTGGTTCTGGAGGTGGTTACCGTGGAGGAAGCGGAGGTGGATATCGCGGAAACTCTTCTGGAGGTTACTCTGGTGGTTCTAGTGCTGGAGGATATCGAGGAGGATCATCGAGTGAAGGTGGTTACCGTGGAGCCTCTTCTGGTGGTTGATATGCTGAAAAACGCGAAGGTGGGTTCGGTGGTGGTTACCGTGGAAATGACGGTGGTGCATCTCGTCCTCCTCGTCGTGAGGAAGGTGGATACCAAGGAGAAAGAAAATCTTTTGGAGATAGACCTCCTCGCCGCGAAGGTGGGTTCGGTGGTGGTTACCGTGGAAATGACGGTGGTGCATCTCGTCGTGAAGGCGGATATGATAGACCTCCTCGCGGAGATGCTGGACATCATGCTCATTCTGAGAGAGGTGAATAGTTATAAAAAATCCCCATGAAATCATGGGGATTTTTCTTTTTTTGAAAAAATAAAATTATTCCTATAATCTCAGGAAAATTCATATGGCAAAAAAACTTTTACAAAGAATCATTTATTCGCTTTTTTCTCAGGTCAAAAATTCACCTCTTTGGAAACGCTTTGAGAGACTCCCCTTTTTGATACGCATAGCTTTCGGTATTGTATCGGTTCTATTTGGAATTCTCTGAATATTTACACCTATTCCTTTTTGAATAGTATTTTTTATCACCGGATTAGCACTCCTCTTTTGACTCAAAAGAACGCAGTACTATATATTTCTATTTATCCACTTTACTCGTTTGCATATTCTCTATGGAAAGATATATATGTGGTTAAAGAGAAAGTAAAAACCCTATTTTTGCAAATAGGGTTTTATTTTTTTATGGTAGTCAAATTGAATCTATAAAATTTCTCCGAGACTCAGAAACTTTTGATTTCATGAGCAGAAAAATAATGAAGTAAATCAATGTGGAATAGTATATTTAGAAAATTACAGTTGTAAAGTCTTTTAGAATACCTATTATACCAATCTTTTGCATTCTTCTGAATAAGCCTTTATATTATTTGCTCACGTTTACTTGCAAATACATTCTTCTTAGTATACCACTTTCAAAATTCCCATAATTCATTCATAAATTTCAAATGATCGATTGTTGCGACTATTTCTCCATCATTTCAACATACAATATTTCTTCATATTTTTTTAATGTTTCATATTTTAATATTTTGAAATTTTACTCCTCTGATTCATTTAGTAGAAAAAGTATACATCAAAATTTTCATTATATATAAAGTAAGTTCTGGATATTTCTTATCAAATATATTCATATCTAAACCATCTAATACAATCATATCACTCAACATTGGAACATTATTTCATTTATATTCATAACTTTTATGTTGCATTACAAAATTTGTACTCGCCAATATGGACCTTAAAAAAACATGAATTCTTCCTATAATTTCATCTTTAGGTTTATACGGAAGACTATCAGTTAAGGCTACAGCTAGTCTATATGATTCATTCATTATGAATAGTTGTATTGCTTGATAATGCATTTCTTTTCGTATTCATTCTAATGAATCCTTTTCGATAAGATGTCTGATTGAAAAGGCAATTTGAGGTATAACTTTTCAATATGTTCAATAATTAGCTGCATATCCTCATTGAAATGTAGCATTTGCAACAAATGCACCTATTGCGAGTCCATCTCTCGTTTCTTTTAACTCAATATCACTATTCCCCCCTTCCACCATATAATCTATTCATCCATTGTGTAACATTTTTCAGGCACCATCATGTTTTGATTCAAAATGACGCAAAACATCTTGTTGTTTCCATTCTCTTTTACCCTGAAAATTTGTTAGTACAATTGATCTATGGGCATATTTAATGCTTTCTAGGATTTGATTAGTAGTATTGTTTACTGGTCCCAAGAAATCCAAACTTACTATATCAAATACTGTATCCTCAGTGCCAAGTATTTTTTCAAGTTTACCTATTCTTGTTTGAATTCAATATTTTTTTGCATTGACTTTGAATTTCTCAATGAGCTCTATGTCTTTTTTTCATTTTATGATTCAAGCCTCAACTCATACAATATTTTCTGGTTTAAATCCAAGTTCAAGATAAAGAGGTATCTCAAGGCATTCTATTCAAGGAAGACAGAGTACTTTCATATCTTTTCTCTTTTCTTTTTCTGTATTCTCATCTATGAATTCTTTGAGTTTTTGTCTCCACTTATTCTTTACCTCATTGTTGTAGTTCACAAGAGCTCACATTCATTCTCAACTCCTCTTAGTATTTTTATGGACTGTATCGTCAGGAAAATCTGGAATTATGTTCTTTATATCATCAATGGTAGCATCTGGGAATAGATCAAAAATATCTTGAAGGAAGATTAATCTTTGTTCACTAGTACTGAATTCAAAGTCTTGAGCAAACTCACAAATAAATATCTTATCCTCTTCTGTAAATATAAGTTCTCATTCATCTATCACTTCAGTTAGAGTTTCTGGTATTTGGTGATTCGATATTTCTTTTGCTTCTAGTTGACTAGGCTGACCGACTGGAATATGTTTTATACTATTTCAGACTTGTTGTCATAATTCCTCTTTAGATATTGCTATCTCAGGTACTTCTTGAGTTCATTCATTCTTTAATAGGACCTCTACTTCCATATTGTCACTGAAACTATCTTTCTTCAATACTACTCACCCATTTTCGGTAAATTTCCATGCGGTAATTGCTCAGATAACATAGGTACTTACTCAATATTTTTGAGCCATTTCTTTTCGTCTTTCTTTCTTATCTTTTTCACTAACTCATTGCTCAATATAGAGTCGAATATTTATTTTATCTTCTTCCCTAAGAGTTCTTCATTTTTTGAATTCTTCGAGTTTCGCTCAGAGCCAACTATATCTGTTTTTCAGGAATTGTTCTAGTATAGATGGTTCAATATTGTAGTATTCAGATATTGCCTCAATATCTTGGTAGTAGTCATACACTGAATCATTAGCACTACTTCTAATTATATCTCAAAACTCTTCTAGGATATTTTCTCTCATTTCTTCAGTAAGTTCTGAAAGTGTTGTGATTGTATATACACGGTTTTGAGTAGACTCTTGTACTCATTGAGTAAGATTTTCATCAATTCATTCCTCTTTAGTTCTGATTATATTTACATTTCACTCTTGAGAGTCTCCCTGATTTCATTTTCAACTTCTCAGTCTTCTCATAGTTTCATGAGCAATAAATGAAGTTATAGTTCATTCTGAAATTCCATATTTTTCCGCTAGAGACTTTCTTATTTTATCTCTTTCTCATAGATTTTGAATGGAAAACATTCTAGAAATGATATCTGCTTTTTCAGAAGATGAAAGGTCGGTTCATTTACGAATAGCTGAGATAAGCATATTTTTTGATTATAATATTTATATTATAACATATATCTATATATTTGCAAAATAATCAAAAAGGAACTTCTAGATTAATCTAGAAGTTCCTTTTAAGGTAAATGGTTATTGCCTGCTTGAGAAAGTTTCAACTGTAAAGTCTTTACAAATGAAAGATGGTGAGATAGTTCAATTCATAAGTAATATAATTAAAAGGTTTTTCAAAAGAGTTTTTTATCCGGATTTAACTCGATTAGTAACATTCATCATAAATTCTCCGTATCAAAGATTTGAATATCAGCTTTATCTCAGAAATCCTCTGTTATTAATCATTCTTCATTTACCGTTGTGATATATTGAATTTGATGATCTTCACTTAACTTATTAATATAACTAAATGTCTTTATCATTTGTGTTTTATCCATTCAATCAAAGATTCAATCATGTGTTAAAAATACAGGTCCTGAAAGATTTTCTAAGACTCTATTTGAAAGTATCGCTAAATCATAAATTAATGTTCTTCAATGATTTCGTCATTTTCAAAACACTTTATTTGGAAGTACGTTAATTTTAAATTTTTCCGGAAGTTCTATATCTGGCGTAATAGAAAATATTGTATCGGTTTCTTCTGAAGGATAGATATAATTATGTAATTCAGTAATCTTCTTGAGAAATTCCATCTGTGCATCTCTAAGGTAATTTTTACTGAAGTCTAAGATTTCAGTATTTATATTATTTATTTTTGTAGCAAGATCTTGTTTCTTATCTGAGATATCCTCGTATGTTCAAAGTTTTCAGTTTAATTCAGCAAGCTCTTTAGTCTTATCTTCTAATTGATTGTATCATTGAACTAAGTCTTTAATTCAATCAGGATTATTAATTATTTGATAATACATGGCCCTATCTTTTTCTATGGACAAACGTTTTTCTCTTAAATTTTTAATTGATATTGCTAAACTTTCTATTTCTGATGTAAGAAACTCTTTTCTCCCCTCTATGATGGTTTTTCTGAATTCAATTGCTTCAGTCAAAGTTCTTTTAATTGAATCAGCCAATAATTCATTACATTCTTTGTAAATATTTGCAACTTTAGTAGCACTAATATTATCGATTCACTGATCACTTATACTAAACTTATATTTCTCTAATCTTTCTTCTGAGAGGTTAATTGAGGTGGTTAAATCTTTAATAGTTGCTGTAAAGGTATTGATTTTACTAATAATATCATCATAGCTTCCAGCCAACGTAAAATTGGCAAGTAAATCCTTATCACTATCGATTTTTAATGAGATAGAATTTCTGTGTGCTTCAGCTCATGCTAAAAAATCCTTTCAGTACTTCTCTTTCAGGAAGCCACCTACAGCCTCAAGAGTTATATTTATTTTTTTAATTTCAGATTGTATTTCCTCATTTCTTACTGAGATGGTATTTTTAATTCACATTAAAAAGAAGTGTACTGCAATTAATTGCATTAATTCTTGATTGGAATCATATTTTATTGGATCATCAAAAGCTAATTTTCATTTCTTGTCTATTTTAAGAAAAAACCTCATTATAGTTCGGAAATAAGTATCCTTTATCATGGTATCCTCAGTGTACTCGTTTGCTTCTTGGAAAATCTTAAAGAATAATATGTGTTTCATTCCCTCGGTATTATATGAGCTTTCCCCATCCTCATCAATAAGAGTAATATTATTAGGATTAGTAAATCATCTTTTTATGGTGTAGATTTTTCGGTCTATCTCAAATTCTAAAAATACTTCAGTATTAAGTAAAACTCATTTTTCATGTGCATGGAATAATCTTTTACTACTCTTTTCATCAAACTTTGAAACTAAACAAAAATCAATTAAATCCAGTAAAGTACTTTTTCCAAGGTTATTGTTAGGAGATTTTTTCTTTTTTTCATTGATAGGATTTTCTCCCCCTCATTCTATGCGGAGTTTTTTGCCATAAATTATATTTACACCATTATGAAATTTTATTTCTCATACAGGTAAAGGCGGTGATGTGTATAGTTTTCTTAAATACATTTTATTTTTTTATAATAGAAGTGTTTACCCTTAATTTGAATTAACTCTGTTAACCAGAAAAATAATAATATATCAGAATATGTATCAAAAGATAGAGCATATTTTTTACTAAAATCATCATAAAAAGTATATATATTTCATACTTCTTCTTTTTGGATATCTTTTAGTATTTTAGCTCAAATGACCAATAAGGAATCATGGAGATTTTCAAATTTCTGAGGTATTATCATGGGAATAAATTTAATTGATCATATTCACTCTTTTTTCCAAAATAACAAAGCTCAAATATGTACAGAACCATGGCCAATCAAGCACGTTGATAATAGATTGAAGTACTTAGTTTATCGGATGGTACTATGGCATGCGAAATAGTCATAAAGATAGTACTATCTTCAATCTTGGACTGTAAATCTTGGGTATCCTTTATTATTTTATATTCACACTCCATAAGAGTTATCAGTATTCATATATCACTATTAATTTCTTTCCCCATGCTTTCCATGTACATCTTTACACTGATTACATCGGAGTAGGCTCTTTTGATCATCTTTAATACATCAGCCTCTTCTATTTCATCAAAGTTTAAATGAATTTTATCAATTAATGATATATTGGATCAGTTATCTTCCAGTGTAGCTTCAGTTCTTTTCTTTCTAATATATTTTGTAATCTCATAAAATATATCATCTGATAATTCATCTTCTTCTCAAGGTAATCGAACTCATAAAATATATTCTATCTTTTCATTTGGAAGTTTCATGATTTCTTCTGAAATTCGTAATGGTCCCCATGCTGTAATAGTGCGTTTACCTAACTCTTTTTGACGTAGGGTATCAATGTGATTTTCGACCTCTCAAATATTTGGATCATTATATATATAGACCCATTCTTGTACATTTTCCCATTTTGCTACCAATCCATCATAATCCTTATTGATTTTATTCTTTGTTGTTTCCGAAGTTTCTCATCTTGTTGAATGTGCCTGAAAATAACGTCTATCTATTACACAATATCAATCATTTTTCATATCCCCATTTCTTCATCAGGCTCTAACAGTAGTGTAATCTGGATATATGGAAGTTAGTAATCTATCACAGAAATCTTGCCAAGTTGCAAATCATTCTATTTTAACATTTCTTTCTATCCATGATTGTTTCATAGATGACATAAGCTTGGTAATTTTAGATGTATATTTCTTTGAGAAAATTATAGACTAATTGAGATTCTTTTCAAGTTATTAATTAATTGCTTTCAAATTTACTTTTAAGCTATCCTATCTCATACCTGTTTTCCTTACTTGAATTATTCTTTGTGCAATTGTATTTACCAATACTCAATTTGCCCCCATTAACCATTTATCTGCTCATTGTGCTGTAACAAGATTGAGTTCACGAATCTGGCGAGGATTTATTAAAGTTCAATAGGTTGGTATTGTGTATTTGGAATCAGGTTGATGAGCCATCAGGTATATGTTTTTTGATACAGGAAAGCCAATATATTCAGCTGTTGCATATCAAACTCAATAAAATTTAGGCATATCCCTGTCTCTATGAAGATACAATGGATAATCCGAGGTAATAAATCTTCATCATCTTGGTGCCTCAATAAATTGCCACCTTCTTTGTAAGAGATACTTTGCCATTTCAGGAGCAAGCTCAATCATTGCCCTAAGAGATCATTCTTTATCGATTACATTTATTTCCTCTCAATTATCTACCTTTTCTAAAAAATCTACACATTCCACATCTGATAAGGAAATTCATAATTCCTTTCAAACTGATCTTCTAAATGACTCTAATCGCTCTCATTGATCTTCTAAATGCTCCAATACAGATCTTCCTATCATTTTAATCATTTTTGCCTTCTGGACTCAATCCCAAGATCTTCTAAATGTTGACCTCATTTCTTGAAAAGTCATAAATTCAGCTAAATATATTCTTTCATCATTAGTTAAGTCAATATGTCATTCTATTTTCCGAACAATCTCTTTTATTCATGATTCTATATATTGGGAAAAGAAATGTTCTATACTGAAATCAGGACTTCCATCATCGTCATATAGGGTATAAAAGTTCTTTTCTATTGTTACTGTATTTACTTTGAGGGGCTTGGATTCATTGGTTTTAAAGTTATATGTTTCAATAATACTATCCCTTCAGGAAGGATCAATTGAAAAACCAGATAAGTATGAGCAAGGCACAGTATGTTGTTTAACTGGTTCGTTTGCTGGCATAGAATGCAAATTAATTTGTACTTTGTTTCTTGATTGTATTCTTGAGATCATCTCACATGAATACATCATTAAGGAATTCTTGGGGTAATTTAAAGTTTACTATGATTCATTTTGGTATGGCCTGTTTTTTTCATCCTTGTTTCTTTCTTCCGGTTATCTTGACTGTATCATCTATTTCAGAGTATATAGTGATGTTATCAATAAGAATCTTAAATAGTTCCTTACATTTCTCATTATCAGTAAAAACAGCTTCCAAATCACCAATAGATGATCTTACATACTCTAATGCTCTTACTTGTTTTTCTTTCTCTACTGATTTTGAGAGTTGATTTTGTAAATCTTGTCTTTTGATCTCTAACTCTTCTAAATTATTTTTGAATTGTGAAACTAAATTATTGTATTTATGTCAGGTAATTTCAGACTTTCAGCTCGTAAGCACCTCATCAATATCGGACCATCTTTCTTTTAGCTTACTGATTTCTTGATTGATCTTATCGATTTCTCATGTGATTATATCTTGCTTATCAATATATCAGGCAATTTTATTTGAATGTTTCTTAATAGCCTCGGGATTCAATATTAAATCTTTGATTTGTTCCTTTAGTATTTGTTCAAGTTCTTCTTTCGGTATAGGAATAGTAGAACATTGATGAGTGGGGTACTTTTGGCTATTTTTTCATGAACAAATATAAAATTTAGATCCATTTGATGATGTTCAAGTCCATCAAACCATACCGGTTCTTTTATCATCCTTACAATAATCACATTTAATGAGTCATCAGAGAACATAATCACTACTATCTTGGTAATTTCATCTTTTTTGGTCCAAAAGAATTTGTGCTTTATCAAAAGTTTTTTGATCTATTATTGGTGCATGTTCCTTTTCAGATAATCGCCATTCTTCTTTTGAGAGCTTTATGGTAGTAGATCTTCAAGTAACCCTATCCTTAATCGTTCTTGTTTTATTAAAGTAGTATTTTCATGTATAAACCTCATCAGATAGTATTCATCTTACTGTTTTATCATTCCATCGATATTTATCTCTTACTGAAATATTTGAGAAATTATTTATCATTTCCCATGCCTTTGGTATAAGTATCTGTTCTTTTGTGAAAGTATCACAAATCTTAGAAACAGGGTATTGTTGTTCAGTAAATAGTAAAAATATTCTTTTCACGATTTTGGACTGTTCTTTGTTAATTATAGGCCTTTTATCACTATCTTTATCATAGCCAAATTTCCCCCTATACCATACTCAATATTGTTCAACAGCTCTCTCGATTCCAGCTTGTGTTTTTTCCACAATCATATCTCTATCTAATTCTGCAAATACTCACAAAATTCATAGCATTGCCTTTCAAAATGGTGTACTTGTATCAATCATTTCTTGAGTTGATGCAAAAGATACACCATATCATGATAATTCTCAAATTACATCCAGTAATACTTTCAGGTCTCTTGCAAATCGATCTATTTTGTATACTACCACAACATCAAATGGTTTTTCTCAATCTCGGGAATATTTTAGATCATCAAAAAGCCTTTTGAGTTCCGGTCTATTTTGATAACCAAAAGTTCAGCTTACTTAATCAATATAGATGGGTATATTATCACTTGTATAATCAGCTCTGGTTTTGATGAAATGATCAATGGCATGTTTTTGTAGATCTAATCCATATCGATTTCATTGATCTTCGGTTGAAACACGTAAGTAAATAGCAGGACGAATTTTTTCTATCGCCTCTATATCGTTTGATTTTTGCATGGTATTGTAAACGATAAGTAACTTCACAATATTGTATGAAAAATATTGCTTTTTACAATCATTGATTTTTAGAGTGAGTTTACTTGATCACTGCCACATTTTGAACAAATACAGTACCTACTCTTTGCTCTATATCATGAGTAAATCATTCATGGTATAATCATACAACACCATAAAAGTAATTCAAGAAATATTGATCATTTTGTAATAGTTTTTGGTGATCCTGTGTGATAACAATGTGTGCAAAATACTTTTTGAAAGAGTGATGGCTTTACTTGAACCCCTTTCCATTTATATTTTGGATCTTGGAATTCTCCACAATGTTGGCATTTTATTGCCTCATCATTGATTTGACCGCCACAAAATTTACAGTTAATCATATTTAATAGAAAATAAGGAATAAAAAAGGGCGACTCAAGCCCGAGTCGCCAAACTGTCATTCCAAAATCCATAAACAGACAAAGAATGTGGGCTATAAGTCGCCCTTTCTTCCGTTTATGGGATATGTTTCTAAAATGACAATTTGGCACATGAAATATACGGAAAAATCCAAAAAAATCAAGAATCTTATATGAAACAATAGGATAAAAAAACTCATATATATTAAATTTTATGTACCGTATTTATACTGTATTTATACCATATAAAATGATGGCATATTCTTAACTTTATCTAAACTGTATTATAACCATAAAAAAAGAGACCCTTTTGGATCTCCTATTACTTATTGTTCTATCTTATTTAATGTAAATATTTTTTAATTAGAGTGTCATCTTTAGTTCAGACTCAAGCACTGATTATGAATGCACTTTTGAGATAACTATTTTTGATGGTTGGATCAAGATTTACTCAAGTTGTATACTTTACTGGACCATTTACATTAAATTCATCATCAACAACAAAATTTACTCTGTATACATCTCAAGACTTCTTATTTACCGGATCAGCAAATTTTATCTTTTTTGCTTCCTCAATTACTTGTTTTACTGTTTTTGCTTCCATACTTCTTCAAGTTTAATGGAATATAGATACTTAACGGAACATCCGTATAAATATCAGGATACTTATACGGATACTTATCGTTTGTATTAAATGGTCGAGCCTGCAATTCAGAGTATATTTTTTCTTTAGGTAACCAAGTGTTTTTGAGATAGCCGAAGAGATACTATTTCCTCATGTTCCACCTCATTTTCCTCACTTGTCGTTTTTGCTTCTCTTCTTGTTCTCTTCCTCTTTTTTCTGTTCAGATTCTTCAAACTGTAGTTCTTTTGAGACTATTGGGGTATGGATTTCTCCAAGAGGAAATATGGTTGGAAAATTATATGTTCCAATACTCGTTTCCTTTCCATGTTCATCATCCGCAAAGAGTTCCGCATCTTCCATATATTTTTCCTCAAGTTGAATATCAAGAGGAATCTTGAAGCGAATAACAACATGTTTTTTCTCCCCATGAGTTATCATAACTCTATCCACAAGAAGTTCTATAAGGCTTCGGAGTTCTTCTTCTGTCGCTTCAAGAAAGAATCTTCCTATCTGTGCTCAGAGTTCCTTTCGTATGGTTTCCCATGACTCCCGAGCAGAAGTAGAAAAAGCCTCTTGCCTTAAAATCTGTTCTTCTTTTTCAAGTATCTTTGCAAGTCTCGCTTGTTCATTTCCGACATGCTCTTTCATCTCCTTCATTCGTTCTTTCGAGATAGTCCCATCTACAAAAAGTTCTTCGATTCTCTCGTGTTTCTTCATGAGGTTTCTGAGTTTCTCGACTAGCTCGGTATAATCTCACTCTATTTGCCCTTCTCATGCGTTTTCTCATGTTTTTCCTCCGTTTCCTTGTTCTCGCTCTATAGCGTATTCAAACATGCTCTCAGGAGAGAGAAACAACTCTTTTATAGTATCTATTACAAGAGATTCTATCTTGATTCCTGATATATGATTACTACACCTTCTCGATTCATCCGTTTTCCCTATACTAAAGAGACTACAACGGTAGTTTGTATAGTAATCTTTTATCTTGTTTCCCTCAGTATCTACAAGAGCCTTTCCGTCTTTTCCTTTTTTCACTTTCTGTCAAGGATATCCCACCATATTATGGTACGGACTTTCACAATCACAAAGGAGCTTTCCTCGTAAAAGATAACTTCTCACAGAGCGTTTCTTTGCAAATCTTCGGTTCTGTTCCAATCTTTCTAATACCTCTTCCGCTTCACTTACGGAAACAAGAGGTGGAACTTGTATGATTACCCATAAATCTTTTTCTCGTTCTCCTATCTTTTGTGTTTTTCCTGCAACAGTCTTGTATATATCACGAAAGGCGGTATATGTTCCGCTATAGAGTTCTCCTCGTTCAAATATTCTATAAATAGTGGAAGCTATCCATTTTCATGAAATATTCTTTCTGCTATTTGCTATGCTCTTTTGGTTATTTGTTCCTTTTGTGGAAAGTGAAGGTGGAGGGATTTTTTCATTGTCCAAATACCGAGCAATCCCATCGAGTGTATGTCCCTCTTCGAGATAGAGACGATATATGAGACGAACTATACGAGCTTCATCCTCGAATATTTCGAGTTGTTTTGTCGTGGGATTTTTCGTATATCCGTATGGAACAAAAGCAAAACTCCACTTATTCTCTCTTGCATGCTGTACTTTTCCTGCATGCGTTCGCCTCTTTATCTGTTCTCGTTCCCACTCTGCAAATCCTACAATCGTACTTCCCATAAAAGAATCTATGGCGGTATCTCCTGTAAGTTTTTCTTCTGCAAATATCATTTTTCCTCCTGCTTCTTCTATTTCTTTTTTGATCCTCTGAAATACATATTGGTCTCGTGCTACTCGGTCTCGTTTCGTGAAAATAACAGTTGAAATTTTACCAGTCTTTACAAGTGAAAGAAGCTCTAAGAGCTGAGGTCTATCGTAATATGCTCCTGAGAATTGTTCTTGGAATATTGCTCTTTCTCCACTTGTTTTCTTTCCCAAAGTAAGTTCATTTTCTTGTGCATATTTCAAACATGTCTCTACTTGGTATGGTAAAGAAGACCCATGAGATTCTTGGTCGTCTGTAGATACACGGCAGTATATAGCGGAGAGGTTCATAAGAGAATAATGGATTTATTATTTGGTTTTTGATTCCGTAGATTCTTCATCTTCGAGATACATATCTCGTGCGAGTTCATCGAGAGAAAGCCCAAGAACTCGTGCAGTTTTTACAATATTACGAAAGTATGGATTTGTGCTTTCTCCTCGTTCTATTTTCACATAGCTTACAAATGGTATCCCTGCAAGTTTGGTGAGTTTATCTACAGAGATTCCCATTTCGTCTCGTCTCTTGCGGAGCCTTTCGTGCATCGGGATGAGCTTTCTTTTTCTTCACATAAATTGTATCTATTAGATATATATCTGATTATATAAAATATCTCATTAAGTCAAGAATAGATATAAAAAATGATTTTATAAAAAAGTATTGATTTATTTTTGAATACTGATATTATGTTCGTGCCAAAATAATTGTATTTTTTAATCCTGTCTTTTTTTCTGTTTTTGTGACCTTTAAGAGGCAATTTATTTGCTCACTCTTATCTTCACAAAAATGGAGACAAAGATACAATTGTTTTGGCGAACAAGAGCGGTAGATTGCCTCTTTATTGTTCGCCAAAACACCAACAAAAATATACTAATTTTGGTTATAAATCCCTATTTTATAACCATTTTTTTATGAGAAAATCATTACTCCTTCTTCCTATCCTTCTCTCCTTTATTTCATTTCTTTCTCTCACTCATGCAAGTAGTGGAGATATAACTATCTGAAACAAAACCTATACACAATCCGAAGCACAAAAACAAATCGTAGAACCTCTGCTACGAAGAATCCAGAAACAAAAGGTAGCAAAGATACAAGCTCGTATAGTGAGTATAAGCATTAAACAGTACACCAACAAGCAACAATCTGCACAAAAACAAGGAAACACAGACCTTGCAAACTTCTATAGTGGAGTAGTAAACACTCTCAAAGGGAAGATAAATATCTCAAGTACAGGAAGTGTAAATGGATCTACGGGAAATAAAGAAAATAACTTACTAAATTCTACTACCAAGAACTCTACTAAACAATCCCCATGACTCAACTCCTGAGCTTGAATCTGAGGAAATGGAACGAATGACTATAATGGAATGACTCAAACACAGAAGGAACAGACGATGATTAGACAGCAAGTGAACGAAGATTACAATGTGTATATACAGATGAAATTAAAACAATCTGACTTTCTAAAAGAGATTGCTTCTAAATATTGAATCAGTTCTTATGCTTACCAATATGCACAAACTTTGAGTTTTGGAAGCCCTACTACAAGACCAGATATAAACAATAACTGATGAGCAACTACAGAACAAACAGGATTAACATGAATCGCTGCTGAACAGAATCAAATAAGATGACAAGTTAATACAACATATAGAAATGTTAGTTCTAATCCAAATATAACTAAGGCTCAATTTTTAGTTGCTATTGCTTCTAAATATTGAACAAGTTCCTATGCTTATGAGTATGCACAGACTTTGAACTTTGGAAGTTTAGACTCTGTAAACAAGAATAATGCTTGAGGTACAACCACAGATCAAACAGGATTATCTTGAACAGCACAAGAACAAAGCATTATTAAGTGACAGATAAATACTATTTATAACAATGTAAAAAATACAGTAACAAAAACCCAATTTTTACAAGCTATTGCGGAAGATTTTGGCTGAACTAGTTCTTATGCGTATCAATATGCTCAGACTTTGAGTTTTGGGAGCCCTACTACAAGACCAGATATAAACAATAACTGATGAGCAACTACAGTACAATGAACACTGACAGGAGTTGCCTTGGAACACAATAAAATTGAAGGAGATGTTAGAATCACTTTTTATAGTTATAAACAATTTTGAGCTACTAAACAACAATTTCTAAATGAAGTTGCAAAGAGTTATCCAGTAGGCTCTTATGGATATATATTTGCACAGTCTCTTTCTTATTAGTAGTTTTTATTTTTTAACTTTTAAGTATATGTCTGAACTCCTTGAAACTCTTGCAGGTCTTATAACGAAGAAAGGTATTCCAAAAAAGCAACTCTGATGGCTTCTCGGATTCTTTCTTTTCATTATGGCAATTACATGGTACTTGAATCTTCATGAAAATAACACAAGTGAGCTTATCACTAATACAGGAATAGCTTCATTTTATGTATTTGCTGTTCTTATACTCTTAGGAACTCTATGATTCGCACAGCAACAGGTAGAAGAGGGCGTAAATTTTCCACTTGTATCATTGGTACGAAATGAATTTGTGAAGAAGAATATTCGTTTCAATAAAATATGGGATACAACGAATGAAACAGGAAATCAATTTATAGGGAAGAATGATATAGAAGGCACATATTGGGCATATAAACGAGGAAGTGAAGATGGAATCCTTTTTACCCTTACGAAAGATAAAATATATACAGCTTATGCTTGGATAGGAGATGCAGTTTATAAACTCGGGGATTCAAAAAATGAAAAAGAGTTACTTGAACGAATTAAATTTTTTGACTTTCAATCTCCGAATCAAGATTTTAGAGATGATAAAATGAGCAAAATTGCTTTTGAATAGAAAAACATCTCCAAATCTCTCTCCCTCCCGAGAGGGATTTTTCATGCCAAGTATTGCTTTCATTGGAAATGGATATATACTCTTTTTAGTCTTTCTGTGACAAAAATATAAAGTTCTGTAGTTATATGAAATATTCCTGTAACTATCTTAATATACTTCTGTATCTATTCAAATTTATTCTGTAGTTGTATCAACTATAACTGTATCTGTCCAGAAAAGTTCTGTATCTGTCTATTTGTTCTATACTGAATACTAAAAATGGCTCTATAATCAGGAAAATGAATCAAGTATATACAATAATAGGACAAAATAGAATGGAACAAAAAAGATAACAATATAAATATATAGATTCGGAACCATGCTCAAATAAATCTGTATGTATCCTTCCTTTTTCAAATTATGCCCCATAGAAACTTTCGTCATCTCTCATCTCCATTTGCCATTCTCAACAAAGAATACATACCACCGAAAGAAGAAAAAAAGAATCTTGCTCTTGTGCCTTTCAAAGAAGAAGAAACTCTTTTAGATAGTCAAACGCCATTCCTTCCTTCTATTGAAGTAATGCCATTTTTTGAGACGGTAGATACTTATGGGGTAGGGTATACCATACACCGAGAAACAGGGTATGCCAAGATTATAAAAAATACCATTTCATTGTATATCTTTTGAGACTTTTCTTGCCTTGAATATAGAGGGAAAGACCCAATAACAGGAAAAGAAGGAACTGTTGGGTATGTTCGATGAAAGGATATTCCTGAAATCCGTGAAGATATTGCTACTCATTTTGATTTTGTTCCTACCCGATTTCTCAAATATCCACGAAAGATTCCCAAAGAAAAATCAACAAAAATGAAAACAGTTGTCTATACAAATAGGTATTATTGACCAGGACGAGGAGTACCAAAAAATGGTATCATGCCACCTCCAAAGATTGTAGAAAGACCAATAAAAACAAGGGAGGCTTGGAACGATACAGAAGAGGTAGTTTTTAAGCTCATGATTCAACACTCTATTCCCCTAGAAGATATAACTCTCTTCTTCCAAGATACAGAAAGTTGTATCAAGGAACGAGCAAGAATACGAGTATGGGACTATGGAGAAACTGAAAATGGAAAAAGATACCATCTCAGAATCCGAAAAAAAGAAAAATAATGAAATTCCAAAACACAAAAATCCCTTAAATAAGAGTAAAATCCCTTATTTCAGTTGTAAAGAATTTACAAAGGAAACATACAAAAAAAATCTCAAGAATTTCTTGAGATTTTTTATTTTATGAACCGCTTTACTTCGAGATAGTAAAATGATTCATCTGTTTTGCATGTATGGTGGACCCGCCGGGGCTCGAACCCGGGACCTAAAGATTAAGAGTCTTCCGCTCTACCAACTGAGCTACGAATCCAGAAATGTGGGTGCAATATAGTGAATTCTCATCAAAAAGCAAATTTTTTTTATGAGAGATGGTATTGTCTCAGAATATGCTTCCTGTAGACTCGTTCTATAGTCAGAAATATCAGAAAAATACAAAAGAAAATCCCTGTCAGTGGATATGTTTTTGCTTCCATTTTCCATTTCGTGATACTGATTTTTTTATTTATTTCATCAAAGATATGTTCGAGATTTTCTTTTTTTGTGACTCGAGTATAGCTTCATCCAGTTTCTTTCGCTATCGTCGAAAGGAGAGTATCATCGATATCACTTGTTATCTTATTTCCATGCTCATCATAGAGAAATTGTTTATTTCAGTTGCCATCAGTATAGGATAAAAACCCTGTTCCACTTCATCCTATTCCTATAGTATATATTGGTGGATATTCTTTCCCATTCCCCAGAGCTATATATGGGTCAATACCGATATTTGCTCTCCCATCAGTGATAAATATGATAGATTTTTCTCATAGCACACCTGAAAGTGTCATATTTGCGAGTAGGAGTGCATCCCCGATAGCTGTACCTGATAGTCCTGGATTTTCTTGCCTGATAAAGTATGGTGTCATGTTTTTTACTATCTCAGCAAGTCAGGTATAGTCATCTGAAAATGGGGATATCAAAAATGGTTTCCCAGCAAATACTATGAGTGATATCATATCATTTTTTCTTTGTGTCAGAAAAGTATGAATTGTATTTTTCGCTGATTCTATACGGTTTGGTATGATATCTTCTGCGAGCATAGATCTCGATATATCGAGTACGATGACGATATTTTTTGGTTCACTGTATTCTATCATTTTTTCTTGTTTCCAGCTTCAGTCTGCTATCATAGTGATGAGAAGTGATATGAGTATGACTCGCACGAGCCAGAAGAGATATATCTTTCATGGTGTGCGACGATATTTTTTTATGAGGGGATTTGGGATGATATATCCGATTTTCTCACGAAAAAAGACGAACCAAATAATGATACAGATGGGTACAAGTATGAATGCAAATGGATAACTAAATTCCATATTATTTTCTTTTTTTTATAAATTTTCCGATAGTTTTTTCTATATTTTCTATTTCTTTTTGTGTTGTCTTTTTTCACGAATATTCGATTGTCTCAATTTCCTTTAGGATATCTATAAGTTCATTTTGATGATAATATTTTGCTATTTCTGTTGCTGTCTGAGCAAATACTTCTCTTTCTGGATGCAGTATTTGGATAGTGTCTTTGATAATAAAAGTATATTTCTCAAGAGCATTCTTTGGAATGACTCGTTCATATCTATTTGTATTGTTGATTGGCTTTGCTTTTTTCTCTCGAGAAAATCTCGCTCACAAAAAAACCACACATCAGATGATGAGTGTGATTATCGTATTTTCTAGAGAAAATGTACCAAGCCATAAGAATATTGGCTCCTGAAAGAGAAATTGTTCCATGGTGTCGATTATATCGACAAGAATCAGAATATCAAATAATCCTTTGTGGATTTAATTATATATCCATGGAGCAATGATCGTCAGAATATATCGGAAAAAGAAGAGTATCACGAGTCCTATAGCTATGTTGATTCCCCATTTTTTGAGGTTTCATTTTGCTTTTACATCATCACCACCTGCCCATGCCCATGCGATACCGAGTCATACGATACCGAGGACACCGAGGAGCATCACTATAAATATAAACCATCGGATAATCTGTGCAAACATTTTTTGAAAACTTCAAAATCATGATTGTACAGTACATTGGTAGACGCGTTTTTGTACATCTATATTTGATGAGCAACTTTCATTTACTTTTCAATTTGATTCAAATTTTCATTCTGTTCATTTTGTACCACAAATACAATCCGCTCATGGAACAAGTTCAGTCACTATGACAGTTTTTGAGGTTCATGCATTTGTCACTGTATTATCTCAAGGCTTTCCTTCAGCATGAGAAATGCTAATATCACATCAAATACTTAGAATTAATGCAAAAATGATGATAATTTTCTTCATATATTTTAGAGTTTAAAATTTACAAGGTCAGTCAAGAAGCTCATCGCAGCAAGGAGTATGAGTGTTGCAATAAAGGTATTGACGATGATTGCTTTTCCTTTTTTGACCTTTTCTTCATCACCTGCTGATGTGATGTACTGATAGGCTCACCATATGAGGAAAAATATAGCAAGTGGTGCTGCGAAAAATAGAGCAACTCCAAAAAGTTTATTTCCGATATATGGTATATACTTTGTAAAGTCACCACCAGAAACGAGTTTCCCCCATCATTCGACAAATCCCATAAATATAAGTCCGATAGCACCATAGGTAATGCGGTGTTTTGCTTCTTTTTGTTTTTCATCATCCCCTGCTGATACTATGAGTTTGAAAATACCCCAAGTGAGTGTGAGAATGGCAATACCAAAGACAAATACCCGTAAAAATGCTATAAGGTTTCCAAAAAATCCCTCAAATCAATATGCATCCCAAAACACTGATCCTCCCGTGACATCTGACCAATTATTTGTATTTCCAATAAAGCCCCCTCCTTTATTTTCTGGATTAAATGCTGTATAAACAACTCATGGAATATTTAAGAATAAAAATCCAATAAGTGTGTATATGAATTGCTTTCTTTGCATTTTTACTCGTTCCTCATTTTCTGAGAATACGACCATATAGACACCAATCAATACAATATAAATAAGAGCAAAACCTGATACAACAACCTTGAGAAGTCAGAGTATCCGAAATGCAAAATCTCGACCGCTTGATATGATATCTCATCATTTGATTTCTACTCCTATGGATGGTTTTTCAATAATTGATCCTCATGGGATTTCAACTCATGCTGCGAAGAGTGCATTTGCACATAAAAATGCTGAAAGTATGAGAAGGATTGAAAGAATGATTTTGCGCATAGTGGGAATTTTCGAAAATTATACAGACAATCTATCATAATAAAAAAGAATTTGCAAAAAATAGAGGAATTTCTATACTTCCATCACCCTAATTTTATCATTTTCTTATGGACTACAAACAAGCACAAGAGCTCATGAAGCTCCAACAACAAGCAACAAAAATTCAAGATGAACTCTCAAATACTCATATAGAGGCTGAGTTTGATGGTGTTGTCGTAACAGTCGATGGTCAACTCAAGGTCGTCACAGTTGTCATCGAAGATAGCTCTATCCTAAAAGATCAATCAAAGCTCGAAAATGCTATCAAAGAAGCAACAAATAAAGGTATGAAAAAGGCTCAGGAAGTAGCTGCAGATCGCATGCGAGGGATTATGGGTCAGATGGGAATGAATATTCCTGGAATGTAGAAAAATTTTGAAAAACAACAAAAACTCTTATGAATCCAACCGTAAAACTTATTACCAATTTCGGAGATATTACTCTCGAACTCTTCCCTACTTCAGCACCAAAAGCAGTCGAAAATTTTCTCGGTCTTGCTGAAAAATGATACTACAATGGTGTCCGTTTTCATCGTGTGATTCGTGACTTCATGATCCAGTGATGAGACCCGAGTGGGACTGGTCGTGGGGGTAAGAGTCTCTGGATAAAGCCATTTGAAGATGAAATCGATGATACTCTTTCTCATGTTCGATGAGTGATATCTATGGCAAATGCTGGGCCAGCGACAAATGGTTCTCAGTTTTTCATCGTCACCACAGACGATGCCTCATATCTCGATGGAAAGCATACTATATTTGGTCGTGTAATCTCAGATATGCAAACTATCGATGATATCGAGTGAGTTCCGACAGATCGAAATGATTGTCCTATGATGGAAGTCAAAATCGATAAAATCGAAATATTATAATTTTGTTTTTTCCCGAGAATTTGTAGAATCAAGATATCTTGATTCTTTTTTATGCGATTCATCCTCCTTGTTACCAGTATAGTTGTCATAGTATTCACATCGCTTATGAGTATTCCAGGTTCTCCATTTCTCATCGGAGGGATGACACAGGCTGATATATCAAATATGTTCCCTACAGCGATCACTCCTGCTGGTTTTACTTTTTCGATATGGTCTCTCATCTATCTCTCATGGATTATTTCTGGGATTTATATCGTCAGAAAGTCGCTTGAAAAAAAGAATAGGAAATTTCTTCTTCTTTTTTCTTGCGCTATTTTTCTTACAGCGATATGGCTTATACCATGGGGATTTCAGATGATATGAACTTCCCTTCTCTTGATGCTTCTCATCCTTGGACTCCTGAAATATGCTTTCCGCCTTTCGCGTTCAGCCCATCCTACTCTAAAATATAGTATAGAACTCACTCTCGGCTGGATAAATATCGCAACGGTTGCAAATATAACGATATATCTTGTTTCTCTCGGGTTTACTGGTGGGGGTATATCTGAAACATACTGGGCAATATGGATACTCTGACTTGCTCTTGTTTTGACAGCGTACTATCAGTGCCGATTTCATGCATATATTATTTCTCTCGTTTTTCTCTGGACGATGCTCTGAGAATGGTTTGCACATGATAATCCTGCCCAAAGGTATACTGTACTCTTATATAGTCTCATAGCTATCTTTAATATGCTATATTCTTATTTCAAAAATAAGAAAACTCCAAATATATAAATTCTCACATTACATGTATAAGCTTTCACTTTTCATCTTTCGTCAAGATTTACGCACTCATGATAATACTGCCCTTCGTGAGGCGCTCGAAAATTCTCATACAGTTTTCCCTATTTTTATCCATGATATTCGCGCGATAGAGGAATTTGGTGAAAATGATCCTCGCTTTTCTTTTATACAAGAAGCTTTGGATGCTATTGATATAGAACTACAAAAATACAGCTGATGACTCACTATTTTGAGAGGAAAACCAGAGGAAGTCGTGGCAGATATGCTCAAAAAATACCCAATCGATGCAATCTATCTCAATCGCTCATATTCTCCTCGAGGGAAAGAACGGGATACTCATATAGAGGCTCTTGCACATGAAAATACTATAGGATTCTTTTCTTTTCAAGATTTTCTCCTCGTGGAACCATTCGAATGTGAACAGCGAAAAGTATTTACTCCGTTTTCCTTGCTTTGGAAAAAGTTTATTCAGGCACATCCTGAAAGGCTGATTACCAGAGAGACTTCCTTTTTGGGAAAAAAACTCTTCGTTCCAGATGCGTATAAGACAATACATATTTCTGGAACAAATAAACATCCATACTGGACTATGGACTTCTGACATGAACGCATGGATCGTGATTTTTCACGATATGAAGATGAGAGAAATACTCCGAGCATTGATGGCTCAACTCGACTTTCTCCGTATATTCGATTTGGAGTATTTTCTGTTCGTGAGATATATGCGAAAGTGAAAGATAATCCAGTACTTCTTTCAGAGATTATATGGCGTGAGTTTTGGTATCATATCGCATACTATTTTCCGAGTATATATGAACTCGAGTTTCAGGAAAAACGCAGGCATATCCGATGGGAAAATGATGCATATATGATGAAAAAAATAGAAATGGCAGAGACGGGATATCCTCTCGTGGATGCAGCACTCAAACAACTCTATCAGACAAACTGGATGCATAATCGGCTCCGTATGGTAGTTGCTTCATTTATCACGAAAAATTGTCTCATCGACTGGCGATGGGGTGAAAAACTTTTTAAAAAATATTTGATTGATTATGATGAAGCGGTAAACTATGGAAACTGGCAATGGAGTGCAAGTGTATGACCTGATCCGAAGCCACTTCGAATATTTAATCCCCTTCTCCAGTCAGAAAAATTTGATACTGAGGCAAAATTCATAAAAAAATATATACCTGAGCTCCAAAATATTGATCCAAAGAGAATCCATACTCTCGATCTCGCAGGTGTATATTATCGTCCAATTGTGAATCAGCGAGAGAGTGCAAATCTCGCAAAGGAGCGATATTACCAAAATACTCTTTAATATTTATTCTATGCTTCTTCTTCTCCAATTTTTTGCCACTGCTGGTGTTCTTTCTTTCTTGATTCAGTCGTGATATATTTCATGAATTATTCTCGAGAATGGATATACTTCCCTTCTTATCTTTGTTATCATTCTTGCTTTAGTCAATCTTGTCCTTGGCACGGTTTTGAGAATTATTACTTTTCCCATTCGTCTCATCACTTTTGGTGCCTTTTCTTTTGTGATTAGTTGTATTGTGGTAAAGGTTGCTGACGAATTTGTACCAGGCGTGAGTATTAGTGGAGTTTCTGGAATTATTTTTATTGCTCTTGTAAGTACCATTGTTTCTCTTGCATTTCGGATGTTTCGGTAGGTTTATTTTCTTTCCTCTTTATTATGTTTGATATTACATCATGGATTCGTGAAACTATATTTCGTAGACCAAAACTTGTCCCCTCTTTAGCAGGAGAAGAACTTTCTGAAAAGCAAACAACAAAACTTGGATACTTTCTTCTGATATGTATGTTTTTTGCTATCATGAGTTCTGCTGAGTGGAGTCTTTCTATCATTCAAAATATACCAAAAATTCCTACAAATATTCCATATTGTGTGAATAATATGGTTCAAGTGATGGATACTAAAAATGAAATATCATACAACTCATATTCTTCGTATGAAGATTGTACTCTCGTTTCAGAAAATCCTCAGTTTGATTTTACAAGAACATACAATACTCTTCTTCCGTGATTCAAAGAAATCCAAGATAGGGAAACAAATATTTCCGAGCTTGAGTCAAATAAACGCGATATCGAATATAAAAGATCAGATTCTCAAAGCAACTATAATACTTCCCTTACAGAGAAGATCGCGTGAGAAACTGATACAGCATATAATTCTCAAAATGAGCGATCAAATCTCCGTTCTTTTGATACCCAGATTCAGTCTCTACAAACAAGCATCGAAGCAGAAAAGAAGGCAATTTGAGTAATCAAACAACAATATGCTTCTTGAGTGCATGAACTCAAAAATCAGCTCGAACAGGCACAAGATGCATATCAAACAGCATATTTACAATATCGTCTTATTATTGCTGTACTTTCATTTATTTTTGCAATTCTCGTATTTGTCCTCATATATCGTCTCTATGTTCGTCAGAAGCTCAAAAATAGCCCTCATACTATCATATTCTCTGTTGCTACCTTTGCATATTGACTCATTATTATCCAGATTGCAGGAGAATTTCTCTGGGATATCATTCCACACAAATTCTTAGAACTTCTTCTTGGTTGGATATCGCTTTTTACACCGCTCTTATTTCTCGTCCAGTTTTTATGGCCTATTTTTATCATCGCGATTTTTGGGTTTCTCGTTTATCGTATACAAAAGAGACTCTATTCGCCAATGAATATTCTTAAACGATTTATAGCAGATAAAAAGTGTCCAAATTGTGGAAATGCTGTTGATATAACAAAGCCATACTGCCCACTCTGTTCACATGAGATACAGATATCTTGTCCTCATTGCCATGTTCTGACAATGAAGGGAATGCCACATTGTTCAAATTGTGGAAAAGATTTATAATATATATAAACTTGACATTTTTTAAAATTTAAATATATAGATATTTAATTATAAGTAATATCTATATATTTTATGGCTCGGATATCTCCTGAAGATATACATAAAGCAAGATTAATATCCCTTGAGCAAAGTGGCATATCTGCCCCTTCCAAAAAAATAGATATTTTTTCTTCCGCTATTTCTAAAATTATTCCTAATCATGATTTTAGAATTGGGGCATTTTCTCTCGTGGGTTCATTTCGCAAGCAAGTTATGTTCTTAGTTGTTCCTGTTCTTTTTTCTGCTACACCGAGCTGATTTGGCGTGAGTGGGAAAACATGATTTGGTGAGGCCCAAGCTTCTATTACATCAACTCCTTATAAAAATCTATCATCACTTCCTTCTCAGAATGTTCAAGCACAAGATGATGAAGAAATTGATCCAATAATACTATCCATGCCGAATCTTTCTCCTAGTGAAACGAAGGAATTGAATCGATATATCAAAACATTACAAACCGATTTTGCTCAACTAAATTGGTGAAAAAATACTTCTTCTCCTCAGAAAAAAAACTCTGAAACTTCACAAGAAGCTCTATTGGATAAATCATTATCTCTCTATGAATTCTATGAAAAAAATAAGAAGATAATTGATAAAATGGCTCGTTTTGCTGGAAAATGAACTCTTGAGGGAGTATGTTGATCGACTATACTTGTTCCTTGGATTCTTCATACTTCTCGTGATATTAAAGAGGCATGGGAAAATATACGATTACTCGTTCAGATAAATTATAAACACTGAAAAAATTGGTCAATAATGCTTGAAAATCTTGTTGCCGAGTGAGTTGCAGAAAAAATTACTCCATATGATTTGATAACACAATCAATGGAACCATGAACGATACTTACTTATGATGGTAGTCAAAGTTCATGACCATGAAAACTATACTGACATGTTGAAATGGCACTTACAGAGTCTACCCTCGATAACTGACATTTTTACTTTTGAGAAGAAAATAATAGAGCATGATGATCTGCCTCACCTCGTATAAACATAGAAGCTGCTCGAAAAGCATTGATTGACTCTATAGATGCAAATCGTGCAAAGAAAGCCCTCTGAGGACTTATCTGAGCATATAAAATGAAGCCAGGGAAAGATGTGCGTGAGATTCTTGAAATACTTGCTGATACTGATATTGCTTCACAACAGAAAAACATACAAAAAATAGCTTTTGTGAATTATTCACAGAAATAAAAAAACCGATTAATCGGTTTTTTTATTTCTTATTTTTTTCCAGAGTCCTTTTATTTTTCATACAATATTTACTTCTTTCTTTGATTCTCATACGCGTAACCAGTTTGATACTATTTCTTCTACTTCTTCTTTTGATTGTCATGGAACTATTGCTATATCTCCCGTATCTGTTCATTCATAGCGTCTATTCATTGTATCTGCTACTATTGCAATCATCTTTTTCCTTCCTGAGTAGAGTATTATTCCATCTCAATATTCTACATCCAAGTCTTTCTGGAATTCTTTCGGGAGAGCTATTCCTATATATCATTTTTGGTATATATCTCTTAGTGCTATTCAAGATGCACCAACTCAATCTGTTTTATATCGCGTTTGTTTTTCATCATGTGCATGATAAATAGTGAGTCTTTCCAATGCAGTAGGTTCTTCGTAATATGAAACATTCATATGTTTTCATATACTTCCCCATCTCTTTATTGAACTAGCATCTTCCTCATCTATTCATTCTCTTTTCTCTGGTATTGGTATTATAAAAATTTCTTCTTCTTTTTGCTTTTCTAGAGAAGGATTAAGTATCGTAACTCAATCTTGTTTTCATGATATACTTCATTTGAGTAATACACTCAAAATCATCATGAATCAGTATTTCATAACCATTTCTCCCAATTCTTTATACTTTCCCTCACCCCATTTGGGAATCTTTGGTGTGAGGTCTATTTGGGGAGTGCTTCACCCTCTTTTAAATATTTATCTTGAAAACTTTCCCATGTCATGAACATTGTATGTTGTTCTATGGTTCAGTTTCTTTTTGTATCTGAGACTATTTTTATCGTGTAAAATATTAAGTCTCTACCCCATGTTCGTTCTTTTACTCAGCTAATTTTATAGCCTACTCATTCATCCATAGGTATAATTTTATTTTCAATCACTCAGATATTATCTGACTCTTCCCATGACTCAGTATCTATATTCCATTCATATCACGCAAAAACAGAATGACCATTCACAGTCTTTAATACATCTTTACCAGGTACATAATATCCTACTTTTTTTCAGAAGTCTATTGTGAAATATTTATCTCATTGTACTGCTATTTTCTTTCATGATAGATATATGCTATTTTCTGTTCCTTTGAGTAACTTAATAACTATTTCTTTTGATTTTTCTCATCCTGATGCGAAATTCATCGTCACTGAATTATATGGGCGAAACATTCTTGAGAATATGCCTTCTAACTCCTCTGAAGACTCTTCCGTTATTCCTATTGTATCACTGTTATTTCTCGGTGGATTTTCTGGAATAATATTCACTACTACTTCTGGTACTACTGGCGTTGTATTTTCTTCTACTTTCTGTTCTATTTGGAGATCTTTTTCTAATTGGGATATCTCTTGTGAAAGTATAGATATGGAATCTTCTATCTCTTTCTCCATTTTTTCGTATGAAGAGTGAGTTTGTTCCATTTCTTCTTTTATTCTTGATAGATTATTTTTGAGTCATTGAAGTTCCTCTATTGTTTGAGGCTCAAGAATCATCCCTGGATTTTTCATTAGAACTTCCCCCACTTTCTTTACTCATGTATCATCTTTATCCTTCATAGTTTGTAAAGAATCTATTTTTTGACTTCTTTCTGTTTGTGTTTTCTCGAGCTCTTCATGTGCCTCCTGATTGAGTTTTTGTAGTGCTGTAAGAAGTTGAGTTTTTACTTCAATAATCAAAAGTTCTTTTTTTGCTATGATTTTCTTTTCGAGATATGAACACAGTGCCTCCTGATGTTCTTCTATTGTTGATCAAACAAATCCAGATATCTCTTCTTTTGATATTTTATCAAGTCCGGAACTTCTCGCATTTTCATCAAATTGTTCAATACTTTCATTAATAGTAGCTTCTTTGATAGTGTCAATTTTTCATGTGGATATTTCTCTCGGGTTGGATTCCTCTAGTTCTTTTAGTGTTTTTCTGAGTTTCCTTATATCTGTGATATTTCATTCCTCAAGACCTAAATCCTCGTTGCTGAATTCAGCTTGTATAACTCTTTCCACAAAAGTATTTACAGCAAAAAGCTCACACGCATCATTCATCGCATTATGGAGCATTGCTTGATCTCAATCACTCAATGCTTTTTTTCCGCCTGAATTTCTACTTCCAGTCAGTTTTCTTTTTTTATCGAGTAAACCGAGAATGAGGCTTTTTTTCTCTTCTAGGATTCTCATAGAGTCAGAATATGCTTCTTGAGCTTCTTGAGCGAGCTGTTCTAGGGAGATTTTTTCCATTTCTTGAGTCATAAAAAAGGTTATTATAGTATAATTATTTTCTATTTTTCGGTTTCATATCTTCGTAATACTTTATGAGCATTGACCGAAATATATCTTTATCGTTTCCTGATAATCGTATAACGAAATCTACATTTTCTTTATATTGTGACCGTATAAGTGCTTTTGCAATATTTTTCGAAGCCAGATTTGCCTCATTCATAAGCATAAACAGTTTCACTTTTTCTCCTTCCCCAACATCTATTTCCTTTTTCATTTCTTTTTCAAGACTTTTATATCATTGATCATTTTTTCTCGTTATTCTATATTTCTCAGCATTGAGCTTATCCGCTTCAGTAATATTTTCGTATCTTTTTGGGATTTTTGAAAATATTTCCCCAATGAGCCATTGGTTATTCGAGGCAAGAACCTTTTCTATCGCTCTATAGAGCCTTGTCTCTTGTTTTTTCCCTTCCGCTTTTGCATCCTGCTCTTTGCTTTTATCATTTCATTGTTTTGCTTCCTGCTCAGCTTCTTTCAATTCAATAACAGCTTGCGCGTATTGAAGTATTCTTCATGACACTTGTTCTTGTATATTTTCACATATATGTGGCCAATTATTTTGCATCCCAATAAGCTTAACACATTCTTGAAAAGGTAAATCTCAAAGTGGGTTATTTGCTTCAGTTTTCTTTGTTTGAATTGATTTTATTGCTCAGTCTACTTCATTTGTATTGAGTGCAAGGTGTGATAGAATCTTTTTATAAGTATCAAGCTCTTTGAGTACTGCTCTTGCTGCGTATCATACATATTCATCATGTATGCGTTTCGCATTCTTTGTTTCGAACTCAGCACTTGCTCAAATAACTCAATTGAGTCATTTAGTGACTGATTTTACTGTTTCCCCAAAAGCTGTCTTTGGTTTGATAAAGTCTGATATTCATCATGATATATCTCCTGAAGGTGCTTGTTGCATTATTTTTTGAAGATTCTGCATTTTTCATGCTCATGCTTTCCGAAAGAAAGTATCTTGTGAAAGCTTTATTATAAGTTCCTTTCATTCTTCTGAAAGATCCTTATATGATACTTTTTCAAAAAGAATATCCAACTTCTGGAGTTCTTCGTTTTGTGGATTTGCACTTATTTCTCGTATGAGACTTGCTAAAAATAGAGCTGAATTTTTTTGACATATTGTATTCATCTCATCTATGAAAGAAGGATTATCTGTACATTCTTTCAATACAGCTCACTCAAGTCAGAATTTTGCTGGTTCGCGTGCTTTCTTTTCTTGGGTCGCACTTACAAGTGCTTCTTGTATATTTGTATGCGTTCTCATTTGATTTACTTTGAATCATGTTCCTCAACTTAAAAGTAATGCCGCAAAAGCTACTACAAGTGATTTTCTTGGCTTTTCTGATAGCATTTCCCATGTTTTTCTGAGTAAATTTTTATGTTCGTGGTGCATGGATGGTATGGAGTCGATTTTTGCCATATCTCTTTTGATTAGATTACTTTATAACTGAAATAGTCGTCCGTGATTTTATTGACGATATGCTGTTGAATATCTTCCACTCTTGAGCTTTTGGTGTGCAATAGCGAGTTTTGATCCATCTTCATTTTTTACAATCAGGATAATGTCTGTACTTTCAGCTACTACTCATTTTGCAAAATCGAAAGTTTTTCCTTCTCCTGTTTTTGCCTTTCATCCAGAAAGATTTGCAATTTGGTATTCATTTTTCCCTATTTTTACAGTACTTCCAGATGCAAGTTTTTCTAATTCCGCTGTACTTGCTGTAGGGAAAATATTTTTCAAACTTTCTGTATTTGGAGTATTTTCTTGTTTTTCAGAGAGTTTTTTTGTTTCATCTTTCTTTGGTTGAACTGGTACTTGTGCTGGTGCTTCCTTTGTTGATTTTACATTATCGTTGAGTGCATCTTTAAATCCTGGTGTTACTGGTTCAAAACTCGGGATTCCTGTTATTCCAGGTATTCCTGCATCAATAGGCTTCTTTGCATTTGGTGTAATCTTTGGTGAAGTATTTTCATTCACTGGTGCTACCTTTGCTTCGGCATTTGGCGTAGAAGCAATTTTCTTAGTATCTGCATTTGTTGTTGTTTCCTTAGCTGATTGTGGGGCTATTGTTTCTGCTGGTGTAACTCCCTTTAAAAGCAGTTTACTACTTACAAATGTAATAGATTCTTTTTTTCCATTTTTATCCCGAGAGAGTGTATAGAGGTACATATCGTTTTCATTCTTGATTCCATCTGTTTCAAGAATAAGTACATCTTTAGGATTAATTTTATCCCAATTTGGATTCTCCTTATACATCTTTTTTACTCCACCTTTATCACCATACTGAAAACCTTCGTTCCCAAACAGTTCAGGTTTTTTGAGTATTTTTTCAATTGAATCTCAGGCAACAACTATGATTTCTTTCTTTGTTGTTGGAACTTTTTGGACCTCACTTGCTTCTTTAGACATTTCTGACTTTAGCGAAGCAATATCGTATGTTGTATTATTTCGTATGAGTTTTAGTGTATCTCATTCTTTTTTGATTTTATCAGTATCACGAATGAGTCTATCCCAACTTACTTCTCATTTTTTATTCCATTCAGATACTTCTGCCTTGAGTTCATTCAAAAGCACAGACCATTTTTTTTGCCCTACAAGAACTTCGGAAGAGTTCATATTTTCAGGAGTTGCCATATATTTTTGTATAAAAAATTAAATTACAAACATAGTCTAGCATAATTTTTATATGAATGCAAATTTTTGTAATTGTATAAAAAAACACCCCGAAGGGTGAATCTTGTTATTTCTGTATTTGTATGACTACGGCTCCCATCTCATCATCGGAGAGAGTTTTTTCGAGATCTGGTTTTTCGATAGAACTGATAATAGTCGAGAGTGTTTCTGATTCGATGAGTTTCTGTATCCAGTCTATACTCGTATCAAAGCCAGAAATAGAGAGAGATATTCTATCAGTGATATTATAGTTCGCTTCCTTTCGCATATCCTGGATTTGCCTGATGATATCTCGAGCAAATCATTCGAGGCGGAGTTCGTCTGTTATGGTTGTATCAAGTGATATGACCATTCCATATCATCACTCGACATCACCAACTCACTCAAGTGGGATATACTCGAGTGTATATTCACCATTCTCGAGGATAAATCCCGCAACATCGATAATTCCATTTTCTTTTTCTGTGAAGTTCCCATTTTTTGCTTCTATAATTACCTTTTGTACATCTTTTCCATATTTCGGACCGATTTTTCGAGCATCTGGTTTACAGATTTTCTTTGCGAGTTTTTCTGGATTTTCAAATAATATATCCTTTACATTGAGTTCATTCTCTATAATTGATTGATAGTATCCTGAGAGTTCTTTTGTTACAGTAATTGATGCGAGTGGCTGACGGACACGGATATTTTTGCGACTTCTGAGAGCGAGACCGAGAGATACTATATGCTCACAGATTTCCATATCTCTGTTGAGATTTGTGTCTATGAGTTGCTTTGATGGTCGAGTGATATATTCTAGGTGCACGGATTCTTTTTTTGTAAGTCCACGGAATATATCTTCAGAGATAAATGGCATATATGGAGCGAGGAGCTTCGCTGTTTCAGAGAGAACTGTATGAAGTGTCTCATATGCTGATTTTTTATCTGCGGTCATGCCTGATTCCCAGAATCTACGACGAGAGAGACGGACATACCAGTTTGTGAGTTCATCCATATATTCGACGATAGCGCGACAAGCACGAGAGACATCATATCCATCCATCGCATCATGTACTTGAGCGATCAGGACTTGGAGTTTTGAAAGAATCCATCTATCGAGAGGATTGACTATCGGAGTTGTCATGAGACGATATGGCTCAGCATTTTTTATAGTGATTTGGAAGTATGCTTCTTCATGAGTTTTTCCGAAGTAGTTTTTGAGGATTGGTTTCGAAGTACCAGCATGCCCTACGATGAGGATTCTTTTTCCATGGTATTTTGCTAGAATATCAGCATACGCTTCCATAATTCTCTTTTCAAATTGGGCTGTGTTTTCTGTAGAGTTTTCTCGGTAAATCGGACGCACGGTTTCAGGCGTGCAAGGGATATTTGTGCCATGTTTTGCATTGTAGGTATCCATGATTTCCTGATGCGTTTTTCCTGCATACTCCCCAGCGTATTGCTCTGCGAATCTATCATCTATGATATATTCACCAGAAAATCCAATTTCATTCGCGATGATATGAGCTGTGTCAGTCGCACGAGTTACACTTGTATGGATGATGATATCAAAATTCTTTCCTTGTTCTTTTAGGCTTTCTCCAGCATTTTTTGCTTGCTCTCGCCCTTTTGTTGTGAGTTCAGGATTATCAGTATTATCACTCATTCTTGCAATAGCATTTGAAGTGGTTTCTGCATGACGAGAAAACCAAACCTCTGTTTCATCTTTTTCCCATCCGTCGATGTTTGCGTATGTAGTGAAGAAACTGTAGGTATTCCATATCGGGAGCATGACTCATTTGATTGTTTCGAGAATTTGCTCTTCTTTGAAGTCCATATCTCATCCTGAGAGGAGTGGAGAATTGAGCATATAGAAACGAATTGGATCAGCACCGTATTTTTCTATCGTGGCGCGAGGATCTGGATAATTTCCGTATGATTTCGACATTTTTCGTCCATCATTTCCATTGATAACTCCTGTTGTTATCACATTCGTAAAACTCGGAGTCGGAGTTGGTTCATTGTTCGGATTGAGGAGTACCCCAAGAACATGCATCACATAAAACCATGCACGAACTTGCCCGACATATTCGGCGATGAAATCTGCTGGAAAACTCGCTTCCATTTCTCCTTTATTCTCAAATGGATAGTGCATCTGTGCATATGGCATAGATCCAGAGTCCATCCATACATCGAGGACTTCAGGAATGCGAGTGAGTTCGTTTCCTGTCTTTGGCGATTTGAGTTTTATAGCATCGATATATGGACGGTGGAGATTGAGTTCCGTTCCATCAAATTCCCCTCACTTGAAGAAGTATTTTACCTTTCATTCAACTTCTCGTTTCTCAAGTTGTCCGTATGGTTTGTTCAGTTCATATATCTCTTCTCTCGAGCTCACAACGACTTTTTCTCCATCCTTTCCTACCCACACTGGCATCGGCGCTCACCAAAATCGTGTACGAGAGATACACCAGTCTGGAGCTGATTCTATACCCTTTGCGAATCGTCCGAATTTGAGATGTTCGGGAAACCAGTTGATTTTTTTATTCGCTTCGAGGAGTTTTTCTTTCTGACTTTGAATATCAATAAACCATGATGATTGTGCTTTTTGTACGAGTGGAGTTCCAGAACGAGGACAAAATGGGACACGGTGAGTAATTGACTCATTTTTAAAAAGTGTTCCATTTTCCTTCATTCGTTCAATATTCACTTTGTTTGCTTCTTGATAATGGAGTCATTCATAGTCATATATTTGTGCTGTATACTTCCCTGCTTCATCCATCGCTTCGGATATGAAAATTCCTTCTTTTTTTGCAAGCTGAAAGTCAACATCACCGAACTCTGGTGCCTCATGTCCGATACCTGTACCATCAGTATCAGTGATAAAATCTGCATGGTAGATGTGATGATTTTTCTCTCCATTTTTCTGATAATAATACTCTGGAAATGGTGGAATATATCCGAGTCCGACGAGCTCAGAACCTTTGAATTCTCGAATAACGCTAAATTCTCACTTCCCTTTAAATACTGATTCTGCTCGGTTTTTTGCTACGATAAACTGTTCATCATTATTCTCTACGAGGATATAGTCTATATCATTTCTTACAGCGAGTGCCATATTTGCTGGAATAGTCCATGGAGTTGTTGTCCAGGCAAGTACTTTTGTTCCAGCTGGAAATCTATCATTTGGTTCGAGTTCGAACTTTACTGTAATTGCTGGGTCATTTACTTCTTGATAGGTATCATCCATCGCAACTTCAAAGTTTGAAATCGGAGTCGAGAGTTTCCATGAGTAGAGTGATACTCGTTTTCCCTCATAGATGAGTCCTTTGTTCCAGAGCTGACTAAATACCCACATGACGGACTCCATGTACTCCTGATCCATCGTGCGGTATGCTCTATCCATATTGACCCAACGACCGATTTTATCGATATACCAGTCCCATTCAGCGGAAGTAGATTGCGTGTACTCATAACAACCATCGATAAATTCCTTCACTCATCGTTCCTCGATTTCTTTGTTCGATGAGAGTCAGAGTTTTTTCTGAACTTTTTCTTCGATAGGGAGCCCATGACAGTCCCATCACCATACACGATCGACGCGACGACCTCGCATTGTCCAGTATCGTCATACAACATCTTTTACGATAGATGAAAGAAGTGAACCATAGTGAGGGGTTCCTGTAATAAATGGAGGGCCATCATAGAATCGATATGGATTATCCTCTGGACGAGAATCGATAGATTTTTGGAAAGTATTATTTGCTTTCCAGTATGCGAGTACTTCTGATTCGAGTGCTGGAAATGATTGTTTTGGTGAGATTGATGGGAAGGACATGATATTATTGGTTAGTTTTTAAATCAGAATTTATAGCTTGAAAGAATCAATCAATTAAAGTATATCAAGGAGTACTTTTTATTTCTTCTTTCACATTCTTTTTGATTAAATCATGGCATTCGTTTATTGTTGGTAATAACATTAGTAAGAAGTCTCGCCAACTTAAATCTCAGTATTTTTTTTCTTTATTAAATTTGAAGGCTCAACTAAGTCATACAAGTGCTCTTATAAAGAAAATATCAAAACTTTTAGTCTTATCAATAATATAATTTCATCAATATCTTCATTCATATCAGAAGGCTCATTCACATATATAGAGAAATATATCTGACTTTATCCAGTATTCCCAATCGTTCCATAATTTATCAGATACATATCATGTTTTCCAAAGGTGGTATTCACTATACCAGAGATTTATTAATTCAGAAAATATATTACTAATTTCATTTATACTCACTCCATTATAAGTTTTCATTTTGAGGCTAATTTCATTGTATTTTTCAGAGTAGTATTTAATTAATTCAATCTCTTTATCTCTTTCATACTTTTTATATCAATACCAGAAAACAATCGTTGCACCTATGCTTGTTAGAAATAAGTCTATTGTTAGGTATTTTTGGGTAAAGCAGATTCCAAGGATTATTATTATAAAGTAACATACTCTTGTGAGATTTTTTAGTGCCCAATTTTCTACTGCATGAGCATCTCTTGTTGCTAAATAAAATATTTTTTCAAAAACAAATAATAAAAAAATTCCTGCAGTTATCATGCAAATTATTTGGTTTAGTAAATCAAAATAAGTTGGATTATTTGGCACTTTAAATAATAGTTCGTAGTAAATGGAGAAATGAGTTACCAATGATATACTTAGTCAAATTGCTAATAAAAACTCCTTATCTTTTAGAATTTCTTTTAATTTTTCTATTTTCTTCATAAATAAAAAAACACACAAATAAATAAAATTGTGTGCTTTTGGCTCTTTTTTAGAGAGAGGTACCACCGAAAGCGGATACTTGATTTATTTTGGTGACGGAGATTTTCGACTCCGGATTGTTCTACTCAGGTACAAACCCTTTCTTCAATCAGCTCGCGGGTGATAGCCGCTCAGGTGCTTTTCGTATGAGTTGTAGTATATGGAAAATAGAGAAAATGCAAGTTATACAAAGAGGAATGATATAAGTGCTATACACATACAACAAAACACTGCTATTTTCTTTCATGTAATACCCTCTTTTAGAATGATAGTTCCATAGAGGGTTGTGATGATGGCATGCGTATTGATGAGCGCTACGACATATCCCGTATTTGGTGCGGTAGAAAATGCATACATGCTGGCGAGCCATCAGATTCATTGAGTCAGTCCGATAAGTACTACCAGAGAGAAGTTTGTTTTAAAAAAGGCGAAACCAGTTTTTCGTGTGAGAATATACGATAACAGAAATACTGGGATAATCGCAGAGAGCTGATTGATCATCGCATAGGTAAATGGGCTCGTATGGTGCATCGCAATCGTGTCGAGGATAGGTGTGAAACCCATACTGATATAGACCATGATAGCGATGATAAACGCAAGAATCGATACTTCTTTATGTTCGTTTTTATAGAGGAGTATCGAAAGTCCTACGAGGATACTCGTTATCCCGATATAGCCCGCAAGTGTCGGAATATGTCCGAGAATAAAATATGAAAATACCGTGTTTGCAACCGGTGCAATGATGCCAAGCATACCAAAATATGAGAGTGGTAAATGCTTCACCGCATAGTAGTATCCGAGCGTGTAGAGTGGATAGATGACGAGAGATGTGACCGCGATAATACTCCATACGGTTGTATCAATTATCCCTTCGGTATTTCTCGAAAAAATAATCCATAAAAACACAATCGACACAGCAGATCCAAGTCGTATCATCCATCAGAGGCTATTTCCTGCATTTCCGACGAGTTGTTTTTCAGATATTTTTCTACTTGCGAGTATGAGGGATGCTGTGAGAGCAAAGAGAATCCACATAGATTAGAGTTTCTTAAAAATATAGACTAGTCATATTCCTCCTATTCCGAAAAAAGTCAGCAAATATATTTCCTTCATACTGATATATCCATCTCATAAAGAAAGAAGTATATTGATACATGAATAGCCTATTGTAATGAGGAAAGAAAAGACTGAAAGCATCGTTGATTTTTGATGTTTTGGTACTTTTTCTACTATGGAGTTATTTCCCAGAGTCATGATGTACCCAAACATGAGAGAAAGCATGATAAGTCATACAAGACTGAATGCGAGAGTAAAGTTCATATAGAGAATACTTGCTATGAGGGCACATCCTATCATGATTCCGAGGATTGTATACTCTGATAACTCCCCCCTGAGTTTCTTAAATAAAAATGCACCGATTGCAGATATTCATGCACCGACTGAAAAGGTGAATCAAATCCACTCTACAGGTACACCAATCATGTGAAAATATGGTTGTTGCGTGAAAAAATACACATTTCCAAGTCCTGATAAAAGGGCAATCAAAAGAACAAAACTGAATAACTCCCTTTCTTTTATGAGAAAATGGAGAGTTTCTCGGAGATGAGAGAATGTATCTTTATGTTCTGAGAGTATCTGTCTTGGTTCTTTTAGAAAAGAAGCCATGATAAATATGCATGAGTAAGAAATGAGTGTGAGCAATATCGGTAATAGAGGATGTATGACAAAAAGAAATCCAGAACTAGCACTGGCGAGCGCTCTTCCGATAAATATCGCAGAGTATGAATTTGCTACTATATTTCAAAACTTTTTTTCTTCTTTCTTTTCCTCGAGTTCATCATGTATGAGTGCTTCGAGATTTCCTGAAATCATAGCTCCACCTACTCACCAAATAACTCATGAAATGATAAAAATCCAATAAGTATCACTCATCATCCAAATAACCAAATCGAGAATCAGAAGAGCAGTTCCTATGAGGTACATTTTTTTTCTCCCAAATCTATCTGCCCAGGTTCATGATGGAATCTCGAAAAAAAGCGAAGTAATTCATCAGAGTGTTATGAGAAAAAGTGCTTGTCCGAAAGAAAAATGATGGTAACTTGTGAAGAAAAATGACCAAATGGCTGTCGTGAAAACGAAGGTCTCAAAGAAGCGTATAATGTAGAAGAGATTGGTATTTTTTGAAAGCATTATTTTTTATAAAACTCATTAAAAAATGGAGCAATAGCACACTGTGTTGCCATAATGAATTGTTCTCGTCTTGAGAGCATACCATCAGTCCAGACATGAAATGAACCTTGTTTATCACCGATATTTTCTTCTCCTCCGAGTGCATGAACCACTTGCTCGAGATCTCTTCATTGCCCGTCGAAAAGTCCCGCTGCGACAGCATCTGGAACTCTGAGGTGGCATGAATAACCAAAATATCCTACACCATCCGTATTTTCTATGTAAACAACACCGAGGAGCCAGTACTCTTCTCATTCGGAGTCCCGGTATACTCCCCCCTCCATACCTACGAAGTAGTCAGCATCTGGTTTCTCTCGTCTCGTATAGATTGCTCGATTTTTTGCTCCTGTTCGGAGTTCTTCGAGAGTGGTAGGCATATCAGGAACCCCTGATGGGACACGATGGTTCGAGAAAGTTGCTCCAATTGTATATGGTGAAGTCGCGAGGACATGTTCGATAGCCTCTGACTTTGGTTTGTTTGCTGTTCCGATGGCGAAGTGCATAGAGATTGTAATTAATATTAAACTTTCTTATATTATTTCCCATCTATTTTCTCATTTTCTGAGATTGTGTGATGAAAATATTATTTCGAAATTTCACTCGAGCATTTTTTTTGGCAAAAGTATTCTATGTGCCCTCATAGTTTTATCAAGTGCTATATCTAACAAATTCTTTTTATCTTCAAGTGTTTTTAGTCAGGTTTCATAACCTATTTCTAAAAGAGTCTTGTTAATAAGTTCTGTACAAAAGAATGTTTCCTCAGAAGAATCCTTTAATCAAAAGAAGAAATCATAAGGTTTTCCAACTTTTTCAACAAGATGATTTAAATATATGTATCTTTGATTATGATTCTTCCAACATGGCCTCAGGATAAATAGTGTATCATATATTCGACATACCTTTCTGAGTCAAATATATGATACACCATGAGCAAATGCATGAATACACCTTCATTTTCTAGTATAACTGAGAGCATGAGTAACTACTCATTCTATAGCAATTCCAGATACATATTGAAAATTTCATACAAGAATAATATCTCATGGTTGTATCTTATTCCATACTTCATGGATATCATTTCTTGAGAGTTTATTTTTTCTTGGGTAAAGAGGGATTTGAGAAATAAAATATGTTATATTTGCTCATAGTTTCTTATACCATGGAAATCATATTGGAAAGTTTTTTACTGGAGTATAGTTTATATTATTCATAGCTTCTGAGATATTCGGGTATATTTTCTGATACTTGCATTCACTCTTCGATGAGTTCTGTAATCTTATTGAAGTTATAATAATCAATGTCGCTCTTTTCTATCTTCAAAAAAAGTGTATTTGGATTTTTTGCGAGCGAATTTCTTTCATTATTTATCATCATAATCTGAATACTTTTTCTGAGATTGATGTAAGTGTTTGAGAAAAACCCATTCTCAAACAGTGGTGAAAGAAAATGCTTTTTTTGTATAATTTCAGGAACTTGTACTGATACTGCAATGACGGGATATTTTTGAGGAGCTTCTTCAATTGCAAGGTTTGCACTGATTCCTCAATCTACTAGTTGCATATTTTTATAGAGAAATGGTGAAAATATCCCAGGGATACTTATAGAAGCACGAATTGCATCAATAATTAGTCATTCTTGGAATACAATCTTTTCTCCTGTGTCAATGTTTGTAGCAATCAATTTGAGTGGAATCTTTGTTTCGGCAAATGTAGTCACACCAAGATGCTTTCCTAAAAATTGCATTATTTTCTTTCATTTAATTCCTCAATTCGTTAGATCAATATCGATGAGTTTGAGGAAATTTACTTCATGAATAATTTCTTCCATTTGATTACTTGTATATCCACATGCATAAAATGCTCATATGATTGCACCAATGCTCGTTCATACAATAAGACTCGGTGTATATGAATAATTTTCTAAATTGCGTATAACTCAGATATGAGCTATGCCTCGTGCTGCACCGCCCCCGAGTATCAGAGAAAAAGGTTTTTGAGACATATTTTTCAAGTTTATTCTTTTATTGAAACCTGTACATCCTCGAGCGCCACCGCAGAGATACTATTTTTTGGTGAGCCATCGATGAGTTTATCAGAGTAGACGAGGTAGATGAGACTATTCGAATTTACATCATAAAATCTCACGATTCTGAGTTTTTTAAAAAAGAAACTTGTGGACTCGTTCCAGATTTCCTCTACTGGCTTTATTGCTTCTTTGAAACTGATTTTTCCTGTTTGACGACATGCTACCGATGCATCACTTGTATCCTGAGCGAGTCCGAGTCCTCCAGTGATGCCCCCAGTTTTTGCTCGGCTATAAAAACAGGTAATTCCAGATACTTTTGGATCGGGTACTCCCCCAACTTCTATTTTATGGTCTGGTCAGAGGATTTTGAATGCTGTATCGACAGAACCTATTTCATATGGATCTGTTTGGACTTCGGAACTTGCTGTGATACTTTTGGTATCTTCACTTGTCCGCATCTCTGATGTAGAGCAGGCAGAGAGGGCGAGAATGAGAAATGAGAGGAGGAGGTATTTCATAGTAGAATTTTTAAAAACAAGAGTAGTATATTTCTTTGAATTTTGAAAGCAAAAATTTTTTTAATTGAAAAATAGTTTGACAAATATATATAATAGTATATTATAACTTAAGAGTGATTGTACACCAAAACATGATTGGTAGAAGATTATTAGACTCGAGCGGGTTTATAGTTCGATATCTAGGTCGCTATGAGCACGACTATCGTGAGCATAAGTATCCTCACGGATATAAGTCCAATTAGGAGGAAACTCCATCACTCTACCCATTCAGAAGTAAGGTTATGATTAATCCTTGCTTCGATAAAAAAACGCTCCCCCATTGAGATATATGGGGGAGCTTTTCTTATTTTTTGAGTAACAGTGAAATAAAGAATAATATCGCGAATATCCCTGCTGAAACAAAGAAAGGCAATCCACTTCCTGGTGTCATATAAAGTATACCTGCAAGTATCGGTCCAACTATTTGTCCGATGCTTTGTATCGAAGTATTATATCCCATGACTTTCCCGACTTCTTTTCCTGCATTTTTTGCCATCAATGAACCTACTCCAGGCTGAAATGAACCCATACCAATCGGAAAGAGTGCCACCCAGAAAAAGAGTATATATGGACTGGTATTGAGTGCAAATCAGACAAATGCAAAGAATAGGAGAAAAACAGCAATACGAATCATCTGGATTTCATTGAGTTTTGTTCTTATATACTTCACTACAACTCCTTGATAGAGGACTGCTATGAGTCATACCATGGCCATCGTATACCCTATCTGTGTCGCTGTAAAGTTGAATCTATCAGTATAAAATTGACTCGACATCGACTGTATGGAGGCAAATCCGAGAGTCATCCCAAATGAGAGTATGAGAAGTGTGATAATCGTCTTTGAAAAATGAAAATCTATAAAATCTACTTCTTGTGTATGAAGATGTTTTTTTGGTTCCTGGAGAAATACAAAAATCGAAATGACATTGGCGAGTATCACCACGATACAGAGTAGGATAATAGTATGTATCGTTGCAAATTGTGAAAGGAGTCCTCATATGGCTGGCCCAATCAAAAATGCCATACCAAAGGCAGCACCCATGAGTCCCATATTTTTCGTTCGTTCTTCTGGACTTGATATATCTGAGATATATGCTTGTATCACGCCAAATCCAGCGCCACCGAGTCCACCGATAAATCTCGCAAAGAGAAAGAGTCAAAAATATGGAGTAAATCAATGAAAGAGTGTAGCAAGATGAGCAAATGAAAGTCCTCCTCAATCGAGTGAAGTGAGACTCGCGGCTGAGTTTCCGAGCACGAGAGTCCATACGCTCGCGAGCATGATAATATAGCTTATGAGGTTTATGATACTTGTATAAGTAAGCATCTTTTTTCGTCCATATGTATCTGAGAGTTTCCCGAAAAAGAGACCCCCGATAAACATACCGATGGCATATACTGCTTGTGTATATCCAGTCCAAGAAGGATGAATTCCAAATCATGATATGATACTCGGAAGTACTGGGAGAAATATGGAAAGTCCTAAAATATCGAGAAATGCCGTTGTGAGAATAAGAGGGAGTTGTGATTTTTGTATCATGAGAGAGTTATTTTTTAATTTTGTAAAATTTATACAGTGGAATAAGAGCGTATGAAAGGCCAAGAAAGAGAAAAAAGTAAAATCAGTAGAGTTGACTCTCATGATTACTTATATGAAGATTTTCAAAAATCCAAATTCAGAGTCTTCTCGTCGGATAGAGCGTAAACAGGAAAGCAATGACAATTCATATATATGCACCGAGCATGGCTTTATTGTGTCCAAGCCAATTTCATTTTGATGCAAAATATATACCACTACATATACTCACTATTGTGATTATAGAAAAACCATGAAGCCAACTGATACCATTTTGTGCTATAAAAAAACCAGATATTGCTGTAGAGAGCATAGATATACGCCAAATATATCCTATATAGTGAGTGTATTGAGTTCTTTTTGTGAAAAAAAGAATCGTTCATGAGAGCATTCCTAAAATCGCTGATACAATATGAATAGATATAATAACTGGATTATTTATCATGGAGTAGGTATTATAAAGTATTTAAAAATGCTTGTTTTTCTTCTTCAGTTCTTTTTGGAAAATTTCAAAATACTTTGTACTCTGTTGTTTTGAGTCCCACGAAACCAAATCGTCCAAGTTTCCATATGAGACCCATAAAGAATCCTATAATCCATCCTGGTCCCCCTGCTGTTGCATAAATTTTCGTTGTTTTTCCTGTGAGGAGCTTATCGACTTTTCCATTTTCGTTATACTTAAATGCAAACCCACTCGTGAAGTTTCTATCGATAAAGTTTTTCATGATAGCGGGACAATCCATCCACCAAACAGGAAATATCCAAACGATTTCATCTGCCTCTCTGATGAGTGCTTGCATTTTTTCAGTTGTAGCATCTTCGACAATTCTATTTGTACTCACAAATTCTACATATGATTGTGCATTTTCTCCTGCACAGAGATCGAGTATGGTTGCGGTATTTCCCTGCTCTTCATGTTTCTTTTTGTATGTTTCTGCTATCTGATGAGTAAATCCATCTGTTCGTGGATGTGCCTTGATGATGAGTGAGTGCATAATTTTTAAAAAAAGTAATAAATTATTGTTTTATTTCGCGGCGTCTTTTTTGTTTTCTTTCATTCCAGATTCTTTTGATTTTTGTGATGATTCATTCGTGCTTGCTGACATATATCTCATAGTAGATTCATTTTACTACAAAGAGTGTGAGTGCTGATGCTGCGATGATACCAAATATGATAGTAAATCCCATTCATGACCAGAACTTGTCTCTGAGGGCAATCGGGAGTATACCGAGAGCTGTCGTGACAGTTGTGAGGAGCATTGGCTCAAGTCGAGATGATCCTGCTTCTACGAGCGCTGTGATTCATTCCATTCACTTCTTGAGATTTTCATTGATTGCTGATATGAGGATGATTCCATGATTTACAGCGATACCCGTAAATGCGATAAATCCTATTCCAAATGGAAGTGAGAATTTATTTCCTGTGAGAATAAGTCATATCATCACAAACGGGAGTGACATAATCACAGAATAGAGGACGATAAGTGGCTGAGAAAAGCTATTGAATTGGAGTGTCAGTATAGCAAATATGACTATAACTGCGATAAAAAAAGCTGATAGGACTGCTACAATCAGTTCACTATTTGATTCATTTTCTCATCCTTTCACATATGATATACCATTTGGAAAGTTATAGGTATCTGCAAATGTAGTAAATTTTGCTTGAGTACTCACAGTATCGAGTCCTGTATCAAGATTTGATTCTACAGTAATCTGGATTTTTCCATTTTCACGAGCAACTGTTGCAGTAGCATTTGTGATAGTAGAGTCTACGAAATCCTGGACGAGATAATTTGATGCTCCGATACTTATAGGGAGTGAAAGTATGTCTTCCATTTTTACATCATCAGAGAAACGAGAAGATTTTATTTTTACATCCATATCTGATCCATTATCTTCTACAGTTCATACGGTTATACCATTGAGATTTTGGGATATCTGGCTATAGATGATAGGTGGTGAGATATTATATTGTGCGAGGAGGTCTTTTTTGAGATGAAAAATAAATTGTCCAGGTGTATCACTCGATGATCTGCTGACATTTTTTGTTCCTGGCATTTTTTTGAGAAATGCTTCAAAGTCTTTTGATACATTGATAAGAGTTGGGAGTTGGCTGGCATTATCGGCAATGAGTTTTATTCCTATTGCTTTTGATCCTGGTGGTCCTCATTTGAGTGATTCTGCAACAACTTTATATCCACGAGATTCATATATTTTGAGTGCATCATTGATGACTTTTTCAAATGCGAAAACATCCATGAGTCATTCAGCATCTCTTTCTTTCTTTTTTCGAAATTGCATGACGAACGATGCTCTATTTCCGGAGATTGCAATACTCACATAATTGAGTTCTTTGTGTCACTTGAAAATTGCGGGAAGATCTTTTAAATCTTCGAGAGTTTTTTCTGTCCTCTGTCATATTGGTCATTCTATTGTACCATTGATGATATTGTTATCAGAGCTTGGGAAGAGATCGAATCCAACGACCGGAGCGAGTACAACAAATCAAAAAATCAGAAATACAACAGGAAGAAATATCGATAATCGTCTCAGGAGAGTGTGTTCGAGAAAGTTTCTGAGAATATCTTTGTACCATCATGTAACCGCGTGAATCACCCGTATGCGTAGAGGAGCAACAGTTTCTCCTATCCTTTGTTTTCCTTCTCTTTCAAATACGAGGAGCTCTTTTTCTTCGTCTGTTGCATATTCGAGAGCATGAGAGTCATCAACATAACTCTTTCCTTTTTTTACAAAAAGGAGGTAGAGTGCGCTATTGACAGTCAGAGCGAGTACAAGCCCAGTTGCTAGTACTCAAAATATAGTGATAGGAATAAATGAGAGAAACTTTCAGAGAATTCCCGGAAGTGTCATCATCGGTATAAATACAACGATAGTCGTCATGACTCATGCGATGATTGGGACGGCATATTCGCGGAGAGCGAGCATGATAGCAGATCGCGGATCATATCCGACTCGGATTTTTGCACTTGCTGCCTGTACGATCACGATGATAGTATCTACTGCGATACCAAACGAGAGAATCAGAGAAAAATTCGTCAGAAAATTCATCGTATATCCTCCATAATAGAGGAGCAAAAAAGTTGCGAGAAATGCGAGAGGAAGTGTGACGCTTGCAAATACTGAGTCCTTAAATCCAACAAATAAATACATCGCGACAAATACGAGGATAAGCGTCGTCACTGCTTCATGGAGGAGTTCTGTATAGTCATCACTGATAGTATCAGCGAGGTCATTTCCATACTTGTAGCCAAAATCTTTGAACTCTGGAGTTTTCATAAGTTCATCTATCACAGCCTTTCATTTATTACTTGCATCAAATATACTTGCTCCGTCAGTTTTGTTGATGGCGAGTCACACAAATTCGTGCACTTCTCATGATCCACTGAGAACGAGGATATTTTTTGTGTCGCTCTTATATTTTCTTTGTATCGTTGCTATTTCCGATAGACTTATTGTTCACCCTTTGGGAAGAGTAATTGGGGTTTTCATGAAGTCAAAACTCTCCTTATTTTTTCATTCGATACGAAAGTCGTATTTTTTGTTTCCTACAGCGTAGTTTCCTATTGGTTGGTCTCTATTATATCATTGTATCGTGGATGCTATACTTCAAAGAGTGAGTCCGAGATTTGCGAGTTTTTCATCGGGAATGATGATATTTACATCATATTTTGAATCATCTCATCCTCCGGATGTTTCTACCTTTTGTCATCCACCACCCGCTGTGAGTTCTACACTGTCTATTCCTGGAGTTTTTTCTATTGCTTTTTGGAGTGTTATTGCTCGGTCAAATATAAGCGGTTTGCTCATTCATGGAACTTTACTATAGAGAAACATAGAAAAAGTCCTATTTGTATTGGTTTCTATTTCTGTGATAGTTGGAGTTTTCGCATCTGTTGGGAGTTGTATTTTATTGACACTATTTCTCACATCACTGAGCACATCTTTTGTATTTGCGTCTGTTTTGAGAGCAATGCTCACTATAGAAACTCACAGTGATGAGCTTGATGTTATTTTATCTATTCATTTGATATCCTTTATTTCCTTGTATATTTTATCGGAAACAAGAGAATCCATATCCTCTGGATTTGTTCATGGATATACTGTTGTGACCATGAGTGTCCCGAGCTTGACGGATGGGCTGGATTCTTTTGGGATTTTCATAATAGCCACTGATCCGAGTACGACGAGTGCAAGTACAATGAGATACGATACTCGATACTGTTTTACCCAAAACCCGAAAAAACCAGTGCTTATTTTATCGCGAAGTTCATTGAGTCTGTTATTCATAATGGGAAATTATTGTGCTTGGATAATATTTTTTACTTCATCATAGTTGCTCATGTCACTCGTGATGAGAGATTCTTTTGGTTTAAAACTTCAGATAATTTCTATATTTGTATCTCATACCTTTCAGAGCTTTACCGTTTTCTTTAAAAGAGATCCTGTTTCTGAAAGTGTATATACTTCCCCTTCTTCTTCAGATATTATTTTTACAGCGTTAATTGGAAGGAGAAAAGCGTTATTTACTCATTCAGCACCGCGAGAAGTGAATGTAATATTTACTGTTTGTCCGATATATTTTTCTCCATTTTGTATACTCATTCTGACGGTTGAGAGGAGGTTTGCATTTGATACATTTGAAACTGCACTTATGACTCCCGTAAGCATCATTGCTTTTTCGGTTTCTACGATAACAGTATCTCACGGCATGAGAGTACTTGCGAGTTCTGTATCGAGATCTATGGTGATTTGCGGAAGTTTTCCAGAGAATTCAGCGATAGCACTTCATACATTCACGGTTTGTCCGACATTTGCTATGACTTTTGTGATATTTCCATCGATTGGTGCTGAAATCGATAGTTTTGAATAATCTCTTCGTGCCTGATCGAGTGCTATTTCTGCATTTCTTTTTGTGGCTTCTAGTTGAGTAAGTGTTGCCTCTTGGAGTGCAAGAGCAGTTTTATAGAGTTGCTCACTTTGTTCAAGAGAAAGTTTCGCGTTATCTATTTGGTCTTTGAGGTTTATTTTTGTTGTATCGAATGTGAGTTTTGCTTCAGCATTTGCAGCGAGACTTGCATTTTCCTCTGCTGTGAGTTCTCGTGAGAGACTTGCTACCGCGAGTCTCGTTCAGAGTTCATTATTTTTATAGCTTTTTAGAAATGTAATTGCTCCAGCTTTCCATGCATTGAATGCTGATTCTGAGGCTCCAATTTGAGCTCGAAATCAATTCCATCATGTAATCCATCATGTTTGAAGCTCCTGACTGAGTCATGCACCTATAGTGTTATTTTGAAGCATAAATAGCATACTATCTGTATATATTCGTGTTTGAGTTATTCCTGTTGCTACAAGTTCTAAATCTTTTATAGGATTTGTCAGATCAAGATCAGTTCATTTTTCTATCTTTGCCCGAATAATTCCTCTTGTTCCCCATGTTCTATTCCAATCATTTGATGCTCCAACTTTTGAATCTCATACTCGCGTTCCGAGGTATGGTTCCCACCCATCATTTGCATATTCAAAGGCAGTAGTAATTCAGAGTATTTTATCTCATTCATAGAGCATTTGAGTCATATTTTTCTCTATATCGAGAAGGTATGATTTATAGTTGATATTATAGGTATCGAGAGTTTTTTGATTGGCATTCATGAGGGTTGCCTCGAGAATACCATTTTTTGCCGTGAGAGTTTCGAGAGTTTTTTTGGCTCTTTCATACGCGATTCGAGCGTTTTCGACTGATTGTTCCAAATTGATTTTTGTTGTATCTATGCTTGTTTCTTGTACTTTTAGTGTATTTTCTGCTTGAGAAAGTCTCAAATCAAAATTATTTACTGTATCTTTAAGTACAGCGATTGTTGCACCAGCTTTTACTTTTTGTCATTCTTTGACAAGGATTTTTCCTATTTCTCATGCTCACTGGCTTGTGAGAGTCAGACTCGAACTCGCTGTGATGCGTCCAGTTTTTTCTACAAAAACTATACCTGATCAGGTATTTATTTTCATAGTTTTTACAACAAAGGGTGTCTTTTGTATAGCACCACTTTCTGATGAAATATCTGATTTTGTGTTGTCTCCACAGGATGAAAGGACAATAGAAAAGATAATTCCAATGATAACAAGATTCTTGTTCATACTAAATAAGGTGTCTAAAATAAAATTATATATTACATTCGGACTTGAGAAGCTCTATGAATTCTTCCATGTCTTCTGCTTTGATAAAACCAACAAATTTTCCATATTTTGTCATAGTCATGAGTGTGTCTCATTCACTGATTCCTAGCATATCACGGACATCTTTGGGGATGACGATTTGTCATTTTGTTCCGACAGTTACGGAACCATGCATTTTTACACCAGTGCTTTGTTTTACAGGTGTATTTTTTTTCTTAGATCCAAACATATGTATAATAAGTTAGAAAAGTAATACAAGTATTACTTTAGTAAAAAGGTTTAAAAAATCAAGTTGATTTTTCTATAAAAAATATATAATACAAAGTACCATTAAATATACCAATGTAAGATTGTACATACATTATTTTATATCTTTTTATGTATATCAAATATGCAAATAATTAAACGAATATTCTTTTTTCTCCTGACAAACATCGCGGTTCTTGCTCTTCTTTCCGTTGTAATGTTCGTGATAAATATGTTTTTTCCATGACTTCTCGACGCCAATGGAGGAATGAATAGTATTATTATTTATGCTGTTATATTTGGTTTTGCTGGATCGTTTATCTCACTCTGGATATCTCGATGGATGGCAAAACGAGCGTACAATATAGTACTTCTTGATAGAAACTCTGCGAGCCAAGATGGTAAACTCCAAGTTGTCTGGGATACAGTTGAGCGGATTGCTCAAGCAAATCATATTTCTATGCCAGAGGTATGATACTATGAATCAGCCGAACTAAATGCCTTTGCGACTGGTGCAACGAAAAATAGTTCTCTTGTGGCAGTTTCTACTTGACTCCTGAATCAAATGGAAAAAGGTGAAATCGAGGGTGTTGTGGGGCATGAGATGGCCCATATACTTAACGGTGATATGGTTACTCTGACACTTCTTCAGGGTGTCATGAATACATTTGTCATACTTTTCTCTCATATTGCTGCTCGTGCAGTATCTGCTTTTCTTTCTCGTGACTGAGAAGAAAATGGACTTTCGATGCTTGCCTATCATGGTGTATATATGTTGTTCCAAGTAGTCTTTGGGTTCCTTGCGATGTTCGTTATCATGTGGTTCTCTCGTATGCGTGAATATCGAGCTGATCTCGGAGGCGCGGCGTATACGAGTAAGGCAAAAATGATTTCTGGGTTGAAAAAACTTCAAAAAATGACAAAACTCATACATACAGAACCAGTAGATGCAAAAATGACAGCATTTATGATTAATGAACCAGATTCATTTTTCTCTACGCATCCATCTCTCGAAAATCGTATCAAGGCACTCGAGGAAAATTATCAACTCGCATAAATCAAAATCCCTCTTTTTGAGAGGGATTTTCTAAATAGCTTCAGTAAAACACATAGTTTCAATTTTTTTACCACTTTCTTATGAGCTCTGCAGAAACTATGTGTGATCGGTGTGATGGACTCTGTTGTCGAGTGTATGATATACAGGATTCTTCAACTGGGAAAATCATAAAAAAAGCATGACAAAAATGCGGATATCTCGATATAAAAAATAAATGTCGGATTTATCATACTCGCTCAAAACATCCATGATATGCTGAGTCCTGTGATCTCTATGATTGTATGGAATGATGACCTATAGTTACGATATTTTCTCGTCGGATTTCACAGGATTTTCCTGAGAGAGATGGTATGATTTCAGGACTTCTCGAGACGATTCGACTTCGTATCGTTGCTTCTCCAGAATCAAGAAATGATATACTTCAGTTTACAGCAGAACTCTTGAATTCACTCATTATAGATAGTTCTCTCGTTCTTTCTGTAAAAGTTGTTCGAGCAAAAATAGAAATGTGGAAAAAATAAACCCCCTCAAGAGGGGATTTATTTTTGTAGAGATTTTGTGAGTATTTCACATCCAGTTTCTGTTACGAGGATGGTATGTTCAAACTGGGCTGATAGGAGTCCATCTTTTGTTCGTACGGTCCAGTTATCTGTATCGAGTTTTGTCGCGAATTTTCCTGCATTTATCATCGGTTCTATGGTAAATATCATTCCAGGCTGCATTTTTGGTCCGCTATTTTTTGGTGCTTTATGATACACATAGGGTTCTTCATGAAATTGCACACCTACGCCATGTCCTGTGTATTCTCGTACGATAGAGTATCCTCGTGCCTCAGCGTATGTCGATATGGCGTATCCTATATTTCCGAACTGATTTCATGGTCTAACTTCTGATATTCCTATATCGAGAGCTTTTTTTGTTGTATCTATGAGTTTTTGTGCTTTTTCTGGGACTATTCCGACAGTGAACATACGAGAAGAATCACCAAAATATCCATCGACTATTGTTGTGACATCGATATTGAGTATATCCCCTTCTTTCAGTATTTCATTTGCTCGAGGAATCCCATGACAGATGACATCATTGACAGATATACATGTACAGCGAGGATAGCCTCACTTTCCCCACTTATTATTTCACTGATAGTCTATACATGCGGAGGTTCATCATCCTGCGATGATAAAAGTATTCATGATGTTATCCAGATCGAGCGTTGAGACTCATGCCTTTACATATTGTCCTATCATATCGAGCGTCATTGCAGTGAGTTTGCTTGCTTTTTTGATTCATTCGATTTGCTCGGGAGTTTTGATGAGAATTTTTGACATTTTTTTAAAATTTTTATTGTAGCTTAGTATAGAAATAAAATAAAAGTTTGCAAATATTTGACATAAATTGATTTAATATTATAAATTGTTACAACAATATAACAATTTATATATGGAAGAAAAAGAATCTTCTTGAGGTTGCAGTCCATTTTATACAGAGACTTTTACTAGCAGTCTTCAGTCTGATATTGCTAGTCATCTATCACTTCTATTATCTGGTTGATATAAATACATGCCAGAATATACTGAGGAATTAAGAATAGATGAGTCTTGAGTATATTATTCTGACCTTGATTCACAAAAGCTTTCTACCCCACAAGTTTCTATAATTTTACTAGAGGTTGCTGATTTCTTTTTCCGTAATCAGTTAAGTTATGGAGCTGCTGATTTGGAGAATACTATAGTAAAACTTCCAAAGGCATATACACGAGTTATGTCTACTCATGAAAATGTTGCTGATTTATTTTGAGAAGTTCCAATTCATCCTTCAGTCTTTTGTTTATCTCAAGCATTTCAGCTTTTACGATGAAAGCTTATTCAACGACAAAGCTGATTATATCATTTATTATTTCTCAAAACTATATTAATGCTTGAAAGGGAACAAGTTCCATCTGATTTTATCCTCTGAAGAGAATATTCTTCTTTGAGTTGGTTTGAACTTGCTCGAAGATATCTTATTCCTAATGCCAACAATAAAAAGTGAATAGCTATAGATATTGAATGAATTCAGAACTATCCTCGTCTTTGGAAAGAAGTCGAATGACTATACTATGATACCTTTAAAGCTGGATTTCAGGCAAACCAAGCTTGATATATGAAAAAATAACTTTATCCAATTACTTCTCTCGGTTTAGATCCATCCGCTGGACCGACGATTCCCATAGACTCAAGTATATCTACCACACGAGCAGCTCGACCATATCCGAGCTTGAGATGTCTCTGGAGCATGCTTGTACTACATTTTCCACTTGACCTCACGAGTTCTATGGCTTCATCTACGATTTTTGGATCCTCATCAAAACCACTTCCATCACCACTCGCACTTCCCTCCCAGTTCCCCCTATCACCATCGACGATTGATGAATCGTATATTTCCTCGAGCATTGCAGGATCAATAGTTCTTTTTATATGATTAACGACGCGTTCGACCTCATCTGTCTCTACGAGGACTCATTGGAGTCGATTTGTCGCCATGGCACCAGTTGGAAAATAGAGCATATCACCACGACCGAGGAGATCCTCGGCTCCTATTTGATCTAATATAGTTCGAGAATCTACATTTGAAGCAACAGTGAAGGCGACACGAGATGGCACATTTGCCTTGATAAGTCCTGTGATGACATCCACTGATGGTCTTTGTGTGGCGAGTATCAGATGAAGTCCTGCTGCACGAGCTTTTTGTGCTATTCGAGTAATAGATGATTCTACTTCTTTTTTGTTTCCACTCATCATGAGATCCGCGAGCTCATCGATGATGATAACTATGACAGGCATACTGTCTTTTTTTGTCACTTTCGCATTGAATTCCTCGAGATTTCGAGCATTGACTCATTTAAATATTGTCAGTCGTCGTTCCATTTCTGCGACCGACCATTTGAGAGCATTAAGGGCTTTATCTGGACTATTGATAACTGGAGTGAGGAGATGAGGAATTCCATCATAGATACCGAGTTCTACTTGTTTTGGATCCACCATGATCATTCGTAGTTCTGAAGGTGTATTTTTATACAGCATAGAAAGTATAAAACCATTCATTCCGACAGATTTTCCAGAACCAGTCTGCCCTGCTATGAGGAGGTGTGGCATTTTTGCGAGATCTCCGACGATAAAGTCACCATTGATATCCTTTCCGAGTGCGAGGGCGAGTTTGGATTTATGATGAGTAAATGTATCATCTGCGAGCACTTCTCGGATTCAGACGATATCTCGCTTTTCGTTTGGAACTTCTATTCCTACAAGCCCGAGTCCAGGGATTGGTGCTTGTATTCGTATGGATTTTGCTTTGAGCGCGAGAGTGAGATCTTTTTTGAGTGCCTCGATTTTCGAGAGCCTGACTCATTCACTTGGTCTGAGTCTGTACTGTATTACTGTCGGTCAGACACATTCATCCTCCATCTCGACATCGATACCAAATTGGAGAAATGTTTTTTGTATCATGAGAGATTTTTCCTCTATTTCATCGAGAGAAACGAGATTTTTATGTTCGATTTCATTGAGGAGTTTTATACTCGGAAAATCCCAAGTTCAAAAATCTACAGCTTTCGTCTGAGTTTTTGATTCTATGACTTTCCCATCTGGAGTTTCGAGCGGTACTTTTTTTGTGAGTCATGAAACCATTTTCCCAAGTAGTGCTGCTCATTTTGGTTCATGTACGGATGGTTCTTTATTTTTACTTTTTTGTATTTCGGCAAGTTTTTTTTCGAGTTCTTCTGCCTTTTTTCTATATATTTCATCTGTTTTTCATTTTTTCGTTGGAGCTATATCATCCTCATCGTCACTTGGGAGGATTCACTCTCTCATGGCTGAGAAAGATGGTACTGCCTCACGAACACGGGAAAATAAATCCCTATACGATATACGAAGTGTGAGATAGAGTGATGCGAAAAAAAGTACCAAGAGAAAGAGAAATGCACTCGATTGTCCGAGCCAAAGAGTGAGTGTATCCCATATATTAAATACACTATCATATGACTTCTTGTACCAACCCACAAGTGAGCAGAGTGCTATATAAAATATAAGTATCCCAGTAAATCGTGCGAGTGACCAACTTGCTTTTTTTGTGAGTATCATTGCTCCGAGTGCTATGAGAATCGGCGAAGCTATAAAACGATAATATTCTCCAAAGAGAAAAATACCTCATTTTGTGAGGTATGCACCAAATATAGAAGCTTCTTTGGTAGAAAGGAACATAAGCGTCCCGAGTGTAATAAGGATACCTCATGCGAGGATATTTTGGAGTTCGTATGTGAAAAACGAATGTTTTGTTTGAGTTTTTTTGCGAGCCATGGCACCTAGTATATGAAAAGTTCTATTCGGTGCAAACGAAAAACCAATTGAAAAACTTGATTTTTTTCTAAAATGGATAATATACCTCTCGTTCCTTTCGCGAGCATAGCTCAATTGGCTAGAGTACCGCCTTGCCATGGCGGCTGTTGTGGGTTCGAGTCCCATTGCTCGCTCCATATATACTATAACTCTATCTCTTCGTGATATAGAGTTTCTTTTTTAGGAGAGGTCGCATAGTGGCCTAGTGCACACCCTTGGAAAGGGTGCATACCGCAAGGTATCGGGAGTTCGAATCTCCCTCTCTCCGCCATACATTATCTCCAATTTCTCTATTTATGATGAATATACTTGCCAAACTCGCCGCGAAGCCATCAGATAAGGCTATTCGTATTACTCGTGTAGTATTTGCCCTTGTTCTCATTGCTCTCATATATCTCTGATGGGATTCTACTATTCTCAATTTTGGGATTCCAAAATCAGCTCTGTATGCTCTTTATGTATTTCCTGCGATTGGACTGATTCGTGGTATTCTCGATCCTGGTATTTTTCGAAAGAAAATCTGGAAATGGGTAGTTACTTCTGTAGGTCTCATTATGGTTATTCTTTCGCTCTTTATCCTCGATGATGTCGTTACTGAAACGCATATCACTCCGACGACAACGACCGTTTCTGGTGAAAAACAGATTCGAGTAGATGATATCCTAAAAAATACTTCCGAGACAAAATTTTCTCTCTCGACGGATAACTGGTTTGGTTTTCTTGGGTTTATCCTCATCATCGTAGGTATCGCACTCAATGGAAAAAACATCACCACAAAAAATGAACGGTATGGTGAAAAAGTAACAAAAATTCGCGTATAAAACTCAATAAAAAAATACCTCTATAAAATAGGGGTATTTTTTTGACAAAAAAGAAACTACCTGCTAGGATATATCTATCTACTTCACGACAACGGCAATCTTCACTTGCCAATAGATACAAATACAAATATAGTCGCATCTCTATGCAAATCGTTCACACCAAAAAGGTGGAACAAACCTACAAATACACGAGCTGGTTCTCCTCGATAAAAAAACCAAAGTGCAGTAGATCAGAGATTTTCTCATGAGTGAAGATACGAGAAAATAAAAATCCCCATTCTCGGCTAAGAATTAACTTTTTACAGCCAACTTATGAGAAGGGGGATTTTATTTTACAGCAATAGCATCAATCTCAATACAGCCACCTTCTCTCGCAAATCAAACAACTTCAACAAGTGTGCTAGCAGGTCGAATATTTGAAAATAGCTCATCTCTTACTGCGGAGACAATTTTCGTATTTTCACTTCCCTTTACATATATGGTTAATTTTACTATACTTTCTAATGTCATATTTGCTTCCTCGAGAATTGCAGATATATTTGAAAATACAAGTCTTGTTTGTTTCTCTACATCTCCTATATGAAGCAGGATTCAGTCTTTATTTTGTGGGAGTTGCCCCGTTATAAAAAGAATATTTCATTCATTTACTCAAGAAATAAGCATTCATTGGCTGTATGCTTTTGCTGGAATTTTTAGGGATTTGGGATTAATTGGTATTTTCTTCATAAATTATCCCCCAAACTTAAACAACATAATATCCCCATCTTGTACTATATATTCTTTCCCTTCCATCTTTACTTTTCCTTTTTCTCTTGCTCATGCCCATCCTCCATGTTCGACGAGATCCTTCCAGTTTACTGTTTCTGCTTTGATAAATTTTTTCTGAAAATCAGTATGTATGACTCCAGCAGCTTCAGGCGCTGTCCATCATTTTTTTATCGTCCATGCACGCACCTCTATCTCTCCTGCGGTAAAATAATACTGTAATCCAAGAAGGTCATAACAGGTTTTGATAATAGTATCCATAGGATTTCATTCTATCCCCATGTCTGCGAGAAACATTTTTTTATCCTCATCAGAAAACTCGAGCATATCCATCTCTATTTTTGCGCTGACTGGGAGTACAGGGATGCGAGAATCGGTAATTCCTATCTTATCGCGAAGAGTTGCAATAGGTGTATTTATGGCTCACTCTTCCAGATTTACCGCATAGATAAATGGTTTATTTGTGAGGAGGTGGAGATCTTCGATAGACTTTTTTTCTTCATCAGTCATTTCAAGAAGTGATGCTATTTTTCCTTCCTCGAGATGAGCTTTGAGACGATTATATATATCTTCTCGTGATTTTGCTTCTTTTTCTCCTGCTCGGACTTTTTTCTGATTTTCTCAGATTCTCTTATCGAGGGTTTCGAGATCAGCGAATATGAGTTCGAGATTGATGACTTCGATATCTCTTTTTGGATCAACTGAGCCATTTACATGGTGTACATTTGCATCATCAAATGCTCGAACAACCTGGAGTATAGCATCAACATTGCGGATATGTGAGAGAAATTTATTTCCGAGTCATTCCCCTTTTGATGCTCACTCTACGAGTCCTGCGATATCGACGAATTCTATCGTTGCGGGTATTATCTTTGCACCATTGACGACGACTCTGATTTTTTCGAGGCGTTCATCGTTTACATTTACGATACCGGTATTTGGTTCGATGGTACAAAATGGGAAGTTTGCAGCTTCTGCGGCATATGATTTTGTGAGAGCATTAAAAAGAGTGGATTTACCAACATTTGGGAGTCCGACGATACCAACTTGCATAGAAAAGTATAATTAAAAGAGAAAAAGTTTTTTAGAAATCAATCGTTTCGGCGCGTGTATTTTTTGGAGCCACAGGTGCCTTGCTCGTGAGGATCATGTATCATCCGAAAATCGATACAAGCAATATAATGAGCATATATATCCGAAATACAGGTGTGAGATATCGAGAATATTGCCTAAATGCTTTTATATGGACTGCGAAAATCGTCAAAAATCCAAAAACTGTCAAAAGCACGAGGGCGTATATGCCAAATATAATGAGATTTATCATAGATTTGATTTTTCGTGAGTATATGGGTTTTCCCTGTTTTCGCAAGCAGGAAACTGGAAAAACCCATATTTTCTCTTTGAAATACCAAAAAAATCCTTATACTTTCAGCGTTTATAAACTTATACATTTTCTATGGCAAAAAAATCCGTCACTTCAAAAATGAAGAAAAAAGTTGTATCAGATTTTCTCGTTCCTACAATTATCGATAAAGTCGGAGGTCAAGAACGAGCCTATGATATCTATTCTCGTCTTCTTGAGGATAGAGTGATATTTCTCGGTGATGCTATCGACTCAGCCGTAGCAAATACTGTCATTGCTCAGCTTCTCTATCTCGAAAAGGTCGATCCAAAAACTCCGATTACTCTCTATGTCAACTCTCCAGGTGGACATGTGACAGCAGGTCTCGCTATCTACGATACTATGCAGCATGTGAAACCTGATGTCATCACTGTCTGTGTGGGTCTTGCTGCGAGTATGGGTTCTATCATCCTCGCGGGTGGAGCAAAGGGAAAACGATATGCTCTCAAGCACTCAGAAATCATGATTCATCAACCACTCGGAGGTGCTGAATGACAAGCAACAGATATCCGTATCGCTGCAGAACATATCGTCAAAACAGGAGAAGTCCTCTATAAAATACTTGCAAATCACTCTGGTCAAAATATCGACACTATCCGAAAAGACTGTGATCGTGATAACTTCATGACGGCTGAACAGGCTATGAAGTATGGTTTAATTGATAAGGTATTATAGTTTTCATGAATTCCCAAATCCACAATCTCCTCACCAAATGAGTCACTCGTGTCATCGACCGAGAAAATCTCGAAAAAAAGCTTCTTTCATGACAAAAGCTTGTCGTGAAGCTCGGGATAGACCCTGTAGCATCAAAGATTCATATCTGACATATGATTCCTTTTATGAAGCTCCGACAATTCCAGGAAATGGGACATACTGCTGTTCTCCTCTTTGGTGATGCAACCGCCCAAGTCGGTGATACCAGTGATAAAGATGCAGAGAGACCTATGCTTACTCGTGAAGAAACTGAGGCACATGCTCGTGCATTTCTCGAGAAGTTTTCTCGGATTATCGATATATCAAAACTCGAAATATACTACAATAGTGAGTGACTTGATAAGGTAAACTTTGCCTGAGTGGGTGAACTTGCAAAGAATTTCTCAGTTGCAGAAATGCTCGACCGAGATAATTTCTCAAAACGATATGAAGAATGAAAAAGAATATCTCTTCAAGAGTTCCTCTATCCTATAATGCAATGATATGATAGTGTCGCTATAGCGAAAAAATACGGTGCATGTGATGTCGAGCTCGGTGGAAATGATCAATATTTTAATCTCCTCGCAGGTCGTACGCTCATGCATGCATTTGGTATGCCAAAGCAAGATATCCTCACAACTGATCTCCTCATAGGAACTGATGGGAACAAGATGAGTAAGTCTCTCCCAAATTGTATCCTCATCGATGATACACCTTTTGATATGTATCAGAAACTGATAAATGTCCGTGATGATCTCATTCTCCACTATTTCGAACTCGCGACAGATATGACACTCGAGGAAGTAGATGAAATCAAAAAAAGATTGGAATCTGGCGAACATCCAAACAAGCTGAAGGAAGAACTCGCACAAAGAATTATCACGATGTATCATGGAAAACCGTATGATGCGAGTGATATATCAAATATAGAGACTCAGAATATTGGTGTATCTACAATTATACTTTCTGATTTACTCAAAACTCTCTGATTCTGTGCAACTTCCGGAGATGTTCGCAATGCTCTCGCAGGAAAAAGTGTCCGTGTGGATGGAGTCGTTATCGAAGATTCAAAATATCTTGTGACTATTTCGCCTGATGGAACACTCATAGAAATGGGTAAGAAAAAAGCAAAAAGAGTATTTCTCTAAAAAATATGAATACAGAGCTTCTCAAAAAAATCATTACCCTTTCTGAAAATCGTATCCGTTTTCTCCGTGAACATGGAGATGGCGGATGGTATCGTGGAAGTATGTCTCATTTTGATGGGATGTTTCATGAGCTTGAAGAAGTTAGGACAGAGATGGATGCAGGAAAACGAGTATACCTCGAAGATGAGCTCGGTGATGTATTTTGGGATTTTATTTGTCTCCTCGAGTGACTCGAACAGGAGTGAAAAATCGAGAAACAGAGGATTTTCGAGCGGTGTTATCATAAATTCTCTGAACGAATCTGAAATGATGGACTCGGAAATGCTGATTGGGATGAAGTAAAAAAGCTCCAGAAGGAACGACTCAAACAAGAACAAGAATTAATTAACTAATGCTTTATGAACAATTTATATTCATATATTAATCTACAAGAAGCAAAACAGCAACTTGACGAAATATTCTTTAAATTCGATTCCGTTGAAGAAGGTGAATTTGAAGTGCTTATCCGACATCTTTACCATCACTTAAACACTGCCCATAATTGTAGATACTTAGATCAAGATGATTGTTTTAATAATGCTGGAAATGATTCTTTTTACGAAAGTATGGAAAAATTCCCAAAAGATATTTGATTTTTATAAATTTTTCTATGCCTTTTCTTCTCATCTATGTCACACATCCGTCCAAACCTGAAGCTGTTCGTATCACTACAGAACTCCTCCAGAAACATATCATCGCTTGTGCGAACTATTTTCCTATAGAGAGCACCTATTGGTGGGAAGGATCTCTCGCTCATAGTGAAGAAATCGTCACCCTCTACAAAACTCGAAAAGAAAACTATGAAAAACTCAAAGAAACAGTAGAATCTCTCCATAAATATGAAATTCCTTGTATTATGAAGATTGCTGAAGTATCTGCGAATACATCATATGAACAATGGATTCAGGATGAGACGACTATTTCCTAACACACTTCTCTTATGCTTACATATATCATCTCTTATATTTCAGGACTTCTGACACTTCTCGTTCTCGATGGTATCATGATATGGTTCGTGATACTCCCAACTTTTAAAAAATATGTGCCTACATACCTCAATACAGATATGAACTTTATAGCAGCTATTGCTTTCTATCTTCTCTATATCTTGGTTCTTGGCTTGTTGGTTGTGTTTCCATCTGTCGAATCAAAAATTCCTCTCATGCAAATGATGTATAAGTCAGCACTTTTTGGATTTTGAGCCTATATGACCTATGAACTCACATCTATGAGTGTCATGAAGGGATGGAGTTGGAATATGGTTTTGATAGATACTCTGTGGGGAACAGTTCTTACTGTGTCTATTAGTGTTGTTATGTATTTTGTTTATAAATATTTCATCTAATGCGAAGATTTGTAATAATAGCAATTGCTATTGTGTGCATGATGTATATAGACTTTATTTCAAAGTGATTTTTTGAAAATGGAATATACCAATCTCTTATAGCAGAATGTCCACTTGCCTATCATCCTGATTGTCTTTGGAAATATTATCCTATTTTTGGTGAATACTTTGGCTTCCAGTTATTTCATAATTCTTGAATTGCCTTTTCTCTTCCTATCACTGGTACTCCTCTCCAGATTATAACAATCCTTCTTGTAGGTGTATTGATATATACATATTTTCATTACGAATATCCAAAAAAACAAACTCTCCTCGATATCGGGTATACCATGATTCTTGCTTGAGCATTTTCTCATGCGTATGAGCGGATTTTCATCTGACATGTTGTTGATTTTATTTCCGTAAAATACTTTGCCATTTTGAACTTTGCGGATATATTTATCTCAGTTTGAGCCTTCTTTATAATTGTTTACTATGTCTTTTTTGAAAGTTCCCGAAGAGGATAGTGTCTCTCCTGAAGAAGTACTTTCTCCCCCAAAGATTGACTTTATGGGACTTTGATTGGTCTCGATACTTTCTATAGTTGTCTGATTTCTTTGATGAATGATTGTTGTACTCTTGTCGTTTCTTTTTTTCGGAACTTTTTCCTTTGAAAGTGGTATTTCTCCGATTTTGCTCGCGATGATTACTTTTTTTGCGCTTTCATTTTCAAATTTTGCATTCCTTTGGTGAATCACAAATATTTTCCCAGAAATATATACTCGAGCTCGTACCTTCTTTGTACAGATAAGTATTTTTTGTGCAGTGCTCTATATCGTCATGATCCCTTTGTATCTCTTTTCTATGGATACACTTGATACAAACGCTCGCGTGATGCTCATCCCTTATATTATTCATATTTTACTGAATCTTTTCGGATTATTTCTCCTCTTTAGCCTTATTTCGCATTATCGATATAGTATATTGAGTTTTTATATAAGTTTTATTTCCCTCATTATCACTGGTATAATGATTTTTGCTATTCAAAATATTTTGAGTAATTCTGGGAGTGCACTTTTTCTCCTCATAGGCTCTATGGCAATTGGATATTTTGTTTTTACGATTGCAGGATTTGGGCTTTTCGCGATATATTTCCAGTTTTATAAAAATCTCTGAATAGATCCTATAGGGAATGTTTTTGGACAAATTCAAAAAGAAGAAAAACAGAGAGAAATACTTGCTGAAAAAATGCTCCTTTGACAAAAATAATATAATCTCCATTTTATGTACACTCTCGTTCGCAAAACTCTCGAAATATATCTCAAGGAAAAAAGAATCATTACCCAGACTGAATTTCCTCAAGATGTTGAAGTTCATTTAAATTCACAAAATGCCGTCTTTGTGACGCTCTATCTTGATGAGAGGGTTATAGCGTCTAGCGGTCGAATACAGTGTAAAAAACAAAACACCGTTTATGAATGTATCGATAATACTCTTCTTTGTCTCAAAGACTCAAGGTTTCATGCGGAAATCCAGAATCCTGAATCCCTCGAAAAGATCCATATACGAGTAGATTATTTTGGAAAAGAAAATCGAAGACTTCTCCAATCTATAAATGATATAGATGTAGGTCGTGAATGAATACTATTGCTTTCACAAAATAAGGGAGTTATGTCTATCATCCTTCCACACATGATGCTCGTATGAGCTACTCCTGCGTCACTTTTTTCGCTTGCATGCAAAAAAGCCTGACTCGATGAGCAGTCCCTCAAACAGGGTGATTATGTTATTTATGGAGTTTCTTCTACTACTCTCAGTGACTTTGCATAATTGCAATATTTTGCAACAGGACAGGTAGGGCACTTTGGCTTTCTCGCAGTACAGTGATATCTTCCAAATAATACAAATGGATGATGGAGTACTTTCTTTGTTGTATCATCAAATATCTTATCAATCATAACATCCGTTTGTTCGGGTGTTTTTGTTTTGACTATGCCTATGCGATTCATCACTCGGTGTATATGTGTATCAACTCATACAAATGGCATATCGTAGAGGACTGATAGTACCACCTTTGCTGTTTTTATACCTATTCCTGGAAATGTTTGTATGAGTTTGAGATCATTTGGAATTATTCCATTGTAATTATTTGCAAGAAGAGTGCCTGTTTCCTTTATAAACCGTGATTTGTTTCGAAAAAAATTCACATATTTGAGATGCTCCATGATTTCCTCGAGGGGCATATCTAGGATATCTTTTGCTTCGCGAATTTTCGTGAAAAATGGTGGCGTGATTTTGTTTACTTGCCTATCCGTAGTCTGTGCTGAAAGAATAACTGCACAAAGGAGTTGAAAAGGTGTTTCATAGTCGAGTTCTATTTTTTTCCCAGAATAGACCTGTATAATTTCTTGAACAATAATATCGAGTTCTTTTGATGATTTTTTTGTAACTTTCTTATTCATAGGAACTTCCATAAATAGATATGAGATTATTCTTGCATTGTATTTTTTCTCTACAGACAAAGATTTTATTTTTTATGCGTATATCGATATACGAGATACTTCCATCGAGAACTATATTTTTATTTGTTTCGAGATAGTTCTTGAGTCAGATAAGTTGTTTTTTTATATATTCCATTGTATCTGCTTTTCTGAGTTTCTCATCACTCCCATCATCTTCGAGAGTCATGATTATAGTTGTTCCTTTTGTGAGTGAAAGATGAACTTCTCTTTCTGCCTGAAAATATCGAATTTTTGCGATAATGAGATCTGGCCACTCTTTTGTAAAAAGAGATATGATATTTTTTATCAGATAACTTTTATTTTCTTCTATTGCCTGTTTGTACTCAAGAAAAAGTTCTGATCGTAAACTTTCTGAGGCTATTTCCATTTCTAAAAGAGATCCAGTATTGATATCGATATCAGAAGGTGTCAGAACACCATTTTCAGACATATACCAAAACTTCCCAGATATTCCAGAAATTTTTGTTCTATACTTTATTGGAGTGCTTTCCATGATAATTTTTATCCCATTTGGATAGAGCTTATCAATTTGCAAATGTCCTATATTTTTTAGGGCTTGTTTGAGAGAAAGCGCTACTGATTCTTCACTCAGGAATATCAGATTTCTTCCATATATTTCCTCGAGAGTTCTATATGCGATATTGATATCGATTCATGGTGTTGTTGTTTCAACCAGGACATGACTCGGACTCACTCGTAGATATGGTGAAAAAAATATGATATATGTGGAAAGAAGAATGAGAAGTCATCCTATAGCTCAGAGTATTTGTTTACTCAGAAGTGGGTCTGAGGATGTATTATTGCCGTAAAGTTTTTGGAAAAAATTGGTATAAATTCCAGAATACTGTATTCCAGAACGATTTTTTTTAAAAAATCATGCTCCTCCCCTTTTTTTAATAACTGATTCTCGTTCAAAAAGGTATTTTTGTTTTTTTTCACTAGAAATGGAATCACGGAAGTTTTTATTTCCAGTTTTTCTGATGTTTTTATACAGATTCTTCAGAAAGTCCATATTGCTTGTCCAGTGAGTGTATAAGGGATAGGATATCTCCAGCCGATTTGAGGTTTTTCTTGATTCTGAATCTGATTTTTGGTGATCTACGAATCCCGAGATTTTTCCCTATAGCATGTTCTATGATTTTTGCTGATGGCGCGAGGAACTTTGGGAGATTTTCTTCATCTTCATGGGAACTCACATATACATCAGCATATGATTCATCTTTTGATAGTATGACTTCGATAATAGATATGATTCAAAAATTATGGTCTTTTTCCTGTGAAAATGTGAGGATTTCAGAGCTTGCTATACTATGAATACTATGTGAGAGTCTTTCGGTTCTGATTTTCATGAAATGATAGATTATTAAGGCAGTTTTGGTATATTTAAAGTATTTTGATTATAGGAAAAAACATACAAAAACCAAGAAGAAATACGCTATAGTTCATGGTATGTGTTTTCTTTATCGATAACTTTTTTCAGGTCTTCCTTGAGTCATCCGATAAATTCATAATCTTTATCAAAAAGATTGAATTTTAATTTATGGGCATGGAGCCATTGTCGCCTCAGTCAAAAATTTTCTTCTATTTCTTTATTTATCTTTTCGAATCCATATACCTTGTCACCGACTATCGGATATCCTATCGATGCGAGATGTACTCGAATCTGATGGGTTCTACCAGTCAATAAATCTACCTCAAGAAGCGTGTATTTATCATGGAAATATCACTTATTGCAAAACTTTGTTTTAGCTATCTTTGGATTTACTGGATCATGAGTTGTCATTTTTTTTCTATCAGTTGGATCTCTCCCTATGAATGACTCGATATATCACTCTTGCTCTTTTACTTTTCAGACAACGAGCGCGAGATATGTCTTCTCGATTGTGCGTTTTGCTATCTTGAGTTGGAGAGCATGCATGGCTCTATCATTTTTTGCTATGATGATCACTCCGCTTGTATCTTTATCCAGGCGATGGACGATGCCAGGGCGCTCTACTCAGTTTATGATTGAAGGATTGAATTCTGGATTCTCATGTCGAATCCCGAGATTTTTAAAATGATATAAAAGTGCATTTACGAGCGTTCCCATCCTTCATCACTCCCCTGGTGTTGGATGAGTATTTATTCCTGCATCTTTATTGATAATAGCGAAATCATCATTCTCAAAAACAATATCGAGTGGCATATCCTCGGCAACGAGCTCCATTTGTTCTATTTTCCATTGTATCTCCATAGTATCTCCACGGTATATTTTTTTGTTTTTCGTGAAATTTTCCCCATTGCACGATATTTTTCCTTCTTCTATCATTTTTTGGATATAGCTTCTGGATTTTTCTGGAAAAAGAGCCGACAAGTATGTGTCGACTCTTCGGGTTTCTCGAGGATCTGCGAGAACACAGAAGTGAGATGTGCTATAAGTATTTGAGGATCTCATTATAGGATTAGGCAATTACCTTTCTCTCGTATGAGCAGATATCAGCAGCGTCAAAAAATCTCTTGATTTCCGTTTCAGCATTTTCGACTGAGTCAGATGCATGGATGATATTTGCACCAATGTCGTTTGAATAGTCAGCACGAAGTGTTCCCATTTCTGCCTCACTTGGATTCGTTGCTCCACAGAGTTGACGCATGCCAGCTACTGCATTTTTCCCTTCTACGATAATACCGACTACAGGACCCATAGTCATGTATGATACAATCTCAGGATAAAATGGTTTTGATACGATGTGAGCATAGTGTTCATCGAGAGTTTCTCGTTTGAGATCAAACATCTTGAGTGCAACAATTTTAAAATTGCGAGCTTCGATACGAGCGATGATAGTACCAATAAGTGAACGGTGAATAACATCAGGCTTGAGGAGGAGGAGTGAGCGTTCTGCCATAGGAAGAATATAAGTTATAAAAGTGTTTGTATAATATGAAAAAATGGTAAAAAGCAAGCGAAAATTTGCTCGAGCAAGTTCTCTAAATATTTTTACTAAATCGTTCTCTTTTTGACTCAACAAATGTGATGATTTTTTTCTTGTTTTCTACATTTTGACTCCATTTTCCGACTATTCCAATAGTTACTACGACACACTTATCTTCGAGATAGTCGAGATCCATTTTATATTTATGTCCTATGTAGGTTTGATAATTACCACAATTTTTTCGAGTCATAATTGGAAGGAAACTACCTATATATTTTTCTAATTCATTTATAAACTCCTCAAAAGTTAGTATAAAATCTTGATTTTTAAATGGGATTCTGATGAGTTCTTTGCGGATGCTATTTGTATGGAGGTCTTCTTTTTTTATTTGTTCTGTTATGAGTCTATGGCTTGGTACAACATACATCCGTCCTGTACTATCTCCATCATTGTCTTTTCCGAGAATTCCTATGGAAAACATGCGGATATAGATGATTTGTCACTGAATATCACTCACTCCAATTGTATCACCAATCTTATATCGTCGAATCACGACAAAAAATGCAATAATCGATAAAATAAAGTCTTTGAAAATAATAAGAAGAGCACCGGCAGCAATCACAAAAAAATTGACTCCAGCACCAGTACGAGTCACAACGAAAAAACTCACGAGTACGAGTAGGCTCGATACACGGATAATATCGATGACCTGTCCCCTACGATAGTAATCAAGATAAAACTCTGCATGTTTCGGATCAGTGGACTTATCATATTGCGAAAAAATAGACTGTTTCATTCGCTTTTTTATATTCCGAGAGACGAGTTCTATGACTATCGCAATCGTGAGAAAAATCATGAGCGTTGATTCTTTTGATACGAATGTGCTGATTTGAGAGAAGATATGAGAGAACATAAAAAGGATAATAGAATAAGATTAATGATATACTCTATTTTCAGGAAATTCTTCAGAAATAACGAATGGATTTTTATCATGTTTTTTTCTGTCCACTTCGTGTACTCAGGTCATTCAGTTTGGATCGATGAGGAGTATAAGTGAGTTTACTAAATTTTTTTCATCTTCAGAAAGTCAGAGATCCATTCCAAAAGCTTGATTATTACTTTCGGGTAGGCTATTAAATTTTGATGTAAAGAAACTCATAATATTTGTGCGTCTTATAAACTCTCCTTGTTCTCACTTTCAAATCTTAGAATAATTTATATCATGTTGTGTCGAATCATTTCGCATATATACATTCACCGAAAAAAATCAATATTGTTTATCAATATAGGATGATACAATATTGGGGTACTTTTGCCAAGCAAAAATCAGATTTTTCAGGTATTGAAAAAATTCTTTTCTGCCTGTAATATTTTCAAGTCTGGTATCAAGATAGTGACCCAAATGAGCCCTCTGGAGGACTGGGAGTGTTTTTGTCGCCCCATTAAAGAAATCTTCATATCATTGTTCAAGTTGTCAGTTAATAAATTCCATAGCGTTATCATGATGGAATATTATGGATTGAAACTTTTCCTGAAATATTTTTGGGCTTGAATTTGCTATATGACCCAATACATTAATAATGTTTCTTTCAACTTCATAAACAATGCGAGTACTTTTAGTTTTTCGAGCATCTGATAATATTTCTTTGATATGTTGAGCATATATATCAATTACTTCAGGGATATCAAATACCCCGTTTCTTACTAAGAATCAAATTTGTGATAAAACAAGTTTTGATCTTGCTTTCGGTGAATCTTCTCTTGATAAAATCTGAATAGATACTTCTTTCATAAAAATAAAGTTAGATTACTTCTTTAGGATATTTACAAAAGTCTCACTTGGGATACTTACCTTCCCAAATTGTTTCATTTTTTTCTTTCATTCTTTTTGCTTTTCGAGGAGCTTGCGTTTTCGGGTAATATCTCATCCATAGAGTTTTGCTGTAACATCCTTTCGGAGTGCTGAAATATCCTCACGAGCAACGACATCATTTCCTACGACCGCTTGGATGGCGATAGCAAATTGTGCTTTTGGGATATTTTCTTTTAGTTTTTCACAGATGCGACCCCCGAGATATCTGGCACGAGCACGGTGTACCATCATAGAGAACGCATCGACGATATCTCCAGCAACACGGATATCCATCTTGACTATGTCATCCATCTGAAACCTAATAGGCTCATAGTGGAGACTTGCATATCCTGAAGAGAGTGACTTGAGGTCATCATAGTAGTCACCGACGAGTTCACTCATCGGGATTTCATAGTGCAGTACTACTCTATTTGCATCGAGGTATGTTTGATTTTTAAAAACTCATCTGCGTTCTTGTGCCAAATTCATGAGATTTCCAATATATTCATTTGGCGTGATCATCTCGACTTTTGCTATCGGCTCTTCGATATGAATATATGTTCCTGGTTTTGGGAGATCTTCAGGATTTGAGATATAGAGATATGTTGCTTTTCTTCATTCCCATTCGAGGAGTTCAGGCGTTGCTCGTGGATAGTCAGCACACTTATCTCCGCCGATTAAGACCTTATATGTGACTTGAGGACTCGTGATGATAACATCCATATCGTGCTCTCTCCAGAGGCGTTCTTTTACGATGTCGAGATGGAGAAGTCCGAGAAAGCCACAACGAAAACCATATCCAAGAGCGGGTGATGCCTCATGTTCTGTCACGAGTGATGAGTCATTGAGCATGAGTTTTTCCATTGCATCTTTCATCTTTGGATATTCATCTGTTTCAACAGGAAAAATCCCCGCATAGATGTATGGAGTGATTTTTTTGAATCCCTTGATTGCTTTTTTTGATTCTATAGGTCATGCAAAGATGGTATCACCGACGCGAGCTTCGGAGATAGATTTGAGTCAGGTGACTACATACCCGATTTCCCCTTCTCTGAGTGCATCTATTGGTGAATATTTTGGGCGGAAACATCCGACTTCAAGAGCTTCTACTTTTGCTCCTGTATTGATAAATTCGAGTTTATCTCATTTTTTTATCTCTCCACTAAAGAGCTTGAGATATACGACAACTCACTTGTATGGATCGTATTGAGAATCAAAAATAAGCGCTTTTGTCACTCATGATTCATTATTTTCTGACTCATGTGGGAGAAGTTCTGATTCTCGAGAAAGCTTCTTTGGCTCAGGGATTTTTTCCAGTACTGCATCGAGAATTGCTTCTACATTGAGTCCAGTTTTTGCTGAAACTGGGATGATATCTTCTTTTTTGCATCCAAGGAGGTTGATGACCTCTTCACTGACTCGGTCTACATCCGCACTCGGGAGATCGATTTTATTGAGAACTGGGATGATTTCGAGATCATTTTCCATAGCAAGATAGACATTTGAGAGTGTCTGTGCCTCGATGCCTTGGGTAGCATCAACCACGAGGATAGCTCATTCGACCGATGCGAGTGATCGTGAGACTTCATACTGAAAATCCACATGTCCTGGTGTATCAATGAGATTGAGCTCTACTCACTTCCATTCCATACGAACTGGTGTGAGTTTGATAGTGATACCTCTTTCTCGCTCGAGATCCATGTTGTCGAGGGTTTGAGACTGGAGTTCTCGTTTTTCGAGAGTCCCAGTTATCTCCATGAGACGATCGGCAAGTGTCGACTTTCCATGGTCGATATGAGCGATGATACAAAAATTGCGAATAGAAGTTGGTTTTAGCATAGTTTTTAAGAGAGATTTGGAGCATAAGATACAGAAAAACAGAGAAAATGCAAAAATACCTTTCTGAAATTTGCAAATTTAAAAAAGATTTGCTAAGATATTTAAGTCATATATTTTTAACCAATACAAATATGAAAAAGCTTATTAAGACAGATCTTCACTCTTCTCGTGAATATATCGCTCGTCGTGGTCACATGGTTTCATTTCTCCTCTTCGCTCTCATGATTACTGGATGGATGAATAACTTCCAAGAACCAATCAATGAAGCAGCGGTAGCATACTACCTCTCAGGTTCAAATGATGCATAATCAAAATACATAAAAAATCCTCCCAAATGGGAGGATTTTTTATTAGAAATCCCAACTTCCTGCCATGTTCGAGCTCTGAGTATAGTTGATGACAGTTGTCTCAAAGAAGTTTCCTTTATCAGAGTTTGGATCCTGGAGTCTATCGAGGTGTTTGTATGGATTGTTGATAGCGTCTGGAAAGAGTGGAGCGATACCGAGCATAGCAAGTCGTCCATTGGCGAGCCAACGAGTGTATCATTCTGTTGTTTCAGCATTAATCCCTGGGATTTTATTTCCGAGGATATGCTTCGACCATTCTATCTCTTGTTCGACGGCGGTCTTCATCATATCGAGAATTACTCATTCATTGTACACTCCTGGAAATTCTCGTTTGATTTCCTTGATGATATTTGCAAATATCGTCACATGTGTGAGCTCATCTCGGCGGATATAGGCTATCATACGACCCGTTGCTGGCATTTTCATATGATCGACGAGCGTATCGAAAAATGCAAATCCATTATAAAAGTAGAGGGATTCGAGAAGGAAATTTGCGACGATTCCACGGAAAAATGTCTCATCAGTTGGATTATCGATAAAATTTTGATAAATCTGTCCTATGTATTTGTTTCTATCGAGGAGAATCTGGTTTTCTCTCCAGAAATAATATATCTCATCTCGTTCTTCTGGTGACACGACCGACTCAAGTATCGTCGCATATGACTGACTGTGTATTGCTTCTTGGTATGCTTGGATGGCGAGTATGAGATTGACCTCTGGGCTCGTAATATAGTCAGAAAAATTCGGAAGATTGACCGTCTGTATCGAGTCGAGAAATATGAGAAATGAGAGGATACCCTTGTATGCGCGTTGTTCATCTGGGTTGAGTACGCTCGTGAAATCTCTCTGATCATCCTTGAGTCCAGAGACTTTTTCAGGGAGCCAGAAGTTCCCAACCATAACTTGGTAGAGACTTTTTGCCCATGGATACTTTACAGAATTGAGATTAAAAAGTCCTGTTGTAGAACCTTTTATGATACTGCGATGGTCTATAGTATCATTTCCTGCTGGATTGAATATAGGATTCTTGTTGATTTTTTGAGATTCTTGTGTCGACATATGGTATAGTGTTATATATATGGGATACAAGATATAGTATCTTTTTCTTTAGAAAATCAAGTTATTTTTTGATAAATCCATTGTATATTCTCTTTTTATCATGTTATTGTAGGAGTATCGGACTTTTTACCTGAGATATATCTGCTCATATCAGGGCAACTGTACTATCTTGGGTAGATTTTATGATGCCTAAATATCCTATTGTTTTTATCAGTTTTATATGCATAGCATGCTCTTCTCATGAGTCTAAAGCATATATGACAGATATTGTTCAATGGACATCTGTATGTTTTTCGATATCTTTTTTATCTCGAAATTCTGTTTTTCCTATACTAAAACCGATAAGTGTCCCATTGAGAATTGCGCCTTCTCATATGAGACTTATCTGAATAGTATATTTTTCATTTTCACTGTTTTTATCCTTTGGAAGTGATGATATTATTTTTGAGAGTATTGTAATGATTCTTTCTGCACTATGAAATATTTCACCTGATTGAACCGAATAAAGTCCCGCGGTAAGTATGCCTGACATAAAGAGTAATTAGTGTTTAACGATTTTCTATAATAGCGTTGACATCAGCCTCAACTTCGCGGATTTCTCGCTCTATTTCCTCATCCTGATGGCGAATATGCTGGAACTGTGCTTGGAACAATACATTCATCGCATACAAGAAAAGTGGTACATAAAAAACTGCATATCCCATCGTGAGTATCTTCCCTGAAGTCGTATATGGTACAAGGTCACCAAAGCCTATAGTCGCTGTCGTGATGACAGTAAAATAAAATGCATTAAAGTAGCTCTCTCCTATCGGATGTCACTGCTCAAATGTATGGATAAGTATCGTTCCTATGAGCCAACTCAAGAGAAAAGTAATACCGATTATTATCAGTTTCTTATGGTGTATATGGAGCATATATGATAGATTTTAGATATTTTCGAGTATATAAAAAAATGGAGGGAAATCAAAGAGAAATCCCTTTAAGTGGTGTGAGACTAGTGGATATATTCTGGAATATACATGGATATAGTATATGTTTCTTTGGTATCTATAGTTTGTATAGTTCATCAGAAACTTTCAACGATATGTTGTATATTTATAACTCATTTATTTGATGATCCGAAATACTCTGTTGGTTTCGACTTTTTTGCATTTGAGAGTGCAAATCCTAGAGTATTCTTTTCTCATCGTTTTATACTGAGCGTTCAGTCTTTACCATACTTTACATAGTTTATGCATATCTCATGGAGACAACGAACAATTCCCATGAGTTTTTCCCGAGAGAGACTTACCGAGTCCCAATCAACTCATTCCTCCATTTTTATTCCACTTGAGCTCACGAGTTTATCTATCACGCCCCTCAAATGTCCTATTGTTTTGACTCTTCATCCATACATTCTATCAAATGTATGAGTTTTTCCCTTGAAGTCATTTATCGTATCATCATCAAATAGGACTGTGAGATAATCCGCATAACAGATAATATTTCAAAAATCATGCAAGAATGCCTCGAGAATATTTGATTCTTCATTATCAGCGACTTTTTCTATTTCTCGTTTGATTCATTCTCCGAGTTTCCGTGATTCTGGAAGTAGTTCCTTTAGATTTTTTTCTCAAAGGAGCCTATTGACATATGAAGGAAGATGGATGCCGTGCATAAAGTCTTTTATACGAATTTCTATAGGCACATCAGTCCTCTCAAATACCTCTCTCGTAAAATCTAACACTGCTTCTGAATTGATTGACATTTTAAATTGTAACATGATTGTTACATTTTATAGAAAAATGTAAAGAGTCAAATAAAATCTCATAAAGTGAGGAGGATTTTAATTTACATCAATCAAAAGTCGAATCTTATATTTGACACCTCTTTTGGCATTTATAACAGTACATGATCCAGAATTATCGAGACTGAGCGCCTTGTATCCAGAAAATATTCCGTATTTCCCTCGTAATAAATATGATCACTGATAAAAACCGAGAAACCTCATGACATCTATATCATCAATCATGTCTCGCAGTATAATATCATTGGACTTTGATTTTATACTTTTTTCTAATTCAGAAACTTTACTTAAAATATTGTCAACAAAAGTTACAGTTGGAATCTTGTTTCAGAAGATGAGTTCTGCTTCATCGAGAGTAAATTCTCATGCTTCATCATTTTTCTTGATTCATATATTTGCATCGGGTATATAAAAACCAATTCTTCCCCTGATAACGATATCATCCATGAGATGAGGCTTGATTCACATATCATCATTATTTATACTCTGGATTCTCATAGAGGAATGCAAGTTAATATATGCTGTATATAGTATAATATTTGAAAAATAGTCAATGAGATTTCCCTCCCCTTTTGAGGATATGAGAAATTTATATATGTATCAACACAATCACCGTGGTATATTTATTCAAGTTCCATGATGACATATTCGAGGCTTTGCTCATGGAATTTCACTGAAGTTCCATTGCTATATTTTCGACTGATATCGGCATTGATACTTTTTTGATATCATCAGAGACTCCACTCGAGATGGCTATGGAGAGATAAAAATTTCTCGAGACTTGTATCGATCACAAATTCTGCATGCTCCCATCATTTTCTATAGTAACTTCATTGTTTTGGTGATGGGAGCTCAATCATAGATATGAGTCTATCTCAATATCGTATCGGCTCCGCCAGTTTATAGCTAGCTATAGGTCGTCCTCCGACGATATGTTCTCACTTTAGCATGACACCAACTGTGTCGAGTATATTTTTCATTTCCTCATATTCTGCCTGTGTCTCCACACGATAGCATATATGGTCGAGCTCATATCGGGATACATCTATACCATCTTGCGTAATATAGAAAAATATATCATCCAAAAATGGCTGAACTTCTCAGATGATGGACTCTATACTATTCATAATGGCGAATGTGGATTATCTGCGGAAACTCTGGGTGGTGTATTTGTACGATTTGGGATTGCAAATTTTGAAGAACGGATGGTGACTCTATTTATTTTCAGCTCATTTAATTTTATTCTTTAATAATCAAATTGCTGAAAATCGCTCTTTTCTTTGACTTGGTAATACATACATTTCATATAAAATTTCTTTTACAAGTAGTATAAGTTCATTTAGTTGTTTTGTATTCCATCCTTTCCAAGAATTTTCATGTATATTATCACAAGTTAACTCTTGAATTCAAGCTAGTGCATCAAATAATTCTCCTTCAACTTTCGGGAATTTACTTTTTAAATTTTTAATACTTTCATCATATTTTGGTAATCAATTTTCCCTAAAGATTACTACGCCTTCTATATGTATAAGTTCATAGATAGCTTTTCTTAAACATGCTGATGCTCAAACTAAATAATTTATTTTTATACATCAATCGGCTTCTGTAAGTAGTTCTCTAATTTTCTGGTTGATATTAGAATCTAAACTAAAAAACGAAGTAGGTTGATTGTAAAATAGTATTCAGTCAATATCTTCAATAGTACTTTTAAACCTATATCAGTCATACTGATAATATGAAAGTGAATCGATATTAAAAGTTAGATGTAGTCATTCATTTCAACATGAGCCACATGCGGTTTTAATGACAAGACATTGCTTATCTGGTGACCAATTAAAAACAAAGTTTGACTTAATTTGATAGGGTACATTGTTTCTTTTACAAAATGGACAATTATGCACAGTTGCATCTATAAAATATTTTTTATCTAACATTGAGTAATCCATACTAAATATGATTTTAATAAATAAAAATCCCCAAACCTTCGATAGAAGAATTGAGGATTTTTTATAACGCAAAAGTCACTCAAATTCTTCTATTTTCACAATTTTCTTTTTTATCCTGAACAACTTACACAATTTTCTTTACTGACTTCACTCGAGAGTGATCGGACATAGTAGACCGTTTTGATTCCCTGTTTCCATGACTTGATATAATAGCCATAGAGTTCACGAGGAGAGACCTTTGCTGGGTCCACCATCCACTCAAACGAGATAGATTGATCTATCCACTTGTAGACGACAGATATCATATCGATGACATCATTCATATCCATATTTACATACTCTTTGTAGAACCAGAAGTTTTCACTATTGAGCTTTGGAGCGATACGAATAGTCGGAGAAGCGAGGTTTGTCTCGACGAAGTACTTTTTGTAGATAGGGAGAAGTGCTGCAGTTGTACCGACGATACCTGCTGTAGAGGTATTTGGTGCTGGAGCTGAGTGGTAACCAAATCGGCAACCAGTTGCCTTCATATCATCGAGGAGTAGCTTCCAGTCGAGCTGAGGATTCTTTGTTTCTGTAGTGAGCTGAGTTGCATCTTTGCCGAGGATGATACCTTTTGAGTGTTCACTTCCAGGAAAGAGCGGATATGCACCGCGTTCGCGAGCGATATCGACAGATGCCTTGTAGGTGTAGTATGTGTACTGCTCGAAGAGCTTATCGACGATATCACGAGCCTCTTGTGAGTCGTACGCGATAGATCGAGTTGCGAGATACTCAGCGAGTCCGAGATATCCGATACCGATAGCACGATACTTCCCTGCTGTGAGTTCTGCGGCTTTGATTGGGAATTTTGAGAGAGTGATGACATTGTCGAGGATGCGAGAGAGGACAGCGAGAGCGATCTCGATATCTTTTTCTTCGTTTACTTTTGCCACATTGATAGATGAGATGTTACATGTCACGACCTCACCTGGCTCGTAGCGGATGACGATTTTTCCATCTTCGATAGTTTCTTCGATAAATTTTGCAGTCGATGAGTTCTGACAGATTTCTGTACAGAGCTGTGTCGAGTAGATTTTCCCTGCGTGTTTGTTTGGATTGAGTCTGTTTACTGTATCTCGGTAGAATACATATGGCATACCAGTCTCAACTGTAGTTTTCAGGAATTGCTTGAAGAGGTCCTTTGCTTTGACGACCTTTTTCATATCGAGTGTATCGTCTTTTTCGAGGAGTTCATAAAATGCATCAAATTCTTCACCAAAGTGGTCTTCGAGACATTTTCCGTACTTTTTCTGGACTTGGTATGGATCAAAGAGTGACCAGTCAGCATCTGCCTCGACACGACGCATGAACATATCTGGAACAGAGACAGCAGGAAATATATCAAATGCCTTTGCTCGGATATCACCAGACTCAGTCTGGAGTTCGAGAAAGTCATAGATATCACGATGCCACATATCGAGTGTGACAGAGACAGCACCGAGACGAGCTCCGAGTTGATTGACGGCGACAGCAGTATCATTGATGACCTTTACCCATGGATTGACTCCACCAGCAGCACCCTTGATGCCACGGATTTCAGCACCTTGTGCGCGGATGTGTCCGAGGTAGACTCCGACTCACCCACCGTATTTTGATATCTGAGCGATATCCTCGATACCATGATAGATAGAGCGGAGATCATCGCCGATATTGAGTTTGAAACAACTCGTGAGCTGATGCCAGTTGGTTCGTGGATTGATGAGAGCTGGAGTGGCGAGCGATATCTTTTGTTCACTACAGTATTCATAGACCTGAAATGCGAATGCGAGACGATTTTCTGCTTTTTCTGGAATTGCATAAAAAAGTGCTACTGACATATAGAGTTCCTGTGGGAGCTCACGGACAAATTTGTTTGGATTGAGAAGGTAGCGTTTCGCGAGAGAGAGGACAGTCGTATATCCATAGCTCATATCTGTCGTCTTTCCTTTTTTCGCAAGGAGTTCCCCTGCTTTGCGGATATCATCTTCGCTATAGTACTTCATGAAGTCCTTGTAGTAGAGTCCTTCTTCGATGTATTTTGTGAAAAATGCGAGGTATGAGTCTCCTGTGTATATTTCTGATTGTTTGATACCACGGTTCTTCCCTGCTTTTTTGTAGAGATCAAAAAGCGCAAGACGACCAGCGATATGTTCCCAGTGGATATTTTCTACGCTTACGAGATCGATACAGGTCTTCACGAGGAGCTTCGCGATATCTGCTGTCTTCATGTCTTCGACGATATTTTTCTTGAATGCTTCCATGAGCGCATCAAATGTGCAGTCCTTCTCATATCCTTTGGCAGCATGTTTAAACATTTTTTCGATTTTCTCAAAATCAAATTCTTCTTTTCTCCCATCGGATTTTGTTACTTTAAATCCATTTTTCTCAAATTTTTTCACGAGTTTCTCATGTGTTTCTTCGCGTTCTTCTTTTCTCTCCGCACGGTAGATGATATATTCTTTTGCGACTTCGAATTTGTTGAACTTCATGAGGTTTCGCTCGACGACATCCCCTACATCTTCTACAGATGGGATGCGACTGACAAATATCTCACCATAGACATGATCGAGGTCTTTCACGATAAAATCAGTCACAACAGGGATAAATGATCTATCAGGATCACCTACAGCTACACAGGCTGCTTCTATTGCTTGTTCTATACGAGTTCTGTCGAATTCTGCGAGGTCACCGTTTCGTTTTCTGATTTTGAGGAGGGGCATAGGAGGATTGTTAGAATGAGAAATAAAAAATTCGACCAATTTCCTTTTGGAAATTCCACTCATTGTGAGTAGACTACTGATCGAATTTGACGAGAAATAATGAGAAGGCGTATCACATAGACATACAAGATATTGTGTTTTAGAATGTACTCTTTCCACCACATCTTGTCAAAAGATTTTTGAAAATTGTTCACCTTTTGTATTCGTAATCCCTTTTCTGCGTCTATTTGACTTCTTTACTGCTTATGTCGTTTGCCACTTCTCTTGATTATAGAGCCAAAAAAACAATAAAAACAACGCCTTCTCCTCTTTGTGAAAAGATATTTGACCATGTGATGTCCTTCGGTACATTTGATATTTTCCATCCTGGGCACGAGTTTTACCTTTCCGAAGCGCAAAAATTCGCACAGAAGATGACGGTTGTCATCGCGAGAGATCATCGAGTTTTTCATGGAAAAGGGAGAAATCCTATCCATGATGAAAATACTCGATGAGAATCCGTCCAAAAAGCTTTTCCAGAAGCACATGTCATACTTGGTCATGAAGTAGATATATTTGCACCTATTCGCGAACACCATCCTGATATACTCGCTTTCGGGTATGATCAGCGAGTTCCAGAGGAAAAAATCAGAGACCTATTCCCAAATATAGAAATAGTGCGTATCTGAGGATTTGAGACAGATAAGTGGAAAAGTAGTATCCTCCGAAAAAATATATAATATGCTCTATTATCTCATCATTATCAACATCCTTTCCTATTCTCTCATGTGGATTGACAAGCTCAAATCGATTTATAAATGGTGGAGAATATCTGAAAAAACCCTCTGGTGACTTTCGCTTCTCTGAGGGGTTTTCGGTATATGGCTCGGTATGCACTCTCCACTCTATCACAAAGCTGGGAAAAGGAATTTTCGGATATGGATTCCTATAATTGGGTTTTTATGGCTCGGTATGATTTTTTATCTGTTTTCAAAAAATTAAAACATACTTCTTTTCCACCATTCTTTTACTTTTCCATTCATATTGCTCATTGCGGTTTTTAGTCCTCCAAAAATAGTTTTTTTCTCTTCTGGTTTTTCTCTGTTTTGATTTGGGGATTTACTTTGTACCTCTATATCCCCAATATTGATATAGAGTGGTGGATTTTTTCTTTCAGGGTCAATGAGGGTGAGGTTTTTCCCATTTTCGAGTGAATCTATGCGTACGAGAAAACTTTTATTTTCTCTATTTGCATCCTCTCTATTGATTTTGTATTCAGCATCTATCGTACACATACCGTTACTTCATCTTTTTCTCAGATTTTTTATCGTAAAGGAGTGATAGTCATGAGATTTTATAGCTATCTGCACTCATTGGCTGAGTTCTAACTCGTTTGCGTGTGTTTCTGACTTTTCGAGCCAGTTTTGAATCCAAGATTGATGAAAAGAAATCTCATTTGCTGCTTCAGCAAGATTGAGTATTTTTATATTTTCTGCATACTGACTATCATTTGCGGGAAGTCTCTCCAAGAGCTTTCGCATCTTTTCAGTATCGCCATTTCTCAGCTTCTCAGCGCGTTCTGCATATGCGCTATATACTTCATCAAAAGCTCCGCGATAAACATTGGATCCATTGTCCTGATCATTCTTTATGAGTACTCCAGCAAAACTTCATACGAATTTTCCATCTCCTACTTTTTTTGATAGTATGCTCACTACATTTGATTGTGTGATGTGGGATTTCTTTGATGCAGCCTCTTCCCGTATCTTCGTTTCTCATTCAATTGTATAGAGAGCATCATGGAGAGTTTGTTTTATTTTTATCAGTTCTTGATTGTTTATATGTATTTCATCAATGCTATCCTTTATCTCTTTGATTTTTGAGGAAAATCAAATAAATACCTCATCGTCCATAAAATTTTCATTTTCAATTTCTCACAGTATTGATAAAAGACTCTGAATCTCTCATAAAACAGTATCAATTTTGATGGAATCTTGATGGAGATGTGGTCAATTTTTTATTTTCACCACGCTCTTTTTTAGTTCACTGAGTGCTGTTCTGAAAAGTGTGAAAATCGATGGAGATTCTTCCTTTTCATAAAATTTGTGTACTGTGTTCATAGATACTATATTAAAACTAAAATACTTTTTATATGCTTTTTATTTTGTAAGTATATGCAAATAATTCTATTATCAAAATGGAGCTAAGAATACATTTTTCTGTAATTATTTTTACTGGCTTTTACTACAAGTTCATTCCAAACAGGTTTATTTCGTAGTCCTTTCAAATACATTTGTATGGTTGCATCAGAGAGAAATAAGTTTTGGTTTTTTTGAGCCAGTTCTATGAGTGCTTCATGCTTTTTTGACTCATCGAGATATTTCATATAGCTACTAAATGCCGATGATTTTTCCTTAGACACTCATGTTTCTATAACTTCTTGTATCATTTTACTTCGTGCTTCTCTCAGCAAGTGATTACATTGTTTTTGGGCATAGGGAATCAACTGATTTTGTAGATACTCACAAACTATATCTTTCATTACTTTTTCGGGTATTTCTTGGCTATTTGTTCAGATATTTCATCGGAATAGAGACTCTGGTTTTTGTATACTGGTGTTATTATGATGTTCTGTAGTTTGAGTTTTATTGACTCGCTTATCTAGAGATGGTACCCTGATAAATCATGAAAGAGGTGTTATTATATTATTTTCATCTATTGTCCCTGCTATTCGAGCATATGCCATATTTCTGCCAGTTTTCTCATCACGAGTCACAAATACCATGAGGTTATCATCTTTCTTATCAAATACAACCTCTGTTCATTTTTGAATGGTTCATATAGCTTTCCCAGACTTATCATACAATCCTGTTTGATAAGCATACTTATGTGATCATTTGATACCATTCGATGAAAGTGGTCATCATTTTACGACTTTTATATCTTGATATACATTTGTTTCTTTTTTTCCATGCACTCAAGCAGAAAACATATTCCGAATTTTTTCTTCCCCAGTGAGTCATTCTTTAAAACTATTTTGTCATGGCATTTTTTGCTCAGAAGACATACTCTGGAAAATACCTTCTTTTTTTCCTTCATTCATAGCACGAAAGACCCCATCTTTTATTTTTTTCATAAACCCCATAAAACCAGGAGTTTTATGCATATCTCCTGTTTCTTTTGATATCGTGTGCAATGTTTCCATTTTTCTTATATTTAATGTATATAATATAATTTAATTAATAAATTTGTCAAACTATATTCAATTACTTTAAAAAATAAAGTTGATTTCTCATGAAAATTCTATAGAGTACTTTCATGAATAAAAAAATCACACATTTCGAACATCCACGGCAGTCTCATATGGTCGGTGATGGTTTCCGTGTCTCACAGTATATCCCAGGATACAGTCGTGAGATGAATAACGATACGAGCCCTTTTCTCATGCTCGACTACAATGCGCCATGGAAGATCGAACCACAAAAAAATGGACATAGACCAGGTGTAGGGTTTCATCCGCATAGAGGATTTGAGACCGTCACTATCGTCTATTCGGGCGAAGTCGAACATAGGGATACAGCGGGTCATGGTGGTATCATCGGTCCAGATGAAGTCCAGTGGATGACGGCTGGAAGTGGGCTCCTCCATGAAGAAAAGATGACGCCAGAGTTCTCTCGTATGGGTTGAGTTCAGCATGCAGTCCAACTCTGGGTCAATCTCCCTCGCGAACATAAAATGACAACTCCACGATATCAAGCACTCACGAAGGAAAATATCCCAGAAGCTTCTTTCGAAGGAGGGCGAGCCCGTGTTATCGCTGGGGAATTACAGATTCAAGATTCAAAATGAAAGATTCAAAATGAGAAATGAGCAGCGAAAACTTTTTCTCCTGTAGAGCTCTATGATATTCGTTTTGATACCGCTTCAGAAATCAGTTTACATATCCCTGATGGTTTCACTACGATGATACTCGTAGTCGAATGAAGTATCAGTCTCGGTGATAGAACGCTCGAAAATGGCGATATGGTGCATCTTTCTCGTGCTTGAGAAGATGTGACTCTTCATTCCCTATCGAGTGCAAAGATACTCGTTATGGGTGGCAAACCACTCGATGAGCCCATCGCATCCTATGGTCCATTTGTGATGAATACTCATGAGGAACTGATGCAGGCATTTAAAGATGTAAACGATGGAAAAATGTGATAGATCCTTGAAAAACTTCAAACTTCATTGTCAGAAAAATTTATTCCTCAGTCATTTACATGTATAGTAAACTCCTATCAGAAAAATTTTTCTTCCTCGAATTTTTCGTTTTTGAAGAATCTTAAATTTAAAAAAGTATGAAACAACCACTTCTCTTCATCGGTCATGGTTCACCCATGAATGCCATAGAGTCCAATATCTATACAGAAAGCTGGAAAAAAATCTGAAAAAGTTTAGAAAAACCTCGTGCAATTCTTATATTCTCGGCTCACTGGATTACTGAGTGACAAACTCTCATATCTTCGAATCAAAATCCAGAAATGATTTATGATATGTATGGTTTTCCTCCTGAATTGTACCAAGTACAATATGATGCCCCATGAAGTAGAGAAATTGCAGAAGAGATGTATTCTCTCCTCAATCATCCAAAAATATCTCTTGATGCAAGTCGTGGGTTTGATCACGGAGTATGGTCGACGCTCATGCATATTTTTCCTCAGGCTGATATCCCTGTTATCACTATGAGTCTCGATTATCTTGCTTCTCCGCGTGAACTGTATGCCCTTGGTGAGTCTATTGCGATACTTCGCGATAATTGAATACTCATCATCTGAAGTGGAAATATCGTCCATAATCTCGGTGCCATAGACTGGTCTGGAAAGTATACCTATCCATGGGCAATCGAATTTGATAAAAAAGTCGCGAATCTCATAGAGAGTCGCGATCATGATCAGTTATTGGATTTTAAAAATTGGTGAGAGATATCTCGTCTCGCTCATCCGAGTTATGATCATCTTCTCCCGATATTTCCCCTTCTTGGTGCGAGTTCACTTCAGGATACTATCGAGTTTTTCACTCCTGATATCGTCATGGGAAGTCTCTCTATGCGGAGTGTGAAGTGGGGATAATTATACCTTTTCTATCGGTGCTATCTCTATATTCATTTTCTTTACGCCCATTCCAGAAAATGCGATATCAGCAATTGCTTCATTTTTCATGACGATAGTCCCGATACCGTACTGTGGATGTTTTACTCTGTCTCCGACTACAAAGTCTGTGGCAGAGTTTTTTTTCTGTGTCGTTCCTGTGCGAATCCCCATTCCGGTTGCTTTTGTTGGCATCGCATTTTCCTGAAAGAGATTTCCAAAGCTCGAAAAACCATTTCCTCCTCCTCAAAAAATACTCTGTGCAGAACCACGATTCGTTTCCATATGGAGGAATTCTTCGGGGATTTCTCGGGTAAATCTGCTTCTCGGATTTGCTGAGTAATTTCCGAAAGTATAGCGTTCATGCGCGCGAGATATATAGAGTTTGAGTTTTGCTCGAGTGATGGCGACATACATGAGACGGCGTTCTTCCTCGAGCTGACTCGAGTCTACGAGCGAACGAGAATGAGGAAAAATGCCTTCCTCTGCTCCAGCGATAAATACCGTCGGGAACTCCAGTCACTTTGCGAGGTGGATAGTCATGAGAGAAACAAATCCTTTTGATATGGCTCATTCTTCCTCATTTTCTCTGTCTTGATCGGTGATGAGTGCGATATCCTCGAGAAATGTCGCGAGATTCTCTGGATAGAGCATTCCATCATAGCGAGATGCCATGTTGAGGAATTCATCGAGATTTTCGAGTTTTCCTTCGTATTCATCCTCACTATATTCTCATTTGAGGTATTCTTCATACCCTGTTCTTTTTATGATACTCTGCATGAGCTCATTGACTGATTTTGTTTTTGATTCTTCTCTGAGAAATTTATAGATATTGCAAAATCATTCTATTCACTTTGCTCAAATTCCAGAGAGTGACTGTATGAGAAAATCATTTTCCGAAAAGTCTGCCACATTGAGACTTTCTCGCTCCAGAACATCGAGAAAATTCTCGAGAGATTTTTCTCCTATCTTCCTTCCAGGAACATTAATAATTCTCTTCAGACTCATACTATCGAGCGGATTGAAGATAACGCGAATATATGCAAGAATGTCTTTTATCTCTTTGCGTTCATAAAACTTCATCCCTCAAAATACTTTATAGGGGATATTTTTTCTGATGAGGGATTCTTCGAGAAGACGGGATTGTCCGTTGGTGCGATAGAGTATGGCAAATTCTGAATAATTTTCAGCATCACTATCTCGTATAGTATTTGCTATGAGTTCTGCTTCATGTTTTTCGTCGATTCACTCGAGGATGACTATTTTTTCGCCTTCTGGATTTGAAGTGAAAAGTGTCTTCTTCATCTGGTTTGTATTGTTCTTGATGACGGTATTCGCTGCGTTGATGATGATTTGTGTCGAACGATAGTTTTCTTCGAGATTTATCACTTTTGCTTCAGGATAGTCTTTTTTAAAAGAAAGAATATTTTGTATATCTGCTCCACGCCATGAGTAGATTCATTGCCAGTCATCCCCGACGACACAGAGATTTCTTGTGGCACTTGCGAGTATTTTTATGATTTCGTATTGGAGTATGTTCGTATCTTGGTATTCATCGACCATGAAGTACTGAAACCTCCCATGAAAATACTCGACGACCTCAGGGATATCGAGAATCTGACGAAAAAAGAGAAGGAGATCATCGAAATCGAGAGCGTTTCCTGTTTTGAGGCGACTTGCATATTCTTTGTACACTTCGAGTCCTACAGATTTTGCATATGAATCCACGGTTGCGCTATATTCTGTCGGTGTCAGTCACTCCCCTTTTGCTTTTGATATCATCCCATAGACGGCTCGAGCATTGAATTCTTTTTCGTCGATGTTCTGGTGTTTCATGATTTCTTTGATGAGACGCAAGCAGTCATCACTATCGTAGATGACAAAATCTTTTCCATATCCGAGGTGTTCGATAAACATACGGAGAAAAAAAGCAGCGGTCGAGTGAAATGTTCCAACCATCGGGAGTCTATGTTCTCTGAAAGGATTGATACCATCTGGATTGACACCGAGCTTTTTCGCGATGCGTTCACGCATTTCTTTGGATGCTTTGTTCGTAAAAGTCACACAAAAAATAGAACGAGGCTCGATATGACAATGGTGTATCATATGTACCACTCTTTCGGTGACGGTATGCGTCTTTCATGATCCGGCTCCAGCATTGATGAGGAGTGGTCAGTTGATGGTGTCTACGGCTTCTTGTTGTTGAGGATTGAGCATGCGTCGTAGTATAGAAAAAAGTTATGGAAAGTCGAGGGAAATATAAAATTCTTCAGGATAAAGTGTTGATAAAAATAGTACATTTTGTACAATGCATTTGCCAAGATTATTTTGTTTCTTTTTTTGTCCGAATTAGTACCGATTTTCCAATATTTTATAGAGGTAATTTGTTTGCTCGCCTCTTGTCTCATTGGAAACTCTGGGCTATAAGGACAAAATTATCTTGGCGGATATTTGAGCGGCAAATTGCCTCTTTTAATTTCCGCTAAGTCATCTCAATAATTTTTGGCATATTATTTTCTAATATGCCTTTTTTATATGAAAAAATTATATCATATTATATTTGTTTCTGTTGTTTCAGTTTTCTTGTTTTCAGGTATTGTCTATGCTGCAAACACTATAATATCTGTACAACCTCAATCCATAGCAAATGGAGATACTATAGCAGTATGATGGTATCAAGATATAAATGATACTACTCTTGTTTCAAAGAATACTCTTCCTGTTCTCACAGGAGTAATAAATACTCTTTCAGGAAGAGTGAGTACACTTGAGTCATCTCTATGATGAAATATATCGAATCAATGGTCAAACTATCCAAATAATACTCTCCCAACAGGAATATACTATCCTATAGGGAATGTAGGTATATGAACCCTTCCTGAAACGAGCGTAAAACTAAAAATAGACTGAGTAACTGTTACTAATAGTAATATTGAATTTACAAATTCTGCATGATTAAGAAAAGATGCATGGTTTGGTCTCGAAAACTGGATGGATGGAAAGACAAGAACTCATATCTGAGGATTTATTGATACTGATGGCATCCGTAGAGTTTGATTATATGCCGACCAAACATACATATCTGGAAATATGTGAATATGAACTTACAATCCGGCAGATAAACTTCATATTCAGTTTAATTCATCAAGTGCATGAATTGTTATGACAAATCTTGCTAATTCTGTATGAAGTCGTTGATTCAGGGTAAGTAATGATAACAATAGATTTAATATACAAAAGACTTACGATGATTGAACATTTCAATCAAATCTTCTCAATATATTAACAAGTTGATATATTTGAATTTGAACTGTGAATCCACAAAGAATAGTTGATATAAACTCAGATTCTTCATGGCACTCTATGAGGATTACGCGAGATGCTGAAAGTCATTGGACTGACTTTGTTCAACGACCAACAAGTTATGGTGCCCCAAATGCATTTAGTATATATAATTATAACAGAGGAAATTATTACCATGGTATTACTATTAATCAAGATGGAAATGTTTGAATTGGAACAGAAACACCATCTCAGAAGTTAGAAGTGACAGGTAATGTGACAGCAAATGACTATTATATTGCAACTGCTGGAAAATGGGCGAGTCAAATCTGATGAGGTCGTTCATCTGGAGTAAATATATATCAATGTCCTTCATGAACGAATGGCTGGAACCCTGGAGGTGCATGGGCTTCTTATTGATGTCAGTGACAAATTAGTTCTAGTTCAACTTGTTCTAATATTGAATACCCAAATACTCAAACACGAAACTGTACTTATATATGAATTTTAACTATTCAATAAAAGTTATTCTTTACTCTTGCATTTCCCTCTCTTTACCATATACTCGCGGTTAATTCATTCTTTTTCTTTTCTCTTTTGGACCTCGTCAAGCTTTTTGGTTCTCGCTCGCGTGTGAAGCTTCTAGAGAAGCTCGTCATCGAGGATGTGGTATCTCGTAATAGTACGGGCTTTTTTATCCGTGAACTGTGTCGTGATGTGGATGAGCAGATAAATGCTGTGAGACGAGAACTCATGAATCTCGAGGCACTCGGTATCCTCAAATCATACGAGCAAAATAAGAAAAAGTTTTATCATATGAATCGAAATTCTTTGATCTACAATGAACTCAAAGAAATGTTTCTCAAGTCATATGATGTCATGGCTCCGATGAAAGAATTTTTCAAATGAAGAAAAACACTCGACCTCGTGACGATATCAAATGGAGTACTCGATTTTCGCAATGAAACAACCAATAATATTGTCGATATATTTATCATCGGTGAGCTCGATAAAATAGAATTCAACAATTTTCTCGAAAAGACATTTTTCGGAAAGAAGGTCAAATATGCCATCATGTCTCTCGATGACTTTACCAATCGTCTCGAGTACAATGATAAACTCGTACTCTCTATCCTTTCTCAAAAAGGAAATGTATTTCTCCGAGATCGTCTCGAAATCGAGGCTACTCTCGAGACAAAACTGCGAGCCATGAAAATGTTTTCTAACTAAATTTTGTATCAAAAATCCCTGACCATTGTCAGGGATTTTTATTTCCTATTTTGAGATTGCTACGAAGTACCAGTCTCCATTTTCTGAAAGCGTTGAACCACTTTGTACTATATTTTTTTCTATATCCTCGTACGATGCTGTTGTTATACTTGCATTTTTATTATCAAAATTTGCTTCTTCCTTTGATTCTGTTTTTACTGCAAGGACATAGGCATCATTTCCATCCTGAGTCTTCATTTTTCTATAATAGTATCCATCTGTACATGTTCCGGATGTTCCGATAGTATCAAGATAGTTATAATAAATAAATGGATTATATCAGTTGATGCGATATTTTATGGATGATACGCATCCATCTTTTGAGGTTTGTGGGTATTTTTTTCCAGATGCTTCTATATCGTTCAGCTCATAGACAAATGTATTTATTGCACCAATTCGAGTTCTATCTCGACTTTTCTTAAACCCGCTGAGCGCTTCGAACTCAGTATATATGCTTGGTGACTTGATTTCAAAATTTCCAAGTTCATCTCTCAGATTTCCAAAGAGACTAAAAGTCCGAGTGACGATACTATCATCTTCATAGTTTGTAGTGTCGAGATTGAGACTTCATGAATATGTCCAACTCATCTCTCCAGTACTTTGGATAGATGCTCGAGCTATTTCTTTTTCATCTTTTGTAATCCATGCTGTTGCTCCGGTCTCTGTTGCTTTTGCATTTCATTTGTATCCATCATTTCCTGTGTAACTGAGTGCCCAAAATTCTGGAGTTTTCGCGAGAGTTATTTCTGCTCATTTGTCATATCCAGCAACCGTTCTGAGATTCATATTTAATACAGGAATATCTTTTTCCCTGTTTAAACTTCATACAATAATTGAGTCTCGTGTAAGATGCTTGAGTGAGATACTTGCTCAAGTGAGCTCTATCTGAAGCGGAATCGGAGTATCGAGTCCTAAGGTCGTGAGTTCTCCATACAGACTGGATAACTGCCTCATTGTATCTTGCCACTCTGATTGTGCATCTGACTGGATTGTTTTTGCTATATGAGCGAGAGTCTTTGTATTGAGTCCGAGGCTATAGATACCATCTTTTTTTGCTATAGGTGTGAGGATGCTTTCATTTTCGAGAATTTGTATGACGCTCTTTATTTGCTGAAGAATAATTTCACTATCCCCCTTTTTACCATATGTTTGTATAAGTTGTTGCTCATAGGTTTCGAGCTTTTTATGGATAGTTTTTCATTTATTTCCTTTGAGAAAATCCTCTTCCATTTCTTTTAAAATTTTTTCTTCCGAACCTCCTTGAAATATTTCAGGAAGAGCATATCGAAGAGAGTAATCTCTGAGAGTAAAGTAGAGGTCGGCACCTATCATTTTCGCATTGATATCTACAGTTGCCTCTATGTTGAGTCATATATACTCACCACTTCCTGTGACGCGAATTCTATGTTGCATATCAAACTCTATATCTTTTCGATTGGTTCCAGTGATTATATGGTATCTTGTGAGAGAAAATTCTGCTTTTCATTCAGGTCACTCAGCTTGAAAAGTCATATTTCCTACTTCTTTTCCTCATTTCCCCTGAGAGTCCTCGATAGATTTTTTTATAAATGCGACGAAGTCTTTTTGATAACCAATAATTGTATTTTCTGTTTCTGTTTTCTCACTTTGACTGATAGAAAAATCATACTTCCCATTCTTTATGTCTGATAAAAATCTATCCACCTCATCTAGTATGAGTGATTTTTGTTTTCTATCATCGGGAGTGATTTTTGAATAGGGTGTATTTTTGATACTTTTTGCCTCTTCTAGGAGAGTAGTCGTTCTCGAATTTATCCATGTTGTTGCTATGATATTTTTTTCAGAGCTTGTTATGTTTTCAAGTCTTTTTTCTATTTCTGATACATTTCCCGTAGCTGATACAATCCCTATCTGAGCAGTCAAAGTGAGAACTAAAAGGGAGGAGAGAAGTTTTTTGCGCATAAAAAAAGTAAAGAAATAATTATCTTTACTCTAAGAAAAAAACAGATATTCGCAAGTTTAGTTAAAATATTTTATAAGATACTTCTTTGCTTTTTCGAGCTTTTCGAGTACTTCCCTATCACTTCATCCAGCACCGAGTGATTCTGGGGAGACTGCTAGGGAAAAAATACCATTGTATTCAAGTTCTGAAAGTTTGATCAAAAGTGACTCAAGTGGCATAGTTCATTCTCCTGGAAAGAGTCACATTTTTTCCTCATTTTTATCTGAAATATAGACAAATCACATGGTTGTACCAAGGAGCACAAATGTCTTCATGAGATCAATACCGCTTGATGGTTCTACATTTGCTATAGAAAGTGCTGTATGTTCTGTGATTTTTTTGATGGTTTCAGGTCGTGCATCACCATATTCTGCTATGACAAAAAGCCATGTTTTTGGAGGCGCATTGATGATATTTATGATGATATTATCATATTTTTTGGTGACAGTTTTGAGATATTCACCGAACCAATCCTTTTCCTTGTCGAGTCTATGTGGTGGGTGTACATTTACTGTTTTTACATCGAGATCATCTGCGATTTGGAGGATTTGGTCAAATTGTTTTTTTGTGAGTTTTCTCTCAGGAGCCGTAATAGAGAGAACTGGTATATCTACAGTTTTTCGAAGAGAGTCGATATAATCCGCATCACAGGTATCATACATATCAAAATCGATACAGAGATCAACTCAGTCGTAATTTGACTTTTTTGCAAAATCAAAAATCCGGTGGAGTCCGTATCCTGCGAGTGATGAAGTGGAGAGGAGGAGCATGATGTACAATTATAAAGATTTATTTTTTGGGTCTTGAGCCATGTTTTTCTACTTCTACGGCAACAGAAATTCATGGATTATCATTTCATCGATTCGCAATTCCTCCCTGTACTTGTGATTTTACTTGAGGAATTAATGCAGATACTCCGATGAGATTCTCTGTTTGAGAAAGTCTAGAAGTTACGAGATTATAGAGTGATTGTTGATTTGTGCTCAATTCTCCTACTTCTGGTCATTCGTAGTTTGGATTGTTGAAATATGGGTAGAGAGCATCTAAAAGTCAGTCTATAGTTCTATTCCCTGTTTCAGTTTGCATATTTGCATATATTTTCCAGTCTTCTTCTGTTCCATTTTGTATGAGTCATAGAACTGTTTCTGGAGTTGTCCGTATTTCTGGACGAAAGAGAGAAACGGGTTGTATGTCTCAAAAGAGTTCATTTATTGCAGTTTCTAGTGATGGAGAATTATGAATCTGTTCTCCATTTCCTGTTGAGTGAATTCAGGTAGCCATAGTAGTTTGTGGTTAGAGTTGATGAGTCGAATTGTACCATTTGTTCGATGAAATTGCAAATTCCTATTCTTTATTCTTCGTGCTTCCTATCCTATATTCGCTATATCGTACTTTTTTTCTGTCTACGATATCTCGTATCATTTTTTCATTTGTATTGAGAGTGGCATTTCCGCTTTTGAGTTCGAGAAAGACTATCTCGCGTAAATATCATTCTGAGAGTCAGTCAAATATAATGTAGTCACATCATTTCCCTACGAAAACCATATCTTTGGGCGCATAGGGAAAGTTCGGAAGCGCTGGCAGGATTTTTTCATAGAGTTCCCCGATGATACTATTTCGTGATCATTTTACAGCATCTTTTTGTATGCTTTTTTTCTGACTCAAAAATACGAGTTTCATAATGATAATCCCTATGAAAATCCCGAGGCATACTCAGAGTATGAGAGTAGAGGTATCCATTTGCTTTTTGTAATCTTTTTCATAATATCGTCCCATTCTTAAAAAGCAAATATGATTTCCGTAATTCTTACTCAAAACTCCATCATTCGAGATGCATTTGCAAATGCTCTTTCTCTCGAAAAAAAAGAAATACTTCAAAAAAATATAGTGAGTTACCAAAAAGGAAAATGGGTACTGGTATTTTCGGAAACTGAGTCGCTTCAGATACTTTCCGATTTTGCGGGAGAAAATTATGCGCCTGATTTTGCATATATACCACACTTTGGTACGAGTATCGATGTCGTGCATGAGATCGGTGATGTCATACTGCCAAATGTACTTCTCTCCTATAATAGTGATATCGCAACGGTCGATATCACGACAGAGAATCGTGATGCTCTCCTCGGAAAAGCACGATTCCTCGAAATATATCCCGAACAAAAAGACTACTATATAGAAGATTTTGGTCTCTCTATCGGTGGTATCGTCCTCGATAAAGTCGAACGCTCTCTCCTCGAAGAAGCTCCAGATAGACTCATGGCGGCGTATGAGGCTGATGTCTATGTCAGTGATACTCTCGATGCTGGATTTACTCTTGCGGGTACTTCTTCTCTTCCGACTGTTCTCCTTGCTGGAGTCATCGAATGAAAACCATCAAAAAACATTGTTCTTGATCCATTTGTTCATACAGTGAGAAATATGATTACGACAATCAGACTTCTGGAAGATGAGGGAGTGTAATATTTTCTTATGAAATTTTCTTGTATCATCCCTGCTTTCAATGAGTGACCGCGTATTGCGAAAGTTCTCGAAATAGTACTCGCATGTGACGAGCTCGATGAAGTGATCGTCGTAAACGATGGCTCTAGCGATGATACATGGGAGATTATTGATTCTTTTGTTCATCCGAAACTACAGAAAATCAACCTCGAAAAAAATGGAGGGAAAGCACGAGCAATACTCTATGGTGTGGAAATCGCACGATGAGACTATATTGTCATGATTGATTCAGATTTGATCTGACTTTCCTCAGAACATATATCCTGTCTTCTTTCCCCAATTCAAAAGAATATAGTTGATGTAACTCTATCTATAAGAGAAAATAGCTTATCTCTCTATAAATTTTTCTGAACTGATTTTGTTTCTGGAGAACGAGTCCTTCCGAGAGAGGTATTTGATAAGGCGACTTACTATACTTCGGGTCCATGATTTGGATTGGAAGTAAAAATAAATGCAGAAATCATAAGGCGAAAGTATAAAATACAGAATATATATCTTTCATGAGTTATTACTCCAAGAAAATCAGTTAAGTATTGATTTGTACAATGAACTTGTGCTGACCTGAAAATGCTTGGAGATATTCTTTCAATTTTTTCTATTCGTGAACTGATGTATCAGTTTTGGTATTTTTCTCGTTTCTCTTCGAGGAAATAGGCTCTTTTTGGAGTTCTTTTTCAGATTTCTTTTTAAAAAAGAAAAATATACCGATTGCTCAAATCATAATAAGAAATATTCATGCTATATACGCATATAATTCTATTCATGAGTATTGTTGTATGAGAGTATTAATACTTCCGAGATAGAAACCAATAAGTGTTGCTATCAGAGGTATTGGTATACACAAAAGCATAGACGCTCATATATATTTCCTCAGATTTACACCGATTTTCCCGATATATGTGAGTCATATTGGGGGTGCATATGGAGTAAATTTGATAACCATTATCGCAAGGGCAAGATTCCTATGTATGAGGGTATCGAGTTTATAGATAAGTGATTTTTCTTTTGGTGTATCTACAGTAGTGCTTTTTTGAAAGATATGCAGCCCATATCTCCCGATACTATAAAATAATAAGTCTCCGAGAATATCACCAAGCCATCCGAGAAGAAAAACTATCCAAATATCAAAAACTCAAAGGGACGCGAGAAATGCTCATGCAAAAGTCACAAATGGTCACTCGACTATCATGAGTCCGAGCATGATGATATATCCTCCCGTTTGGATACTTGCGATGATGTCTGGGTCAAGATAGGCGCTTAAATCCATATTGTTTTGGGTATAGGAGATTGCGCTTCGAGGAATTTCTCTGTATATTTTCACCAATCATAGTTACTTGCTGTTTTTGTGCAATGAGATTTTTCCAGAGAGTCTATCATAGGTATTCATGAACCAAGGAGCTTTCCATACGCAACGAGAATACCATCTCTTTTATGAGTGATGATACTCCCTGCCCCTCAGACATCATAAGCAACTACAGGAGTTCCACAGGCAAGTGCCTCTATATTGACGAGACCAAGTGTATCTGTGAGTGATGGAAAAACAAATATATCAGCACTTCTGTATATCTCAGCGAGTTCTCTTTTTGTCTTTTTTCAGAGAAAGTGTACTTGTGGAAATTGTTTCTCGAGGTTATTTTTTAGAGGGCCATCTCCGACGACTATCTTTGTTCCAGATGATTCTATACTCAGGAAATCTCCGATATTTTTCTCTATTGCTACTCGTCATACGAAGAGAAGTATGGGTTTTGGGAGATCCTGAAAGAGTGTCTTTTCTCATGGAAAAAAAAGCGAATGATCTACTCAAAATGGTATCGTGAGGATTTTTTCTTTTGGATAATTATTTTCTTCGAGATATGTTTTCATCGAATTATTGGAAACAATAATCCGTGTCGCACCATCGTGTATATAGTGGAGTGCCTTGTGTACATATTTTTCTCCGATGAACGGCATTCTGAGTGCTATATATTCTGGAAATTTTGTATGAAAAGCCGAAGTATATGGGATTCAGAGTTTTTTGCATGCACGAGCCGCTGCGAATCCTATCGTTCACTCTGTGACGATATGGATCATATCTGGTTTTTCCTTTTTAATAATCCGTGATATATGATTTGGTGTCACTATGGCAAATCGCACCTCGATATATGTCGGAAATGGAACTGTCAAAAAACGATCTGCTGAAACAATCACAAGCTCTACATCATCTCAGATATGATGCACGAGTTCTTCGAGTGTGACTTTTGCTCCATTTACCTGCTCTGCATAGGTATCAGTAAAGAGGAGGAGTTTCTTTTTTTCTGACATAGATTATGGCTTTTTATGGAGTGTGATGATGACGATTTCACTCTTTGATCAGACACGCATCGGCGGTCACCATGTCCCAACACCACTCGATGTATAGAGTGAAAAATCTCCTATTTGAGTGAGTCCATAATCCATTCATTTGTAGATTATTTTTGTCAAAATCCCAAATGGCCACATTTGTCATTTGTGAGTATGCCCACAGAGTTCGAGATCTACTCATATCTTTGCGATTTTTTCTATTTGTTTTGGTTCATGATAGAGGAGTATTGATGGTTTTTCTGTGTTAAAATTTTCGAGGTTTTTTATAGCATTTGCGATATCTTTTCTGACTCCTGGCTCTGGATAGTCTATACCGATAAAATCAAGTCATTCGATGCTAAATATTTCATCTCGCAGTATTTTTGCATTTGTATCTTTCATGGATGCAAATGCTCGTTCGATTCAGAGATATGTCTCATGATTTCCATCGACATAGAGGATGCCATGTGGTGCTGTTATTTTTGAAAGTGGATCGACGATATGTTCGAGTTTTCCATCCATTCCATCAAAGAGATCTCCCGTGATACAGAGTATTTCAGGTTTTTCGAGATTGATTTTTTTGACGATTCTTCCGACAAAGTTTGATCTGAGAATATGTCCGATATGTACATCAGATATATGTGCTATTTTTTTTCATTCCCAGTATTTTGGAAGATTTTTTATCGATACATCTATGCGAGTCATGTAGATAATTCGAGCATTGAGTACCCCGTAGATGACAATACCTCCACTTATGATAATTCCTATGAGTCCAAAAAACCAAAGTGGTACATAGAGTCCTATCCATTCTGCCATAAATGCAAGTCACCACACGAGGAGGAATGAAAGAAAAAGGTACTGGAGTACGCCCAGCCATATAGCAGAGAGGTAGTATGCATAGCGAGTTTTTCTATTGTCATGGAGTCCTGCAAATATAGTTGCAATAGGAAAAGTGAGAGACAAAATCCCGAGTGTGATAGCGAGCCAATAGCTTTCCCCTCCGCTCATATCTACAAAACGAGAAAGAGAAAAATATATGAAATAGTGTATAGAACAAATAAAACAAAGAAAAAAGCATATAAAAATACTTTTTGCTATTATGCCTTTTGAATGCGGAGGTATCATTTCTAGAAAGTGAAAGTCATAGTATATCTCAAAATTTCTTTATTTCGAGAGGCTCTGAGTATATAAAAATTCGAGTGTTTTACAATATTGTTTTTCATCCAAATATTACTATTTTTAAGTTTTAAAATAAAAAAATTGTCAGAGTGAATGACAAAATTTTTGTTGGTTCGAGATGGCTGGGGTACTAGGATTCGAACCTAGGGTGCCGGATTCAGAGTCCGGAGCCTTACCACTTGGCGATACCCCAATATATGCGAAGCGAGGCGAATAATAGACAAAAAAATATTTTTTTCAAGTTTTTTAAGAGCTTTCGTCTCCAAGTTCATATTTTTTCACTATTTGCATAATCAAAAGAAATGGAATCTTGCTTGCAGTTAATCAATCAAATTTTGTGATATTCCAATCCTTATACTTCTTTTTCCCTACTCCTTCCCAATATTGTTTACATGCCTGATCAAAAGAAATTCACTGTGACTCTTTGATTTTTTGTATAGAAAAATAGTTTTCTCTAAATATTTCTTGAGCATTTGAGTGTTTTATTTTGTTGATAGTATTCTTATAAATAATTATAGCATTTATATCCCCTTTTGATATACCATATCATTCTGCTCATTTTCTGAGAATTTCCCATGAATTATCTGATTCTCTCGTTCGGATGAGATAGCTAATAATTGAATCAATATTGTGAAAGAAAAACTGTTCTTTTGTTTTATATGAATTTGGTCTTTGTTGTTCTCTTGTCACATCGAGCATATCACAAACAGTAGATGCAATGTCTTTTTTTATTTGGTGCACTGCTATCTTTTTTTCTGATGCTTTGAGGCGCTGAGTATGACTATTGTATCATATATCTTCCCATGCTGATGAATGATGTACTCCCATTGGTTTGCAAATAAAGATTATTTCTATAATATTCTTTCATATTTTATTGGAAAAAACAAATATTGTTACTCTTTTGTAACTAAATGTATATTTTTTGACTCTATAAATCTTCATTATGAAATTTCTTATTTGATTTGTTCTCATTCTTCTCGGTATTGCGCTCATGCGATATCGTTATCAGATCTATGAATTTACTGGTGACTGGGATTGGGCAATAAAATACCTATGAGGAAATGGTACTATTGTCGCCATTATTCTCATAGGTATGTTGCTTGTGGGATTTGGTACTGCCTATCCATTTGGTGTGATAGAACTCGGTGGTACACATATTCAGATAGATCCATCTTCTAATACATCGAAATAAGTTTTATTTCCTGTATTTCCATCACTTCAAAACGAAATCGGGCATCAAGTCGTTCAAATATATAGTAATCATCTTCGGAGGTTTCGAGTACGAGTCGTATTTTTGTGGTATTTGCTGTTGGTTTTTCTGAGCTGATTTCGAGTACATTCAGACCCATGCTATAGACTGTATTTGCTATATCTCGTAGTATTCATCGTCTATCGAGAACAGTACACTCGACCTCGAATGTTGTTCATTTTTCGATTTCATTTGACCATCTTGCAGGGATTCTCCGATCCAGTCATACTTTTTCGATGTTGATACATGCTCGATCGTGTATCGTTATTATTCATTGTCAGATGACTCAGACGATTTTCGATATACCTGGTACTGCTTCACAGCATTTTGCCATTTTGTATGGTATATTTCGTTCTTTTCCTATGATGATGCTGATATCTTCTGTATTGGTAGATTCTTTTTTCTGAGCTTTTGGTTCATTTACTACTTCTATGGGTGTAAGTCGTTCACCGAGTTGTTGTTTGATAACATCATCATGGATAGATTTGAGGAGGCTCGTTGGTTTGCGAGAAAGATTCCCTATTTGTACAAGGACATCATCTTTTTGTTTACTATCGAGTATTTTTCCATCTACATTTTTGAGTATTGAGAGTTCTTTATCGAGTCATTTCTGATAGTTTTTCTCGAGATAGGCATTGAGGATAAATCTTCATTTTTCGATAAAAAATGACCTTTCTTCCCTGTTGATAAATTGTCTGATATGCTCTTTTGCTTTTGATGTCTGTACAAAAGAGAGCCAGATAGGATTTGGTTTTTTGTGTTGATCTATCGTTATCTGCACGCTTTCTCCGTTATGGAGTTCATAATCCAGGGGGACGACTTGTCCATTTACTTTTGCTATAGCGAGTTTATTTCCCAGATTTGAGTGGATTGCATATGCAAAATCTATCGGTGTTGATCATTTTGGAAGTGTGATGATATCCCCTTTCGGAGTAAAGAGAAAAATCTGATCAGAGAATACATTCATATGCATTTCTGTCATGAATTCTCCCATAGCATGTCATTCCCCGATGATTGATTTGATAGTATTTACCCAATAGCTATCTTTTGATGCTTTTGATTTTCCTGTTTCAGAGTATTCAAAATGAGCAGCGACACCTATTTCTGCCTGTTTATGCATATTTGGGGTGCGAATCTGTATCTCTGTCGGTTGCGACCTGACTTCTGGAAAAAGTCATACAACAGTGGTATGGAGTGATTGATACCCATTTTCTTTTGGAAGTGCTATATAATCCTTAAATCTCTTTGGCATCGGGACAAATCGATTGTGGAGTATTCAGAGTATTTCATAGCAATGAGGAATCGAATCTGTAATAATACGGATAGCAAAAAGATCATAGAGATCCCGTGCATGAGAGTATGAATACTCTTTTCGCGAAAGTTTGCGATAGATACTATACGGTGATTTTATACGGTATGATATATCTATTAGGGGTATATCTCCACTGATAACTTCGGCAATGAGGGATTTTGCCTTCTTGATAAAAAATACTTGTTCTTCTTTGAGTTCTTTGAGTTCTTCTTGTATTTTGAGATACTCGTCTTTATGGAGATTTTTGAAACACTCGGTCTCAAGCATTTCCTTGAAATCAAAGATACCAAGTCGATCTGCTATCGGTGCATAGATATTGAGTGTTTCGAGTGCGATTCGCTCTCTTTTTTTACGATCTGGATGATGTTCCAGAGTTTGCATATTATGGAGCCTATCTGCGAGTTTAACGATGATGACTCGGAGATCATCTACCATGGCGATGAGCATCTTTCGGAGACTCTCTACAGTTCGCTCTTCTCATTGGTATTTGATGGCTGAGAGTTTTGAGAGTCATTCACAGATATGTGCGACATCTTTTCCGAAAAGTTCTTCTATTTCTTTTTGGGTTTTTGGTGTATCTTCTATGACATCATGAAGGAGACAAGACTGTATCGATACGATATCTGGTTTGAGGAGGAGGAGTATTTTCGCAGCTTCGAGCGGATGAGTGATGTATGGCTCTCCACTTTTTCGAAATTGTCATTCATGAGCATTTCGTGCAAATTCATATGTTTTTCTGAGTATTTCTGCTCGCTCAGTATCTTTTCCATCATGAAAATACTCATTCGTCGTCGAGATGATATCTGAAAGAAGTGATTCACTATATGTATAGTCTGCTATTTGAGTCAAATCAATAAATTTTAAATAACTAAATATTTATCCTCTGAGGATATAACCGTGTTCTTTTGCGAGTTCTATGACACTATTTTGTACACTGAGTGCATCTGTATCTGATATGGTGGATTCATGACTTTGGAGTACGAATGAAAAATTGACACTTTTCTTTCCTGCTCAGAGCTTTTCACTATCTCTATAGATAGAATCAACTACGACATTGTGTATCCATGGATGGTGTGCATCTATCATGGTTGCGAGATTTCCTGTACTTTCATTTTCATCCATGACAAAATTGAGTTCTCGTTCTATGGATTGGAATTTTGATATCGGCTGAAACGAGAGTTCTTTTTCTACTGTTTCTGAGAGAATCGTATCAAAGTCTATCTCAAAATAAAATGTATCTTTTGGTATATCGAAATTGATAGCTGTTTCTGGGTGAATCTTTCCGAATATGAGGAGTTTCGTATCTCCGTCATGGTAGATTCCAGAGATTCCTGGGTGGAGAAATGCTTCCCCTGATCCAGTATGAGTCGAGAGAGAAGGGATATGTCCGCAAAGCTCAGAAAGCAGTATTTCCATATCTTTTCGAAATGATTCGAGATTTCCACCGACCTGTACTCATGCTATCATTCTCTTTTCTGAAAATGGTTTTTTGTCTATTTTGGAGAGGAGTGTATCTGTATCGGTATCCCTCTTTCCTGAACGGAAATAGCACTTCCCTATCTCGAAAAACTTGAGCGTGGAGGTATGTTTGAGGTTTTCATGAATATTTTCAAAAAGTCTCGGAGCAAGAGAACGACGCATATGTGTATATTCTTCATTAAACGCGTTTTGTATCATAACAGCATCGCTCATATCACTATATCCGATTTTTTCATCCAGAGTCGTATTTGTAAAAGAGTAGTTATATACTTCATTCCATCCCTTTCCTGAGAGGATTTTGAGTATTGCATCTCTTTCTGATTTTACGGTATTTTTTTTACTAATGCTAAAATTTGCAGTAAGTGGTGTCAGTGGAGTATTGTCATATCAGTAGATACGAGAAACTTCTTCTGCGATGTCTTCTTTGATGGATATATCCTTACTTGCTCGCCATGAAGGTACTGTGATAGTCAGTATTTTATCCTTTTCTGAAAACATAAATCCGAGATTTTGGAGTATCTCTTTTACTTTTTCTTCAGGGATAGTGATCCCTGCTTTTGTATTGATAAAATCATATGAAACATTGAGTACGATATGATTGACTCGTTTTTCGTCGAGATACTCTGCATATCCTGTGATATCGATATTCTTCCCGAGAAATCCCAGATAATCCATGATGCGTCCGAGACTCTTTTTCGCAAGGAGTGGATCGAGGGATTTTTCATATCTTGTGCTTGCATCTGTGCGTATCGCGTGTCTCTGTGCTGAGAGTCGGACACTCGTCGCATCAAACGACGCTGATTCCCATATAACATTTTTCGTGCTTTCTGATACAGCACTCTCTTTTCCTCCGATGATACCAGCGAGTGCTATAGGTCATACGCTATCTGCGATGATCATATCATCTTTTGTCAGAGTGTACTCTATATCATTGAGTGCGAGGAGTTTTTCTCCGTCTTGAGCGAGTCGTACGATGATACCTCATTGTACCTTATCCGCATCAAATACATGCATCGGCTGACCAAAGTCTACAGATATACAATTTGTAATATCGACGAGATCCATCTTTGGTGAGAGTCCTGCTCGTTCCATCATGAGTGCGATACCGAGTGGGCTTTTTTCGACAGTGATATTTTCCATCTTGATCGCATTATACGCGAGACACTTATCTGTTTCTATTTTGAGTGGAAAGTGCGATATTTTTTCTATTTCGAATGATGGTATATATTCATCAAATTTGAGTCAAAAAACCGCTCCCCATTCACGAGCATTTCCGAGAATAGAAAATAGGTCTGGGCGGTTCGTGATAAACTTATTATCTATCTCAAATACGATATCACCGATAGTATACTGGTATGGCTTCCCTGCTCTTCCTGGAAATGGGAGTGTCAGTGAAAAAAATGATTTCCCAATCATGGTTTCGAGTATATCAGTATCCCATATTTCCTCGAGAATCATGATGCCTGTAGACTCCTCAGTCGACATACCTATCTCATCAGCTCCACATATCATGCCACGACTCATCATACCTGCCATCATACGCTCTCCGATGACAAAATCTCCACCCAGAACAGCACCAACTATAGCAACAGGAACATAGGTTGCTTCTACGATATTTGGCGCTCCTGTGAGTATCGTTTCTTCTCCATGTTCACCGAGGTGTACTCGTACTATAGAGAGTTTCTTACTTTCTGGATGCTTCTCGACTGAAAGTACTTTGCCGACGACGACTTTTGGTATGTTATGATTCTCTATTCCATCTATTTCTGCTGTATGAGTCGAGTATGTATGTGCGAGTGACTTTGTTTCATGCGAAGCGATGAGTGTATCGAGTGGAGTATAGAGTGATATCCATGCGAGCGGGGTTTTCATGGGGAATAATGATTACAGGAAATAATGATTTTCTTTTTTTATCATTCGTCTAGGTGAATCCTTTTTGATTTGATACTAAAAGAAAAATATATACATATTAGTTGTATTTCAATATATAAAAAATGACTCCAAAAGCAACATGAAGAGAAAAGTTTGTATTTTCTTTCCTTTTCTTGTATAATTCATCCATATTTTCATTTTTATATATGATAAAAAGAACTCTTTTGAATTGTTTGTTTGTGAGCATTTTTTCTATAGCAATAAGCGTAGTTTCTCCTTCAGTATTTGCCGCTGATATCACAGTTTCTGCACTTCCATCATGAGCCACACTCGGTACTGACGCATGGTACCATGTTTCATGAGATTCCAATAGATATCAGGTAAAATCTTCAAATAATGGTGGTTCTGCTGGTGTCGCACCAGATACTACGGATTCGACGAGTATCTTTTGAGATACCATATCAAATCCTGATCTTCGGGCAGGAAATGTCGATATGAATACCATCCCAAAAGCGATAGTCGGTGTCATCGAGTGGCTCCTCGCTGTCGCTGGTACTCTCTCAGTCTGTGCGCTCATATATCATGCCGTACAGATGCAACTCAATTCTGGTATCACTGGCGATGCCTCTGGTGTCGATAAGGCAAAAAAATGAATGATAGGTGCTCTTCTCTGATTTGTGATTTCTCTCCTTTCTTGGTTTCTCGTTACTCGACTCGCTGATATACTTGCTGGTATGAGCGGTGGTGCATAGTTACTTTTTCATTTTCTAATCTTCTTTCTATGTTTTCTTGGATATTTTCCTCAAAAAAAGAACACTCAGCATCATGGTATATCGCTGCTATTGTCGTGGTTTTGACACTTGTCACATATGGTATCACACAGGGGCTGTATCTCATGTCTATAGTTTCTTTTCTGTTTGCGGGAGTATATATCCTGATGGAAAATAACTCATCTCCATCGACGAGCGTAGAGATAGATCAAAATGGTGTCAAAGTCTGAAACTCCTACTATGAGATGAAGTCACTCGAGAAGTTTGCTATTATCCGAAAAGAACATACTCCACTCTATCTCAGACTTTCCCCGAGAAAAAAACTCAGTCCCGTTATCAGTATTCCTCTCACAACTGCCGTAGATATCGATGCACTCAGAGACTTCCTCGCCTCTCTGATGGAAGAAGATAAAGACGCGACACTCACGAATTCTGATGCCCTCATACATGCTATGCGACTCTAAAAAGAAAACCTCCTAAATAATTTTTGGAGGTTTTTTTTAAGAAGTAAAAAACCCGAAACTATTTTGTTTCGGATTTTTGTCATTCGGTGTTTGCGAGGATTTTTTTTAGTTCTCTGTTATTGTTTCGGAGAAGTTCGGTTATGCGTGGTTGCATCTTTCCTATCTCTGCACTCTTGAGAATAGAGCTATCGGTTCCGATATATTTCAATACTTTTTCATAGGCTTCATCAATACTTCGTTTTTCTGATGGTCAGAGCACCTTTTCTCCGAGTTGTATTTGGTTTCTTGTATCTCTTGTTCTATTTATTTCATCGAGTATTCCTGTGATGAGTTCTTGAGGTCGAGGAAATCGATTGTAGAGGCGTGGATCCGTCGAGAGAGTTGTGAAGTTTTCTTTCACATTATGTTCAAAATCTTCACTTGAAGTTATTGGGAGACTCGCAATTACTCACTGAAGTTTGATTTCTTCTTGGAGTCATCGCTTTATCTCATCGAGTTCTTGGATTTTTCTATCATAGAGATCTTTATTAATAGTTGGAGTATCTCGTGCTTCTCTGTATATCTTTATGAGCTTGTCAGCTGATTCTTGTCTCTCAGTAATAGGATTACTCGTATCTGCTAGAGTACTAAAATTCTTTTGGAGAATAGGGTTTCATACAATATCTTTGTATTCAGAATTATCACCATTTATAACTCCGTATAGGTCAGCTCATATTTTCCCTATCTTTTCCTGTGTTTTTCCTTTGATAACTCAGAGTTCATTTTGTTTATCTACTCGTTTTTTGGTATCTTCTGATGGTACTATTGCCTCTTCTGCTTCAAATCCGTTTTGTGCAACCCGGATTCGTGGAGGATTCATATATACTTCTTTGCTCGTTTTTCCATCCTTATCGATGAGAGTGTACTTCTCTCATTTTCCATCATAGTATATGCTCGCTACATTGCCACTCGTGATACTATGAGCTATCTCTCATTTTGCTCGTTCTGTGGATTTTCATTTCGGAAAACGGGAGTCGATATGGGTAGAAATACTCGGAATATCTGACTTGACTGGATATGGGATACCGAGTTTACCGAGTTCTCGTAGGGAATTACTGAATAAGTCTTGATTGTTTGATTCTTTTTTGAGGATTTCAGCATTTGCGAGGACGATAGAGGCACGAAGAATATTATCAAAATCTCATTTATTTGGACTAATTCCTTTTGATATGAGATCTCGATAGACTGGATTATTTGTATTTGATTTTGCTTCTTTAAATTCTGATTCGATAAGTGTTTTCCCAGTATCAGAGAGTGTAGACTGGATTTTCTCGACTTCATTTTTTGCTACTTTTTCCTTTTCTTGCCACTCTATAATTGCCTTATCCAAATCGCTTCATTCATCCTTTTTTGATAGATTCTCTTTATCCAGAATCTTTCATTCATTTGTTTTTGATACCACCGCCTGATCAAGTTGTTCCTTTTTCCATTTATTGAATTCAATTCTTACTGGGAATGGTAACGCTTTTCTTTCTTCTGGACTCATCTTTTCCATATCTGCGAATTTCATCCCATTACTCGCTATTCCCATATCTCCTAAGAGCTGATTTTTGACTGCTGGATTATCTATCGCAGTAAATACCTGAGGATTATCTGAAATAATCCCCTGAGTTTTACTAGCAGTATCAGGACTGGAATTGAGTTCTCTGAGACGAGGATCAGATTGTATCATCTGTTCTTGCTGAGTAGTAAGCACAGGAGGCTGTACCTGTTCTCGTCATCTCGTTTCATCACCTCATCCATTTGAGATGTTTCAGATGTTTTCAGACATAAAAAATATGTTACCTATTATTTATAGAGTAACATATTTTTACTTTTTAGGCAAAAATTACGCTTGTAGTATTTTTTCTGCCAATCCAGGAATAGTATTTATTTTTTCTATTACCTCAGGAGGTTTCTTTGAGAGAATAATCTTTTTAAAATCCTCCTTTAATTGCTTGTATATTTCCGTGTTAGTGCCTCCTTTCTCAATAAGTCAAATAAATTGATCAAGTGTAGCAAATTGTTGCTTGATAAGTACCTGTTTCTTTCATTCATTTGCAATTTCTAACGATAGATTCTCTTTTCGTTTTCATTCATTTGCAGCTTCTAATGATACCACCGCCTGTTTTCCTTGTTGTAATTTTTGCTCCATCCATGCCTCTAGTTCTTCTTGGACTTTTGGACTGAGTTTATTCATCTCCTCTGGACTCATCTTTTCCATATCTGCGAATTTCATCCCATTACTCGCTATTCCCGTCGACTGGAGCGTAGCGGAAGTCGACAAAGCTGTCGGTGTAGTATCAGCAAATGCTGGACTCGAAACAGCCATAGCAAGTCATGCAAGCACTCATGCAACTGCATGTTTGCCATGATTCACTACCTTTCATGGGAGACTTGAGAGCATAGTATCAGCAAATGCTTGATTCGTCTCTATTGCTCACTTGATGTTGTTTGTATTATCAGCCATATTCTATAAAGTTAGAATATAAATTTCGCATTTATTTTATTCTAACTGAGTCACTCTGTCAAGTTTTTTTTCGACTTGTCTTTGCCGATGGTCAGTGATTTTTTTGAAAATTTCTGGAGTAGGGAATTTTGGAGTATTTTTGTACAAGAAATATGTACGAGAAGGAGGAAGTTTTTTGACTTTTTATCCAAAACTCGGGATTGAAAATATAGAGGAATGAATATCAAACATCCATATTCTTTGGAGATATTATCCATAATTATTTATTCTTATAACATAGATTTTTTATCAAAATCTTTCCATATTTCAGAAACACGAGGACCATCACTTCATTGATATTTTCAATCATAAAGTTTTATTTCTCATTTTGGCTTCCAAAAAGAGACTTGTGCTATTTGCATTCATGGATAAATCCTGCACGGTAATGTTGCGTAAAGTTGTAATGTTGATACTCAAAACGATCAAATGTCTATAAGATCCGCAGTTACATGTACAAAGAGTCACATCCTAGCAGTACCAGACTTTGCATGCACAATTGGAACAAAGTGATCCCCACCAATCTTTTCCAATGTACATCAAAGTACAAAGTCTCATCTCTTTAATTCTAGATATTTTCCATCTTCAATATATATTTCTTTATAATTAGGTTTCTGCTTTGGGTCAATTATATCGTCAGTATAAATAATAAACTTATTTCAAAGTCTTACATCATATGAATTTGTAGTAATATGTGAGCTGTCAAAGGGGATAATCTTGATTTTTCAATCTTTATGTTCAATTCAAATTTGGTGTCAGGTTAAAATCATAAGTTTATAGGTTAGAAATTAATAAATGACTCTTGAGGGATGCTGAATTGAGCATAAGTTGACTCTAGTTCATGTATTTCTCAAAAGTTTTCCCAAAAAGAAATTTGCCCAATCCTCATTCGAGGATAAATCTTGATTTTTCTACAAGCTACAATTTCAAGAGTCCAGCAATGATTTGAGCCCGTATGTCATAAATTTGCAGATACTTGTAAAAACAACCCCAATCTTCATAGAGAACTTCTTCAAATGAGCGACATAGCATATTTTTTACTTCAAAGCTTTTCAAAAGTTGTTCATAAATACATCTTTCATGGTTCAAGAGCATAACCATGTTCATTAATAACAATTTCTTTAAATGTATTACTTATGTCATCATAGCATTTTATTATATCACCCAAATGGTAATTATAGCTATTTGGATTAATATCACATTCATTAAAAGGAGATATAGAAATATCTCCATCTTTTAAAGAGTTTATTATTGAACTTCATGTTAAAATCATAGTTAGTGTTTGATTATGGATATAGTGCTTTTCTGTGCTGCATTAATTTCTATAGTTCATCAAATTGGTAATGTTCATATTGGGGATGTATGTCATATGTCAACATTAGCAATGATGGGCAAATAATCAAGGTCGTAGCTTTGAATGATTCTTTCAAGAGATTGTTTACTAACAGATGATTCTTTCTGAAACTTTCATATAATAATTCCTTTAACTTTTTTGAAATCTTCTTGTTGAATAAGTGAATATAACATTCGTCAGAATAATTGAGTATTTATTTGATAATCCTCCTCGATTATCAGTATTGAATCGTTCAAGTTAGGCATATATTTGGTTCACTGTAAACTTGATATGCATCGTAAGTGACCACCTATACTAATTCCTCTTGCTATACCTGGATTCATACACCAATATCAGTCATTATCAATAAAATTTCTGTTTTCTTGATCAAAATACCATGAATCATCACTCCAATATTTAGGCGAATCAAGTATAAATACATCTTCGCTTACTAGGCATTTCTGAAAACTATTTAGTGTATGTTCAAATCATTTCTTCATGGAGAATGTAGAAAAATGTGGCCCCATATAAGTAACGAGTCAACTCATTTTTGTTATAGAATTGGTTAAAGCAGTTATATCTGAGTATCAACATAGTATTTTCGGATTATTCCTAATCAATGAATAATCAATCTTATCAATTAATTCATTTGAATTATAACCTCAAATTGCGGTTAATATACAGGCAACATTTTTATCTAAGAATGCACTATGTATATCATCTAGCCTACTATGTATAGATGAAGAGTCAAATTCATTTATTTCCCAGACATGTTCTCCTAAAGTTACTTTATATCAAAGATTATTAAGAAATTCAATGGATGCATTTGTTCGTTCAGGTCATATTAGTGAGAGACTTCTTGAAGGAGCTATTATTCTAATTTCATCTCATTTAGATAGTTTCTTAGGAAAATGATAATACATACTTATATAATTAGTGACTTTAACATTTTATCTTCATCTGATAGATTATTTTTTGTCCGTAACTGGTTTTCATAAAAATTTAAATAATTTAGAACGACCCGCCAAACATCAGAATCATTTCAATATTCTAGATACTCATAATCTTTCACAAATCAAGCTATTTGTTCATTTGAATACCCTAATTTTACTCTAAAATAGAGTAGTCATCTTAAGTATTTCCTAAGGACTCTTCATTTATTTGTGGCGATAGGCCTTTCATCTTCTCTTAAGAGTACAACCGAACTAACAATACAGTCTTTTAGTTTTGTATGAAGTCTATCTGAATTTGGAATAACATAACTCACCTTACTTACCTGTAAGTTATCATTGAGTCAATTTACTTCCATCAGTATAGTTGTAACACCTAGTGCTATCTCTACTCCATAATTTCTTTCATCATCTTCAATCACAATAAGATTTCATACATCATTGAATGTGTTGGTTTTTCCATGTCTAAGAGCCACATTAAAATTTCGTCACTTAATCTTGTCAAAACCAATCTCGTGAGTGTAATACTTTGGATCTTTTGAGTCTAGCTCGACTGTCACCTTTGGTCCATTGTAGGCATTTATTGCCTCAATTAAGTCAATATCTTTAGAAGATACTCTTAATATAATGTTATCTGGATCAATTTTTAGCACAGATATTAGATAATTTAATAATATTGCCGTTGTTGATTTTATCTCTCACGGTTTTGAAATTGAACCAATACTGGGAAAATAAGATCACCATCTAATAGATTTATCATCATCGTAGAGTCAATGTATATTTCTTCATCTGAAGCAAGGTTGAGTCATAAATATTCACTCTCATCACTTATAATTGCCTGCCAAGAAGAATTGTTTAAGTACGCTAATATGAGATCCTATAAATAGCACTGTATCATCAATTCCTGATGTTATGTCTACTGGTTCTTGCTCAGTATATCCACAAGCTCTCATGATGCCTCTAAATCATTGAATAATAAAATCTTTCTGAGCATCTAATCTAGTCAAATTAAAAGTGTTATTACTGTAAAGAGATGTTTCTAAAAGTTCTTGAATGCTAGCTTCATTTCTTCTAATCAGATAATCAGTTTGTTTTGGAGTGCTGTGACCTAAATCCATAACTCAAGATTCTAATTTTTGCACCATAGTAATTAAGTAGAAAAATAAGTATATTAATGCCACTTTTTTCGAAAAAATACTCGAAAGTATGCTAAATAAGCATACTCATATATAGAGGAAAGTCAAATTAATTTAACTTGACTTTCTATATTTTTTACCCAAATTCATGATACGATAGCATCCGCATCAGATTCACTTTTCTTTCATTTTTTATTGTAACAGATTTGTAACAAAATATCTATTTTTTAGTAAAATATGTAGTATAAATATGAATTTAAATTTTAATTATTTGGAAATATCCAAAACTTGATTTCCCGAGTCAGGAATGTGTACGGAAAAGTTTTTGATTTTTTCTACGATTTTTCTATACTTCGGTGGCTCCTGCTTTTAGAGGAGCAGGAGCTTTTACTTATTAACCCCATTATTATATGGGAAAGCTTCTTCACAGATGGCTCGTATTTCTCGGAATCGAGTCAGTCATCTCCTTTCGGAGAGTGACAGGTCGGACACGCAAGAAACTCTTGCGGAAGTACCGATAACAGAAAAAGACCCTTGCAGGGGTCTTTTTCTTTTGGAGCTTTTACTCCTTCTTCACAGATTTCATCTTTCGATGACAGAGGTAGTATATCACTTCGATGTATCATGTCAAAGTTTTTTCTCAATTCGCTTTTTTCGGCTCTGTGGAGCCATTTTCGTATTATAGTTTTTTATTTTTCCAAAACATCCGAAATCTGCGTTTTGTCGAGTCAGGAATGTGTACGATATTATCTATTTTTCAAGATTTCTCTTGCTAGAACTTGTACATTTTCTATAGTGTTCATTTTCAGTATATCATCTACTGAGGCAAATAGTATCTCAGTACATTCATCTGATTTTTTAAAATCTAGATCTTTGACTTCAGTTTTATAACAAATATTTGCAATCCAAGGTCTACTTTTACTGTTCGGTTTATGGGCCACTATAAAATACAGTGGATTTTTTTCTATATTTGTGACAGTGAGTCACATTTCCTCGTACAATTCTCTATATATGCATGCATAGACATCTTCTCAATGATCAAGTCATCATCATGGGATATCCCATACTCCATTCGTTTCTTTACAGAGAAGGATTTGTCATTTTTCGTTGAATATCAGTGCCTTTGCGCTAATTCTATAACAACAATTTTCGATAGGATGCATATTTGAATTGTAAATAATATTATAAAGTATACTATAGAGATTTTCGTGAAAATAAGAAATATTCTAAATTTCAATTCTTTGAGATGTATTTTTCTTCTAAAATATTTGCCAAAAATATAAATTATCGTTAAATAAATTTGACAAGTTATATGAGACTTATACAATAAAAGAGTTATTTTTATAATTTTTCATATATGAGAAAGTTTCTTGGTACAATGGCTCTCGCTATCTGACTCTCTGGAACTGGCGCACAAGCACAAACTCAACCATGAGTACAGTGTGGTGACAATCAGACAAAAATCGTCTCTGCTGTCGAGTGACTTATCGGATGTAGAGATGCTCAACCTGTCGGTAGTCCAGTTACTCATACTGCACAGATAAACCAAAGAGATATGTCTACACAAGTAAGTCATGTTCTCCTCGCTGATGCATCATGAAATACTGGTACAGTTCCTGTTCGTTCTTCAAGTCTTTCACAGGATGAAAAAGGAAATTTTATCTATAATTGAAATCAATTCTCTATAACTCCATTTAGCTCTACACATGGTACAGGACTTGCTGGAACAGCAGTTCTCGGTGGAAAGGATGGAGCAGTAGGACTCAAGGCTGATGGAACAAGCAAGATGAAACATGGAACTATAGGTGTCGCTGCTCGTGTAGGTGATAGTGCTACAGTTTCTCTCACTGGTGCTGTTGCTCATGAAGATGCTGGTATCGCTCTCGGAAACAACGACTACGATGGAAAAACTCTCAAATGAGAACAAATTACTCTCGGTCTCGATGTGGCAAAAGTCGGACCATTCAAGACTGCATGACTCTCTCTCGGTACAGGAAAGGCTCATGCGACGGAGCTCGGTAGAGCGGGTGTGACTACAATAGTAGATAGAGTCGTAGATACTCCGACAGTAACAGAAAACTGGAGGGATACCTATAAAACGGAAACTACTACAAACTATAGTGGAAGTACATGGAATACTGTAGGAGTACGAGGTGTCCTCGATGTTGGTACACAGGGTGAGTTCTCTCTTCGTGGAGGAGCCTACACAAATAATATCATGGGAAACAAGGCAATAGGAGGTATCGGATATACTCACTACATGGGAACAAGTGGTAAGGTCGAAGTAAATGCTGATGTTGTCGGTGAAAATAAGCTCTACTCTGCAAAATATACGAAACCCCTCTCAGAAGGATGGTCTCTCACTGCTGGAGTGAGTCATATCGCATGAGTCGTCAATGATACTCGAGCCATGGTAGGTCTCGTATGGACTCCAGGAGCGAAATCAAGCTATAGTCGTCCAACAGGATATGACTCTCTCGATGCAAACAAAGTCGTTGCAAGAAATCTCTCAAGTCCAGAAAATACTCTCCAAGGTCTCGGAAACTATGGTAAAGTGGAAGTAATTGCTTGACCAAAGACATTGACAGGAAGTGAGAAGATAAGTGAGACAGCCAAGGTTCCTACTGGACCAGCTCTTGCTGATATATGACCGATTTCAGATAATCTTGGCAATCCTATATTGTTTAATCTGAATGCACTTACAGGACTTCCAGCAGGATCTAGCGTTGTTTCTGTGACATGATTTCCAACTATCGATGACTATAATAATACTGTACAATTAAACTGTAATAGTTCAGGGGTATGTAATACTCAGTATGATATCAATGATGCTATTGCTACAAAAACTATTCCAGTTACAGTCAATGTGCAGGTTCCATGATATAGTCAACTGCTTTCTCGTCCACAAAATATTATATTTCAGAATTAATAAAAATCCCCTTAAGGGGATTTTTATTAATTTATTGTAATAGATTTTATATAAGCATTTATTGGATAAGTTCAGTCATGATTATTTCATATATAGAGTGTTGAGTTAGCTTCAGGTGTTTTAAGAAATTTTACAACCATTTTCTGAGGAGAACTTCATGTTATTATAGTACAATTAGAATTATCTGATGAAGACCATTGATATGAACCACTAACTCTTTTCCAATAAATCTGACAAATTGATGATTCTAAAATTGCTCCAGCAATTGTCGTAGTTCATTGCAATTTATCTAGTTCTATGCTAATTGTTTTCCCACCAAGACTACCTATAAGATTTGTGTCAGTGTATGAGATATATTCATTTGTCTTATCTATCTCATATCATTTGGGTCATACTTCATCTTGGTCCTTTAATTCATTAATAAAAGTTATCACTGAACTCGATGGAGTGTACATGTATGGAACATAATTTTGGTTATTTGCACTGTTTGCTTTGCTTGTGCCTGTAGCCTTTGCTTTTGTATAGTCTGCATATGCAAAGAGTGTTGGTTCTTGACAGTAGCTTGGACTTATTTGCTCTGAGAGTGAAGACCAAAAGCGTTTACTTGGTACCATACCGGCACATTCGAATGTTTTACTTATATTTCCTGCCTGGCGTACAGGATCATTTCCTATTATTCCATCTTTATTTCTACTCAGGTCTGCATCAAGTTCTGGGTATGCTCCAGGAATGAGTGCTCTGATTTCAGTTTCTTCTGTTGGTGTTGCTGAGATGATTTCATTTTTAACCCGAGTATTTGTAGCATTATCTTCGAGTTTGTTTGCGAGATAGTCCAAATCTTCGAGTGCATTTTTCCTAATCCATGTTGATTCTGTGAGGAGTGATGCTTTTGTGATACCTGTTTCTTGTGTTGGAGCTGTTGTGGCACCAGATTGTTCTATGATTTTTGATCCTGCATTTACATATAGAGGAGTTGTATTTGCTCATGGATTTGTATTTTTGATAGATGCCGCTGCAGTTTGTTCTGTATTTCCAGCGTTCATCGAGTCGATGATAGCGATAGTGACTGTTGGATTATTTTTTGGTTTTGATACGAGGATACTCGTCCCACGGACACCTGCGATATATCCACCCGCACCAAAGTCCATACCACTACTCGTCAGTACTCTTCCCCAGAGCTGACCATCTGCGAGGATGATAGCAGCTATAGAGTCCCCTGCTGAGTTGCTACTCGTCGAGAGTTCGACAGTTGTATCAGTATCGATACGCAGTACTGATTCATCAGAAAAAGTGATTGTTCCTGTACTTGTACTATTTGTTTGGATGATATCTCATGGCTGTACAAGATGAGGAAGTGATGCACTCGTCACGGCTCTTTGCCCAGCACTACTAAATATAGTTATATTTCCACCGAGCTCTGTGATTTTCGCGCTCCATGCGAGCTGTGCTGTTTTTTCACCGCATATAGGATTTCCATCTTGATCTATTCCCTTCCAGACTTTTGTACCAGCTTCTACACAGTTTTTTGCTTTTATATATTGATCTGCATTTATACCCCCGAGCTTTTCACTATCTGATACTCTACATCATGATATAAAATTCGGACAGAGGAGATTGAGTACATATCCTATAGTTCATGGATTTTTTGGCAGGCGAGAAAACTCTGCTGTATCTGGGAGGAGTCAACCATTTCAGAATACGAGAAATCAAACTCCAGCAGTGAGGATGAGGGCGAGGAGGGTATAGGCGAGTTTGCGCATAGGAAATATTTAAGAAAAAATAAATAATGTATTGATTTTATATCTTTGGTGAGAAAAATGCAAATAAAAAGCCAAAAAGGTTTTTATCTACATTCTGGAGTTCCATTTGGTTGTATTTTATAGATACATTGATTTGAGTTTGGACAAGTAAAACCAGCTCAATTTGTTTTTGCATAAGCATCTGGGTTGAGTCATCAGAGTTTTTCACTATCTTTTACTGTTCATGTTGTATCAGTTTGCCAGTTTCCGGATGCGAGTATTTGATTGAGGATTCTTCAAAATACTCATCCAGCATCTGCTGCGTAGGCTACTCCTGTGATACTGAGACTGATGAGGAGTCCAAATGATAGGGCAAATGTGATTCCACGGATTATCTCTTCGCGGAGGATGGTTGTGAGTGGTGTTTTTTGCATAGAAAAAATGAAAAAATTATATTCGGATTATAGTGTTCTTTTTTTTGAAGTCAAAAATAGCACCCTTTACGAATCCGATAAACCATGCAAAACGACGCTCTTTCCTACCAAAAAAAAGCTTTACTTTCGCTCTTTTTTTTATAATATGAGCCGCGTTATACACATTTACACTCTCTCCATGTCCTACGATAGCAGTAATATACAAGTCCTCGAATGACTCGAGCCAGTCCGCAAACGACCATGAATGTATATCGGATCGACCGATGAACGCGGTCTCCATCATCTCGTATGGGAAATCGTCGACAACTCTATCGATGAGGCGATGGCAGGACATGCAAAAAATATCCTCGTCACGATGCATGCTGATGGCTCTATATCTGTAGAAGATGATGGTCGTGGTATTCCTGTCGATGTCCATGCAAAAACTGGAAAGAGCGCACTCGAAACAGTGATGACCGTACTCCATGCTGGAGGAAAATTTGGTGGTGAAGAGTCTGGATACAAGGTGTCTGGAGGTCTCCATGGTGTGGGTGCATCAGTCGTGAATGCTCTCTCGACGAAAATGCAAGTTTGGGTACACAAGGAATGAAAAGTCTATACGCAGTCATATCAGATTGGTGTTCCTGATGGACAGGTGGCTCCAACTGGAGAAAAAACTGATAAGCACGGAACTATAGTTCAGTTCTGGCCTGATGCGAGTATGTTTACGACGACAGTATTTGACTATGATACTATCAAAATCCGTCTCCGTCAGCAAGCATACCTCACAAAGGGTATCACTATAACTCTCATCAATGAATTTGAAGATACAAAATATCGTTTCTTTTTCGAAGGTGGTATCGAGTCATATGTACACTACTTAAATCGCTCATCAGATGCGCTGTGTGATGAAGTATTTTATGTGGATAAACAGATAGAACATGTACAAGTAGAGGTCGCTCTCCAGTATAAAAAAGATGATTACAATGAGAAACTCATATCATTCGTCAACAATGTGATCACTCCAGAAGGAGGAACGCATGTCGTCGGGTTCAAGATGGCACTCACACGGACTATCAATAAATATGCACGCGAACAAGAAATCCTCAAAGAAAAAGATCAAAATCTCTCAAACGAAGATGTGGTAGAATGACTCACAGTGATTATCTCTGTAAAAGTCCCAGAGCCACAATTTGAATGACAGACAAAATGAAAACTCGGAACTCCAGAAGCAAAGTGAATCACGGATAGAGTGATGGGTGAGGCATTTTATGATTTTCTCGCGGAAAATCCGAAAGCTGCCAAATCTATCATCGAAAAGTGTCTCCTCGCCGCCAGAGCGAGAGCCGCTGCTCGAAATGCTCGAGATACTATTATCCGAAAGGGTGCCCTCGAGGGTTCAGGACTTCCTGGAAAACTCGCAGACTGTAGCTCAAAAGATCCATCAAAATGTGAGCTCTATATCGTGGAGGGTGACTCTGCGGGTGGTTCAGCAAAACAAGGACGAAACCGAGAATTCCAAGCTATCCTCCCACTTCGTGGAAAAATACTCAATACTGAGCAAGCTCGTCTCGATAAGGTATTTGCAAATGGAGAAATAAAAAATCTCATCATCGCGCTCGGTACATCTATTTCAGAGTCATTTGACTACTCACGACTCCGTTATCATCGTATCGTTATCATGACCGATGCCGATGTCGATGGTGCACATATCCGTACTCTCCTTCTCACATTCTTTTTTCGGTATTTTCGCCCGCTCGTAGATAATGGACATATATTTATCGCGAATCCACCACTCTACAAGCTCTCAAAAGGAAAACAGACATGGTATGTCTACAATGATGAACAAAAAGCAAAAGTCATCGCCGAAGAAGGTGTCACGACAGAATGAGTACAGCGATATAAGGGTCTCGGTGAGATGAATCCAGAACAACTCTGGGAAACAACGATGGATCCAGACCAGAGAAAAATGTTCCGCGTGACTCTCGATGATGCTGAGAAAGCAGATGCAGTATTCCGTATGCTCATGGGTGAGGATGTTCCACCACGAAAGCACTTTATCCAGTCTCGTGCGAAAAATGTATCAAATCTCGATGTATAAAAAAATCCCTCGTGAATCGGGGGATTTTTATTATTACTCAGTTATATAGTGTATTGTGAGATAGTAGACTCATTTTGTGGTATCTACCGATATCCCCACTCATATTTTACTAAGGTTTGGGTTTATGAGACTCTTATAGTGGACTCAGTTATATGATTTTTCTCTGAGATAAAAATCAAAGGTCGTCCGAATAGCTGAGAGCATCTCATCGGTACAGTCACCGGATGAACACCGATATGAGCCATATCCGATATTTTCTGTATGTTTTGTCTTATTTTTTACGACTGGATCTATCCCCCGTGCCTTGAACCAGGTATCGATTGCTTGAAAGTTATAACATCCATAATTCCCTTCTCAGACACATCCATCTCATGGACGACCATGGATGATATATCCTCGTTCTTTTGAGAAATCTGACCATTCAGTTGCGGTGATATTGAGCCGATTATCGATAGTATAGTCAGATAATCCGAGTTCTCATCGTACTCAGTTCGTCCATTCGAGCCAAGTATTTCTCACCTTTTCTATATCTACTCATGGGATATCTGATTCTTGTACTTTATTTTTCTTTACCTCAGCCACTTGTGATACTATCACTGGAGGCACTGGAGGAATTGTGAGTACAGGAGTGAGATTTTTTGTTTGAGTATGTACTATTTTTGGTACCCCTGTTTTTATAGTTTTTTTATCAGCAATCCTTTTGAGTGCTTCTGCTTTTTTATTGACTTGTTCTTGTTTTTGGATTTGAGCCTGGAGACTTGGTTTGAGTATGAGTGTTTCTCCACCCATTGCAAATGCTGATCCAAATGACGATATTGTATATATGGTAGCAAGGAAAATAAGTATTTTTTGCATATATGTATTTTTATATTACTTATATATTTTAGCACATATATTGATTATTGCAATATTTATTGTAAAATAAAAAATCTCACTAAGATTTAGGTGAGATTTTTTATTTGTACTGCTGTTCTAATATTTCCATCTTCTTTCCATCTGTTTTCGTGTGGGAGATAGACTTCATCGAGGGCTATCTTATAGAAAGCAAATTCCTTACTGAGAACTACCATAGAGGTTCGCTCATACAGAATTTTTCGTATATCCAGAGGTACATCTGATTCATCTATTTTTCTCGCAGTTCCAGAAGCCTGTACTCAAAAAGCATTTCAGAGGATTTGCGTCGAATTAAATATACTGATTCATACTTTTCCACTTTTTTTGATATTTTTTGAATGCTTGGCTTTTGTATGCGATATAAAATAAAAATTATATGAAGTATCATGAACTGATATAAGTGGTGATGCCCAAGGATTCCCATTTTTATCTGCTGTCGCGAGACAGAGATAGTTATTTTCACCCAGTATTTCATCCAGTATTTTTTTGTAATCCATAATTCTTAAAAAATAGTGTTTAGATGAATTATATTGAGTTTTAAGATTATCCCAAGAAAACTGAATTGCACATTGTTTTATTTATCGAAAAACTCTCCGAACTTAGGAGAGTTTTTTCTTGAGTATTTCTGTAAATATTTTTGGATTTCCTTGCCCAGCTGATTTCTTCATACACTGTCCTACGAAGAATCCAAAGAGGTTTACTTTTCCTGCCTTGTATTCTGCTACTTGAGTCCCAGATTCTGCGAGTACGGCATCTGCGATAGCCTCGAGCGCTCCTGTATCATTTGATTGCTTGAGTCAGAGTTTCTCTACCCATTCGACTGCTTTGCCACCTTCGAATACGAGCTTTTCTATGACGATTTTACTATTTGTCGATGATAGTTCATCAGCATTTACCATTTGGATGACTTTCGCGAATTCCTCAGTATCAGCCTTTATATGAGAAAGATTGATTTTTTCATGATGTCATTCGAATATAGCAAAGAGCACAGTTGTGATATATGAACATGATTTTTTTGCATCGCCTGTTATCGATACGAGTTTTTCATAAAAGTCACTTGTTATCTTATCTTCTGAAAGTATACGAGCGTCATCTCCTATGAGCTTGTATTCATTTTGGTACTTCAGACGACGATCTATCGGGAGTTCAGAGACTTTTCTCTCATCGATAAATTCTCGAGTGAGGACGAGAGGTGGAAGATCTGGATCTGGAAAATATCGATAATCCATAGCATCCTCTTTCGAACGAAGTGGTGTCGAGAATCCTTTTTCATCATTCCATCCGCGAGTTTCCTGGTCTGGTGCTTCGCCATTTTCATAGAGTTCACACTGACGAGCGTATTCTACATCTATTGCTCGTCCTATTGATGAAAATGAGTTGATATTTTTGAGTTCTACACGAGTACGAAATGCGGTTTCTCACTTGAGGCGGACAGAGATATTTACATCACAGCGGAGTTGTCATTTTTCCATATCTGCATCAGATGCACCACACCATCGCATGAGCTTTTGGAGCTCTTCGAGGTAGGCGAGGACATCTGCCTTGGAGCGAAAATCTGGTTCTGTCACGATTTCCATGAGTGGTGAACCCGCACGATTGTAGTCGCAGAGCGTCTTCCCTCCTGCATGTACGAGCTTCCCTGCATCATTTTCGATATGCATATGGTGTATTCGAAAAGTTTTCTCGACGCCGTCGACGAGTGTACGAACTTCTCCTCCGATAGTTATCGGATGATACATCTGTGTAATCTGGTATCCCATGGGGAGATCAGGATAAAAATAACTTTTTCTATCAAATTCACTGACTTCCTGAACTTCACTTCTGAGAGCGTGACTGGCGCGAACTGCGAGATCTACGACACCACTCGATACAGTCGGGAGCATTCCAGGGAAACCCATACATACAGGACATACATGCATATTTGGTTCTGGTGCAAGGTCGAGAGCATTTGGACAGCTACAAAACATTTTTGTGTGTGATTTGACTCGGACATGCGTCTCGAGACCCATGACGATTTCGTATTTTTCGCTATATGATGACATGTTGTGGATATTTATGATGGATTTATTGTATAGAAAAGGTGAAAAAGACAAGAGAAAAATCTAAGCAAAGAAAAAGCCCGTCCTTTCGGCGGGTTATAATTTATAAATAAAATATTTTTATATATATGCAAGTATTTTTTCTTGCCATTTTTCGAGAATCTTTATAGTGCGAAGAGTATTTCTCTTTCCATCCTGTCGTATGCAGAAATATCCTTGATGCTTCTTCTTGTTATTCTAGATTTTCATCCACTACTTTTTTGTAGTGGTTTTTTTAACCTTTTTTCTATGAAAAAACCATCTCTTCGAGCAAATTCACTCGGTACTGCTGAGTCTATCATCATGGGAATAGCTGGAAGTGCGCCAGCTTTTTCCATCGAGGCGACGGCTTTTACTCTGATTGCTATTGCATGAGTGTTTTCTCCTGCGAGTATCCTCGTATCAGGACTGATTATGTTTGGTATTGCATGGGCATTTATCCATCTCAATAAACTCGAACACAATGCTGGAACTTCGTTTGCATGGGTTTCACGGATTTTTGGGAAAACTCCTGGTTTTTTTGCTGGATGGACGCTTCTCTTTCTCTGTTGTATATTTATGGTTTCTGCGACGGTTCCTGCTGCAAATGCGATTCTTCTTGTCTTGGCACCAGAGCTTGTAAATGATGTAAACTCAGTCACAGCTGTTGCTGCGATGGTTCTGACACTTGTCTCAGCTATTGTCGTCAAATGAATCAAACTGACGAGTTATGCTCAAGTAGTCTTGACTCTGATAGAGGCAGTGATACTATTTCTCATTATTGTACTTTGATTCTATCATTTTAGTTCTGCTCCACTTCATCCTTTTTCATGGAACTGGTTTTCTCCTTTTTCATTTGATCTTGGTACTTTTATATCTGCTTCTTTGATTTCAGTCTTTTTTTACTATGGTTGGGATGTCACTATGAATCTCGCAGAAGAAACCAAAGATCCACAAAATACTCCTGGGCGAGCAACATTTTGGTCGATGATTTTTTTGATGCTTTTCTTCCTGGTCTTTGTGACATTGATACTTCTCGGACTTTCGACTGAGGATATCGCTCATTATAATACAAATGTCATATTTGCTCTCGCAGAAAAACTCCTCTGAAAAGAATGGTGATATCTCGCTATCATCGCAGTACTCCTTTCCACGATAGGTACTATAGAAACACAGATTCTCCAGTTTACGCGGACACTTTTTGCAAAAAGTCGAAGTGGTGTACTCCATGCGAGATACTCTCGTCTCCATGAAGTCTGGCAGACACCATATGTTGCTATAGCGATTATCTGGGCTGTCGGTATCATATTTCTCCTTGCTTCGTCATATCTTCCGAGTGTAAATGAAATACTCCAGACATCTATCTCTGCTATGGGATATCAGATTTGTTTTTATCTGGGGCTTACTGGATTTGCCTGTGCTTGGTATTTTCGTGATGAGGTAAAAAATAATTTCCGAGCCTCTCTCACAAAGGTTTGGTGGCCACTCGTATCTGCTCTTTTTCTTGTTTTTGTTCTTTGATATTCCGTATTTGATGCTGATAGAATGACAAATATTATTGGACTCGGTGGGATTTTTCTTGGAATTATTCCACTCCTATTCCAGAGATACTCTTTTACGAAAGAATAGTAACATATTTGTTACAAAATTTATTGACAAAAGACATTATTTGCAAATAATGTCTTTTGTTTAGGTTTTTTAAAATTTTTTTATGGAAGCTTTCCAAATTGAAGCAATGGATCCATTTCCATTTGATGACCCAAGAAATAAATGAGTTTTAGGTTATGATAATTCTCCTGAAGTAATTGCTCTTTGAATTGAGCTTCAGCAAAGGATGCATGATGAATTCATTCAGAAACTCAAACAATAAGTATATGAAAAATACATTGTTTTCTATACTCACTGCGCTTTCCGTGACTTCTTGTACACAATATCCTTCAGAGCAGGTTCAATGAGTAAACTATGCCATGGGAATTGCCTGTGAAAATATTTTATCAGGCACGGTAACTGATAATCAAATTCATAATTTTGTTTTGAATCAAAATTGGTTACCATGACAGAGAATAACAACACTCTATGGAATGGAGGCTATTATTAGAGATATTGATACCAAGGAGCCTATATCTAGAGATGGGCTTACAACTTTAGAACGGCAATATAGCGAACTTAACACACTTGAGAAAGGATGAAAAAAGTTATCAGAACAAGAACAAATTGCCGTTCAAAACCAGCATCTTATTGAATTATTTCAAGTCTTTTTTAAACATAAAGCATGAATAATTCTTTTTCCACAATGTGTGCATTCGATAAAAAAAATTATGATATAGTATCCGTATATTTTCCCTTGATTTTTCCTATTTTTCCCTATAATACTCCCGACTCTTTCTCGGAAAATGAGATTTTGAGTTGGGATTATTGTTTTTAAAAGGATACTTCCTCTCGTACAAGCGAGCTCTGTATCTATGGACTCTATTCTCGGTAAGGATTATTTTTTTATTTTTTCTATTATGGCTAACGCTACGCTCATCAAGAGCATGCTCGAAAATGCTGTCCATATCGGACACAAACGAGAATACTGGTCTCCAAAAATGCGAGATTATATCTACGGTGTACAAAATGGTGTACATGTTTTTGATCTCTATAAAACAGCTGCAAAGCTCGAAGATGCAAAGAAGGTTCTCGAAGATTTTTCTTCTCGTGGAAAATCTATTCTCTTCGTAGGTACTAAAGTACAATCAAAGGATCTCATCGAAGCTCTCGCGACATCTACTGGACAGTTCTATGTAAATAGCAAATGGGTTCCAGGACTTCTCACAAACTTCTCGACTATCAAGAAAAGAATTGCATATTTCAATGAACTCGAATCATCAGCTGCAAATGGTATGCTCGATGGTATGACAAAAAAAGAAAAATCAGTACAAATGAAAGAACTCGAAAAACTCAGAACAGCATACGCTGGTGTAAAAGATATGAAGCGAGTTCCTGATCTTCTCGTTGTAGTCGATGGACACTATGAGGATCTTGCTCTCACTGAAGCTGGTACTCTCGGACTTCCAACTCTTTCACTTCTCGGTTCTACTGGTGATATCGATAAGACAACATACTTTGTTCCATGTAATGTAAACTCTATTCGAGCTATTGCATACATGCTCGGTGAAATCAAGAGTGCTATCAAGTCAAAAAAGACTGAAGAAAGAAAACCACTTGGTGCAACAGCTAAACTTGCTCCAAAGAGTCCTATTGCTCAAGCTGAATCAGCTGAATAATTCACTTTTTCCCGTATGGAAACAAATACTCCCTGAATAACGAGTCAAGAAAAAATTGCCGCAATAGTCGGATGTGTCCCTTTTCTCTTCTTTCTTCCCCATTTTATGGAAAAGAAAACAGATTTTACACTTCCATTTATGAAGCAGGGTTTTGGTCTGACTCTCATATCACTTATTACGAGTTTTATTGAGAGGATTCCATTTTTCGGAATACTAGAAATCATTGATTTTCTTGTATTTATCGCTTGGGCATATCTCGCATGGAATGCATGGGAAGGAAAAAAAACTCTCCTCCCATACCTTCTCGAGTACTCCGAAAAAACTATCAATATTCTTGGTGTTTCCCGTTTCTTTTCTCGCTAGTTTTTGGAATGAGAAATTTTATTTAATCGTTAATTTTCACTATTATGGTAACTCCACAAATGATAAAAGAGCTCCGTGAACGAACTGGTGTCGGTATGTCCGACTGTAAGAATGCTCTCGTAGAAGCAAATGGTGATATGGATATGGCTATCGATACTCTCCGTAAAAAAGGTCTCGCAAAAGCAGCAAAACGAGCTGGAAACGAGACAAGCGAAGGAAAAATCAAAATTGTTGTCGAAGGAAATACTACATTTGTTGCTGTGGTTTCTTGTGAAACTGATTTTGTTGCTCGCAATGAAACCTTTGATGCTATGCTTGGTCACTTTATCGACCTTCGTAAAAATGCATCTTCTGATGAAGAAGCAATAACAAAAGCAGAAGAACTCAAGGCATCTGAATACACACTCAAGGTCGGTGAAAATATGCAAATCCGAGCACTCGCGAAAATCGAGGGTGAAGTAATTGCAAGTTATGTTCATTCAAACTTTAAAAACGGTGCTGTAGTCGTCGCTAAGGCTGGTACTGATGCTGAAATTCTCAAGCAAGTTGCTATGCATGTTGTCGCATCAAATCCTCAAGTTCTCTCTCCTTCTGATATCGCTGAAGATGTCGTTGCAAAGGAAAAAGAAATACAGCTCGCTATCATGAAAGAAGACCCAAAGAATGCAGGAAAACCAGATGAGATTCTCACGAAAATCATCGAAGGAAAGATGACAAAATTCCGTGAAGAGAATGCTCTCCTCACTCAACCATTTGTCGTCAACCCTGATCAAAAGGTAGGTGATGCAATCGGAAAAGATGCTATCGTAGCATTTTACAGATATGCAATCTAGTCTTTCATAAATTAGAATACTTATGCAGGTAAGCTTATATCAAATAAGCTTATCCTATAGCTCTATAGTTCAGCGGTTAGAACATCGGTCTCCAAAGCCGAGAACCTCAGTTCGATTCTGAGTGGAGCTGCCATTTTCTTCAGCGGAAATATTCCGTATAAAAAATACATACCATCTTCTCGTATATTTATCCGAGAAGATTTTTTAATTTTTATGACTATGACTTTTTTTCAAAAAGTAAAACTCTTTCTTGCTCCCCTCAAGGAACAAAAACTTCTCGCAATCCTTTCTTCTATAAAATTCTCTGGATATGCTATCTATGCGATAGCGAGCGTCCTCATAATCAAATGATGAATGAATGCTATAACTCTCTGAAATAAGGAACTCTATACACAGTATATATGGTGATTTGTTGTATTTTTTTGATGATATCTGATTCTCGCGTGGATATTTCGTACGACAGACTGGCCTCACATGTATCATAATACTGAGAAGTGGATATACAAGCGATATCTTGATCAGATTATACACCTTGATAATAACTATATTGAGAAGATTGGTACTGGAAAAATGATATCTATTTTTCGTGATGGAAAAAAAGTATGGATGGATCAACTCTCTTTTCTCATAAAAGAATGTTCCAAAATATGAGTGACATGAATATTTCTTTTTTATATGCTTTTACAGATAGATTGGAAGTATGCTTGCATACTCGTATTTTGACTTGCTATCATGCATATTCTCGTCGTATGGATTGATACAATTGCCCATAAACATCGTCGTGTGCGTACGCAGGAACAACATGAAGTCTCTCGGAAACTTGTACGCATTATCATGTCGAAAAATGAAATCCTCCAAAATAATACACTCAAAAATGAAATATCATCTGTCATAGAATCTGTAGATTATGTTTCAGATGCAAATAATAAAATAAATCGTTCATTATTTTTTATATTTAATCTTGTACGGATCTTTGCGGTCGCCATGCGTATACTTATATTAGTTGTTGTATGATATGGGGTATTTGAAAAATCATTTACCATAATAGATTTTGCTACTACAATGGCGATGATTATCGTTTTTGAGAGTTTTCTTTTTGATTCCACTGAATTTTATAAAAATTTTACGAAAGATTTTTCTGATATAGAAAAACTCTGGGAAACTCTCGATGATGCTCCAAAAATGCAATGATATCACTCATGAAATCCCTTCTCCCCTTCTCTAAAAAATATAGAAATATCAAATATTACTTATGGTTATAGTGATGCGAAAGTATTTAAGGATTTTTCTATCACCATCCCGCATGGAAAAAAGACAGCACTCGTCTGAGCATCTGGTGGAGGAAAGACGACACTCATAAAGCTCATCGCAGGATATCTTCACCCTGAATCTGGAAATATATCTGTCATGGGAAATATACTCGGAAAAACAGCACTCAAGACTTACTATCCACATATAGGATACCTCACGCAGGATCCGAGTGTATTTGACGCAACTATTCGTGAAAATCTTCTCTCTGCAATAAATCATAAAAGTGAAAATACTACATGAGAAAGTACCGAAGAAATACTGATTTCTGCACTGAAACTTGCTCAGTGTGACTTTGTATTTGAGCTCGAGAAATGACTCGATACAGAAATCTGAGAACGATGAGTGAGACTCTCTGGAGGACAGAAACAAAGACTCGCTATCGCAAAGATATTTCTCAAAAATCCTGAAATAATACTCCTCGATGAGCCAACCTCTGCACTCGATAGTTTTTCAGAAGAAAAGATTACTGAAGCGCTGAATACACTCTTCGAGTGAAGGACGGTTATCATAGTCGCTCATAGACTCCAGACAGTCAAGAAAGCTGATGATATCATCGTGATAGAGTGATGAACGGTGGTAGAGCGAGGAAATCATGATAGTCTCGTAAAGGCATGATGAATCTACAATAAAATGCTCGAGTTACAGAGTGGATTTTAGATATATTATTTGCTCAGCAGAAAAAAGTATGTTAGTATGGGGTCATAATTATATATTTTATGACTCTTATTGTTTCCAAAAATCCCTCAAGAAATCACGAACTCATCGACTCTATCGAATGAACAGAAAAAACTGAGCTTGCAGATATCGTACAAAAAGCTCGAACTGCACAAAAAATATGGGCAACACTTTCTCCGAGTGACCGCGTAAAAAAACTCGAAAAAGTCTATAGTGCCTGTGAAAATGAACGAGAAAATCTCGCAAAATACATCTCTCTCGAGATGGGTATGCCTATTCGCCAAGCTCGAGATGAGGTGACATATGGAATGACATACTTTCGATGGTATCTCGACCATGCGGTAGAATATCTTCGTCCTGAGGTGACTCGTGAGACAGATACAGAACTTCATACTGTCTTTTATGAGCCACGAGGATTGATCGTCGCTATAGCTCCATGGAATTATCCATTTTCTATGGCAATATGGACCTGTATTCAACCACTTCTCGCTGGAAATAGTGTCATATTTAAAACTTCTCGCGAGTGTATTCTTACTTGAGCACTTATTGCAAATATTTTTAAAAAAGCGGATTTACCAGAATGAGTATGGACTGAGGTGTATGGAACAGGTGAACTCTGAGATGCACTCATGACTGAAAATATAGATGGTATTACTTTTACTGGGAGTACGCGAGTAGGAAAGAATCTTGCGAAAATAGCTATAGATAAGTGAATCAGTGCGGTTATGGAACTCGGATGATCTGCTCCAGGTATCGTCACGAGTAGTGCTGATCTTGCGAAAGTTATCGATATGATATATTTTCTCAGATTTTCGAATGCTGGACAAATGTGCGACGGTCTCAAGCGGCTCATAGTACACCGTTCTCGATATGGTGAAGTGGTCGATATGCTCAGAAAAATCCTTCTTTCAAAAAAAATCGGAGATGCACAGGATGAGCAAACTGATATTGGACCATTGGTTTCCTCTTCTCAGGTGGAGCGACTGGATGAGCAATATAGGGATGCACTCGAAAAATGAGCAGAAATACTTGCTGAACTTCCTATTCCTGATGAATGTATAGGTGCCTTCACGACCCCAAAAATACTCTGAAATATCACACGAGATATGAAAGTATGGAAAGAAGAAGTTTTTGGCCCGATTCTTCCGATTGTCGTATTTGATACCCTCGATGAGGCTATAGAGCTCGCAAATGATACTGAATATGGTCTTGGTGCATATGTATTTACTGAAGATCGGGAACTTTTTGAGAAAATTGCTTCTGAAATCCATACTGGTATGGTACAAATGAACAATCTGAATTACTGTATCCCAGAAAACCCATTTTGAGGAATAAAAAATTCTGGTATTGGTCGTGAACATGGGAAGTGGGGTTTTCATGAATTTTGCAATATCAAGGTAACGAGTATTCCTAAAAAATAGAGTATGAATTCTATCCTGATTTTTTCATCTATTGCAACGATTATCTACCTTATCGGTTTTATACCGTATGTGTATCATATATTTCATGGACGAGTAGTGCCACATCCTTTTAGCTGGACTATTTGGTGCCTCTTTTCTCTAGCAAATCTTTCCATACTCTTTACGACAGATGGACTATCCTTATCTATTATACCTGTACTCATTCGCTCGGTTGCTCTTTTGTTTTGAGCGATAATTTGATGGTTTCTGATAAAAAAAATCTCTATTGGAAAAACTGATTATATTGCTCTATGACTCGCTATTTGTGTGATTTTTTTCATGCGATTTTTTGATACCGAAGCAGCTATTTTCTCTATGATTGCTATCGATCTCCTTGTCCTCTCTCCAACGCTCAGAAAGATCTGGAACAATCCTGAATCCGAGGATCCACTCGCTTGGATTATGAGTGCTTTTTCTGTAGGATGTTTCCTCCTTTCTCTTGAGCATATATCTTTTTTGAATGCATGATTTTGGGGGTATCTCGTCTGTGTGAATTTTCTCGTCGCTATTCTTATCTATAGGCGGAAACTATATCTCGCAAATTACAAGCATTTATTCCTGAGATTCTTCTCTTCTTTTGCTTTAAAAAAGAAATTTTGGTAGTGTGAATGGGTATTATAATTCCCCTATTTCACATGAAGAAAGAATCAAAGAAAAAAGTTCTCGAATATACACATAAGTGGCTCGAGATAATCAAAGAAAAACAAACTCCAACCCAAAAGGAGGCTGACTGGATAGCGAGTGAATCTCTCGAAAATTTTCGTGAGCATTTTAATGCTGGATGGCTCGAATATCGAAAATCTGTGACACTCGCAGGAGATCATAGTGCTATCGAATGGAAATGAAATGGTGCTATTATCGAAGATGTTTATGGTCGAGAATATATCGATTGGCTCGGTGGATACGGACTTCTCTCTCATGGATGGTCACATCCCGAGGTGATAGAGGCAGTTCAGTCACAACTCCTCCACAATCCTATGCCTTCTCAGGAACTTATCGATCCGCTTCGTTGAGTTCTATCGCGTATCATCGCAGATATCACTCCTGGTAATCTCAAGTATTGTTTTTTCGCTGGTAGTGGAACTGAGGCAAATGAATGAGCTATCAAACTCGCAAAAATGTATACGAAAAAAGCTGGATTTATCGTCGCTGTGAAGGGATTTCATGGTAAGACTATGGGTTCGCTTTCTCTCATCGGAAAAAAGGACTATCGTGAGCCAGTTGGGCAAATGTATGGATGACCTGTATATCATGTACCATACGGTGATGCTCTCGCAGTAGAAAAACAACTACAAATCTGTGAAGAAATCGGAGTTGGTATCGCTGCAGTCATGATGGAGCCAATTCAGGGTGAGGCATGAGCTATCGTTCCTCCTGATGACTTTTGGCCACGCATCAGAGCTGCGACCAAAAAACATGGAGTTCTCCTCATCGCTGATGAAGTCCAGACAGGGCTCGGACGAACAGGAAAACTCTGGTGAGTTGATCATTGGTGAGTTGTTCCTGATATCATGACTATGGGAAAAGCTCTCGGAGGTGGAGTGATGCCGATATCGGCATTTGTCTCGACAGAGGAGATATGGCAATCTATGATGCATCCAAATCCATTTATCCATACGACGACTACTGGTGGTGGTGCTCTTGCTTGCTCTGCTGCTATCGCTGCGATACAGATAGTTCTCAGAGACAATTTCCCTAAACTCGCAGAAGAAAAGGGAAAATATATCATGAAAAAAATGCAGAAACTCGTAAAAAAATATCCAGAGATATACGAGTCTGTTAGTGGGAAGTGACTTCTTATTGCTCAGCATTTTCACTCGGCAGAAATCGGATATCAGGTTACGGCAGAACTTTTTAAAAATGGAGTTCTCATCGCGGGTACTCTCAATAGTGCTATCACGAGTCGTATCGAACCACCGATTATTATCAGTTATGATGAGATAGATAGAGGCATGAAGGCTCTCGAGAAATCTCTCAAAACTGTTTCAAAAAATATCCGAAAAAAATAATCTTATGAAAATATACCATAACTGAAAATTCTGAGAATTTGTAGAATCTCCTGCAGAAAATAAGTTCATAACTCCGGTAGATGTAGAGACGAGAGTTTCTGACGCAGTATGAGATGTTTTGGAGTATGTTCCTTCAAGGAAAGAGGAATATTATAATAGACTAAAACATACAATAATGAGAATTATTCCAACCAACACAATACAATATAATACTCAAACTCAAGAATATAATCGTACAGATTGAGCTTACCAAGCTCCGTTACATTTATTTTTTTGGAGTGATATAGGGAGCTCAAATGGACTACCGAACTGATTTGCTTCTATAGTTTTTTATGCAAAAAAATGTGATGAAGATGGAAATTTTATTGAAGACGAATGAAGATATCCTTATCAACATATTGAAAATATTAACGCTTTATCTGATCTTCTTTTTAAGAAGTATCCGAACTTGAGTGATTATCTTATGGAGAAAATTGTACAGGAATTTATCACTCAAGTTGCGCCAATATTTTTGGAGCAAATAGCTAAGCATTATAATAGTAAGTTATCTTGGTCAATGACAGAGGATATACTGATAGAAGTAGCTGAAAAGGAAATACAAAAGACTCTGCAAGCCCAGCAAACTACATTTCTAATTAACTAAAATACTTGCAATTTTTATTATCTCTCTATAATGAGACTTATTCTCATATAAAAGGTGTATATATAATATATTTCCTTCAGGGAATCTTTTTAACCAAATACCTATGTCTATCAATAATCCATTTGAATCCGCTCGCACTCAGATGCGTACAGCATACCAGTTTCTTGCTCCTGAATACGCTCATGAATTTGAGACACTTCTCTCTCCAGAACGCATCATCGAAGTTTCTATTCCTGTAGTGATGGATGATGGTTCCACTCGTACTTTTACTGGATATCGTAGCCAGCACAATGCAGCTCGCGGACCATACAAAGGTGGAATCCGCTATCACCAAGATGTGACAAAAGATGAGGTCATGGCACTCTCTGCATGGATGAGCATAAAAACAGCAACCCTCGATCTCCCACTTGGTGGAGGAAAGTGAGGTATCATCGTCGATCCAAAAACACTCTCAAAAAGAGAACTCGAAGCTCTCTCTCGCGGATGGGTACAAAAACTCTATAAATATATTTGACCACTTGATGATGTCCCTGCTCCAGATGTTAATACAAATGGCGAAATCATGTCGTGGATGGTTGATGAATATTCAAAACTCGTCGGGCATTGGTCTCCTGGGACATTTACTGGAAAACCTCTCTCTATCGGTGGTTCACTCGGTCGAGATACTGCCACAGCTCAAGGTGGACTCTATGTTCTCGAGGCATATCTTGCTTCAAAATGATCAAATCTTGCAGGGAAAAAAGTGGTTATTCAGGGAGCTGGAAATGCTGGACTCCATATGATAGATCTCGTACATAAGGCTGGAGCAATTCTGATTGGAACGAGTGATTCAAAAACAGGTATATACGATGCAAATGGACTTGATGTAGATGCTATAATTACACTCAAGGAAAATAAAAAATCCCTCACAGAATATACTTCTGGAAATAAAATTACGAATACTGAGCTCCTCGAACTCGAATGTGATATCCTCATTCCTGCTGCCCTCGAGAACCAGATTACCGAGGAAAATGCGAAAAATATCAAAGCAAGTCTCATCCTCGAACTCGCAAATGGACCAATTACTCCACTGGCAGATGATATACTTTTTGGAAAAAATATCCCTGTAATTCCTGATATCCTCGCGAATGCTGGAGGTGTGACAGTATCCTACTTCGAGCAAGTACAAAACAATATGAACTACTACTGGTCTCGGGAAGAAGTCCAACAAAAGCTCAAGCTCAAGATGGAAACAGCACTCTATGGGGTTCTCGAATCATCCAAAAAACATAGTGTCATGCTCCGTACTGGAGCCTATGTCGTTGCTATGAAGCGCATACTTGAGGCAATGAAGGTGAGGGGGTAATTATATTCTAGAGATTGCGAATGCCTGAATGATTAAGGCAAGATTTATAAATCTTTGGAATTCATTTTCAGAAACTACTAATAATCAAGCACACTGCTTTTCTGTGCATGATATTACAAATTCTACCTTTTTCTTTTTATTAGGATTATTATCCTCAAATGATTCTAATCAAAAAAGAAGTTTTCAAGAAGTATCTACTCCTGTTTTAATTAAGGTTGTTTTTTGCCAATCATTTTTATCTCATTGAATACTATGTACTCATGATAGTGTTTTTATATCTCAGTTTATATTACTATTTTGATTAAAGCATAATCTTGATATGAAATCCCAGACATTTCTTCATGTTTCTGTATTATTTAAGTATGACCCTCAGTTTCTTCATCTAATAACTACTGGTTCATAAAAGAGTCTGTTATTTTTATCATTTCCAGTAAATTGAAAGTCATTTCAATATTGTATTTCTAGGGATACTCATGAATCAATATTTCTAATTTGCATAAAATAAAATTTATATTATAAAAATAATATAGTATTTTTTTGAAAATCAAGTTTCATATTCATTATAAGTATATATACTTATTCTCATGCAAACCATCGCCATCATCTGAGCCTGACCTGCTGGACTTATGACCGCTGTCACGATTCTCGAAAATTCAGAAAATAAGAATCTTCATATTGATATATTTGAGAAAAATCCGAGTCCAGGAAAAAAACTCCTCCTCTCATGAGGTGGCAGGTGTAATGTAACTACAGGTATCACTGATAAAAAAATACTCGAGACCAAATACACTCGCGGATGGGATTTTATAAAAAAGGCAATCGGAAAATTTTGATCAAAAAAATGCTATGAATGGTTTGAAGAACATGGACTCAAACTCAAAACCGAAGCAGATAATCGAGTATTTCCTGTGAGTGATGATGCAAGTGAGGTTTTAGAAGTATTTGAGAATATTTTTGCAAAATATCGCGATAAGATATCTTTTCATTATGGTGAGTGAATTACTGGTGTCTCAAAAAATGGAGAACAATTTGTTCTCCAGACAGAAAAAAATACCTATTCTTATGATATCCTCGTTCTCGCCAGCTGATGAAATGCCTATGCTCATACAGGTTCTACGGGTGATGGGTATGCTTTTGTAAAAAATCTCGGACATATTGTCACTACGCTTTGACCTTCTCTTTCGAGTTTTCTGACATGAGAAAAGTGGCTCCACGAACTCTCTGGACTAGCATTTGAGTCTGCGAGAATAGAGCATCTCACATGACCGATTCTCCTCACACATTTTGGCATTTCTGGACCACTCACATTTATGTTTTCATCAAGTGTCGCTTGGGAAAAAATAGACAAAAGTACTCCAAAAAGCATCGCTCTCGCGCCGATTGCATCGATGTATTTCGAAGATTGGGAGACTTTTCTCAAAAATGAATTTCAGAAACATCCAAAGAAACTCATCACGAGTATTTTATCTGAAAAACTTCCACGGCGTTTCGTGGATGCTTTTATAGGAGAGTTTTTTTCTCATATTTCAACCACATTCGTATCATCCCTCGCTCGTAGTGATCGGGAAAAGATATCGTATCTTCTCGGTCACGGTATACCACTCACTCTCATCGAGAGACGACCGGGAGATGAGTTTGTCACAGCTGGCTGAGTTTCGACGGATGAGATAGATGGAGAAACGATGGCGTCCAAAATACAAAAAAATCTCTACTTCGCAGGAGAGATTTTGAATGTGGATGGATATACAGGAGGATTTAGTCTCCAAATATGTTGGTCGAGTGGATATGTAGTCGGGAAAAGTATAATAAATCTAATCAAATAGACTCTTACTCTTATCGATTTCTTTTTCGAGAAGACGGACTTTTTCCTTTCCTGAGTGTACGATATTTGTATTTATCTCGAGTTTCTCAGCATCGAGTTTATCAGGGTATTCGAACTGGCTCAGTAGGTATTTGATAGAGTTGATACGAGATGCCTCTTTATCATCGCTATTGATGATAACCCACGGAGCATGCTCTGTATGTGTACGACTGAAATTTTCGTACTCAGCCATCGTATATCTATCCCAGAGTTTTTGTGAAAATTGATCTATCGGAGAGAGTTTATATTGTTTGAGTGGATTGGTTCTTCGTTCGAGAAATCTCGCTGCTTGTTCTGATTTTGATACAGAAAAATAAAATTTAATAATTTTAATCCCTGATCTCGTGAGGAGCTTTTCAAATGATGGAACATCTTCCATGAATTTTTCATAGTCGCGCTTTCCGACAAAACCCATAACAGGCTCGACTCCTGCACGATTGTACCAGCTTCGATCAAAAAACACCATTTCTCCAGCATTCGGCAAGTGGGCGATATATCGCTGAAAATACCATTGTCATTTTTCGATATCCGATGGCTTCATGAGAGCGATGACTTTTGAATATCTCGGATTGAGGTTTTCCATAAATCGTTTGATGTTTCCACCTTTCCCTGCTGCATCGCGTCCTTCGAATATGATGAGTACTTTTTTCCCTGATTCTTGGATATATTTTTGGAGTTTGACGAGCTCTTGCTGGAGCATGAGCATCTCTTTTTCATAAGAAATTTCACCCTTTCTCATGGCGATGAGTGTATGGGTTTTCTTTTTTTCTTTTGGAAGTTTCATTTCAGATTTATATTTCTTTTCAAATTTTTTCTCGAGATTTACGAGTTTTATTGCTTCTCGTTGAGCTTGTTCTATATCTGATATCGCTTCATCGATTTCTCTGAAAAGAATTTCTATTTTGTGTATTTTATGTCGTTCCTTGTTGGTGAGCTTTTTTGCGTTGCCATCGATGACGGTCTGTATTCGATTTCGGAGCACTCGTAGATTATCTACATCATGATCTTTTCGGAGGTTTTTAAAGCTTTCTCTGAGCTCATCATGAAATGCTTCAAGTGTTTCAGGACTCATAGTGATGATATTGTTGAAAATATCGGTAATATTGAAAAGTTTCACAGGAGAATAAGGATATGAATAAATATACTCCCGATTGTATCGGTTTAATTCCCTTTTCGCAAAAGGAAAAACAAAAAACACTTGCACAATTTCATAAAATCTTTTGACATTATATTATGAATTTATAATATGTTTTTGTAATTTGATATTTCACATGATAGAGATAGCACAAAAAGCAGAAGAAGTAGCGGATATTCTCAAGCTTCTTGCTCACCCAAAGAGGTTTCTCATACTCTGCAAACTTCGCGATGGACCAAAAACCGTGGGTGATCTTGAGAAAAATTGTACTATTTCTCAGTCTCAACTTTCACAGTTTCTCTCACTTATGAAGGATGAATGAGTTCTAAAATCAGAAAAGATGGGAAAGTTTGTCTTTTACTCCATTGCTGATAATCGAATTCGTGAGCTCATGAAACAAATGCAACATATATTTTGTAAATAATTCTCTATGCAAACACTCCTTCCAAAAGAACTTGCTTCCCTCCTCGAAAAAAATCCTGATACCATAGAGCTCATCGATGTCCGTGGTACTGGAGAATATGCTGAGGTGCATATCCCTGAAGCAAAAAATATTCCACTTCATCTCCTTCCTCTGAGAATCGCCGAACTTGATAAAAAGAAGAAGATTATTTTTATCTGTCGTTCGGGTGGACGCAGTGGTCAAGCCACACTTTTTGCTGAATCAGAGCGTATCACCGCCTACAATCTCGTCTGATGAATGAATGATTTTGAAAAAGAATTTCCAAAAAAAGTCGTTCATGGTGAAAAGAAAAAACTGTTTGGATTATTTTAATATATTACTCTATGATTACTGTTTATACAAAAGATTATTGTCCATACTGTGTAAAGGCAAAATCTCTCCTCTCTTCTCTCGGTGCTGAATTTACTGAGGTAGATGTCACGAACGATCCAGATATGTTTATGAAAATCTATGAAAAATCTCATATGAGAACTGTTCCGCAGATATTTGCCTGAGATGAGTGTCTCGGAGGATATGATTCTATTGCTGCACTTCATCAAGAGGGACAACTCGTAGCAAAGCTCGGATTATAATTGAAAATTCTAAAAAAACACCATAGGGTGTTTTTTTAGAAATTTATGCTGGTTTCTTACTCATTTTCCATAAATGCTGAATATGGGATCAAATTGCTCATAAAAAGCTTTTTTGACAATGATAAGATACCTGAAATTCCTCACAAGTTTTTTCAATAATCTTTTGAATTCAGGGATAGTGAATGTGGCTAATATGTGGAAATAAATGATGAGCTACTTGGTTATTGAGTCCTCCCATATACCAATTTAATATTGGATTTTGTGGGGAAAAATCCTGAGTTGTTTCGAGCTGATGAAGGAAATGTGTTTTCATCTTCTCTTTTATGTTAATATTCGTTGGAAATTTAGTATTTTTATAAATATGTGCAAGGCTAAAAATCAGTCCTATACTGAGTCAAAATAAAATATGAATTCCAAGAAAGAAAATAATGACACTTCAAAAAGAATGATAAAAAACTGGTAAAATAATGGAAATAAAAAAATAAAAACTCTTGAATCAGAAAAATGATATAAGCGTAGTTATATGCAATTTTGGAAGTTTATTTTCTCATATTTTTCGTTTTATAATCCTGAAAAAATCAGAAATAATCCAACCAAGAGTAATAAACCCATATATAAATGGCCAATAAATAAATTGATACCTATGCCAAAAATGCCATTTTTGATATGGAGTAAGTCTCAAAAAATTGAGTGATGTTATATCATCATCTTTCCCATCAATATTTGTATAAGTATGATGAAGAACATTGTGTTTGTATTTCCAGAGAAACACATGAGACCCAAGAATATTTATGATTCCTCCAGTAATTTGATTTATAAATTTATTATTTGAATACGCATCGTGGGCTCCATCATGCATTGCATTAAATGCTATGAGAATTGCTCATTCTGTTAAAAGAAATGCCCATACAATACCTTCGATAAGTGTATTTGAAAAAAATACTAAAAATACATAACTTACGATAAAAATCACAAGTCCAATAATGGTTTTTATATAAAGTTTCCAAGTTCATTTGATATTGAGATTATTATCTTCAAAGTATTTATTCACTCGAGTAACAAGTGTTGAATGAAATTCATTATAGTTTTGCATAATAGAAATTTAGTACTAAAATCCTATGTAATTTCCATAAAAATGCAATTCATCCAACGCAAGACAACTTGACTTATTTTTAGATAGTATATAATCCAAAACATCAAAAGAGAAGTCGTGCAGAACCCTCTTTTAGAAAATATACCGTATAGGTGTATGTATGGAATATTTCCATTTTCTAAAATTTGTTCTGTGCGATTTTTTTTATTTTCTTTTTTTCTCTATGTCTAAAAAGTTGGAACTCCTCTTCCCTGCTGGGAATCTCGAAAAGCTGAAATACGCTATTGCCTATGGTGCTGATGCAGTGTATGCATGAGTACCTATGTTTTCCCTTCGCGCTCGTGAGAACCAATTCACTTGGGAATCACTCGCAGAGGGTGTCGAGTATTGCCATGCCCGTGGAAAAAAGATATACTTTACTGCGAATATCTATGCGCACAATATGAAAATCAAGCCATTCATGGCAAATTTTCAGCGCATGATGGATATGAAACCAGATGCTTTTATCATGTCGGATCCTGGACTTATTCATCTTGTGAGACAAAATTTCCCACAAGCAGAAATACATCTCTCCGTACAAGCGAACAACACGAACTGGGCACAAGCTGAGTTTTGGAAATCTCTCGGAATCACTCGTATCATCCTCTCTCGTGAACTCTCACTTCGGGAAGTAAAAGAAATCCATGAAATGGTTCCTGATATCGAACTCGAGTTTTTCGTACATGGAGCTATATGTATGGCATATTCTGGGCGATGTCTTCTTTCAAATTACTTCTCTCATCGTGATCCGAACCAAGGAACATGTTCTCATAGTTGCCGATGGGAGTATAAGGTTTTCAAAAAAGATGCCTCCCCAGAAGAACTCTATGATAGCACAGGACGACCAGAAGACTACGAAGAACTCATAGGCGAGTTTTATCTCGAAGAACGAGATAGAAAGTGAGAACTCATGCCTATCGATGAGGATGAATACGGAACCTATATCATGAACTCTCGTGATATCTGTCTCCTCTCGTATATGCAGGAACTCGCTGATGCTGGGGTGGTTTCATTCAAAGTTGAGGGTCGCAGTAAAACAGTAAACTATCTCGCTGGTGTCGGTCGTGCATATCGTGGAGCGCTCGATGCAGTTGAAAAGAATATGGAATATGATGCGATGGAACTTTCAAAAGAAGTATTTGCTATCTCGAATCGTGGCTATACTCCAGGGTTTCTCGTGGGAAATCCATGAGAAAAAGCAATTTATTTTGAAAAAAATAAAGAACTCCATGAGGAGGAAATGGCAGGAATCGTTATTTTTTCATGAGATGCCCCAGAACATCTACAACAACTCGTCTCTACAGGAAAAATTGCTCGAATACAGGTAAAAAACCGCATAGATATCGGTGATACACTGCGTATGATTTCTCCAACCCAGTCAGTAGAGTTTACTCTCGCGAAGATATACTCTTTCAGTGGAGAGGAAATAACATCAGCACATGGGTGACATGTGGATGTATATATTAGCATTCCAGAAAAACCAACAGAATATGCACTCATCCGTACAAAAGAAAATCTCGGAAGTAGAGAAAAAACCTCTCGCAACAAATCTGTTCCTGAAAAGAAAAATACACAGTCATCAAGCAAAGAACGAACTTTCTTTGAAAAAAAGATGCATCATATCAAGCAGTCTGTACAATTCTTTGGTATTCGGATGAAGTCAAAAATACAGAGAATATTTGGAAAGAAGAAATAAAAAATCTCCCTTTCGGGAGATTTTTTATTATTTTGTATAAGTATTTCCTGTTATGAGTTCATATATCCTTCTCGCATGTCCTTTTGCTGTCACATCACGAAATGCATAGAGTGCTTTTCCAGTCGTATCTACGACATAGGTAGAGCGGATTATATCTGAGAGTTCATGACCATTTCCATATTCCTTTAGTGGACCTTCGGCACCAAATGCCCGAAGGAGTTCTCCAGAGCCATCTTCGAGGAGTTTTATCTTGAGCTCATTTCTCTCGGCAAATGCCTTGTGAGAGTCGATAGAGTCCTTGGATATCCCGATGATATCATATCCAGCGCTACGAAAGTCCGCGAGCATCATGGAGAAGTCAAGTGCTTGTATCGTACAGTTTGGTGTACCATCTTTTGGATAAAAGTAGACGATTGTACCCTTTGATCCATATGAGAGGAGTTCTCCGAGTGTACCAGTTGCATAGGATTTCTTTTCACTGTCGAGATATCGATAGTTGCTATTCATAACTCCTTTGAGGCTGATATTTCCGGTATTTGAGAATTCGAGTGTCCCACTCGCGTTGTTTGTGGGAGATGGTGGTGTTGTTGTTTGCTCTTGGTTTGCTTCATTTGAACTTGCTGTTTTTGTTTGCTCGAGTGCAACAGTACAAGAAACAAGAAGACTCGTCGATATAAGGATAATAAGATATTTCATATAAAAAAGAATGAGAAAGTAAATAATAATATGTAATACTATACTCTCTTAGACTTGTATTTTTATAATTCTCACAAATGGATATACAAAAGATGCTACTGAAGTATCTGAAAAGGTATACGGTAAATGTTTTTTATCATGAAATGCGAAAACGATTTCTTTTCACTCTTTGCATCCAAAGGTTTTTTCACTTTCAATTCCATGAATACTTCATCGTTGTACAGAGATGGTTTCTCATTTTTTCTCACAAGCAATATATCCATTCTGAGTTTTCTTACATTCTATCGTTGTACTACAAAACTCAGATACCTGAGAGAGTATGACGAGATTTTTTCATTCGAGATTTTGTAGTCAAAATAGTGGCTGTACAAAAAGACTCCCAAAAACCAAAAGAATAAGAGATGTATATATTCTCAAAAACATATCCTCAGAATATAAAATCAAGAAGAAAAAGCAAGAAAAAAGCTCCAGGGAGGAGCTTTTTTACATCAAGCAATCTCAGATGTGCTTTGAAATTGAGATTTGAGTTCATTGATAGCTGAAACTTTCCTATTTAGAGGTAATTGGCTACTATCAATTCTTTCTACTTGATCGAGTAGTTCTTTTGTGGCTTTTTGGAGATTCCATTGAACTACCAAAAATGCTACAAGTTGAACAAGATTTTCGCAACGAAATTGAGATGCGAGCTGGGACATGATTTTCTTACTCCTATTTGCCAAACAAAAAAGAACCATAAAAAAATCCCCGAATTGACTCGAGGAATTTTATGATTCATGAGATTTCTATGAAAATCTTTTTATCACAAAGCTATCCCCGAGATTTCGGAGACATACAACATGTGAGAAGAAATTTTTTCATAGGATTGACTGATATGGTCAGTTATAAATATATAGATAATATAGAATCTGTCAAATTATTAAAACTCTTCCGTATATACTTTATCATATCATTTTTCCAAAAGTTTTTTCTTTGTTTCAGATACCATTTTTGGATTTCCACAGAGATACCACTCTGTATCGTGAGATGCATCGATAGTATCTACATCTACTCTTCCTGTTTCCAGTCCAATGACACTTTCTCGTGTGACATGGATTCGGATATCGAGATGCTCGAGAGATGTGAGTTCTTTTCTATAAAAGAGTTCATCGTGGGTGGCTACACTAAAGAAGAGTGATTTCTTAACCGTTTTAGGAAGATGAGTAATCATATTGTATATGGGAGCAAGTCCCGTTCCTGTAGCGATAAATACTTTTGGATTCATCGTCTCATGAAGAGTGAAGTGACCGAAAATTCATGAAATGCAAATATTTGCATTTTCTCATAGTTCTCACAGTATTTGAGCACCACGACCGAGAGGGTTGAGTTTTATGAGAAAAGTAAGTTTTTTTCCATCGTGTTTTGCGATAGAGTATGAACGAGTAAACGGTCATGATTCATCCTCCCAGAGAAATGATGCAAACTGTCATGGTGTGCTTTCGAGTACTTCATCGAGCTCTATCGTCAGTTCTAGAGTTGTGGGATTGAGGTATTTTTTTTCTACGACTTTTCCTGTATATTTTTTTCTTTCCAAATTTTTTTCATCAAGTGGAACAAAATCAGATTTACTCACTCCACATACTTGACATCTCCAATCATCCGGGATATCGATAAATTCGGTTCATGGAGATATCCCACCATCCTCATCGCCGATTATTGGATCATATATATATCCACATGGCACACAGAGCCATTTTTGTCATTTTGGATAGGTTTTTTTTTGGGCAAAAGATATTCATTTCCATTCAAGTATTTTTCCGAGAAAATATATCCATAAAAGAATCACTCCTCCAACTTCAAAATGCCTACTAAACTTCAATGCTACGACATGAATAACCGTAAATATGATTACTATATATACAAGACGATGAAGTATCTTCCACTTTTTTCCGAGAAGCTTTATCGACCAAATATTCGATGTAAAAAGAAGAGGAAGAGTTAGAAGAAGCGCAATGAACCCAAAACTGAGAGCGTAGCTTCTTTCAGTCCAGAAATTGGTGGTAAAAAAATATGTTGGGTATGGAATAATATACGATATTCCATGAACGAGAGCGAGTGTTCCCATGAGGATACCGATTTCTTTTCGCAGTGGCATGAGTGCACGAGCAATCCCAAGTCAAAAAACTCGTGCAAAAATCGGAAGAAATAACAGAAACCAGAGGAGATTCATCGCTTGTTCCCCACTTTCCTTTACTCATCATCGAGAAAAAATATAACCAAAAGAAGCAAGAGAAAGAATTATAAAAAAATATCCGAGATACTTTTGATATGTTCGGATAGCTTGTTCGAGGGGAGCAAGGAGATTATTGATATATGAAACCATATTGAAAAACAATTATATACTGAAATATTTTATATATTTTTAGTTTAAGGAATATTAAATTACTGGAGGTATTTTCTTTTGTTTGCTACATGATCATCGAGTGTTTTCCCATAGTGTATCTCACCATTTGCATCATGGAGGTAGTAGTAATATGGTGATGTTTCGGGATTTATAGAAGCATCCCAGCTCGATATATCTATAGATGATATTGGTGTGGGTGGGTAGCCTCGTTTCGTTCTCGTATTGTAGGGATTGTCTTCATTTATCACACTTGCTATAAAGCTCGGTGTACAATCTTTCCATACTTTTGCATATCCAGTACATACTGTTGCATCAGTTCATAGGGCGATTCATTCATTTTTTCTTTTTTCGAGTATTCCTGCGACGATTGGTTGATTCTTGGTACTGCGTTCTTCCCGTTCGACGATAGAGGCAAGTATGAGTTTTTCATAAGCCCTATTTCCGAGAGACTGATATGATGTTCCTATCTTTTTCTGAAATCCAGAAAGGAGTGTTTTTACGACATCACCTATGCCTGCTGATGCCTTGAGTCTATAGGTATCTGGGTAGAGAAAGCCTTCGAGACTCGTTTTTCATTCGAGAAATGAGAATTCCTGTTTGTATATATCAAAGTGCATCTCGATATCAGTGACAAAATCTCATGCTTTTGCAATTCATTTTTCTACAAGATAGTTATCGATATCGTAGATATTCCATCCTGGGAGGATTGTAATAGTGAGATCTGTATGTTTTGGTTTTGAGAGTATTTCTTCGAAAAATACAGAAAGAGTCGCAGAACGAGGCACTTCGTAGGTTCAGGCTTGGAGGGTGATATTTTTCGGAGCAAAGAATCTGATCCAAAGAGAGTATCTGAGTCCACTGATATCGAGTTTGAGTATTTTTGGCAGAGCAAGAGGTGTTGTTCCTTTATCGATGATATAGTTTTTTGGTATGAGTTCCAAAGATCCTGTACTTTTTATGAAAAAGTAAGAGCAAAAAAATACACTAATAAAAATAACGAAAAAAATCCCAACAATACGAGGTGTTGAAGATTTTTTCCTTTGTCCGAGACGACGGTTTTGAAATGATGAAGAGTGCATGTTATTTTTGGGTAGTGCCACTGAGATTTGTAAGAGTATTTATATTGTCTTTTGCTTTTTCTACAGCGTCTATGGCAGTTTTTACAGAGTCAGCAGTATCTTGTACTTGTTTTGTTTTTTGTTCGACAGTTGTCTGTATTTGTTTTATTGTTCTTGTGCCTTCTTGTATAGTTTTTTGCGTTTCGGTTGTGAGTTTATCGACGATAGAAGTTGCTGAACTTGATCCCGATGCCATCAAAAGAGAGTTGTCTTTAAAAGAGCGAACTTTTGCATTTATTTCAGGATTCCCATATTTGTCAGCAATATCTGGTACAAGAAAAACTGCAATCGTATAGAGTCACCCAATAAGAAGTAAAAATCCGATAAGACGAGAAAACATAGAAAAAAAGTTAGTAAAATTGAATTAGTTCATGAAATCTTCAATGCTTTTTGCGTTCTTGAGATCTTCATTGAGTTTATCTATATCTTCTGATTTGATTCATTTGTTATTGAGTACCTTCGCAGCTTCTTTATTATCTATATTTGCACTCAGAGTTCCTCCGTTTTTGAGAAAATCTTCGAGAAATTTCTTTCCATTTTCATTTTGGAGCATCTGTCCTGCTATCGTATTGATTTCTGCGTTGAGCTGAGAGTGTGTATTGCAAATATGACAATTGATATGTATATCGATACCATGTGAGCTAATGCCTGTCACTTGGATGGATTGCTCATTTGTTTTATTGTGACATTGTGGACAAGTGAAATTTGCGAGTACAGATTCGAGAATGTTTTTCAAAAATATATAGTGCATAGTATAAAATATTTCAATAGTATGTTCCCTTGTATTATGATTCTTTTTGCTTATTTTGCCAAAACTTTTTTTACTCTTTGAATTGACTTTTCTTTTCAGAGTATGTATGCGAGTTCGAATGCTCATGGGGAGAATTCTTCTCATGAGAGAGCCACTCGAAGTGGCCAGAGAATCTGTCCATTTTTCTTTCCTGCTTCGCTGATTCGAGGGAGAAAGGCTTCTTTGAGTGTATCGAGTGTGGAATAATCGGCTATTTCGAGTATCGGGAGAGCAAAATCAAGTGATGCAATTCATTCTTCTTCTGTTTCTATCTTCATCTTTGGATTGACGAGGAGATTTTTTTGTACCTTTGCTTCTCCATAAAAAAATGGAGTAAGTTCGATAAACTCATTCAATCGCTTCATACGAGTCTGAAGCTCTTTGATGACTTTTGCATTGAACTCATAATCTCTTTGAGAGAATATTGTTTTATAAAAGTCTTCTTCATATTCTTTGAGATATTCTGATATTTTTTCATGTAAAGCTCAGAGTTCCATTCGTTTTATATATTCACCATTCATCCAATCGAGTTTTATCGGATCAAGGACGGCTCATGACTTGTGGATATCTTTGATTTCAAACTTTTCTATCATATCACTCATAGTCATGATTTCCTCATCTTGTTTTGGATGCCATCCAAGAAGTGCTATAAAATTCAGAAGCGCTTCAGGGAGGTATCATTTTGCTAAATAATCTGAAACAAATGCATCACCTGTTCTTTTTGATAGTTTCTTTCCATCATTTCATAAAACGCTTGGAAGGTGAGCATATTCTGGGAGAGTTATACCAAGAGCTCTTGCTGTGATAATTTGTTTGGGCATAGAGCTAATCCACTCTTCTCACCGCATAACATGACTAATATTCATGAGAAAGTCGTCGATAACTATCGCTCCATGGTATGTTGGAAAACCATCAGATTTTAAAAGTACCTGATCATCTACTTCACCTGTATTGAATTCGATACGCCCACGAATCATGTCATTAAAAATAATTGTTTCTGCTTTTGGTACTTTGAGACGAATTGTATATTTTTCTCATTGTGCTATGCGATCTTTTGCTTCTTCGAGAGGAATATGACGACAGTGTCCATCATATCGTGGAGGAAGTTTGAGTACCTCTTGTTCTTTCTTGAGTTCTTCAAGTCGTTCACTTGTACAAAAACAATAATATGCATCACCATTTTCACACAGTTTATGGAGGCGAGGTGTATAAATATGGAGGCGTTCACTTTGTATATAGGGGCCATATCCTCAGTCATGATGAAGTCATTCGTCAGGTCGTATACCAACTTCTGTGAGTACATCCAGAATTTTATCTACAGCATCCTCTACAAGTCGAGTTCTATCAGTATCTTCTACTCGCAAAATAAATTCCCCATCATTATGGTGTGCCCAAAGATAACAATAGAGCGCAGTACGAAGATTTCAAATGTGAAGATATCCTGTAGGAGATGGAGCAAGACGGGTACGAACTGACATAAACAAAAAAGTAAAGTATTGAATGTGGCGGATTATATTCTTTTATGCTATTTTTTCAATATGAGAATCGAGAAAATGCCAGAAAATACAGAAAACCTCTGCGTATTGCAAATAAAGAAAAAATAATTAGAATTCATATATTCAACTCTGTATTTACAGTAGTTCTCATATTTTTGAGAATATACCTCGTTTTTTCTATGAAACTCGCTTATAAAATCCCGGTATTTACTGGAGTAGCCATCATTGCAACGGTTTTTGTAAATATTCTTGCCTTACAGCTTTTTACAAAATCTCTCCTTCCCATATATCAAAAAGAGATAGAGGACATAGGAGGATGACTTGCAAATTCTGAACAAATACAAACACTTGTAAAGATAGGAACTCTCGATGAAGAGCAACAGAGTGATTATGGAAAAGTCCTTTCTGAAATATCAAACCTCTCCGCTTCTATAAAAAACATATCAAATAATCCAGAACTCTATACGACAACATCATCTCAGTCACTAAGTCCTGAGGTTTTTAGTATTCCTGCTGTGACATCTGGCTCGATTATCAATATGAAAACTCGCAGTATAATGGCGACAATACTGCATCCAGCAACTCTGAATAAAGATTCTCCGGAATGAAGATTTATCATCAATCTCCTCAATCGTATCCTCATCACAAATCTACTTTGGCTTTTTATCATTCTTTGTGTCTACTGGATATGGATAAAGAAAGTTTTTTCTCCTATCGAAACAATTATATCAAATCTCCAGAAATATATCGATACTGCAGAATATACAAATATTCGCTACGAATCTCCAGATGAATTTTCTCCACTTGTATCGACCATAAATAATCTCCATAAAAGCCTCTCTATACAGGAAAATATCCGATCAAATTTTCTTTCTGACTTATCACACGAAATCCGTACGCCAATTACAGCACTTCGGTGTTATCTCGAGGCTATCGAAGATGGTATGATGAAGATTGACACGGATACTGTGCCACTCATACAAAATGAACTTTCCAGACTTTCGAGTATCACTGAGAGAATCATGGAATATGAGCATATGACGAGTGATCTTTTAGATAACATTACCGTGGAAAGATTTGATATAGTGGAAGTAGTTGAAAAAATTGTTCTAGAATATTCTCCACTTTTACGAAAAAAATGACAAAAGATAGAACTATCAATAAAAAATGATAGCTTCGTAAGAATGGATAAAAATCTCTCTATACAGGTTTTTCATAATATTTTTTCAAACTTTCATAAATACGCCTGAGAAAATACGACACTTATTTTCTCATTTGAAAAAAATGTAGAATATTATTATTTTTCTTTTGCAGATAATGGTATCGGAATCCCTGAAAATGAAATAGAATTCGTAAAGGAAAAATTTTATCGTATCGATAAAAGTCGCACTCGAGATGCTGATATGAGTATGGGAATAGGGCTCTCTATAGTGGATCGTATAGCAAAACTCCATGGTGGTGCACTGGAAATCACAAAAAATACTCCAAAAGGAGTAGTCGTCAAAATGCGGATTAAACGCTAAAATACAAGTACGAATTCACCCTTTACTTTCCCTTCTCACTTGTAGTATTCTCGAACTTCAGCGATAGTTCCTCGTTTGAATTCTTCGAACTTTTTTGTTATCTCTCTTCCAACGACGATAAAATATTCTTTTCAGAGGTATTCTTCGAGTTCTGCGAGAGTCTTTTCTATGCGATGAACTGACTCATATACAACGACAGTATATTCCTTATTTACGAGGGATTTGAGCATGGTTTGTCGTCATTTTTTTACTGGGAGAAATCAGAGATAGAGATACTGATGACAATCTATACCACTTGCCACGAGTGCTGAGAGGACTGCTGATGCTCATGGAACTGGTACTACTGTAATTCCCTCTTTTATTGCTTCACGGATGAGTACAAAACCTGGATCAGAAATTCCTGGAGTTCCAGCATCAGAAACAAGTGCTACATGTTTTCATTCTTTTAGCAGTTCTATAATTTTATCCATTTTAGAAAAACCAGAATGTGAATGAAATGACATTAGTCGACCATTGTTTGGTATATCATAATATCCAAGGAGTTGACCTGTGACGCGTGTATCTTCACAAGCTATATAATCAGCTTCTTTGAGGATTCTCATTGCACGGAGTGTGATATCTTCGAGATTTCCAATCGGGGTAGAGACGATAGAGAGCATAATCCAAAAATAAAAAGAATAAAAAATTCAAGATACACGAGAGTATATCTTGAATTGAGTTATATTCCAAGTTTATCGCGTATGATATTTACTTCATAGACAACTTGTTGATCTTTTTTCATGACTTGTTCGAGTTTTTTACAGCTATACATGACTGCTGTATGATTGCGTCCAGAAAATATATTTCCGATGCGCTCGTAGGTAAAATTGAGTTTATTTTTGAGGAGATACATCGCTACCTGACGAGGAATCATGTTTTCTTTTTTTCTATCTTCTGATAGGAGATTTCTGATTTCTATACCAAAGTGTGATGATACCGCTTGAATGAGATCTTCGTAGTTACAGTGATTTGTTCTGAGAGTTCGACTCGTAGGAATAGAGTCACCGATAGAAGTAAGTGAGAGTTTTGAGAGTCTCATTGCTACATTTTCTATCGTTGGAGGAGTTCCCTTGAGATCATATTCTGCGATTATTTGATTGAGTACTCATTCGAGTTCGCGGACATTATTTTTTACATGTTCTGCGATAAACTCAGCAACCTCTTGTGGAAGGAGGAATTCTCTTCATCGTGCCTTTTCTCATACAATAGCAAGACGAGTTTCGTAGTCTGGTTCACAGACATCGACAGTGATACCCCATTCAAATCGACTCGAAAGGCGTGCTTCTAGCTCTGTGAGCTCTTTTGGTGGACGATCTCCAGAAAGGATGATTTGCTTCCCTGCTTCGTAGAGGATATTGAATATATTATAGAGTTCTTCTTGTGTTTGCTTCTTTCCGGCGAGGAATTGGACATCATCGAGCACAAGTACATCTATCTGACGATATCTTTCACGCAGTTTATCTACAGAACGACCCTTGATACTTGTGACATAGTCTGTGAGAAACTTATCGGCAGTTGTATAGACGACCTTGAGTTCTTTATGTTTTGACTTTATAGCACCTGCAGTTGCCTGGAGGAGGTGTGTCTTTCCGAGTCAGACATTTCCATAGATATAGAGCGGATTATATGATGTCCCTGGTTTTCGAGCAACAGCTTCACACGCAGCATGAGCAAGCTGAGTTCCAGGTCATACGATGAAATTTTCGAGTTTATAACGATCATTCACGAGTCTACTATTTACTCACTCAACTACCTCTACACCATGTGAATGTTCTTTCTTTATTTGTTTCTCTGTATTTTTCTGGATATTTCTACAATCAATAACTTCAGTTTCAGGACGGTTCTCGATACTCTCATCAACTTGTATATCTATACTTATGATTTTTGGAGCGATTTCATTGATAGCACTTTTGATATCATCATAAAACTTTTTTGATATATTGTCTCGATGAAATGAGGAAAGCACTCAAAGTGTCACAGAATTCTCAGAAGCCTCAAGAAGTGAAAACTTTTTGAAGTAGGTAAGAAAATCTTGTTTTCGAACTTTATTTGAAAGAATTTTTACTGATTCTTCGAGATGAGAAAATGTAAATATCATGTGAAGTTTGTATCGAAAAAATGACCGAAGTCAAAAGAAAAAAATCTCTTGACAGGGGTCATTGTATACTATCGTGAATCAGAAAAACTCAGTACCGCATATCTATACATAGCTATAAAAAAATCAAGTTCAATTTAATTCTTTTTAAGAATTATTGACGATATATTTTAGTGTATTTTTATATAGAAAAATAGTTTATTACTTTTATAATTAAATTTTTATATTTTTCGTTTTTCCATGCAATGTATTGTATAGGTATGAGTATTTTTAGATATGAAATACTGTTTTCTTTTGAATAAGTGAGTCTTTGTAGAAATTTTCTAAAAATGCTCACAAAAAAACCTCCATTTGGAGGTTTTTTTCTTTGTTATTACTTGATTTCTTTGAGACGAGCAGCTTTTCCAGAAAGTTCACGGATATATCCGATATTGTTTCGACGAACCTTAAACTTACGAAGAACATCGATTTTTGATATAGAAGGTGAATTGATAGGGAAAATCTTTTCGATACCAATACCATCGACATCAGCACGAACAGTAATCATACGATTGAGTGGAGTTGCACCGCGCATAGAGATGATAAGTCCACGGAACTTTTGGATACGCTCCTTGTCACCATCACGGATAATTTGATGAACCTCGACTTCCATACCAGTTTCGAGAGTAACGGCACCATCTTTTGGTTGAGTAGCTTGTATAGCGTTAAGAAGAATTGTATCTGACATAGAGTATATATAAATTAGAAGCTAAGAACGGGATTTTATACTGTAGGTACCTATCCCTGAAAAACATTTCGAGGCGGATTATATGAGAAGATTTCAGAAATGCAACTTTTTATGAAATTTTCTCGAGAGTCTTGCAAATCTCGCAGTTTTCTCTATTATAGTCCAAAATAAAATTTACTCATGGAATTTCTTTTTACAGCACAGTGGGCCAGTATAGAGTCATTGGTAGTAATACTCTGTATCTGAGTTATCCTTTCTATATATGCGTATGACGCATTTTTCTTTTTGAAACAGTGCTATATAGTTCTTTTTCCAAAAAAACCTCTACAAGAAAATTTTAGTGAAGAAATTTCTGAAAATGAAAACAAAGAAACTGAATCATCTGAAAAGCCCCATGTAGAAGAAGTAACAGTACCAGTCATAGAAGAAGTCGTCGTAGATCATCCAGTATTTCATACAGAAGAAGAACTCCAAGAACAAAAAGAGGAGGAAGAAAAAACGGAGGAGACAATCCAACAAGATATACTCAAAAACGAAATCTCAGAAATAGAAACCCAATCAGAGACTTCGATACATCCAGAAGAGGAAAATCTACAAAATATCACTAAGGAGAAAGAAGAGATTGAGTCAATAATAGAAGAAAATACTGCCAGTGAAGAAGTAAATGAAGACAATAAGAACGAAGAACATATTCAAACAACAGAAGTAGCTGAAATCATACACTATGAAAAAGATGAGATTCGTGACGGAGTCATCATACATGAAGAAATAGACATCATCATTCCTCATGAGGAAAATAGTATTACCCCAGAAAACAAAGAAGAAAATACCATCGAAGAAGTACCCACAGAAATACAAGAGAAGTACATAGTAGAAAATAGAGAATCAATCCAGCCTCAGAGTTCTCAGAGTTTTCCAGTATCAAAAAATCATACAGAAACACTCTACAATCTCTTGCAACAGATTCGGACAAATATCGCTCGTGGACATATCGCTGATGCAAAATCACTCATCGTGACGGGACTCGCACTCGACAAGAAGAATCGTGATCTCAATATCATACTCGCAGAGCTCTATGAACTCGACCGACAATTCGATAAGGCAGAATATATATATAAGGATCTCGCTGAAGAAAACCCAAATGATACACAGATTCTCGAGAAACTCGCAAATATCCTCATCATCCAAAAACGCTATGAGATAGCCCTCGCGCTCTATCAGAAGATAGTGGATCTCTCCTCAGAAACAGAAGGAAACCTCTATATCATGACTCACCTCGCAAGTGAACTCGGACAGACAGAGGAAAAATACGAATACGCAAAACGCTATCAGAAAAAATATCCAAACAATCCAGATATTCTGGGGCTTCTTGCCCAAGCTGAGATAGAACTCTGATACAGACAAGATGCTATCCAGACACTCATAAAGCTCAAGAATCTCACTCCATACAATCACGAAATCACGCAAATGATAGCAAAACTCGTGACTGAAGAAGAACTCGCGAATAATTTTGGGAACTAGTTTATAATTTAGTTGTTATATGAATCTTGAACAATATTCTCAACCACTTGAAAAAGATGAAAACAATCTTCGAACAATACTAACTCTTAATCCGAGAGATTCTAAAAAAGGTCGTTTATTTATGCCTGTTTACGATTCTCGATATCCTAGTATTCCAGAATTTGAAAATCTCCCATTTGTTTATGTTTCTCAATTTCTCGAAAAGAATAATGCAAGTGGAAATCATTTCCATAGGAAGAAACGAGAGATACTTATTCCCCTTCATGGAAAATTTGAATTTCATTTTGAACATACAGAAACAAAAGAAAAAGATGTTTTTATAATTGATTCAACTGAATCAAAAGCCGTAATTGTTCCCCTTCTTGTATCTCATAGGATTATTTCTCTCTTAGATACATGATCTCTTTTGGTTCTTGCTTCTACTCATAGTTCTTTGGATGATGAAATCGAGTATGTAGTTTCATAATTTATTTTTAAAACCTTTTCCTCACTTGTCCTCTCTCACTGTTCCCCCACATAGCATAGAAGCTGAACGCTCCGTTCTCGGATCTATCCTCATCGATAAGGATGGGATTATTCAGGTAGCGAGCCTTCTCTCTCCTGTCGATTTTTATGATCCAGCACATTCGATAGTATATGATGCTATGCTCGAGCTTTTTTCTCGAAATCGCCCCATCGATGCTATCACCGTCCGTGAGGTCATAGATGACAAAAAAGAACTCGAAAAAATCGGTGGAAATGCATTTATTGCTGAGCTCATGGCGAGTGTTTTTACGAGTGCAAATATATTTCAGTATGCACAAATCGTAAAAAATAAAAGTGTCCTCAGAAAACTCATCCACGCAGGAAATCAAATAGTCATGAATGGATATGACGAAGCAAGTGATACGACAGAACTTCTCGAGAAATCAGAGAAATCTCTCTTTTGAGTGACTCAGACCTTTATCCAAAATAAACTCGTACCAATCCGAGATATCCTCAATGCACGATATGAGGAATTCGCAGCTATACACGCTGATCCTGAACTCGTAGATAGAAACACTATCAGTACTGGATATCCGAGTTTTGATAATAAACTCTGAGGGTTTAAGCGAGGCGATATGGTCATCCTCGCTGCTCGACCATCTATGGGTAAAACCGCTATGGCTCTCAACTTTGCACAAAATGTCGCAAAAAAATGAAGAAATGTGGCTATATTTTCTCTGGAAATGTCGAAAGAACAACTCACTGATAGACTCATCGCTGCGGCTATGTCGGTCGACAGTTGGAAGCTCCAAAAATGAAAACTCTCAGAAGATGAATTTGCTCGAATGGGTGATGCACTCGAGACACTTTCTCGGTCAAAAATCTATCTCGATGACTCCCCTGCTGGTGAATGACTCATGTCTATCAAGTCAAAAGCACGCAGACTCAAGATGGAATCAGGACTCGATCTCATCATCATCGACTACCTCCAGCTCATGTCATCAGGAAATAGTATGAATCGTGTCCAGGAAGTCTCAGACATCTCTCGTGGACTTAAGTCTCTTGCTCGTGAACTCGATGTCCCGGTCGTTGCTCTCTCGCAGCTCTCTCGTGCCCTCGAGGCTCGACCAGACAAGCGACCAGTGATGTCAGATCTACGAGAATCGGGCTCTATCGAACAAGATGCTGATATCATCATGATGCTCTATCGTGATGACTACTACAATGAATTCTCAGAGTCTCCGTGAGTGACAAATGTTCTCATACGAAAAAATCGTAATTGACCAACAGGACAGGTGGATCTCAAATTTGAGAAGTCACAACAAAAATTTTATGAGCAAGAAAAAACACGAGAATATAATGAAGATGCTGTAGAGTTCTAAAAATATCCGTAAGATTTACTTACGGATATTTTTTTATGGACTCGTATTATATATCCCATATTTGAGTGCATCATAGTATTTGCTCTTGTCTTCTGTAAATCGGAAAGTCTGTACACTTCAATTCTTTTTTGCTTTCGTTTCTATCGTCAGAGTTGGGAGAGTAAAAGGAGTCATTGATTTTAGCTCTATGGATATTTGAGTTGGGAGAGTATTTGTAACTATAAAATATGGATTTTCTGTTGTGGTGAGGAAGTCATCTATAGAAATCTGTTCATCAAAAAAGTATGGAATTCGTTCCACAACGCTTGGATTATTACAGGCTATAGTATTTCCATTTGTATCATAACAGTCCTCGTTTTCTCTACGCATAGTACCAAAACTTGAAGAAGCTATATTTCACATGCTTGTGAGTCCGATACTTTGACCACCACTCATCGATGTTATCGTCCATGTGAGCCCATCCAAGCCAGTTACAGTAAGGCTATTTGCAGAAAGCACTCATCATGAGAAGGATGGATTTTTTGAATTTCAAAATGCATCAATAGGATTTTCTTTCCCTGAAAAAAGAGGAATAATGAGATGTTCATTTGGCGAGAGTATTTGCGTATATCCTGTAGCACTTGCCTGTATCCTATACTCTGATTCGAGATTTTTTGACCTTTCTGTTTCAGGGAGAAATTGTTTTCCATCGATATTCTCTGAGTTCATAGTATCAGAAAAACCTTCTCGATGATTTCTCACTTTGAGCATGGCATATTCAAACACTCACTCTGCAGACATATTTGCGATAATCTCATCATAGGTTGTCCTCGAGAGTTGGATTTCGCGAATATAGGTAAGTGTGAGTCCTGTGACGAGGATCAGGAGAACTCATATTGTACCAAGTGCAATAAGTATAGAAAAACCTTTTTGGGATTGTGAAATAGAGTGAGAAGAAATCATTGGGGTATTTTTATAGGCATTATTTTTTCCATCATCGTTCACTTATCGTCGTTTGGATATCGAGATGAGTATTTTTGATCATATCTGGAGATACTCAAATGCGTGGCATAAGAGAGAGACTAAATATGAGAGTAACCTTTTTTGGAGTATTTTCATTTCCAGAAACAAAGAATCGGGCACTATCGACTTTGACTCGTTTCTCTCATTCAGGAACGAATATATCTATGAGATTTTGGTAGTTTGTTCATTTTTTGAGATAGATTCCGCAGTGTATTTTTGGGTCTGTTTTCGTGAGTTCAGTACTTGATCAAAAATTATCAATACATGGTTTTATGCCTGAGTCTGTTTTTCGACCATACACATAACTCGTTCCATTTTTTATATTCAAAAATTCACTTCCAGAATCAGTATAATTATATTCTTTCCAGGCATCGTAATTTGGATCGATTCATCATCACTCTGATGCGACTCATATATCTCGTATATCAGATGAAAATCTCTCAAGAATCTCTCGTGATGTTTCGGAAAGTATCCTCGATGCATTCATCCGACGCGTTGTATCGGTAATCTGAAAATAGATCGAAAATACCATCGTAAGCATCACTGAAAAAATCGTCATAGCGATGAGTATTTCAACGAGTGTAAATCAAGAATGTTTTCTAGAGAGTATGCCTTGCATAGTAAAAAATTATCGTACCCAATCAGTTATAGCTGTCTTTGCATCATATTCTCGATATATATCGTGGTTTTGCACGATGACTCGTGTATCGATGGTGTATCATTGTGATTTTCCATTTTTTTCTATAGGTGTCCAGATTCCAGTAGCGCCTGTATAACCAAGAGGCTTCAGGATGATATATGATGCATACTGGGTTCCTGTTCCAGTATCTATATGAGTATATCTTCCGAGTCTATCCAAAAATAGTCTCGTTGCTTCAAATTTTTCCTTATTTGTCGTAAATAGAGTAACAGTTGTGTCGACTTTACTGAGTTTTATGGGTGTTATTTGAATATTGCCATTTGTTTGATCTATCATGATTCCACCTGTAGAGAAATCATTTTCTACCATATATATTCCTGATGCAAAGTTATTTCCTGATGGGGATATCTTTGCACTCTCCCATGGAATATAGAGGGCAATATTGCTTTCTCGAATGTTTTTGATGAGTTCACTTTGCTCAAGGAGGAGTCCACTGACGACTACTTCATCACGAGAATATATATAGTTCGATATACTTGTCCCGACGAGGAGATATATAGCAGTGAGTCCTATGGAGAAAATCGTCATACCAATGAGGATTTCAACCAGTGTGAATCATGAGGATTTTTGCTTCATAAATTATCGCAAATACGGAGTAAGAAGAATGCGTCTGGTACGAGGACTGTCAACATCAGAGCCAGTATACCCGAGAGAAAGAGAAACTCAAGTATCAGGAGAGAAAACTGTAGTTCCTGTAAAAAACCCTCCTGAAGCACTTGGTGCAAATATCGTGTACCCGAGAAAATCAAGTCAAACAGGGTCTAGGTAATCTCCTGAAAAACTCAGAATAACAATATTTTTATCGAGAACTATCGGAATATCCACACATGCGATATCGCTTGGTGTCATATTTTCACGGCAGGATTTTTCTGGAAATGGAAGAGAAAGAGTAGAGACTCCACTTGCTGTTCTATATCGCTTGATTTCTCAGGATCATTTTTCAAAAATAAAGATGGTATTTGCATTTCATGAGGCATATGATATGCCATTTCTCACTTGCTTATGAGAGAGAATCCACTCTTGTCCTACACTATCAGTTGTCCGCTCGAGATATGCTCGATCCATATAATACCCATATGGGAGAATGGATATACTAAAAAGAATCATGATAATCGTCACGACAATCATGATTTCTACGAGGGTGAATCAGGAAAACTTGGATTTGAACATGAGAGAATTATATCTTTCATTTTTTTATGTCAAATATTATACTCAAGCAATACTCACAACCTGCATAATAGCAGAAAATATAGCAATCGCAAACCAGAGAACAAATCATCCGGCGAGAAGGAGTGCAAGTGGTTCGATAAATTTTACGAGTGTTGCGAGCGATGCATCTACTTCCCTTCTGTATTGCTCACTGATCTTGAGTGATACTGGAGCGAGCGTTGAAGTTTTTTCTGCACTTTCGAGCATTTGGAGGATATCGAGCGTGAAAATTGTCCGATTTGGATCGAGATTTTGGAGTGATGATGAGAATTTTTCACCATGTGCGACTGAATCCGCGAGTTTTTTATAGAGTTCATCGATGATCATATTCCCAGCACTTGCTCCTGTGAGACGGAGAGCTTGAACGATACTCACACCAGAACCAGAAAGGAGGTGAAATGTCGACATTACCTGAACAATGATAGTATTTTTATAAATACGAGAAATCACAGGAAATGAGAGCTTTTGTCTATCAAAAAATCTTCGACCATCTTCAGTATGACTATATCAATTTATAAGAAGAATCAGAGTGACTGCTCCACCAATAAGTAAAAGTATATTGTTTCGGAGAAAGTCGCTCGTCGCAACGAGTGAACGAGTTGACCATCCGAGATTTGTTCCTGTACTGGTGATAATCGGGAGAATCTGTGGAATGACATATATCATCACTATAGAGAGGGAAAGAATGAGAAAAAATAAAATAATCACAGGATATGCCATCGCATTTGCTATTTTTCTTCTGAGATCTTCTTGGTTTCTGAGATCTTTTGCTATCGAGAGAAATGTTTCTTTGAGCATTCCCGTTTGCTCACCAGATTCTATTATTGCTATCTCTTTTTGTGTATAGAAATCAGGGATTTTTCGCATCGCAGTAGAAAGTGAGTCACCACTTTGAAGAAAGTACACAGTATTCTGGAGAACTGCTTTAAATTTTCCATTATTGATGCGTTCAGTGAAGCTCGATATCGATGCAATAAGACTCACACCACCATCAAGGAGATTTGATATAGACTCAAAAAATAGGATTTTATCTGAAAGAGAGATGTTTGAAGAAAAAGGAAACATAAGCTTAAGGTGCGTAATAGTATATTCCGAGTTGGAGAGAAAGTGATATTTCATCATTTTCATGGCTTCTATCAGAAGTATCAAGAGGAAGTGAGATACCATTTATTACAAAAACCATATCAGCATTTTTTGTCAGGTAGGTCAAAAAACTCAAAAGACTTTCGAGATTTGTTGCTCGGAGAGCGAAACTCACACTTCAAAGAGAAATACCACTCGGAAGGATAGTTCCTGGATCAACAGATATTGACCCTATAGCGACACTCGCTGGGAGAAGTCCGTTTGGTTTTGTAAAATCAGAGAGGAGAATGGTCGACATAATATGTGCTGGATCCCACTTTGTTCACATTTTTTTTACTCGTGCAGATGCTTCTGAAAGTGATCCAGAAGAGAGTGTTGTCTTGAGCTTCATGAGTTCATCGAGTTTTGATTGTGATTTTATTACTTCTTTTTGTACTGAATGTATCTTCACTTCCTTATCCATGTAGGATTCATAGAGTGGTTTGAGTCAAAAAAGACCAAGAAGTATAGCAAGAGCGAGAAAGAGGGGTGTATAGATTTTATGATTCATAAGGAAAATGGTAACAAAAATGGATTTTATAATTCTTTATTGATTTGTGATTTTTAGTGTTATGGGTGTCGTTCGCATCGTGATATCTCATGAAACTGCGGTTATCGGTGAAAGTGTGATATCCATATTATTGTTTTTGAGACTTGATTTCATCATTTTGATAATAGTACTAATAGGATCTGGATGAATTGCCCCATCTGCTTCTGTTGCAATCAAGGTCGTTGATATGATATCATTTTTTACACTAAATCCCTGAAATCGTACCCGTGATTTTAGTGCAGTTTCTCGAAATACATCAACCATTTTCGCTACATCCACAGATTGACGAATACTTGCATCACTCAGGATAGATGAGATTTTTATTGTTTCATCTTGGCTCAATTCATTGATTTCCTTTTGAGTTTGAGTGAGCGTTTGTTTGAGTTCATCAATATTTGCATCTTGATATTTTCCATAAAAAAATATACCAACACTTGAAAGAAGTATACACGCAAACAATATTCAAGAAAAAATCGGAAATGTATGTATTTGTTTGAGTTCCTTTGGAGGAGTAATATTTGAGGCTATATCTTGCATAAAAAAGAATTATCTATAGGATTCATCGTATCATAAGCTTTTATAAAATGCAAAATTCTCCGATAGAATATATCGTATCTGATGAAAAATCTCTTGACGATAGAGTTTTCTCATTTTCTCCTTGAGATAGAATATTTTTTTATGGTGATCTCGGCGCTGGAAAAACGACATTTATCCGAAAACTTCTCCAAGCTCACTTTACATCACCTGATATGATTATCAGAAGTCCGACCTATACCTATTATCAGAAGTATGATGCTCATGGAAAAGTTTCCGTATATCATTTTGATCTCTATCGTATCGAAGATATTTCAGGATTTTATAGTATCGGTGGTATGGAAATCACATCAGATACAAATGCTATCATGCTCATAGAGTGGCCAGAAATACTCGGTGATACTATTATCCCAACAAAAAAAATCTCCATAGAAATCATGGAGGATGCAAAAAGAAAAATCACTATCACATAATACCACTTTTCGCGATATACCGAGAAAATAGGATATACCCAAAAAAGAAAAAAACAAAGAGTCAGAAAACATGACCACTACTCAGAAGTAAATTTGCACTCGCATGAATAAGGCTCGCAAGTGCGACTCCGAGAAAAAAAGTAATAATCGATCGAGGAGAAAAGAGTGTATACGAAAGTGAACGCCACCAGAAAAACGCGCATACTCCCGCTGAGAATATATGGATAACGAGACTCACAAATGATCTCCAGACCCATGTTTCGAGAGAAAAATTCCCGAGTATGAGATAGAGAAGGTTTTCCGCAAAGATAAAACCAAGAACAGAGAAGAAAGTAAAAAATATAATATCTTTCTGACTGAAATGAAAATCTCGACTCAAAAGCCCAAGACTCGAAAGATGCTTCGCTCACTCCTCGAGGGTAGCGCCGAGGAAAAATGATGTCAAAAATACAGTAATAGGACTATACGCCGAAAAAATAAAACTCAGAAGTGTCGATATAAGTATGAGAAAAAATATCAGACATCCACTCTGAAAAGCTATTTTTCTGAGAAATACTCGAGAAATACGCGGTCAAAAAAACGATAAAATCAGTATCATCCCATAGAGAAAGATGATAAATCAAGTCATAAGAATAAGGCTCAGTATGTCATGTATATGATGGTATTTTTCGAGGAAAAATAAGACCATAAGCGATACCGATCCTACTGCGATACCGAGGAAAAATCTCCCACGATTCCATGTATCATGAAAAAAAAGTGTCACTCCATATCCCCATAGATATATCGGAAGGAGCGCCACCCAAAATGCGAGGAATGAAAAAAATACTATATGCATATTATTTCCTATTTTTCACTATCTCATATTCACCGATTTTCCATGATTTTCATTCTGTACGAGAACTCGCGCGAAAAAGTCCGGAAATAATGAGAATATTGATCCCGAGAAAGAGAAAAAATCCTCCGATAATATACGAGAGAAACTCAGGATATGCTATAACGAGTCCACCAAAAACGAGAGAAAAAAATCAAAAGAATTGCATAGAATATATATTTAGAAAAACCGAGAAATATCAAGACCAGCAACATACAGCATCAAAACAAGGAGAAGGATAAAACCAAGTGCATGAAAGTATTTTTCAAATGTGAGGAATTTTTTCGTTCATTTTCTCACATGGAGAAAAACCGCATAGAGCGTAGTCGTGAAAAGTCTACCACCATCAAGTGCTGGAAATGGGAGGAGATTTATAACTCCGAGATTAATAGAGAGGAGTGCTATGATTGTAAGAATTACGCCAAGTGGCGCAGATATCTCGACGAGATTTACAAATGTATATCCAACACCGATAGGTCATGAAAGCATATTTTTTGCATCTGTATGTTCTTGTTCGTTTTTTGGAGCGAAGAGGCCATGGAGCATGTCACCCAGAAATGAAAGTGTCATCACACTTGAATTATATGTTTCTCGAGCACCCAAAATGAAAGACTCACTCAGGTTATATTTTTTTTCATAATTTGTATCGACTTTCAGGTGTTCATACTGCATATACATTCAGACTTTCCCATCCTTTGGAATCAGAGCAATATTTACTTCCCCACTTCATCGTTTGACCTTGAGTGTGACTTGCGTATTTTTTTCGAGTATACTTGCTATGGCGTCGAGAGAATCTACATGTTTCCCATCGAGAGAGACGAGGATATCATGGGGTTTGAGTCCAGATTTTTCTGCTATACTCCCCGTGAGTGGAGAGAGGCTGACACCACTATAGGTCACATATCCAGCATCGAGTGCCTCGGAAAATGACGGGAGAAAAAATGAATGCGTTGGTTTTTCTGCCATTGGGACGACTGCGAGTGGCTTTGCTCCAGAAAAAAAGAGAAAAGAAAAAACAAACCAAGCAAGCAAAAAATTCATAGTGACACCAGCTACGAGGACGAGTGCTCGTGATGCCCATGGTTTCGTCATAAATGCTCATGCATCATGTGCATGTTCTCCGGTTGGATCTTCACCAAAAATACGAACAAAACCTCCTATCGGAAGGAGGTTCCATGTGAAGTCTGTACCGTATTTATCGGTATGGATTTTTGCGATTTTCGGTGGAATACCAAATCCAAATTCCTCGACTTTCATACCAGTGAGTCGTGCCGTGATAAAGTGTCCGAACTCATGAATGAGAACAATAAGGAGAAATACAAATATCGCGAGGAGTATACCGAGGAAAATGGACATGAAATAGGTGTTTAAAAATTAATTCATCTGATCTTTGAGGTGTGTAAATAGGTGAGAAACGAGGTCTTCGAGCTTTTCAAAATTTTCTCGTTCAGTATGAAATGCATGCCCAGAAGCAACTAAATGTATCTTTCCAGAAAATCCCTTTTTCCCTCGCGTAAACCATACTTCTACACGAGTTTTATCGCCTTCTTTTGTATATTTTTTGAGATATGAGTCGAGCTTTCCAGAGATTCATTTTCGAGTTTCATTTTCGAGAAATTCTCGTTCATTTTCAAAGCCGTCTGCATGGAGGATGATTTCTGTAGAATTCATAAGCAAAAAGATAAAAAATAAATCTGACCCAATACTATTGTATAGAGAGAAGGGTGAAATTCAATAATTAATGATGGCTTTTTTTATGTCAATCATTATGTTCATCATTTTCATCACCATCTTCATCTTCGCTATATTTTTCTTTCCATGTTTCGATGAGGATTTTTTCCTCGTGGGTACGCAGATCTATGGCAACTCCACTCTGGAGAGTATCATCGAGCTTTTCGACATAGTCTCGTGTGATATATCATTTTCCATGTGTTGTCAGATGTCATTTTACGACATCAGAGAGAGTATCGACGAGGATATCAAATGGTTCTCGCTCATCGGACTTATGTCATTTTTTTCATTTCGCAGCTTGTTGGAGTGTCTCGACGATGAGTCCAGTATTACTCGCACTCGGAAGAGAGAATTCTTCTTGTCCAATAAGCTTGACTACAACATCTGACATTCCAAAAAAACCAGCAATCCATGACGGAGTTCGTACTTCTATTCACTCGATTTTTGTATATGGGATATAGAGAAGATTCGGGGCAAACCACCTCCATCGCATATCGATGATTGTACTTTCTGTCATGATCCATACGCGAGCATACCAATCAAATAACTTATAAATAAGCAGAAGATAAATAACAAAAAGATATATTCAAAACCAAAATCCTGGTACGCCTGATTGAATATTAAACACATTGTTATGATACAGAAAACTTGGGATACAGACAGCAAAAAGAATCCAAAGAAGAACTTCCTCGATAATCACAAAAAAATGTCTGTGAAATATATGTTTTATTGTTTCATCAGAACCAACATATCCAGAAAAAAAGAGGGTGTCAAATCTACTTATCTGTGTCATAGAGGTGCTTGTGGTTGAGTGAAATAGCAGTAAAAAAAGCCATGAGAGCCAGGATGAAACCAATCCCAGTAATAGTAAGCCAATAAAGAAACTGATTATCTGCTCGATTAAATGAATAATCTATATATACCCAGGAACCTATATAAAGCATAGATTCAAGAACAAGAGTAATATAAAAAATTCGCGTATGAATACGATAGAGGATAATGAGAAAAATAGCATTTATTATAGGAAAAAGGAACATTGGTATGAGTTATGATTATAGATTGAGTGTATGGAATTCAAAAGAAAGTCAACGACTACTTTGCCTCTGCCCAATTTGCCCCAAAAGATATATCAACAAGGATTGGAGGTATATCCCTATATATATGAGATGGTTCATTTTTTTTGGATATTTCATATTGTACCAAGATTCACTCCATAAGATCATGAACGAGTCACTCAAATTCCTCTTTTTCTTCTTTTGGTATATCGAACACAAGTTCATCATGTACCTGAAGTATCATAGAGCCACGGAGATTTTTTTCTCGAATACGAGTATCAATATCGACCATAGCATATTTTATCATATCAGCGGCAGTTCACTGAATTGGCATATTAATAGCTTCTCGCTCAGAAATAGAACGAATAGTTTTATTCGCGTCATTGATACCACGGATGATTCTTCTGCGACCAAAATATGTCTCTGTATATCCATTTTTTCTCGCATCATCGAGAATAGTATCATAGTATTTCTGAACTCATGGATACAATTCATAAAACGCTTTTATATAGTTTTCTGCTTCCCATGGATTTGAGCCAAGTGTTTTAGAAAGCCCAAAACCAGTAATGCCATATATCACTCCAAAATTTACAGTCTTTGCGATACGGCGTTCGTGTGGAGTGATTTCTTTCTTTTCTGGAAAGAGAAATTTTGCTGTACGCGAATGTATATCCTCCCCGCGAGCAAATGTATCAAGGAGATTTTTATCTTGGGAAAGAAAAGCAAGAACGCGAAGCTCTATTTGAGAATAATCCGCAACGAGAAAAATATTTCATGAGCTTGGAATAAAACAAGATTTGATCTCTCGAGCATATCCGTCACCTGTCGGAATATTTTGGAGATTTGGATCATTTGATGACATACGACCTGTAGCAGCACCAAGAGAGTCATAAGTTGTATGGATACGACCATCTACAGGGTTGACTGAATGAAGAAGTCAATCCACATAAGTAGATCGAAGTTTTGCAAGTGTTCGATATTCGAGAATGAGTCTTGCGATATCATGAGTGAGTGCTATTTTTTCGAGAACTTCATTGTCGACAGAAAAGCCAGTTTTATTTTTCTTGAGAGGCTTTATACCCATTTTATCAAATAAAAGTACTTGAATTTGTTTTGGGGAATTTATATTAAATGTTTCCCCTGCAAGTGCATATATTTCGCGTTCAAGAGATTCTACATCTCGGTCAATTCTTGTACCGATATCTTGCATCTTTTTTTTATCAAATGCCACTCCCTTATTTTCCATACGAGAGAGGACATCTATGAGAGAATGTTCGAGTGATACTATGGGCTTCATAGCTTCTGGTATTTCCATTTGAGATACTTTTGATAGTCCATATGCTCTAGATTCTGGAGTCATCGAGGCATCGAAACCAATTTCTCGGTCACAGAAAAGTGAAAAAGGTGTTTTTTCACGGCTTTGCACAAGAGCATATTCGAGAGCAATATCACGATATTTCATAAAAAAAGATTGATTGATTTTATTATAGAGAGAAAATAAAAAGTGCAATATAAACGCATTTATTTTAAATATTGCCTTTTTATAAAAATATATTGTCAAATATTTGACAAGAATAAAAATATATGACATGATATCTCTACGATTTACTTTCTAACAAATACAAATATGAAAAATCGTGTTCTCCTATGAGCTCTTACGCTCAGTGTCTTCACTCAAGCAATCCTTTGAGGTGGTCTTGGTATCGCGAATGCGGCGGTTATCGGTAGTGGTACAGTACAATGAAGTGGTTCACTCACAACAAATATCAATTGGAATGATGTATTTCCAGGTACTGCATCAGGTACAGTGAATGGTATCGTTGTTACAGGTCGTGTACTCCCAATTCTCAATATGACTATTTCAGGAAGTGGTACAATTGCTCTCGGAAATCTCTCGAGTGCTACTGCGTCATCTGGAAGTGTCAATATCGAAATCGGTACAAATGCTATGAATGGTGCGTCAGTATCAGCAAAGTCTACAAATGGTGGGCTCCAAAATACAGCATCAGGTGCAATGGTAATCAATTCTCTCACAACTGATGGATTTGCTGATAGTTACAAATTTGTGACAACAACTGGTACGGCAGACTCTACAGCAATCGGTTTTACACAATCTGGTTCATATAACGGAGAAGTAAATACAACAACTGCTATGACTGTATATTCTTCAAATAAACCACAGCCACTTACGAATGTAGATGATTTTACATTTACTGTAGCTGCTCAGCCAAATGCTCAGACGCCAGCTGGTGACTATAAAGATATCGTCGTTCTTACCGTTACTGGAAACTTCTAAAAAATCCTTATACAAACCAAAACCACCATAAAGGTGGTTTTTTCTTTGTTCAATTTCTTTATTTGAATGAGTATTTCTGATGCTCTTTTTTTGTATTTTTAGAGAAATTTCATAGTATACCGACATGCCAACAAAAAAAATCTACACAAATACTATTATCCAAATTATCTCGAAACTTCTCACGGCTCTTATATCAATTGCCATGATAAAAATCCTTACAGGATACCTCGATGTCGCTGGATATGGACTGTATTCAAAAATATATAATTATCTTTCTCTCTTTGCTGTCATAGCTGATCTTGGACTCTATACTATAACCGTACGAGAGATATCACATCACCTCGATGATAAAAAGATGGTGGAAAAAATTAGTGCAAATGTCCTCACACTTCGTACACTTTCGGGGATTCTTATCTGTGTCATATCACTCGGACTTGCACCATTTCTCTCATGATATGACTCCCCCGCAGCTCTCTGTGGGATAGCAATTGTCAGTATTTTCACTCTTTTTGGACTCATCAATAGCTCACTCATGAGCTATCTCCAGGCAACACTCAAAACCGAGTTTACTCTCGTGGCAAATACGAGTGGAAAGCTCCTCACATTTGGTATGATTTTCCTCTTTGCGAGTGTACTTTTTCCTATCAGTTCATGAGTATCAGATTTTTTTAAACTCACACTCATACTCCTCGCATGACTCGCTGGAAATATCCTCATGACGATACTCACCTGGTGGCATGCATCACGATTTCATCATATTCATTTTGGTTTCGATCGTGAATATATCATACATATACTCAAAGTATCACTCCCCTACTGACTTGCCCTGTTTCTCTGAGCTATATCTTTTAAAGTAGATATCATCCTCCTCTCGCTCATGGAGGAAAAACATATTGCAGATATTGCCATTGCCCTCTATTCGCTCCCGATGAAGATCGTTGAAGTCGGCATGATGTATGGGACTATTTTTCTCAATTCTCTGCTCCCTGTCCTGACAGAATCAATAAAAAAAGACGACACAAAAAAAATACACACGCTCATAAAACACGCACTCAAACTTTTATTTATCCTCTGAAGTAGTGCTTCGCTCATACTCTTTTTCTTTGCACCTTTTATTATTCGTCTCATATCGACAGATACATTTGTCACAGAAAACCTCTCTGGATACACCGCTGTAGATGCTATGCGAATTGTCGGTTTTATATTTTTCTTTTATTTCCTCTCTTCACTTGCGACATATATCATGATTGCTCGATCAGAACAAGCAAAAATGATTCGAATCAACATATTTGTTGCACTCATAAATCTTATAGGAAATATCATCTTTATTCCACATTTTTCATTTATCGGTTCAGCATGGGTGACACTCATAACTCAATGAATGCTTTTTTGTATCACAGCATACACAGTACGAAAAGATATAAAAATTTTGTAGGAATATAACTTTCTTATATAATCCAACTATATTTATTTTTCTTTTATGGATTCACAGGAACGCATCAATGCAATGATAGCATATTTCTTTCTTTGACCGATTTTTCTCCTTGCACCATCTGATACTCCTCTCGCGAGACCATATGTAAAAATACATGCAAAAAAAGCAAGTATGATTTTACTTGCATGAGTCATCGCCTACATGATACATCGCCTTATAAAAGATGATATATCATTGTTTATTTTTGGCTTTTCTCTTTCAAATATACTGCTTTCGACACTGATGTGAGTCATATCATTTTTTCTCATCCAATGAGCCTATAGAGCCTATCATTGAAATTCTGAGGCGAGTTTTGAAAATGTTTTTGCAGATAATATTTCTAAAGATGAGAAGATACATTATGAAAAAGAATCTGAAAAAATCAGACTTCTTGCTTCATTTTTTCCACTTTTCGGTATCTATCTTTCTGCTCTTTATGACGATAAAAATATCCGTATCGGAAGAAAAATATGATCTCTTTTTCTTTCCCTTTTCTTTATATCAGTTTTTGTTTTCTGATGAGCAACAGGAACGGGACTTTTGATATTACTTTCTTATATAGCATTTGTTTCTTTTATCGGTGTATCACTCTTTGTTTCAGGGACTTTTCACATATTTTCATTTTATAAAAAAATTCCAACATACACAAATATTACTCACGGTATCACTGCCATTTTTCTCTATATTTGAGAGATTTTCCGAGTTATTTTCTGAAAAGAAAAAGAACATACACTTTGAGAGATTTTTTCTATGCTTCAAAATATTCCACAAGGAGAAAAGAAGTGAGATATCACATATTTTATACCAACTTGGATTATAGCAATTCCTCTCATCAATCTCATCACATTCCCGACTCTCTGGATCGACAGGTATAGTTCCTATCGCCCGCTTGTGATACAGGGATTTATGTTGACTATTTTTTCGATACTTCTCGGATATCTCTATGGATTTTCGAGTCCATATCTCCTTGTTTTTCTTTTTCCGATAGTACATATTCTCGCATTTGCAGAGAAAGATATCACTACTCATGTACCATTTTTCCATATTTTTGTTCCTGTATTTTCACTCTTTTTTCGAGGACAATCACATATACAGAAACTCTCAGAGACGGAGGAAAAAGTAAGTTTTCGTTATGAGGAAAAGTAAAAACTCCCCCACTTTCGTGGAGGAGTTTTTTTTTGATCCCTCTAAACCGTTCTAGATCATATTTTATCCCTGGAGCAACATTTGGAATCTTGGTTCTGCCAAGACCCCATGTAGCGAGTCGGACACCATAGTGACTATGACACCCGCTCTAGGATGCGGTATAATTGTAGAGAAAAATACCGACCAGATGCACGAGAGAAGAGAGAAGGAACTCAATCACTGTATAGAAAAGAAAAAGAAAAGCAATAAAATTATCTTGACGATGTTGATATTTTTCTTCTTTTTCTCAAATATATCCCACTAAAACCAACAAGGAATAAGGCTCAGGCAATAGAATATTCTTGTTTTTGACTTTTGATTTCAGGAATTCCATTTGGTATCACTTTCTTTTCTACTTTTTTGGATACTATTTTAGTTTTATTTTTTGGTTTTGGACCTTTCTTTGCTTTTTTCTCCTGGATTACCTGTATGGGTATATTTTGTGACCAGATGATATCACCTGTTCCATAGGACGCAGTAAGCATGATGGTATGTTCACCAGGACGAAATGTATATGACCGAGGATTTATTGATATTATTTGTTCTCCTATTCCATAGTACCATGAATATATTATTCATTTTTCTGCTCATGATAGGGCAAAGTTTATACTACATTCTTTTTTATTCGTTTTACAGATATATGCTCAGTTATCTTCTCTGGCATTTGTATTCTGGAGGATAACTTTCGGTGGATCGAAAAAGTCGATTGCTTGAGTCTTTTTCTTTTTCTTTTGTTTTGTGATTTTTCTCACTTTTTTAGCCTTTTCTTTTTTGGATTGGGATTTATCTGTCTTGAGTTTTTCATCTTTCTTTTCTTCTTCTTTTTTCCCAAGGACATGGACCAGATAGTGAACCTGTGACCAGTTTCAGGCATCATCTATGACTCGAAGCCATATATCATGATCTCAGAGAGTAAATTTTCTCTCGCCAGGATCTTTTGATTCGGAGAGGTTTTTCATATCATACATCCATATAAAACGGACTTTTCATCACTCTGGATCATATGAGCGTTCTGCTGTGAGATTTACAGAACAAGTATCAGTATAGCAATTGTATTCATAATCCCCTATTTGCTCATAATATGATTTTTTCTTTCCATCAAAATCTATGATAATATTCGGCGGATTTTTATCTACTATTGGCGATGATGAATCAGAGTTTCCTCAGAGAGTCTGAGTATTTTCAAAGATGAAACTGTAGTACCAATTAGAAATTCTTGCATCAGACTTTCATGTAATTTGTATGACTATTCCGGTAAAAGAAGCTGTTGGATATATTTGCGGAGGATTACAGGTTTCATAGATATTTCAGGCATACTCGATTCTACATATATAGTCTTTTTCGAGGAAACCCCCTGTAAATATCGGCTCGAGTGTAAAATTGAGTCGACATGGACTCATGTTACAAGTAAAAATATTTCCTGAAAGAGTCGTATTTGTATAGTTCTGAAAGGTAAATTGCATTTCAGGAAAAGGTATATTCACTCATGAATCTGTATTTCAAGAATTTGTATTTCCTGTATTTGTACTTCATGAATCCGTAGTGCTAGTATTTGTAGATAGATTATTCGGATGAATGATATTTTTATAGTCACCAAAGGAACTCGTGAGAAAGAGAGGTTCAAGTTCTTGTCCAGAAAGAGTCGTCACTCAGAGATTCTCACTTGATTTGAGTCGGAGTTCGCTTGTCGTGGTGTTATTGATTTTGAGAAGAGATTTTTTCTGTGTGGCTGGCGAGATTCGGAGAAAAATCAAACTTCCAGAAATGCTCGATTCTTGGATAAGTCCAGTTTCGGTATTTATCCTATTTGCATAGAGTCATCCAGTATTTGAATAGAGAGCGATATTTTCCTTATTCAGACTTCATGAAAGCGTCTCTCCATAATCGAGAAATATCGTATCAATATACCCATCGAGATCGCTATCGAGATATCCGAGATTTTTTGCGAGGAGTTTTCCAGTAAACGATGAACCTGTATTGTTATTCTGACTTCAGGTTGAATTATTTGATCCTGATGAGGAAATTTGACCTCATCCAGTTGCACTATTTTGATTTCCACTTCATGAAATATTATCGCTTCCAGACGAAGAACTTTGACTATTTCCAGTCCCAGTATTCTGACTTTCAGATGAAGTATCTACGCTTCCAGTATTATTTTGACCTCCACTTACTGAGTTATCCTGACAAGCTTCATCATTCCAAGCCACATCTATGACGACTCATTTTGTGGAATTTGCATAGGTGTAGGTATCGAGGAGAGTGCCACTCCCATTTTTTATAAAAAGTGTCTCATCGGTATTATTGAGGATGATTTTCGAGTCGACTCGAGAAATACGGAAATTTGCTTTTGACTCGATGATGGTAGGGCTCGGAAATATATATTGTTTTCCGCTTGCATCTTCGAGGATATAGCTCCCTATATCGATACTACTGCATCCAGTATTTCGTATATCGATGTATTCGAGATTGGCATCATCGACGGTATTGGGAAAAATAGAAACAATCCGTATATCTGCAAATACGAAAAGTGGGATAAAAAAATAAATACAAAAGAGGAAAATCCGAAAAAATAGGGGTTTCATGCTATTTTCTTAGAGCTAAATACAATTACTATATATACGAATAGTTACAAAATAGTTACATTTTTATATTTTTTATAAAAATAAATAGACAAATATTGAGAAATATATTTTATAGAGTATTTAAAATTGGATTTTCTCCTCTTTTCGATACTATCGAAAAAGTATCTTAAGCATTCCATATGAATATCGCTATTCTGACCTGATGAACCTCTACCGAAAGAGAAATTGCTCTGCGAAGCGCAGAAAACATGAAAGATTGGATAAAAAAAGCAGGTCATACTCCTCATATATATGATTTTCCAACCGAAGCTCTGACTTTCTTATGAGAATATAAAAAGTACGATTTCGTTATTCCCCTCTTTCATGGCGTCTATGGTGAAGATGGACAGATTACCGCATTTCTCGCAACTCTCGGATGTTCTTATGCATATTCGGATTTTGCAGTCCATGCTCTCTGTATGGATAAAAACCTGACAAATCTCTTTTTAGAGACTCTTGATATCAAGATTCCGAAAACGATTTTTTTGCGAAAATGAGAGGATTTTGAAGTCAAGGATGTGCAATTCCCTGCTATCATAAAACCAAATCATGGATGAAGCTCGATATCTACCTACAAAGTATGGGAACATGACGGGCTCGCTGATGCGTGTATATCACTTCCAGAGGATGATGATGTCCTCATCCAAGAATGTATAGAATGACGAGAATTTACCGTTGGTGTATATAGAGATACTATGGGATATCAGAGTCTCCCGATTATCGAAATTCGTACGCTCTCCCAGGACTTTTTTGATTATGAAGAAAAGTATGAAACTGATGGTTCAAATGAGGTATTTCTAGAATGAGAAGAAGAACTCCAAAAAATACTCAGTGAAAAAAGTGCACGAATAGCTGAATATATCGGCATAAAGTGAGTTGTGCGGATAGACTGGAGATATGATGGAAAGGATATATATTTTCTCGAGGTCAATACCATACCAGGATTCACGAGTGGATCACTGGTTCCGAAAATGTGGAAAAAGGCAGGAAAAAGTGAGGGGGAGTTTATGAAAATCCTTGCTTTATAAATTTTACTTACATATTCCAAGTCCTAAAAATGCTTCGTGGTATACTGTAGTATGTTTTGCAGTTGCACCAAGAAATTGCATCTCTCCATAGGTTTCTCTCATAGATTTTTGCCATTTTGGAAGTTTATCCTGATTTATAGATTTTGCTATCTGTTCAGGAGTTTTTCCATCAACAACACTTCAGCGCATATCAACAACACAAATATGTCTTTGACTTGAATTTACAGGAAAAAGTTCAATAGAGTATGTCATTTCATATCCTGAAGAGGTTTTCTTTACGGATGTTTTGAAACTTCAGGGTTTTATAGTATACGCTTTTGATGGATTTTTGAAATCCTTTTCCAAGTATCTAGAGAAGTTATTTGCCGCATATATATGAACCTGATTTAGACTCTTCCCCTGAACAACGATTGTTCGTGTATTTCCATTTGCAGAAAAGTTTTCAATATATCAATCAGGATATACATGCTTCTCTGCTACTGCATTTTGAATAGAAAAAACGAGTCCCGTAATAATAGCGAGTTTTGAAAGTACTCCTGAATATGACTTTTGAGAATCCGAAAGAGATGTTTTTTTATTTATAGAAGACATTTAAGTAAAATAGTCAAATCCTTGCCTTTTTCAAGTTTTTTTCTATACTTCGCGGAAATTAAACTTTTTTCTATGTTCTCATTTTCTGCTATCAATCTCGGGTGTTCGAAAAATATGGTCGATCTCGAATTCGCCATTGGTGAGATTCTGAAATATTCTAGCCAAACACCGATAGAATTTATTGAAAATCCTGAAGATAAACGGTGTGAATATGTTCTCATCAATACCTGTGGCTTTCTCTCATCAGCTCGTCAGGAAAGTGAAGAGACGCTTGCGTATTATGATAGTCTCGGAAAAAAACTCATCCTGATGGGGTGTTATGTGAGTGTAAAAGACGATGCATTTCTCGCGAGCCTCAAAAATCTCGTTTCCGTCGTTCCATTTATCAGCTATTCTGTCATCGAAGAACTCGTCCTCGGGAAAAAGTCGAAATTCAATCTGTGAGCAATCGTAAAAGCAAAACAAGCACACAAAGAATCAAAAGAAAAAACTCTCTCAAACTATCTAGCATCGATCGAAGCCCCAGGAAAATGAAAAAAAGCATTTGTCTGGAGAGGTGATGAGGTTCGTGCATATATGCATGCGCCATTTGGGTATGAATACCTCAAAGTTGCTGAATGATGTGATAATAACTGTACTTTTTGTATCATCCCAACGATTCGTGGAAGACAAACAAGTCGACCTATCGAGGCAATCGTAGAAGAGGTAAAAGTCATGCTCTCACAATGAATCCGTGAAATCCAGATTCTCTCTCAGGATACCACGAGGTACGGAACTGATATCTATGATGAGCCTCGTCTCATCGAGATGCTTGAGGCTATCGATGCCATAGAGGGTGATTTTACATTTCGTGTGTACTACCTCTACCCAGATATCCTCACGCTCGATCACCTCGCGAAACTCCAAAAACTGGGAAAATTTCTCCCGTATTTTGATATCCCATTTCAGCATATCAGCGAAAATATCCTCAAGCTCATGGGTCGTCACTATGATCAAAAGCATATTTTCTCTTTTCTCGATACAATTCGCTCAAGTTTTCCAAACTCTTTTATCCGCACGAGTTTTATCATAGGATTTCCTGGCGAGACAGATGCAGATTTTCAGGAACTTTGTGATTTTATAGAAAAATATCAGTTTGAATCTGTTGGGATTTTTCAGTATCATGATGAACCACTTGCTGCGAGTAGTAAACTCGGGGACAAAGTCGATGAAGAAACTGCAAAAAATCGTATCAGCATACTCACTCCCCTTCTCGAAAAAATATACACAAATCATAAAGAATCCCGAAAAGGAAAGATACAGAAATGATATATTATGGATATTCTCGATAATACTGTTATCATCCGTGAGGAGCTCCATGCCCCAGAAGTCGATGAATATGATGAAGTAGATACAAAAAAAATCTCTGGAGAACCAGAGATAGGAAAGTATGTAGAATATACACTCTAAGCAATTTTTCTTTTTGGTTTCCCAAAGTGATAAACTTTATCAATATAGATAATTTTCCACCATTTTCTTCCAAAAATATATCCAAGAACTACTCAAAAGAATGTAATCCACTGAAATATCTCAGGTGAAAGAGCATAATCAGTAAAGAATACAACCCATAAAATAGGAATAACTTTATAATATACAAGAGAGAATACAAGAATATAATACAAACAATTCAGTATCATTGCAGAGAATGTCATCGCAAGAAAAAGGTAAATATATCGTTTCATAAAAGAAGAAAATAGTATCGAACAGAATCATGCTATCATAGTTTTGGGTGAAAAGCAAAAAGACAACAAAAAAACTCTCATTTGAGAGTTTTTTATAGATTTCGTGGTGGCGAGAACCAGATTTGAACTGGTGACACACGGCTTTTCAGGCCGCTGCTCTACCAACTGAGCTACCCCGCCAGGAAGCGTGGAGGCATTATAAAGAGTTTTTATAAAAAGCAAGTTTTTATTCTTCTTTTATGCTTTCTGGATTGAGCTCCGAAACCTGCATTAAAAGAGTTTTCATTCATTTTCTCTTTACTATTTCTACTTTTTTATGTGTTGACTTGAGGGACTTTGGGGAAAATGATGGGCATTCACCAACAGTTCCACCCAAAGAAAATCGAATTTTGGCGCCAATTCATAAAAATCGGGCTCGTGTTGATACCATATCACTTCTTCATGGAAGATGAGAAGTTGGTGGTCATTCAATAATATGTAAAACCTTCGTAGAGTAGTCGATACCAAAATATTTTAGCCACTCTTCTACCCTACTAGAAAATTTATAATTCAGATGTTCTTGATTCTTTTGATAAAATTCTGCCGTTGGTCTTTGCATAATATATTTTAGTATATAAGTTATTTATATACTAAATAACTAAATTTGCAAATATTCTTTTTTGCATATACTAAAAACTATACAAAACTAATTCAATTATGCCAAAAATATCCTTTTTAAGAAAAAAACCACAACCAGAAACAAACCAAAAAGTTGAAGAAGTATTTTTCACACAAATACAAGAATATATACAAAATCGCATTATATGGCTTATGCGAGATCTCAATAGAAATGAAGGTTTTGATGTCTGAAAAGTAGAAGAGCTAAAAAAATCTATCGAAAAGAAATTTCTAGAAGCAGTTACAAAAAGTATGGATCTCAAAGAAAATCCTTCAGAACAAGAAAAAATATCACTACGGCAACATATACAAAAAATGTGAAGAACTTTAAATAAACAATGAAGATTTTCTCCTACAAAAAATCCGTCTGACAGAGCACTTATAAGTCATATTATTGATATAATCCTCAAGGATTCATGAGTAAAAAGAATTCGTTGGGATAATACCAAAAAACAAAGAGAACTTGCATAAATTTATCGCAACACTGATAATCATATTTTTGTTCTAATATTTTCCTCATACTTCCACATATCCTCGAAATCAGCATCATCCTCATGATCAAATCCGAGAATATGAAGAACTGAATGAATCAAAAGTATCTCGAATTCCTCTTTTGGAGTATGTCCGTATTCGACTGCCTGAGAGAGGATTTTTGACTGCGAAAATATACACTCCCCCGCTATATCTGTAGGACTAATACCCGAGAAGTCTTCGAAATAATGAAAAGAGAGTACATCCGTCGTAGTATCTTTTCCGCGATAGTTTTTATTGAGGTCTTGCATTTCCTCATCAGAGATAAATGCTATATTGAGAATACCATTTTGTGGAATTTGGATTGTATCTTGAACCGCCTGAAATATCAGAGAAATACGGCTTTCATCGAGAGAAAAACCTGATGGAATATTGATGATTTGATAGGAAAACATAAGTGAGAGCAACGGCCTGAAAAGCCGTGTGTCGTTAGTTGGTAATTATGCGTACTTCCTCATGGAGTTCTACGCCATATTTTTCGAAAATTTGCCTTTTTACGATATCTCGAAGTTCGAGAACATCCTGCCAAGATGCCTTTTCATCATTGATAAAAAAGTTTCCATGCTGTTCACTCACTTTCACACCTCCAACACGAGTTCATTTGAGTCATGCCTTATCTATGAGTCTCCCTGATGAGAGAGTCCCGAGAGGTGTGAGAAAATCAGAAAGAGACTCTTTTTGTTCTTCGGTTGGGAGAGTATTCGTAAAAAATGACCCACAAGAAAAACCAGATGGTTGTTTTATTTTTCGAATTGATCTGAGATCCTCTGGAGTGTAGGACTCATATTCTCCACCCAGAGATGAGAGATCAATGAGTGTCGAAAGGACAAAATACCGAGTATTTCACTTGAGAAAACTCTCTCGATATGCAAATCGCATATCCGCATGAGAGAGTATCACCCTCTCCCCTGTTTCTCTATCGAGAACCTCTACCTCGAGACAAATATCAGACATTTCCACACCAAAGCATCCAGCATTCCCGACCGTTGCACCACCAAAAGTACCAGGAAGTCCAATCCATGGAATCAGCGTCGATATATGATAGTGATCGTAGAGTTTTTGTGCCACTCCATGACTTTGTTCGCCACTGTGTATTCGCAATACATGTTTTCCATCTCTATAAAAAGGTTCTTCCCACCCACCATATCTGTTTCGGATAATAATACCATCAAATATATCAAAAGCAAAAAGGCAGTTCGTCCCAGAACCAAGGATGACAACTGGAAGATTTTTACTCTGAGCAAATACAAAAATATCGCGAATATGAGAAACCTCACTTGCTTCATGCATCTCGAAAAAATATCGTGCTACAGCACGAGTCTTGAACGCGGAAAATGGTGTAACATCCACCATTTCTTTGAGAAAATTTGGGAGAATCATACTCCTATACTACAAAAAAATAAAATAACCTCAAAAGAAAATATTACCAATCTTTTTTTCAGACACTATTTGCATTTGGAATAATAGCATCAAAAGCATCACTATCAAGAGCAGAATATGGATTTATCACATTTTTTTGCCCTGATTGGGTTTGTTCTATTTCTTGTATTTTTTGGAGCCTTTCGGTTGTTCCTGTATTATTTTGTGGTACTTTTTCTTGTTGTTTTTCTGTTCCTAGTACTTTGCTATCTCATGTAAGGATACGGATTTTTTCTTCTATTCGGGGATTTTTCTCATATACAAGTGCCTGAATATAGTATTGTACTATCGTTCCTGTATTTTCATGGAGCATATAACTGATATCTCCAGCGAGTTCATATGGATGTGGAGAATTTGGTTTATTTTGTAAAAGTGAAGTAATCACATCATTCGCTTCATCATATTTTTCGATTTTTGCCAAGAGAAATCCAGTCGTATAAAAAACACTCCCGAAAATCCCTCAAAATGAAAGCATGCAAAAAACAAGAAAAGAAACCAAAAAAGCCGAGATGAGAGGAGATGGACGATGCATAAGAAACTACAAAATAAGACGATATGGATGGATAACTATTCAGATACCGCAAAGTAAAACTCCAAAAATGAGCACAAATGATATTGGAGAGTGTTTATCTTTAGAGGAAAGTTCATTTTTGAGAGATTCTGCGATTTTTTCTTTTTGGCTCATGTCAGAAAATACAAAGACCTCTCATCCAAATTTTTTTCAGAAATTTTCGAGGCTTTCTGGATGAGATTTTGAAGTGATTTTTTGTCATCAAAATTCTTTGTATCGGATATTTCCGAGTCCATCATATCATTCTGGTATTGGTCCACCGAGAGCTGTTCCAACAGATATCCATGAAAAACGAGTACCATCTGGAAATGAAAATGTATTCGGATTTTTCGCATCGGGTGTCGTTTCTTCTCCATCAGAGATACAGATGATATGAAGTGGAGTTTTCGGATAGAGTGTCGCTATATTTTCGAGAGAATGCGCTATATCCGTACTCGCGCCACTTGTGCGAGGTATTATAGCATCGAGCTTGTAGAGGAGTGTCTTTATATCGGGAGAAAGTGGCGAGAGTATCTGTGTTCACTCAGAAAATGAGGCAAGACCGACTCGAGTATCGGGAGAAAATGAAAGTATCTGTCTCACGAGATCCTTTGTCGCATCGAGTCGTGAGAGTGATATATTTCCACTTCCTATCATATCGGTCACGGACATCGAGAGTGAATTATCGATGAGGAGGAGTGTCGCCATATCTCTCGGTGTTTTTTCTGAAAATACGCTCCATCCGATACAAAAAATCCCTACCAAAAGACACAAAAAAGAGAAAATCGCACGAGTGGGAGAATGAGTAAAATTGAGAGGAGAAAAATGCATGAGAGAATTATAGAAAAAAGAAACCAAAGTGCAATATGACAAAAATCGAAATAATCCCAATTTGATTGGGATTATTATTCACTCTTCATCTCTACTTCCCTCACTCATGGTTGTTTCGTCCAAGCTATGTTGGTATCACTCGATTCGCAGTGTGGTATAGTCGTCACATATCGCAGAGTTTTCGCGCTCGTAGAGGCTACCATTGTATCGAGGGAAAATGAGAATACTGTAGCATGCTCATTGTCTACTGTAGTGATATCAGAACCAGAATACGCCAGCCTTGAACCGAGTGGTGTATAGAGTCGTACGAATGCTCGATTTTTTCCATTTCACTCGATGAATTCGAGTTTCTGTCGTTCTTCTTTATTTTTGATTCCAAAGGTATCCATATATCCTCTCAGAGTATCAGTATCTATTTTTTTATAGGTATGCGTATTTGAGAGTGTGATGAGATTTTCATATGTACATCCTTGTATTTTTGTGGTTTTTGCCTCATAGAGACGAGAGATATATCTATCTGATTTATTTCATGAAACGGAGGTAAATACAGGATATGCCCAGTTTGGAGAACAATTATTTTTTGATACTTCTTTTTCAGAGGAAACTGTTTCGGTATTTTCATGACATTCCCATGGGAGTTTTTTCCTATATCATGCGATAAAACTATCCATATCCGTATCACGAGATGCCATGACGATTTCTCCATCTTTCCACTCTTTTTCGAGGATAGACAATACGCCAGCATAAGAATGCGTATCTGATATTTTTACGAGGAGTGCTTTTGCAAACTGGAACAGTATATCCTTTGGATGATGTTCTCTTGCATATTGATTTTCTACGAGGAGCGACATCAGGACAGAAAAATTTTTCGCATCAAATGGTATCGTGACACCAGAAACTGTCACAGGTCAGGTTGTATCAAGTATATCCTCAATAATTCACTGATGTATTGCTATCCCTGTCGTGATGGTCGAGTCACCTGATCGTTCGACGAAGTCATTTGCCTTGGCGAGAGTATCGCGAAAGTCAGGATAGTAGTTCACATCTCGCAGTCCATAAGAATTCGAGAGAAGTGCAAGTCCTGGAGGTGGTGGTTCTTTGTATGGATAGAGATTCCAATCATAGTAGTAGATATCATCTTTTCTCATGTCGAGGATATTTCCCTTATAGAGCGTGAGTGCGATGATAGAACCAGGAAAACCACCATTCGCACGGATTTCATCACGATTTTGATTAAATATCATATATCTCACTGGCTCATCATGTCCGAGCATTTTGAGGACAGCGGTCTGATTTTTTAGGATAAAGTCTGTATAAGTCGTGAATTTCTGCATAAGTGTCGCAACTTTTTGGACTTTTTTCCCGATATCATTTTCTGTATGCACGAGAGAATATGCTGTCGTGGCATCCTCGAGATGTGTATAAATACTCTGAAAATCAGCAGTATGCGACTCAAACCAGTCTGTCGGTGTATCGATACCGAGAAATGCCAGCGTATCGATATCCTGAGCACTCGCACGATACTCTGGAGTGATAGAGTCATTCGTCGAGCTTGTCACGAGAGATCCAGTTTGTATCGGTGTATCTGGGAGTATCGATAAAAATATATCCATCGCGCTCGTCATATGAAATCCTCATTCTATCGCTGCATCTGCGAGTTCTACTTGCGAGAGAGGAATCCATGAAAATGGAGTAAAAAGAGCTCGACTTTTTTCGAAATCTCGCTTCGCTTCAAAAACTATATGCTTTCGCTCTTCTAGAGTCAGCATGCTCCCAAGAGTCGAGAGTGAGTTATATGCTCGTTCGACAGAATATCGCACATATCAGAGCACTGGAACGGTCATCACAAAAACAGTCACTACAACACCCATGATACCTCGTCTATTTTTCTTTGACCATTTTCGAGCAATATGCGTTCACCGTTTGATAAAAAGTCCATACGGAAGTTTTCGGGTATAGAGATCTGCGTATTTTTTCTCAGATTTTGGTGGTGTGTATATACGGATATCTATCGCTCCATATGGGAGGGCGAGCGGAGGGACAAGGTCGATGATCTCTTTTCTCTCGGGAAGTTTCTGGATTTTGCGAGTGAGAGCAGTTGCTCGGATGATATCCGAATGCGTGATATCGAGCGTCGCGAGCGTATCGAACTTATCGATAGAGAGAACTGGTTTTACAGAGAGATCTACCTTTGTTAGAGATGCGACTTTTTGTATATCATCGAGTGTCGTGATATATCTCCCCTGCTTCATGGCATGAGTGCGAGTGAGTGGAAAAACTGATCGAATATCGAGTATTTCCCCACCTCATCTTTGTATGTCTCGCATGACCCTTTTTTGTTGCATCACCGACTTGTAAATACTAGAAAAAAACTATAATGCGAATTATAGATAACTTTCTTTTTAATACAAGTAAAATGTCCACACAAAACCTCATCACTTGTCCAAATTGTCATCATCAATTCTCTCTCTCTGACCTCGAAAAGCATGAACTCGATGAAATGCGTGAAAAACTCCAAAAAGAGCTCAAAGCAGACGCAGACAAGCGCGCTCTCGACTGGGCAAAGTGAGAGATAGAAAAAGCGCGCAGAGATGAAATCGAAAAAAATCAAAAACAAGCCCTCGAACTCGAGTCACTCCGTAAACGCGATGAAGAAGCTCGAAAAAAAGAAATGGAATTCCTCCGCCAGTCTCAGGAATTTGAAAACATGAAAAAAAATCAAGCCCTCGAACTCGAAAAAGCAAAGATGGAAGAGCGCAAAAAAGTCGAAGAAGAAGCAAAAAAACAAGCCGAGGAACGAGCAAAGTTCGAAAATGAAAAGATGAAACTCGAGTCAGATAAGCGCATCGCCGAGCTCACGAAACAACTCGAGATGACACAGCGCGCGGTCGAAGATGCAAATCGAAAAGCAAACCAAGGCAGTATGCAAATACAATGAGAAATCCAAGAAGACGCTCTCAAAGAACTCCTCATGCAGAACTTCCCTATCGATATCATCTCCGATGTCGAGAAGGGTATCAAGGGTGCTGACATCATCCAAGAAGTCCGCAACGATTTTGGTCAGTCAGTCGGAGTCATCGCCTGGGAGTCAAAAAATACGAAGGCATGGTCTGATGGCTGGGTCGAAAAACTCAAAGAAGATCGTCTGCGTGTCAATGCCGATGTCTCTATCCTCGTGACGGTAGTTCTACCGAAAGAGGTCGACAAGTTCGGTCTCTATAAATGAGTCTGGCTCGTCGAGTGGTCGTATGTCCTCCCGATAGCTATGATGCTCCGTGGACAGATAGAGTCGATGGCACACCTCCGCACTTCGTTAGTTTCCAAGGATGAGAAGATGGAAGTCCTCTACAACTATCTCACGAGTGCCAAGTTCAAGGACAAAGTCGAGAATATCATCGATGCTTTCCGTCAGATGCAAGACCAAGTCGCTGAGGAGCGTCGAGCGTTCGAAAGTAGGTGGAAAAAGCGTGAAGCCCTCCTCGAACAAGTCATCAAAAATACTGGTGGTATGTATGGTGATCTCGGTGGGGTGCTGGGTGGAAAGCTTGCGACGGTGGAGTATCTTGAGTTGGGGGATGGGGTATAGTTATTTTCAGTCACCCGTGAGGCATGAAGAAATCTAGAATTAGTATCGTTGTGATTTTAAAAGAAGAATAAAAAAAACAAGGAAATAACCTTAAATTATATATCTTAAATTTTCGGTAAAAAAATAACTAAGTTAAAGAAATGAAGAAATCACTAATTATAATTATCTTATTCTTTACTAACAGCCTAGCATGTTTCTGAGAGAATGCTAAAGTTGTTAGAGTAATTGATGGAGATACTTTTGTAATTGAGACTGGCGAGAAAGTCCGCCTTGTTTGAATTAATGCTCCTGAGATATCTGATATATTTTGACAGGAATCAAAATATCATCTGGATGCTTTAATAGGATGAAAAACCGTTAATTTAGAGAAAGATATATTGACCGATGATAAAGATGTTTATTCGCGTTTATTGAGGCGTGTGCTGATCGATGATGCTGATATTAATAAAGTAATGATTTCAGACGGATATGCTTTTGCATATTTAAAATATAATTTTAGCAGGAAAGATGAGTATCGTGAGGCTCAGATATCATCGAATTCATCTAACTTGGGAATGTGGAAGAAAGATAAAATAAACTCAAATATTACCAGTAATGATGTGGAAAAATGATGAATTTCATTTAATCGCACTAAGTATAGTTTTATTTTTATACTACTTTGTATTCTTATGTTTCTGGGTATCTATTTTTCTTTTCATAAGTTATAACTAAATATCTATGTTCAGAAGAAATAAAGGAGGTTTTAATTTGAGGAGATTTGACGCGTATCTTTATATAGAAAGAGAATTTTTTTGTGTGGATCAAGTCACTTTTAATAAAATAGCTGATTTATATCGTGAACTCTACTGAGATGGATCATATAGATATCTTATTAATGTTTATGACGATTGGAAAACTGGCAGAGTCTCAAGGACTAGAAGCACAATGGAAAGAATACTGAAGTGTGTTCCAAGATTTCTTTCAGATGAGAAAAGATTTTTTATACTAAAAAATGAAATAACATCTTTCATATACCGTCTCCATAAGGAACAAATTAAGAAAAGGATTCATATTCACGAAATTGATGAGATATATTGAAACTATATAGATAAAATTAAATGCTTTGGCAAGAATGATTTACCGTTTATGGTAGGAAAAAGAATATTTACTGATGATGAAATTGAATGATTTTTGGAGATTTGTAAGTATATATTGTTTGAAAAACTCAGGCTTTCTTATGAACAAGTACAAAAGGATTTTAACCTAATTAAATATCAGCTATCTCAAATTAGGAACTGAACTTTCCAAGCAATATACAAAATTAATTTTTTAGATAATAGCATTGATATATCTCTAATAAATATTAGAGACTATGCTTTTCAGGGCTTAAATATAGAAAAAATTGTACCTTCATGAAGATATCAAAAGTTAATTGAAAACTATATTTTCTGAGAACTTCTTGAAATGAATTTTTCTGAAACTGAATGAAATATCAACTCATTAATTGAACTATGAGATATAAACTTTCTTATTCTTCAATGTGAAGAAATAAAAAAACAAGACAAAGATATGGTTCTGAATTCTGAATTTCAATGTGCCTGATGAACGCTTTCTTTAAGAATTGAATTAAAATCAATTAATAATATTAAATTACAAATATTGTTTTCTAGGATAAAACTTATATTATATGCAATATTCATTTTATGATTATTTTATTTATTCTATAATTCATGATCTCATAAAATGACCCCTGTAGTCTTTTTGCTATTTTTTGGGGAAATAGTATTGATACTTTTTTTAAAAACGGAGGTAAGCAATCTGAAAGATTTAATTTTAACCTTAAAAATTCATGGAAAATAATAATTCAATTATCAAACAAGATAACAATAAACTCATAGAAACTATTGCTTCTATGAATATTTCAGAAAAAGAAAAACAAGAATTAACCTATCAGTTAATATCCAATGATGTAGATTTGATAAAAAATGCAAAACAAAAGATTACTGATAGTTGAATTGCTCAATGAGATATATCAAACTTTTTAAATGAACTGGCATGATTAAGCCAAAAAGGTATGTATGCAACAAGTACCTTGGAGGCTAAAACATGATCATGAAAGATTACTATGCAATTTAAAGGCTGAGATACTAAATTAATTATTCCAGTATTAGTAATAATTTGAGTAGTAATAATTGCAATCTCAGTTGTGTTTTTCTTAAGATAGTTTATCAAAGCACTAATTATTTTGACTTCCCCTCCCCTTTCAATATACTTGATTAGTCAACTATTAATCAAATATATTTTTATGTCTACTATTTCTCCTACACTCTCATTTTTTATCTCACTCTCTCGTATCGAGACAGTACTCTCCCGCAGGCTCGATGCTCGGCTCGGTGGGCTCGGATGGTCAGACTTCCTCATCCTCTATGCTCTCTCTACTGCCGATGGTCACCGTATGCGACGGGTGGATCTCGCAGAGGCGATCGGACTCACAGCGAGTGGGATCACTCGACTCCTCCTCCCGATGGAGAAGATCGGACTCGTGAGGCGTGAGGCACATGATGGCGATGCTCGTGTGAGTTATGTCGCACTCGCACCAGGTGGCGAGACGAAACTCTCGGAAGCCATCTCTCGAGCCGAGGAGTTCTGCTCGGATATCATCCATACAGCGGAATCCGAGGAGGTAGCCCGTGCGAACAATATCATCCAGAAGATGAGCAAGAGAATTGGGTAATTGGTAAGAAATGATGATAAAACTCGTCGTAAATCTGATAAATGAAAAGTAAAAAATCACTTGCAAAATAATAAGTATTTATATAATATAAGTACTTATTATTTTTTAAAATTACAAACTATGTGGCAGAAAACAGAAAAAATCGTGACAAAAGAAGTCACGAAAGAACAAATGTGGAAACTCTATCAGAACATAGAATCCTTCCCTATTTGGGACAATGGTATCGAGTGGACGAAACTCCACGGGGCATTTGTAGTGGGAAGTCACTACACACTCAAGCCAAAGGGATGACCAGAGGCAGATATCGAGATTACTCATCTCGAAGAGTTCAGACAATTCGACGATGTCACTCACTTTTTCTGAGCTGAGATGTATGGATATCATTCTCTGAGCGAAACTCCAGAATGACTCGAGATATCTGTCACTATGCGAGTCGATGGATGGATGAGTTGGTTTTGGGTTATGGTCGTTGCAAGTGGAATTATACGAGAACTTCCAGAGACCTTTAAACGACAGGTAGAATATGCAAAAACACTCTAACTTTTTTGATTTTGGTTTGATTTCTTCTACAATGTGATCCTATGAAACAAGAAATAGTATTTAATTTCTCATCTCCCGAATCGAGTCATGGATTCCTCCTCTACAAAGTCTATGCCACATGGGAAGCATGAATCAAGAATGTTCTCAAAAAACACAATCTCACACATCCTCAGTTTGTCATCCTCACGACAACAGCATGGTTTGTGACTTTTGAAGAGGCACCAACACAAAAAGCACTCTCAGAAAAAACAGGAATCGATGTTATGACAACCTCAGTTATCATACAATCACTCATAAAAAAGTGATATATACAGAGAACTCCAGCTATAGAAGATAAAAGAGCATATAAAATATCTCTGACAGAAATAGGAAAGAAAAAAATCCAAGAATCTATGGATGCGGTTGATACATATGATAAAGCGTTTTTCTCTATTTTATCTACTCAAGATGCAGGTAACTTACAACAATCTTTTTTGAAACTGATTCGACAAGTCAAAAATCCTGAAAACAGAGTAAGCTAAAACCATTTACAAAATACCCTTTCTCTATACAATCATCTCTATCCTAATTTTTCCATATGACAGCACCAAATGAAACTGATAATATCACTCCAGAAACAGAAGAAATCAAAGAAGAGCTTCCAAAAATCCCACCCGTAGCACAAAAAGTATCACGATTTGGAAACCAGTGAATGAGTAAATTCGGGAAATGAGCAACAAACTTTAACCCTCCAAACAAACAACGACCAGGGCGAGCAGCAGGACGAGGCAGATAATTTTTTTCTACAATACTATGTCACACAGACCAGCCCTTCCTCCACATCTCGCAGATGAAGAAGAAGCAAAAAATCCTCCGAAAGTTTTCGCAAAAGTATGACCACAATGACCAAGTAAATATGGCCCAGGTGGCAGGCGTGTTGCGAAAGCAAAGGGTCGCTCAAAGAAATAATATTTTCGACTTATATTTTATGTCACTCATACACACACTCCAGACTCTCCTCGAAAAACAGGATTTTTCGTCAGATTATGCTTCTTTTTTATTACCATTTGATACAGGGAGTGAGGACGAGAGAAAAAAACTCGTAGAAAAATATAAAAGCGTCGAAAATATCGCTCTCGTATGAATCTGAGGCTCAAATCTCGGGACTATCGCCATACACGAATCCCTCAGAGATAACGATATTCTCGGGGAAAAAAATATCTCGTTTTTTGATACACCAGATCCAGAATACACAAAACAAGCCATCGAATCCATCGAGATAATGCTCGAGGCAGGAGAAAATCTCCTCATCATCGTCATATCAAAATCAGGAACTACCACAGAAACTCTCGCCCTCGCAGATATCCTCTATCGAAAACTCTTCCTTCCATATAGAGAGCAAGTAGATATCGTGACAATATCCGATCCACTCTCAAAACTCGATAACCTCGCAAAAAGTGAATGATGGGATAGACTCAATCTCCCTCCAAAAGTAGGAGGCAGATATAGTGTATTTTCCAATGTTGGACTCTTTCCACTCGCACTCCTCGGATATGATACGGATGAACTCCTCGATGGGGCAAGAGATGCTCTATCAGATTTTTTACACCCGGGAGAAAAATCCCGAGTACAGAGTGAAGCAATGATGCTTTTTGCCTGATATAACTCAGGGAGAAATATCTATGAACATTGGTTTTTCGCGAAAAAACTCGAATCACTCGGAAAATGGTATCGACAGCTCCTCGCGGAAAGTATCGGGAAAATAAAGATAACTGGAAATAGTGTTGGTATAACACCAAGTACAGCACTCGGTACTATAGACCTCCACTCGATAGCACAACTCGATCTCGCACACACAAAAGATCGCATGATACATATCGTCTCTCTTGTATCAGATGATGATTTCGAGGTGGGAAATTCTCCTTTTACGAGTATCCTCTGAGATATCGTATGAAAAAAGGCAACGGAAATCCTCTCTGCTGCGATAAGCGGATTTGAGCAAGCACTCATGGAAAAATGAGTCCCTGTATCAAAGAGTATCATGAGTAATAAAAGCCCTTATGATATCGGATATTGGATGCAATCAAAGATGCTCGAAGTGGCTCTTTTGGGTGAATTATTCGAGATTGATCCATTTGACCAGCCAAATGTCGAAGACTACAAAAAACATATGAAAACTGCCCTCAAATAAATATAAAACTCGAGCAAATGCTCGAGTTTTATTTTCCTATTTCATCATGACTGGTATCGGTGATACGATAGGAGTATCTCATGATGTGACCATCTTTGCGAATTCCTCGACAGCTGGAATGATAATCTGATCTGGAACATAGCCTATAACTGTAGCATCTTTTTTTACTGGAAAAACATATGCTGGAATATAGTATTCTGGTGAGGTTCCATCTTTCCACTCACCATACACATGTACATACTGGAGCGATGGTGTAGCGAGTGATATCTCTACTGTTTTTTGATCTGGAAATGGTTTTGTTTCATATTTTCATCCGTATTTTATCCAGTTTTCAAATGTCGATTTTGCAGTAGGCGTCGTATAGACTGATGATTCAAGCATTTGTTTTTCGAGACCGTACATACTTCTGACGAGTTTGGTACGAGTATCGATATTCATAGATATACCCTTATATCCTCCATATTCTTCGTAGACCTCTTTTCCATCCAGGAGAAGTGGATACACGAGAGTATATTGCTCAGGTATTTGTGTATTGGTAGTTGGTGCACCATCAGCACGAGCATAGAGCATCATAGTATTTTTCGTCACTTTTGGTTTTCCATAGAGATTTGTATCTATCCCATATTTCTTGAGAAAAGTATTTCCTATGCGAGCAACTTCATCATCTGCGAGGGCATCTTTTTCTGTGAGTGGCTTTTGCTTTTCGCAACCATTTTGATCACATTTTGGCTGTGGCCACTTTGTCCAGTTTTCCGAAAGAGAAAGTGAGAGGTTAGAGAAATCAATATTTACACTATAGCCATAGTCACGATTCTCTATGAATGATATATTCGAGATTTGTGTATTTTGAAATGCGGAAAGATCAAAATTTTGAAGAGAAAAATTTGAAAGTATGGTTGTTATGGGAAGGATATCCGATACTCAATTTGTTTTCTTATATACGGTGAGTTTTTCACGAGTGAGTGGGAGAGATCCAGTATAAGTATATGTATAATATACCATATCCTGAGGAGGCATAATCATCGAATCTTGTACCATCATCTTCGAACTCGCGCCTACAGCAGTTGGAGTGGCGGTTCATTGAGTCTGATTTTGATGAGTATTTTCCTGAGCGAGAGTAATACTTTTTCCAAAAGCATTTTCCTTTTGAGGAGAAATAGTTGGAAGAAATGAAACTTTTGAAAGAGATTTTTTTTCTATGATTGGAGACTTCTCAGATACTTGAGGAAATATATTTTGCAAAAAGAAAAATCCAAATACTGCAAATGAAAGTCATGAAAGAATAGGAAAAACAATATACCACGAAGTTTTTTGAGGCTTCCCGAGGAGTTCATGCATGACCTTATTCTTGAGTGCTCTTCTAAAATCTTCATCGATAGTAAAAGAAGGTTTATTTTTTTGCATTTCCGTAATGATACGGATAATAGAATCCTCTTTTTCTCGAAGAGATGGCTCAAGAGTATAGAGTTCTTCGAGAAGTGTTTTAATGTTGTATGACATAGGAGAGAAGGAGTGAGAATATAAATATATACGAAATATTTGCAGTGATTTTCATGAGGCTTCGCGAGACGATTTTTTTACAGTTATCAATACTCTCTCCTGTTATAGATGATATTTCCTCGTATGAAAGCTCATCCCATATTCGTAGAGTGAGTATTGCTCTATCTCGCTCAGAGAATCAGCTCATAAATGAGAGAACTTCTTCGAGTTTATTTTTATTATCGAGATCTTTGGCGATGTCATTTTCAAAACCAAAATCAGAACTCTCCTCATCTATCTCATCATGTGTACGAGAAGTCCGAACTGTATCTATCAGGGTCGTATATGCGATTTTGAGCATCCAAGAAAAAAATTCACCCTCACTTTGAGCTTTGAGTGATTTGATATTTTTCATTGCTTTCATATATACCATAGATACAATATCTTCTGTGAGATGCGTATCAAGTGTGCGATGATAGACAAACTTATATACTCTCTCATAGGACGCATCATAGAGAATCCCAAACGAATGCATATCTCCGGAACGCAGACTCTGTAAAGCAGAAATAATCATATATGAAATAGAGAAAAGAAATATGCGAGAGATTTTTATATCTTTCAAATACCTAAGACTATTCTACAGAAAAAGCGTGACAATAAAAATAGAAATATGGATATCCCCTACACTCTCATCAGAGCAAAAAGACGAAGTATCAGCCTACAAATATGGGAAGATGCTTCACTTGTTGTGAGAGCACCCATGCGGACTCCTCTTTCTTTTATCGAAAGTTTTATAGAACAAAAACAAGAATGGATCAAAAAAAACCAGATAAAAATACAACAAAAAGAAAAAAAGAAAGAATACAGTGAAGAAGAAATACAAGAAATGAAAAAGAAACTTAAAGCATATATAGTTCCAAAACTCGAAAAAATCTGGAAAGAAAATATGCTCCCAAAATATACGAGCATAAAGATAACAAAATCAGAAACACGATGGTGAAGTTGCAGTAGCAAAAATACACTCTGTTTTAGCTATCGACTCGCAGAATATCTCTCTGGAAAAGAGCTTTTTATCGATGCTATCATCGTCCATGAACTCGCACACCTAAAAGAAAAAAATCACCAGAAACCTTTTTGGAATCTGGTGTATAGTATGATGCCTGAATATGAAAATATCATAAAACTCTGAAATCGGACTATCTCGCACTCAGAATAATCGTATCAATAATTGTCTGTATTTTTGGAGCAGATATATTTCCATCAACATAGAGAACTCCATTTTGGACTTTTACCTCTGTTCCTCTCGGAGGAGTAGCAGGAGCTGTCTTATAGAAATACACTCGAACAGGTGCTGTCGTAATATCTACAATATCCGCCTCTGAAAGTCCAAGAGCAAGTGCATGATTTGCTCCATCTTTCGTTCTATATGCTTGATAGTATGCATATTTCGGAAGAGAAATTGTGTATCCAAAACTCTTATTTTCATATATCTGATATTTCCCCGTATTTGTGTAGTCTGTTTCGGAAGTCTCTGTATTTTTGACTGGATTGATAGGATTGGATATGACTTCTGGTGTTTGAGTTTCCATTATTTCTCCTGTATTTTCTTCTACAGATTTTTTACATTCACCATCAGATACGACTATTGTTTTCGCAGCATTTGCACTACAAGCATTTCCATATGTTTTTCCATCAGCACCACAGACAGGAGCATACTCCATGGTACAAACAGTTGATACTTCTTCTTTTTTTTCTTGTTTCACTTCTTCCTTTTCTTGTGAAATTATTCAGATTTTCTCTTCATCACTTCGTGGAGAAAATTTTGGTGCAAAGTCTAGAAAATAGATAGCGAGGATGAATACGAGTGATGTCCCGAGTATACTTACAAGCACCGGACCAAGAATCTTTTTTGTAGAGGATTTCATGAGAGAAAATAAATATATAAAAGTTATCTCAAAAATTGTAAAAGAATCTATAAGGAAATCAAGAAATTATTTATCCCCATATTATCTTTTCATTTCACTGTTCTCATAAATATGCATTTGCACGAGAAAATGGACGAGAGCCAAAAAAGCCATTGTGCGCTGAAAATGGACTCGGATGAGGAGAAGTGATGATATGATGTTTTGAGCTATCAATCAATTCTCGTTTTCGGATAGCATAGTTTCCCCAGAGGATAAAAACAATTCATTCTCTTTTTTCTGAAATTGTACGAATGGCTGCATCAGTAAAATTTTCCCATCATTTTCCAGAGTGACTCGCAGCAAGTCCAGATCGGACTGTGAGAACAGCATTGAGAAGGAGAACCCCCTGCTCTGCCCAGTCTGAGAGATCTGTTTTTGTTCGAGTGACTCAGAGGTCTGATTCGAGTTCTTTAAAGATATTTCTGAGGCTTGGTTGAGGTTTAGAACCATCTGGTACAGAAAAAGACAGTCCCATAGCAGCACCTGGTGTATGATATGGATCTTGCCCGAGGATTACGACTTTTACGGAGTCAAATGGAGTCATATCAAATGCACGAAAAATATCTTTTCAGGCAGGAAAACATGTGGTTGTACCGTATTCGGATTTTACAAATTCTGTAAGTTCTCACCAATATGGCTTTTCAAATTCGTCTTTCAATGCTTCTTTCCAGGATGGATGGATTTTGACTGTCATAAAAGTTTAAAATAATGATTTTATAAATGCATCTTTATTTAAAGATGCTCCATCTCATTGAAAAAATGATAAAAATCTATAAAGATAAATACTATCTACTGGGCAAAATGATCAGAGAACTCTTATGCTTTGAAGTCATTCTATAGAAGTATTCATAAAATCTAGAGCTCTTTGAATAGAAGTTGTACGAGCAAAATATACTCCAAATCAGTGATTACGACTTTCATTACTACTACAAGTAGTAAAAATATCACCAATTCCAGCATAAATATTTGTTATATTAAAGTCTATATTAAATTGTTGTTTAGCAAAAAACATAGTATCATTACACATATGAGTGATGAATATTCATTTCATATTTTCACCCAATCAAAAACCATCAATAATTCAAATTCAAATCGCAATTATATTTTTCATAATTCACATAAGTTCTATGACTCTCACTTCAGGAAAATGCTGTAAGTGAAATTTTGAAGTCTGAAGCACAGATTGAGTAAGTATAAATTGTTCAAGGGTTCATCAAATTGTTGCTCCTGTAGGAAGTCAAAGAAGCATCTCACTTGCAAGATTTGGTCAGGAAAGGACAAAAGAAGTTTCTCATAAAAGCCTTGTTGGGAAAATATCAAAAATATCATCAGTATGAACAAATGCTTTTGTTACACTGAGAATTGGTTTTCATGCAACAATTACGGATATTTCTTTCGAAAATTTTTCTACCCCAGAAGCATTAAGTGTTGATATATAAAAATCAGCTTCTGGAAGAAGTTTTAAGTCACTAGCACCCCTGAGAGACCAAGTAACAACATCATGTCAATTTTCTCCTACGAGATTTTTTATGGCAGTACCGAACTGTCAAGTACCAAATATTATAACTTTCATATACATATGAGGTTAGTAATATTTATTAAAAAATCAAGCATAAAAATATAAGACTTTTTTTATTCTGGCAGTTCAACTTTTTCAAATATATCAACTCCATATATCTTAATAGGTTGATTTTTACCACGAAGTGTCGTCTCCCCGAGATCATGAAGTGAGAAGAGTTCTCTATGAATGAGTGTTTTTTGTGTATCTTCAGAAACGATGATACGATGAGGATATTCTCTCGTGAGAGACTCAAGTCTCGAAGCAGTATTGACCACATCACCTATCACTGTTGCATCCATACGCCTTTTAGTACCAATAGTTCCGACGATGACACTTCCTGTATTTATCCCGATACCGATATCGATATATCGACCCACTGCAGAAATCTGAAATTTTTTTATAAATTCCTGAATCTCGATAGCAGCATGGATAGCGTCATCCGTATGATTTTCATCAAAGATTGCAAGCATACCATCACCGAGATATTTATCAATATATCCATGATATCGATAAATAATCTCACCAATTCCATCAAAATAAATATTGAGTAAGAGGAGAGCACGATATGGATCTGCGATATTTTCACTCACAGTCGTAAATTTCATGATATCGAGAAACATTATGGTGAGTCGTTTTCTCTCGGCAGTTCCGAGAACAATGCGTTCGTATCCACGAAATCCTATCTTATCAGCAATCTCATGAGGGATAAAAGCATCAAAAAGTTTTTTAAAGTCATTGTAATCTTTTTTCTGAAGTTTTTGTTCGATATATGTTCTCTTAAATAATGAAAGAAATCGTGCATTTTCGTCAAATTCTTCATTTTGAGGTAAAATATCTGGATCTTTCTTATCACGAATAAATGAAGAAAAGTATTCAAATAATTTATCATATTCACTCCAATAACGGGAATTGATAATCCAATGAAGAAAAAACATACCAAAATTCATCATCGTTATTATGACAAGAAATATCCCAAGACGAGATTCTGGTGCATAGTATGTCATGAAAATTACAAGTGCAAGATTGAGAATAATAAATCCTCAAAGCATGAGTCGATTGGTCGTGGATATACTTGCGCGCATAAGATAAATATCAGTTCTCATAAGAATAACATAAGCCATGGGAAAAAGCAAAAATCCCACACCTGACCGTGTGGGATTTTTTTAAAGCTTATACCTATGAAAGACTTAAACAAGACTTGTACTCGCTGTCGTGATTTCGAGTTCTTCGTATTCGAGAACTTCATTTGGAGTTCCATCACTTTCATGAGAGAAGAATTCTCCAACATCACGATTGTTTTCAAAGTAGTTGAGCGTTGGGATGAGACGACCGATGATCACATTTTCCTTGAGTCCATCGAGATAGTCAATTTTTCGAGAAGTAGACGCATCCACGAGTACTCGGACTGTTTCCTGAAACGAAGCAGCAGAGAGCCATGATTCAGTAAAGAGAGAGATTTTCGTGAGACCAAGAAGCATCTGTGTACCGATTGCTTCCTCGAGTCCTTGTTTTGCAAGTTCTCGGTTTTCTTTTCGAACGCGGATGATATCAACGATATCACCAGGAAAGAATGAAGAATCCCCAGCATTGGTAATCTTGATCTTTGAGAACATCTGACGAACGATAACTTCGATATGTTTGGCGTTCACTGTTTGTCCCTGAGATGAGTAGATTTCCTTAATATCGGAAACGATATAGAGCTCTGTTGCGAGAACTCCTGCGAGATCCATGAGAGACTGGAGGTTGATATGTCCTTCTGTAAGTTTCGTACCTGTTTTTACGATATCGTTTTCACGAATGAGAATTGTGCGACCAGTTGGAACATCAAATTCAACTGTTTCTGGTATGAGATCCTCGATAGTAATCGTTGTATCAGTGAGTTTGATAACTCGACCAGGATGACTTGACTGTAATTTTCCTCGAGTTTCCTTTGATTTTGCGATGATTTGCTTTGCTTCAACAGTATCACCCTTTGCCACAGTTGGCTTCATTGTCTCATCCGTGATATAGTATTCACGAACTTGTTTTTCGAGCGCTTCGAGTTCAACATGCGTCGTTGCACCTTCTGCTTCGATAGAGACAACCTTTGCTTCAAATGGAGCAATTTCAGCGAGATATTTTGGATTTCGTGCTTCAAAAAGTTCTTCGACACGAGAGAGACCAGCAGTGATATCTCCACCTTCTTTGGCAACTCAACCCGAGTGGAAGGTACGCATCGTCAGCTGTGTTCCTGGCTCACCGATAGACTGAGCGGCAATAATACCAACTGGATTACCGATTTTCGCGAGATTGCTCGTCGCGAGATCGAGACCATAACATTGTTGACATACACCTTCTTCCGTTTCACAAGTGAGAACTGAACGAACACTTACAGAGAGGGCACTTGAAGCAAGTATCTTTTGGAGAACTTCTTTTTCGATAAGTGTTCCAGCAGGGACAACTTCTTTTCCATCAGCATCGAGGACACTTGATGAAGTAAATTTACCAAAAATCTTATTTTCAAATGTATCTCCAAAGAGAGATTTTTCTTCATTTCTACTAAATGTCTCAGCATAGATAGTTCCACAATCATGTTCACGAACCAAGATATTTTGTGCAGCATCGACGAGACGACGAGTGAGGTATCCTGATTGAGCAGTCTTGAGGGCTGTATCGGCCTTACCCTTTCGTCATCCGTGTGTGGCGATAAAGTATTCGAGTGTTGAGAATCCTTCTTTGAGGTTTGATTTGATTGGGAGTTCGATAGTTTTACCAGTTGGTGATACTACGAGACCCTTCATTCCACAGAGCTGTGTCACATTTCCCCAGTTACCGCGGGCTCCTGAATCCACGAGATTGTAGATTGGGTTTTTTGGATCAAAGTTCTTTTTCATCTCTTTTTCGATACGAGACTTCACGATAGACCAGATTTGGAGAGATTGAATATATCGTTCATCTTCCGTGATGAGACCGTGCCAGAATGCCTTTTGGACTTCTTTGATTTTGTCTTCACCTTCGTTCACAAATCCGTATTTTTCAACTGGAATATGCATATCAAAGGCTGATACAGTAAGTCCAGAAGCAGTCGCATATTTGAATCCGAGATTCTTGATAGCATCAGCGAGAAATGCTGTTTCTTCACCACCAAGAAGATCAAATGATTTTGAGAGAATTTTCTTTGCTCCACCCTTACCAACTGTTTCATTGACGAACTTGAGTGAATCAGGAAGAATTTCATTGAAAAGAAATCGTCCGTATGTTGTATCAAGAATTTTTCCATCAACACGGAGCTTGATTGGAGTATGAAGTGTGATAACTCCGTTTTCGTATGCTGCGAGAGCATCTTCACCACTTGCAAAAGCGAGAGTTGCTTCACCAGTATCAATCTTTGTCAGGTAGTAACATCCAAGAATCATATCCTGTGAAGGAGCAACGATTGGTTCACCATTTGAAGGATTGAGCATATTTTTCGAAGTCACCATGAGGCTCGACGCTTCATTTTGTGCCTCGAGTGTGAGTGGGAGGTGTACCGCCATCTGATCACCATCGAAGTCCGCGTTAAACGCAGTACAACAAAGTGGGTGAAGACGGATAGCCTTACCATCGATAAGCACAGGACGGAATGCCTGGATACCAAGACGGTGAAGTGTCGGAGCACGGTTGAGGAGAACATACTTTCCAGCAATTACCTCATCAAGTGTATCCCATACTTCTTTTGTCTTTTCTTCGATGATTTTTTCAGCATGTTTCACATTGTACGCCTGTTCTGTTTCGATGAGTTTTCCAATAACAAATGGCTTAAAGAGAGTTAATGCCATAGACTTTGGAAGACCACATTCATTCATCTCGAGACTTGGACCAACGACGATAACACTACGACCAGAGTAGTCGACGCGTTTACCGAGGAGATTCTGGCGGAATCGTCCTTGTTTCCCCTTGAGGATATCAGCGAGCGACTTGAGTTTTTTCTTTGTTGCTGTTGTATATCCAGGACGGTTTGAGCGAACATCACCATTGAGGAGCATATCGACGGCTTCTTGGAGCATTCGTTTTTCATTCTTGAGAATTACTTCAGGAGCACCAAGTTCAGAAAGTTTTCTGAGACGATTATTTCGGTTGATAACACGACGATAGAGATCATTGAGATCTGATGAAGCAAATCGTCCACCATCAAGTTGAATCATCGGGCGAAGATCTGGAGGAAGAATCTGGAGTGCATGGAGAATAAAATTCTCAGGTCGTTGTCCAGACTTGAAAAGTGATGAAGCAAGCTTCAGCTTCTGGAGAATCTTCTTTTGTTTACTCTTTGGAGAAATTTTGAGTTCAGCTTGTTCTCTTTCGATAAATTCCTTGAGATCGATTCGTTCGAGAAGGAGCTTGAGATATTCAGCACCTGTACCACCCTTGAATACATGAGGAAATTTCTCATATACAATTCGGTAATCAAGTTCACCGATAACTTCAGCTTCTTTGAGACCTTTCAGAAGATCCTTGAGTTTTGCATATTCACGATCGAGTTCATCGATTTTACTCGTGTGCATCATCTCGAGTTCATGAAATTCTTTCTTTGAAATTTCCTTTGATTCGAGCTTGAGCGTCAGATCATTCATTATAGACTGAACATCTTTTTGGAGAGTGATTTTCTGATTTTTATATGCATTTTCGAGTTCAGAAAGAGCCTCATCTCGCTTCTCAGTAAATACATCAGTAACGATATATGAAGCAAAATAGATAACCTGCTCAAGTTTCTTTACAGAAATGTCGAGCATGAGACCAATACGAGATGGAACTGACTTGAGGTACCAGATATGTGCTACGGGAGCCGCGAGTTCAATATGTCCAGTTCTCTGACGACGAACCTGAGAAGTCGTAACTTCTACACCACATCGTTCACAGATAACTCCCTTATATCGGATTCGTTTGTATTTTCCACATGCACATTCGTAGTTTTTTCGTGGACCAAAAATCTGCTCACAGAAGAGTCCTCCTCGTTCTGGGCGTTGTGTACGATAGTTGATTGTTTCAGAGATGAGTACTTCTCCATACGAGAGAGCGCGGACATCTTCTCGCGATGCGAGACCAACAGAGATAGCAGAGAGATTGTCGAGGTTTTTTCCGACAGTTATATCTCGTTTTCCTGCGTGTTTTCCGATCTGAGAATAGTCAGTGATTTTATCATTGAGGAAATTCTCGAGATCTTTTGTCATTGGAAACATAGGGATTTAGGTAAAAGTATAAAGTTGAAGGTTGAAGGTTTCTATGAATAGAAATCTAACGGACTTTATCACTTATATCTTCGTATCCGCCAGAGACGGAAGAGTTCATGAGAGAAAAACGGTGTTTCTCTTTCTCTTGGATAAAACCATACGAAGGAAGTGGCGGGAGAGTATGGGACTATTTATTTTAAAGAAGAAATACCTAGTATATTTACAATGAAATCCTCAATTCCAGCAGACACCAACGCTGTTGTTGGCGAATAATCTTGAAATCCTCATTCTACTGATACTCAATTATTCATATCACTATCACTTCATGATAACGGTATATGTGAAGTTCATGAAAGGTGATTATTTAATGCTTGATCTCAAAGTCATTGATGGTTTCATGTATTTAATTGAGACATATAGAAAATAGTTATAAATTATTCTTTATCGTCTTCTACGATACTTGTTGTCACAGGAGCTTCTTCATCTTTTACTTCTTCTGGAAGTGGAATATCAACTTCGACATCGAATTGTCCTTCGAGTTTTTCGAGTTCTGCATATCGGTTCTTCATCATAGTCTCGAGGTCATATACCTCATCCTCTGAGAGAAGATCGATATTGAGATTGAGCGCTTGCAGTTCTCTCAGGAGAACATTGAATGATTCTGGAACATTTGGACGGCGAATCTTTTTTCCCTTGACTATTGCTTCGTAGAGTTGAGTACGACCATTGATATCATCTGATTTTACCGTGAGCATTTCCTGGAGGATATTGGCAGCGCCGTATCCTTCGAGCGCCCACACTTCCATTTCTCCAAGTCTCTGTCATCCATTTTGAGCCTTACCTCCGAGTGGTTGCTGTGTGACCATAGAGTATGGACCAACACTACGAGCGTGGATTTTGTCTTCTACAAGGTGGTGGAGTTTGAGCATATACTTGACCCCGACCATAGTTCTTTCTTTAAATGGTTCACCAGTTTTTCCATCAAAAAGTTGGATTTTTCCATCTGCTGGAATACCTGCTTTTTGCATGAGGTCACTGATCTGATCAGTCGTGAGTCCACCGAGGATAGGAGTTGCAACCTTGATACCGAGTTTTCTCGCAGCACCTCCGAGATGTGTTTCGAGAACCTGTCCGATGTTCATACGAGAGATGACACCAAGTGGATTGAGGATAATATCAACTGGAGTTCCATCTTCCATAAATGGCATATCTTCGACTGGAACGATTCGTGAAACGATACCCTTGTTTCCGTGGCGTCCCGCCATCTTGTCCCCGACTTCGATTTTACGAGTTTGAGCGATGTAGACTTTTACTTGTTTGAATACACCAGTTGGGAGATTGTCACCATCTTCACGACGAAGAATATGCGTTCCGATAACTTTACCACCAGAACCTGATGGGAGTATAAGTGAAGAATCCTTTACATCTTTTGATTTATCACCAAAGATTGCTCGGAGAAGTCTCTCTTCTGGAGAAAGTTCTACTTCACCCTTTGGAGTTACCTTACCAACGAGAATATCACCCGCTTTTACATAAGCACCAGTACGGACGATACCATCGATATCGAGGTCTTTGAGCTTTTGTGTTGAAACATTTGGGATATCGTTTGTTGTTTGCTCAGGCCCAAGTTTTGTTTCACGAACATCCATCACATATTCATTGATATGAACAGAAGTAAAGTAATCATCTTGCATGACTTTTTCAGAGATGATAATTGCATCTTCATAGTTGTATCCGTGCCATGGCATATATGCAACTGTGAGGTTTCGTCCGACTGCGAGTTCACCATTTTCGATAGCTTGACCATCAGCGAGGATTTGACCCTTTTCGATAGCATCACCACTGTGTACTCGAGCCCATTGGTGGATGATCATATCATGGTTTGATCGTTCAAATGTGCGTAATGGATAAGTGATTTTCTTTCCATTTGCATAGAGAACGGAGATATGTTTCGCATCGACACCAATGATTTCACCATCATCTTCAGCCTTGATAACATATCCTGAACCTTCACCGACAATTCGCTCCATACCAGTACCAACGATAGGTGCTTGTGCGCGCACAAGTGGAACTGCTTGACGCATCATGTTCGTTCCCATTTCGGCACGAGTCGCATCATCATGTTCGAGAAATGGAATGAGTGTCGTAGTTTCGCTCATGAGTTGTTTTGGAGAAACATCGATATGAGTTACTTCACGGACATAGGCAACAGTCGCTTCACTCGCACGACGAGCAGAGAGACGAGTTTCCTTAAAGTTTCCAAATTCATCTGTTGGAGTATTTGCTTCAGCAATGACGAGATCTCTCTCTTCGTATGCGTCTACATATTCGAATTGTTCAGAAAGAAATCCTCGAACTTCCATCGTTGGAGTCTTGACTGCCTTCACTATTTCTTTCGCGATTTCAGCTGTAATAAGCGTTTTTTCTGGAACAATAACTTTTCATTTTGCATCTACAGTATCATGAAGAGTAATTCTATTAAGAAGAGATGATTCTTCTACAGAAACCTCATGAACAATCTTTCGAAATGGAGTTGTGATAAATCCATACTTATCTACCTTTGCATATGTCGCAAAGTGGAGAACGAGACCGATATTTGGTCCTTCTGGAGTTGCAATCGGGCATATTCGACCATACTGAGTAGGATGTACATCACGAACTTCAAACGAAGCTCTTTCACGAGTAAGACCACCGACACCAAGAGCTGTTACGCGTCGTTTATGGGCAAGTTCTGAAAGTGGATTTGATTGATCCATGAATTGAGAAAGTTGGTTTGTACCAAAAAATTCTCGCATTACAGCAATCATCGGACGAGAGTTGATAAATGTCCCTGGAACTGCTTCATCGAGATCAGCAATAATCGTCATACGATCTTTTGCGATTTTTTCCATACGAGCAAGACCAACTTTTACCTTATCATAGACAAGTTCACCAACTGATCTGACACGACGATTTTCGAGGTGATCGATATCATCAGCGAAGTATCCAGGACGACTATCACAGAGTGAGAGAAGGTAACGAAGACCATAGAGAAAATCTTGAGCAATGAGGAATTTATCTGCTGCTTCAGCATCTACAGCACGAGCATGGTCTGCATAGTGACGAGAGAGCTTTCTATTGATTTTGATTCGTGCGACAGATCCGAGTTCAAATTTCTTTGGATCATAAAATGTCGTCTGAAAGAGTTGTTCTACTCGTTCATCTGTACCGAGATCACCTGGACGAAGAAGCTTATAGATAGCATAAAGTGCTTCCATGCGAGATTTTGTTTTGTCTTTTTCGAGAGTTGGAGCAATATGCTTTGTGATCCATTCATCTTCACCCTTAAAGGCTCAGAGAATATCAGCATCAGACTCAAATCCCCATGCACGAAGAAGAACCGTAAGAGGGATTTTTCTTTTCTTATCGATTTTTACATTGATAATTCCTTTCTTTTCGATTTCTACTTCAAACCAGCTTCCACGGTGTGGGATGATTTTCATAGCATAGAGTCCAGGATGTTTTGCATCAGGAGTAAAGAACATACCAGTCGATCGGATAATCTGATTGACGATAACTCGTTCGATACCATTCACAACGAAAGTTCCCATCTCAGTCATGAGTGGAATTCCTCCGAGGTAGACATCTTGTTCCTTGATTTCACCTGTTTGCTTGTTAAGCATTTCGAAGCGAGCCTTGAGAGGAGCTTCATAGTTGAGATTCTTTCTCTTACAGTCAAATACTGAGTATTTTGGCTCTTCGAGTGAGTAATTTTTGTAGTAGACAGAGATTTTTTCACCAGAAAAGTCTTCGATTGGGAAAACTTCATGAAAAGCCTGATCAAGCTTTCGTTCTAGAAAATCTCGGTAACTATCGAGTTGTACTTCGATAAGTCCTGGAAGTTCGAGAGTAGTACGGTCATCCGTAAAAAAGTATCTTCCTTGAACAGAATAAATCTCCCCAAGTGTGCTTGGAGCTTCTGTGGAAGAAACAGTCGTTTCTTTCTTTTTTGCCATGGAAAATAGATGTTAGAAAAATGGAAAAACCGCAATTTCCTGAAGCAGGTCGTTCCATGACAAGAATACGACGAGTGATAATAGCTCAGGATTGACGGAAAAACTCGAAGAAAAGAGTAACAAAATCGGAAAAATTTCTTTCGAGGAATGAGGAGATTTTATAGAAAAAATAAAAAAGTCAAGGAGAAATATCAGAAGATAAGAAAAACCCTCAATTTTTTCAAATTGAGGGTTTTGAATTGAGACAACTAACATTCCAGTATCATATCCTCCTTTTGACTTTTTTCATGTCTCCATTCGATATTTGCGAGCTTTTTATCGAGATGTTGCTCGATGCGAGATATCCCATCTTCGAGAAGTCGTGTAGATTTATAGTCAAACTTATCCCAGTCGACTATCTTTACAAATCCATCCTGACGAGCTGATTCATAACATTCTCGAGAGCAGAATCCAAGATGTTTTCTATAGGATTTTTCTGTAGCGATAAGTCGTGCATTACAGAGTGGATAGCGACAGTTTTCACAGTTATCTGTAAGTTCATCTGTATAGAGACACTTCCCTATGGTTGTATGTGTATTTTCATCTCCGACCTCTGTCGAAACTCGTCCATCAAAAGTATAGAGATTGCCGAGCCAATTTCCATCATTGAATTGATTCACATATTTTACCACACCTCATTGGATTGAATAAAACTCCGTACCACCAAGCTGATTCCCCAGTACTGCAGCCTTTTCACAACGAATCCCTCCTGTACAGTACCAGATGATTTTTTTTCATTCTGCTTGTTTTCCATATTGTTCGAGGAGTTTTGGTACTTCACGGAAATTTACCGTTCCAGCAGGTATAGCATTTTTAAAATGTCCGAGACGATATTCATAATCATTTCTCATATCGAGGATGAGATATTCATCTTTTTTATCTGATTCGAGTATAGATTTAAATTCTTCTGGAGTTACTTCTTTATGATATTTTTTTACTTGATCTGCTGTGACTTTGACTCCGAGCGTCACTATCTCATTACGGATTTTGACACTCATTCGTGGAAACTCATGTCATGAGACTGGAGTAGCTTTCGTATCAATATCTGGAATATCTTTGAAATACTTTGAGTTCTCGAGAAAAAACCGATACGCACGACACTGCCCGAGGTTCCCAGTGACAGTCGAGCTGATTCACTCTGTTCCGATATAGACACGACCTTTGAGTCCGATATCTCGAGCAAAATCGAGATGTTCCTGAGCGATACTATCGAGCTCCCCTTCTGGGATATCGACAAATTTATAAAATGTAAGAAGCTCATATTTTGGCTTATGCCGAGCATTGAGTTGAGAAACCATATTACTTGCGGGTAATGAATAAAAGTGTCAATTGCGGTTGACAAAGGGATTATAGGAATTGGAGAAATGAAATCAATTTTAAGTTGATTTTTTTATTTTTCTTCATAATATAACCATACCATATGGTATGGTTATATTTTATGCAACACAATAGAAAACACATAATAACGGCTCTCAAAAAGGCTCGTGGAACTCTCGATACTGTCATCGAGATGACGGAAAATGGGACATATTGTACTGATGTTGCCCATCAAATCAATGCTACCATGTGACTGCTCAAATCTGCCAATCGTGAACTCATGCGAGATCATCTTCAGTGTTGTGGAAGAGAGAAGCTCTCATCTCCAGATAGTAGAATTGTCGATGCCTTTATAGATGAACTCCTCAAAACTTGGGATATGGCAACAAGAAAATAAATACCAATATATTTTATACTTTTTATCCTTTATATATATGAAAAAAACTGATTCTGGATGTACAAATCCAAACTGTACTTGCGAAAATTGTACTTGCAATCCATGCACTTGTGGAACTGAAACATCATCATGTTGTGGAACAAAATCATATTACCATAGACGCTTCTGGTTCTGGGCAACAATCCGTATCGCCATAGTAGTAGGGCTCATCGTATGAGCATACTATCTCGGAACACTCTGTGGAGACGGAAAGTATAACGGAGGATATGATAAGATGAATTCATACTCTGAAAGAATGGAAAAACGCTTACAATCAAGAGGTGGTCGTGACGAAAGTATGAGCGAAAACATGGCAGAACACTGCAAAACTATGCCAAACATGCCTATGTGTACTATGATGAATGCAACTGGAAGTCATGATATGATGTCGATGAGTATGTCTGATATGAGTAAAATGCTCGAAGGAAAAACTGGGGATGCACTTGATAGAGCATTTCTCGAAGGAATGATCCCCCATCACCAAGCTGCAGTCGATATGGCAAAATATCTCGCTGCATCCAACAAACCTGAACTCGTAAAACTCGGAGCAGATATCATCACTGCTCAGACCAAAGAAATCGAACAAATGAAAAAATGGATGAAAGACTGGGGATATGAAACAAGTACAGGTGCAAGCATGAGCGGGATGATGATGAAACACGAATGAATGATGATGCGTTAAGCATCAAAAAATCCTCTCAAATTTGAGAGGATTTTTTATTAAGCACTTTCTGCTGGGGTTGTTATATTTTTAGACTGAATTTTCACACCACTTTCTACTAATTTTTTTATAAATTGTACACAATGCTGGAGATTTTGAATTAAAACATCTCGTTTTCGTATTCTATCAAGGATTGTGGAAGAAATTTTTACAAAGACTGGTAATATTCATTTTTGAAACAACTTAGAAAGATTAGAAAAATCAATTATTTTGGATGCATTATCTGGAGATTCGAGAGTAAAATCATTTACTATAAGTTTCATTCATAGCATGGCACGAAAATATTGCACATTTAAAATTCCGGATTCTGATAATTGAGCTTCTCACACTTTTTCATCTCTCAATTCAATAATAACATTTTCTGGGGTACCACCATATTGTTTAATGAGTGCTATTTCATCTTTAAATTTTGGATTATTCAAATCTGCAGAGTAGACATCTACAATAACTCTTTTTCAACTATTCGAAGAGTTAACTATTATATCAAGACGCATATCGAGTAATTTGAGAGTTGTACTGGATTTGATACACTCTTTTCTCATTTCTTCTTCATCTGGAGATTCAAATCAAATTTCATGAAAACCATTTGATGATTTTCGTAGAGTAGGAGTACTCATGTCCAATAAACTGTATATATTTTTTGAAGTATTTAACTGAACTTCTTGGTTCATAGAAGAGGGACTTTTATCCTGAATATGAGGATGCGTCCCTGGATAAAAAAATGCATGAGACATGGGTATATTTTAAATATACCCTACATAATAAAAACAATTATTTAAAGAATATTAAAGAATATTTCGTATCCTAGCAACCATAAATATTTATCAGCGTGTTGGATATACACTCCAAAACTCTTTTCTAAATTCTTCAAATTTTCCTGTGGTAATTGCTTTTCTCGCATTTTTCGCAATGAGTAGCAAGTATTCTATATTATGCAAAGAGAGGAGGAGTCCACCTGTTGCCTCACCGACATTGATGAGGTGACGGAGGTATCAGAGAGAATACCGAGACGAAACAGATGTTTCGTAGCCAGGAAGCATCGGGATCTTTTCTTCACTGTATTTGTATTTTTCATTTGAGATTTTCATATTCCCATAACTCGAAAATACCTCTCCATGTCGACCGATACGAGTCGGGAGAACACAGTCCATCATATCAATCCCACGAGCTATGCCCTCGACGAGGTCTTCTGGAGTCCCGACACCCATGAGATAGTGAGGTTTATTTACAGGAAGGATTGGAGCGAGAACATCAAGTATTCGATACATATCTTCTTTACTCTCCCCTACTGAGAGTCCACCGATAGCTACTCCTGGAGTGTCGAGATTTTTTATAAATTCTGCAGATTCAGCTCTGAGGTCATCGTAGATAACTCACTGGATAATCGCAAAAAGTGCTTGTGGATAGAGTCCCTCTTCCCTTCTCTTTTCTTCATTTTTTTGCCATTGTTCTTTTGATCGGATTGCCCAACGATGTGTTCGTTCCATCGCCTGTCTCGCATATTCATGCGTGGAGCCACCAGGAGCACATTCATCAAATGCCATGATGATATCCGCACCAAGGGCACACTGCATATCCATGACACTTTCTGCAGAAAAAAAATGCTTCGAACCATCGAGATACGAACGAAAATGAACTCATTCTTCTGTGATTTTTGCGAGCTTTTCTCACGAATCATTTTGCATACCGAGACCAAGAGAAAAAACCTGAAATCCGCCAGAATCAGTCAAGATAGGAATATCTACGGCCATAAATTTATGCAGTCATCCGAATTTTTCTACCACATCACACCCAGGACGCAGGTAACTATGATAGTTATTCACGAGCATTATCTCTGAACCAATTTCTTTTATTTGGTCGATAGTTGCTCATTTTACAGCGCTTCGAGTTCCAACAGGCATAAAAATCGGAGTCTCGATAACACCATGAGGCGTAGTGATAGTTCCGGCACGAGCATGTCCGTCAGTTGCCTCAAGAGAAAAAGAAAATGGATTGTACATATTTTATAGAGAAATTTTTGCGAATTATAGAGAAATAGAGAAGAAAAGCGATATTTTTTGCAAAAAAGAGAAAAATATGAGAGAATCAATCCATGAAATACGGTTTTAAAAACAACATCAGGGTTTTGTATTGAGTGGAGCAAACGACAAATTCTCCATGAAAATTAGATGTAGTTGACTTGATATCAAAAACAAATGACATCATTTCGAAATCTGAAAAATCAAAAAATCCAAATGTAAAACTCGCATATAATCTCCTGGTAGCAACAGGGGCTATATCAACTAATTATCTCTCTCTTGCTAAAAGATGGTATGAATGATCAGGTAGATCATGAGCTGAGGCAATTATAAAAGCACTTGAAAATGCTGAAAAATGATGAGTTATGGAAATAGTACTATATAGTGAAGGTACATATAAAACCATGTCCTTAAAAGCATATGAAGATCAGGTTTCCAAAGATGTTCGAATGTTAAATGGAGGAGAGATAACAAAAGGTTTATATGATCTCTATAAAGCTGGGTCTCGTAGTACTTTTTCCAAAGAAACATGGATAAAAATATGAATTTACCTTAAAAGTAGATGAATAGATTGATCAATAACAAATGGATCTAAAATTATTACAAACTTACCAACTGCAGATATCAAATCGATTATCTCTCTATGAGAACAACAAATTAAAGTTGAAAAAGATAAAATTGATGCAATTATCAATCCAATAGTAGCAAAATTTGGTAAGGATAATCCAAAACTTATAGAAATTTTAGGGAAAAATAAGGATATCACCTTTAAAGATTGAGTAATAGACTTAACTCCTATTTTACTAAAAGCAAAACAGAAATGAGAAAATATAACAGATGTTATTAAAGTTTTTCAAGATGCAACAGAGAATTTTGAGAAAGAAGCAAAAGCTTTTGATGAAATAAGTAAAGAATCTCTTAAATGAACAAAATGAAAGAATCTAAAAGAGATAATTTTATGATTTTTTCATAGGAAGAAAAAGGATCAAAATTGAAAAGAAATTGTAGTTAACACAAAACCTGCAGAAATTTCCCTATGAGAGAATGTCCATAATAAAAGAGTTGATACTCTTAGTATTCAAGAAATTCATACTGTGCTTCCTCAGATTCAACAAACTAAAATTGCGATTAGTACTGATGTTAATAATCCAGATAAGCAAAAACATATAAAAGAACTCGAGGAACTTGAAAAATGACTCACAGCAAGAATTAAAGCAAAAGAATCGAAAGCAAAAGCAGCGCAATCAAAAGATATGGTAGGTGTTATTGGGAAAGAACAAAAAAAATGAGGCAACATTGATACTCTCATACAAATGACTCCGAAGATTACAAAAAGACTCGAGTCAGTAAATGCAATAGCAATAGATAGAAGCCAATTAGATGACTCTTTAAAATGACTTGAGAAATACTGAATATATGACTTAAAAACAGCTCAAGAAAAATTAAAAGAATTAGAACATCCAAAAAATGAAGAGGAGATAAAATTAAAAGCTGAAATTATTGGATACATAAAGGATAATAAGAATCTTGCCCAAAAGTATATAATTGCAAAAAAGACATTATGAAATGAAGCAGAAGCACAAGAATTATTTATTGAAACAAATAAATATGTAGGAGGGAAAAACTCAGAAACTTATGATTTCAAAGCACTTGAAAAAATCGCCACTCTCACAGACCCAGAATCTAGTCCAGGAGAGAAATCACTTGCAAAATTGGAATCATGACAATCTTTAACTATGTCAAAAGCCCTCGAGGGTGAAATGACAACACCTATAACCAATGCTCCAGAACTGAATCAAGTAAATATTTCAAAAAACCAAGATTGAACCTATAATATTCCCCTTTTTGATGCAAAAGGTATTTCGAAAGAACAAGTTGAAGAATACAAAGAATCCACAAAACTCTATGCAGAACTCGGTCTTTCCCAGTTTATACCACACATTCCTCTCATAAATACAGAACTTCGAAAAAAATGAATTGACGCAACCATAGATGGACAAGTGTCAACAAGTGAACAACAACAAATTCTCAAAGCAATCTATAGTAAACTTTTTTGAAAAGAAATAATATCCTCAAGTCTCGGAGAAGTAGAGCGAGCATTCTCAAGTGCACTCTGAAATCCAGTAAATATGAAAAGTGCCATGCAACATAGTCTCTCTGCTCATAAACTCATATCATGACCTGGGGCAAGTATCGCTCCAGATACTCTCCAAAAATGGTTCAGAGAAAATACTACACCAGAAACTACTGATCCTCTCAAAAATCTCGTCTAAACAACGAGATTTTCTTTTTTGCAAAAATCACAAAAAATCTATAATCAGCATATTCATTATTTGCTATTTTTTTATGCTCAATCCAGCCCTCACTCACATATATGAAACTCTCAACGCAATAAAAAATGAAGTACAAAAAGATATCATCGGGCAAGATGAACTGATAAAAAAACTCATTATCACGGTATTTTCATGAGGACATGCACTCATCGAGTGAGTTCCTGGACTCGGGAAAACAAAAACCATTCGCACGCTCGCGAGCGTCCTCGGTCTCGATACAAAACGCGTGTCATTTACCCCAGATCTGCTCCCATCAGACCTCACGGGAAATGAGATATACCGACCACAAAAAGCTGAATTCATCACGAGAAAATGACCAGTTTTTACAAATATCCTCCTCGCCGATGAGATCAATCGTACTCCTCCAAAGGTACAATCCGCACTTCTCGAAGCTATGGAAGAAAAACGCGTCACCATCTGAGATGCAACTCTCGACATACCTACCCCATTTATCGTCTTCGCAACACAGAATCCTCTCGAACACGAGTGAACCTACCCTCTTCCAGAAGCGGAGCTCGATAGGTTTCTCATGAAAATCATGCTTACCTACCCAAGTAAAACAGATGAAAAAAGAATATTTACTGAAGAAACACATAAGAAACCAACTATCGTAACAGAATCAGTATATGAAAAACTCACACCTGGAGATATTTTAGAAATCATAGACTATCTCACAGAAAACATCCATGTAGAGGAAAAAATATTTGACTATGTATCAGATATTCTCACGAAAATGCGAGAACTCACAGAATCCCCGAAAGTACCACTCAGGTGAAAAAAAGATACATGAGTATATGATTTTCCATTACTCTCATACTGACCATCAACACGAGCAGGACTCGCCATGATACGAGCAGCACGAGTACATGCACTCATATCTGGTTGTGAATTTGTAACACCAGATGATATAAAATCTCTCGCACATGATATCATCGACCATCGTATAGGACTTTCTTATGATGCCCTCCTCGAAAAGATAACGCCATATCAGATAACAGAAACGATTCTCGGACAAATTGATATACTATAAATCCCTCCATTGGAGGGATTTTTTTATGCTTTTGGTGATTCAGATTGTACTCATTCTACTCATGCTGATTGAGTCTTTTGGGATTCTGGAGTTTTTGGTGGAAAATCCCCAAAAGCAAGAGTCGCTATTTCTGGGTTATCGAGATTTGGAGGAGGATTTTTTCAAGTTTCTTTATTCTCAGCTGTATGAATAGTATCAATTTGATGCTGAGCAATTTCTGGTTTTTTCATCTTATTTTTTTCATCGAGATTCATCGTGTCAGGATTTCAAACATCCTCACCTCGTGCTTCTTTTGATTTTCCATCTTTTCATATTTCTTGTTTTGCCATTTGGTCTGGAGAAAGTTCTTCATGGTTAAATGATGTTTCGAATGACATAGATACTATAAAATTAAAGAAATAATATATCAAAAGTATCTTACCATATAATTCGTATTCCTGTCAAAAAAATGATTGATTTTTTCTGTATTTATCTACAATGCAGATATATCTATAATTTTTCTCTATGTTTGAAACTCTTTCTACTGATTTTGCTCATCTTTTTACGAGTGCATGAGCGTTTGCACTCCTCAATATTATACTCATAGATCTCGTCATGAGTGGCGATAACGCTATACTCATAGGAATGGCAACGAAAAATCTCCCACCAGAGATGCGGAAAAAAGCAATATTTTGGTGAGTTGCAGGTGCAACTATACTCCGCATACTCTTCTCTCTCTGAGTTGTATTTCTCATGAAAATCCCTGGACTCGAGTTCCTCGGCGCCGTACTCCTCCTCTATGTCGTATGGAAATTTTATCGAGAAATACGAGCCCACGAACATCACGAAGAAACATCAGACAAAAATACATCAGGTTTTGGTGAAGCTATCAAAACAATTATCATTGCGGATGTTGCTATGTCCCTCGATAATGTACTCGCTGTGGCAGGAGCAAGCCATGGAAATGTCGTAAACCTTGGAATCTGACTTATCATCTCCATCATCCTCATGGTGGTAGCATCAGGTTGGATTGCCAAGATGCTAGAAAAGTATCCGTCAATTCAATGGCTTGGACTTTTTATCATTCTCTTTACAGCACTGGAAATGCTAGAAAAATGATTCGCAAAGGTAGTAGAACCTACTGTATTCTGAGTTCCTGAATCAAGCATTTTCACTTTTCTCCTCGTCCTTGTTGTTTGATGATTTGCAATACTTCAAACAAAATACCTCAAACCTGATCATAGTATTTTTGCAAATTGGGCAAAAGAACACGGAAAAATCCTCATGGTAACTATTTTTATGCTCCTGATTCTTGTGACACAGTTTGGGGGGCAAGTAAGTACATTTATGAGTACGCACCATGGTTATAAATATGGTTTCATCATGATATGTGTACTGGGAATACTCGAGATACTCCGAATAGAAGAAGACAGGGAGAAACATAGTTTTATAAAGAGACTTTTCTGAAAGAATTAAATCCACCAAAAGGTGGATTTGTTTTTTTAGAAAGATTATGCTATATTTCATTTATGAACTGAATATGAAAATGCCCCATAAATCATAATGAATGATGAAAGAGTATAGCTGCTGAAGTGCAACAAATTATAAAGTGCCTGAAAGATTGATCTCTTTCTCGAGAAAAGCTTGATATGAAAAATAAAATTCATTTGTATGCTCTTTTTGCCATAAAAATAGAGGAATTTTATGAAAAACACAAGTGAACTTTACAGGAGCGGTTTTCATGAATTTTTGAAGAGAATGATACAAAAGAGGAGTATCTTACAAAGATAAGAGATCATCTCTGACTCATAATAACACACTGAGAATTTCTAATAGACTTTGATCCTATTTGGATTCATATAAATAATGGTATCTGAACAATGATATTGGTGCTTATGGGTTTATTTGATAAAATGCCAAATATTTCTCAAGAAGAATCTAAAAAAATATGTAGAGAATGGATGAAAGAACTCGATATAAAAGAGCTTCCAGTCTCAAGACAGAAATCAACCAGAGAAAATTATAGAAATCTTATACATACTATCATAGAACAAGGTACAAGTAAGCATTATGAATGAAAACTCTATTGTCCTGCAATATATACTAAATGATGAAATGATTTAGTGAATGTTATTATAGATGCTGTTTTTGATAAATTTCCGAATTAAGCCATTGCCTCACAGACGATATCTGCAACACTCTTATCGAGAGCATCTGGGAGAATATGAGTATCATCAGGATTTTTTACAGCACTTGCGAGCGCTTCTGCTGCAGCGATTTTCATCTCATCAGTGATTTTTTTCTTTCCGTATTTGAGCACTCATTTAAATATTCATGGAAATGCAAGGACATTGTTTACCTGATTTGGATAATCACTTCGTCCTGTTCCGATGATACGGATTCAGGCTTCTTTCGCGACTTCAGGCATGATTTCTGGAGTTGGATTCGCCATCGCAAAGACGACTGCATCAGATGCCATAGTTTTTGCCATCTCGAGTGTGAGAGCTCCAGCCGCTGATACTCAGAGAAATACATCAGCGCCTTTGATAGCATCAGCGAGAGTACCAGTTTTATTTTCTTCATTCGTAAACTCGAGAAGTTTTTGTTTAGAGATATCGAGGTTTTCTCTTCCTGTATGGATGATACCTTTTGAGTCACAAGCGATAAAATGCTTCACTCCATAGAGGCGGAGGAGTTTACAGATGGCAACTCCTGCGGCACCAGCACCGTTGAGGACTACACGGATATCTTCTTTCTTTTTTCCTGTTACTTTCAGGGCATTGATGAGACCTGCGAGTACGACGATAGCTGTCCCATGTTGATCATCATGCATGACTGGGATATCGAGTTCAGCTTTGAGTCGCTCCTCTATCTCGAAACATCGTGGAGCTGATATATCTTCGAGATTGATCCCACCGAATCCATCGGCGATATTTTTGACTGTTTTCACAAATTCCTCGACATCCTGTGTGCCGACGATGATAGGAAACGCATCAACTCATGCAAATTCCTTGAACAGTACACACTTCCCTTCCATTACAGGCATAGATGCCTTGTGTCCGAGATTGCCAAGTCCGAGAATCGCAGAACCATCAGAGATGACAGCGACGGTACGAGATTTGAGTGTGTAGTCATAGAGCTTACTTGCATCTTTTGCTATCTCACGACACGGCTCAGCTACTCCAGGTGAGTACGCCCATGAGAGGTCATCACGAGTTTCGATATGAGCAATAGCTTCTGTACGGAGTTTTCCTTGGTATTTTTTATGATTTTCGAGGGATTTTTGGTAGTGGTCAGTCATAGTGATTTTGTTATATTTTAACTCTCTCGATATTAGAGAAAAGTCGAAAAAAAGCAAAAGATAATGAGAATGATTATCATATAATTTATTAGAAAACCATAAAAGATTTGAAAAATTAAAAAGAATAAAGATACTTTAAAAATGACAATAACTCCAGCCTTAAACTTCTTCAAGACAACAATGCCTCTAAGTAGAAAAGCAGACTTTCATCTAGGATGTCTTGATGGTTCTATATTTATTGATATCAATAAAACAAATGAATGATTAGTTTATTTATGTCGAATCTCATTTGATGGATATGGTTGCTATGATTTAAGGAATGCCATGCTATCTTTAAATCCTGATTCCTCGAGAGAATTCGTAGAAGAAATAGAAAAGGAAAACTTAAATCAGGAAAGTATAGGTACTTTAGTAAAAGAACTTATAACAATCAGTGGGTCGTATATATGAAAAGATGCACTCAAAGAATATGGTTTAATAAAGTAAGTAAGATTATCCAACCATCCTCCTCTTCATCTCACTATCCCCTCCTTCTCGGATAGAGTAAATACATCCACAGTAGTTTTGTCGGTAGATATCGTGCTCTCTAGTATATTCTACCGATTTTTCGAATCCACCTCGCTTGCGAAACGGGATATCGAGAAACTCGACACCATATTTCTCTGCGTAGAGATGCCCCATTTTAAAGAGTTTTTCGAGGTCTTTTTTTGGACTCGTATTCAGACTCGAGGTGTAGAGTGAGATTTTGAACCTTTTTGCGAGCTTGGCACTCACCATCATCCGCATATCATAGCAGTAGGTACACTTCTCTCATCGTTCTGGAGTATGCTCGACTCCCCGAATCCGTGTGAAAAAGTTCCCCACATCGTACGCTCACTTGATATAGGGGATATTTTCTATCTCACAAACTCGGACGAATGCTTCATAGCGTTTATCATACTCAGATTTTGGCTGAATATTTGGGTCATACCAAAAACATATGACATCATATTCATCACGCAATTGGAGTATGGGCATGGTGACATCTGGCCCACAACAGACATGGACGAGAATTTTTGGTTTTTTTCCCAGTTTTGGACGATACAAACGATGTTCGAGGATATACCTAGAGATCTGATTAGAAAGTCACTTTATGATAAACTTCGGATTTTCCTCAAAAAGTGTCTTGAGGGTGGTATGCTCGGGAATGATTTTTCTGATTTCTGTAGACGATACGGCTGGAATATGAGAATCAGTGAAAAGTTCATAATTTTCTATGCCATATTTGTCAAAAATATCTGAAGTAAATGTTTGTCCTATATTTCTCGGAATAAAAAGTTTTTGGATTTTTTTCAGTGCATAGTGTTCGCTATCCCACTCTGGCATAGAAAAAATAGTATCAGTTCCGAAAACATGGACAATATCCTCGCTGTATTTTTCTCGAGCGTAGATATCTACATCCCGAGTAATCATCTCTCCTTCCCAGTTTTTTATAAAGTAATCATCGATAATCACTCGTTCATCCCCTATTTCAGAAACAAATATTTGGAGCATCGCGAGACGATGTTCGTCACTCACATGATACGACTTATCATTGCGTTTACTCGATGGCATGAGAAGTATTTTTTCAGGATTTTTATAGTGCAAAAGGGCTCGGATAATCGCCGAGTGCCCTACATGAGGGGGATCAAATGCAGCACCAAAAATATAGATCATAATAGCTTAGATAATACCAACAATTTTGACTTCTGTATCAGAAAAACGATAAAGCTTTGCTGGTCTTTTTGAACTTTCCTTATCCCACTCATCCGTCTCGATTATCATATCGAGGGAAAGAATTTTTTTACGAAAATTGCGTTTATCAAACGGTTTTTTAAAAATATTTTCATACATTTCCTGGAGTGCTCGGAGTGTAAATTTTTCAGGGAGAATCGATTTTACCACATTGGTATACTCCATCTTCCACTTGAGTCGCTGATAGGCATATGCAATGATTTCAGCATGATCATAGGCAACAGTATCTCGAGAAACTTGCTCATATGGGACGAGAGATACTCGTGTGAGGTCTATCTGCGAGAGAAACTCATGTGCTCATACAAGTGTATAATAGGAACATGATATCACATCTCCTCTATCATCACGATTATGCGCAGAAAAAGTATAGAGTTGTTCTTTGTAGACTCATTCAATATTTGTATCTCGCTTGAGTATACGATCTGCTGCCTCATCGAGAGTTTCTCCCCTTCAGATAATACCACCAGGAAGGGTGAGTTTACCATGAGCCCATTCATTGCGACCAGGAACAAGTACGACACAAAGCTCATCTCGATAGAGTGTAAAAAGAACGATATCGACAGCAAGAACTGGAATAGAGAGATTGAATATATCATCCGTATAAGTTGGATTGATGGTAGACATAATAAGTGTATAGATATACACTTATTATAGAGGTTTTTATTTTTTTGCAATCATATTCCTCCAGAGCATCATCAGAGCGAGCATCTTTGGTTCCACGATAGCACCACGAGCAATCTCTCTAAAAATATATTCATCAAACTCTGTATATGGAATAGTGATTCGTTCAATATACTCACTCTCATCAAGCTCAAGGATATCACTCACTTTTTTGCAATTTTGTGCCACATATCCATGCACTGTCTCATTGGTCATGCCAGATGAAGACGAAAACTCGGCAATATGAGTCAGTTTTCCTATCTTGTATCCAGTTTCTTCTCGGAGTTCAGCATGTACGGCATCTTCGAGAGTATCATGTTTTCCGACTTCTGCACATCCAGCAGGGAGCTCGAGCTGTATAGTACCCAGTGGTGCACGATATTGTCGTATCATGATAACTTGTCCATCATGAGTAATAGGAAGAATACTGACGATTCAGAAAACTTTCTCTGAATTTCTTTCGACAACTTCATATGGTGTAATCTTTCCATCTGGATGACTCAAAGAAAGTCTTGACAGAGTGAGAAACTTTCCTCATTTGACTATCTCGCGAGATTGTATAGTTGGTGTTTGCATATTTTGAATTGTATTCGTATTAAACGGGAGAAAAAAGCCTATTTTCAAGAATATAATCAAGTACATTTGCATGTATCTTGTTTTTTAGGACATCAACTGGAACTGAGTTAGAAACTGCAACACGGATATCAGTACTCGAGAAGCCACGGGATTCAAACGGAAGAAGCTCATAATTCTCTACACCCGATAGAGTATGTCATGGACGGCTTACAAAAATCTTTGGAAGTTTTTTGGCAACATATCATGTAGGATCCCATTGTATCATATTTGGAGCAACATCAGCACCAAATACCTGTGCTACTTCGTACCCATATTTCTTTTTCAGGTACTCTGCCTGAGCGAGAGTCGTCGATGGTATCTCACCACGAATGAGGATATCATCGATGAGAATATTTGCCCCATATTCCTCGGTCGCAAGACGGAGCATATTGAGTCTATCTCTATCAGATACCCCATGGTATGTTTTATCATTCCTATTTCCTGTCGGGATGATGAGTACCTTCTCTGTTAGAGAATCGAGGAGTTTCCCGATAATACCATCTTTTCCCGCATGATCGAGATGTGGAGGATTGAATGCTCATCAATACATGACGAGTGGATATTTTTTCATATTTTTCAAGTGTTAAATATACACTTATATAAAGGGAATAAAAAAACTATATAAAAGAATGTAGTTGCGCGCGCATTCTTCGACTTAGGTCTGCTGTGAGATAGGGATTTTGTTTACCGAAAATTCAGTGTTTACTATCAGCGTTTTCGAGTCAATGATTATCGCTTCCATAAGTGATCAATCCTCATGTTTTACTAATAGTATCAACGATAGTTTTTGCCCATTCTTTACTTGCAAGAGCATTGATTTCATAATTCTTTATACCAAGTTCTGAAAGTATTGGTACTATCTTTTGTGAAAAGAGCTTGAGTCTATCATCTCAATTTTTTGCTCAGAAATCACGATTCAGTTTCTTTGTAAAAGAGAAATTTGGATGTGCGACAGAGAGAACCGCGTCTTCTTTTTTTGCGAGGGCAATGAGATCAGATAATTCTGGTTCGTATCGTGGTACACTATGATAACCAATATGAGGATAGTCCCCATTTTCTCTGAGACATTCCTTCATAAATTCTAGCATACTTTTTTCTCATTCATGAGAAACGAGCACTCAATTTGTCATATCACTAGCTCGATTTCTATTATCTGAATTTTTCCAGACATAGTGAGCAATATGCCAGTTTGTAGCACTATCAGGTGACATCTTTTCATCTTTTATCCACTGAAAAAATAATTCTGTATCAATCTGAAATCCATGAGATTGAAGTTTTTTGATTTGTTCCAGCACTTTTGCTTTTCTTCATTCGATAATTCATCCAATCATATCAGATATAGCCTCAGAAAGTTTTGGAGTATAACAAGTGACATGAAGGGAAAGATCGAACTCATTGCTATGAGCAGATACTTCCGTCGCCCAAACTGATTTTATTCACGCCTCTCTTGCACCTAGAACAAAGTCTGGCGTATACCGATCATGATCGGTCATGGCCCAAAACCCTTGATTTTTTGGATCAAGCATTTGAATCTGCTTTATTCTCTCTGCTGGCGTTTTATTCCCATCAGAATTTGTACTATGAAAATGGAGGTCTCAAAACATATTTATATAATACATAAATTTAAACTTTTGCAAATATTGTTTACTGTGTAAATCACTGTTCTCTGTAGACCTTATTTCACCATATCTCACGATATCCAGACTCTATGAGAAGTTCTACTCATCGCTCTGCCCGCTCGATGACGAGTTCGATTGATCCTGTTTCCATAGAGACAATCCGTCTATTATCTACGAGGATATCAAGCGGATTTTCTCGCTTAGTATCGTTTTTGATACGAATCCGTCCCTTATCTGAAAGAAGAACTGGGGAAAATCCATGAGGAGAAAATCATCCGATGGGAGTCAGGACATTGAGGTTGGCGTCATGTGGAAGTACAGGAGCACCATAACTCCGACTCCAACCTGTCGATCCTGCTGGTGTCGATACCATGAGTCCATCTCACTGATACTGTTCGATGGTTTTCCCGCGATGGGAAAGAGAAAGAACTACAGAACTCGCATCCCCTGTTCGAGTGATATATACTTCATTAAAAGCGTGTCCGTGAATATGCTCATCTCCAATCCTGACATCTGCATGGAGAATAGGATATTCTTGTTTCTGAAAACACAAAACATCTTTTTTCAATACATCTCTTTCATGTAAGAGAAAACCCTTCGTTCCAAAGTTTATCCCAAGTACAGGGACACTATCACGGTGAGAGAGTTTCGCCACAGAGACAAAGAGTCCATCGCCACCGAGAACGATATATGATTGTTCTCGGATACTCTGCTGGAGTTTTCAAACACTCGGTGAATCGAGAAACTCTCAAATATCCGTGAGATATCTCGAACGAGTATCATAAAAGAATGAGAGATGATCTCTATCTTGTCGAGATGTTGCTCATGATAGGAGTTGCATAATAAATTAAAATTATACTGGTATATCAAATACAGGTGGCATAGACATTTTGTGAGCATTTACTTCATGACGAGCTGTATATATATCCATCACATCACGAGCTCGACCTGAGAAGTCTTTGACCTTTTTTCCTGCGTCATATTCTCCCATTGCCCACTCGAGCTCATCATAAGTTGCCCCAATCTGATCTTCATCAGTCGCCCCATCAGTATGGAGTCCATCAGTTGGGATTGCTTCAGTGAGCGCAGGGAGTACTCACATATGACGACCGAGAGCGCGAACTTCTGACTTATAGAGATTCCCTATCGGACTCACATCCACTCCTCCATCACCATACTTGGTGAAAAATCCTATACCATAGTCCTCCACCTTGTTGCCAGTACCTGCAACCAGGAGTCCAAATGCCCCAGCCATCGCATAGAGTGATACCATGCGAAGCCTCGAACGAGTATTTGCGAGTGTGAGCTTTGTATCTCCTGCTCACTCGAGTGTCGTTGCCACTGTATCAATCTTCTCTGCCATGAGGTCAAATACTCGAGAGAGATCCTCTCTCCACTCGGTGACATTCGGATAGTTGGATTTGAGCCATGCGATATGTTCTTGTGCTCTATTTACCTCAGCATCTCGCTGATGTATCGGCATCTCGAGGATATACACTGGGAGGCCAGTCTTGGCAGCAAGTGTAGAGACGATAGCACTATCTACTCCTCCACTCACTCCGACGACATATCATCTCTGTTTTGCTCCCTCACAGTATGAGCGGAGCTCCTCTACGAGTGATGACTCTACTCTCGCATAATCGAGACCTCGTGACTCCATCTGGAGTACTTCCCTATTTGTTCCTGTTTCCATATGAGAAAATATAAAGAAATAATGATTGTACTTATAACACTTATTATTGAGGAAATTTTATGAGCCATCATTTGGCTCTGTTTCACTTATTAAGTGTTATATATACACTATATATTCTTTTTTAAGAAAAAGTCAAAAGAAAAAATGGAATTAACACAACAAGGCATCAATTTTAGAAAATAATAGTCTGAACGATTCAAACTCTTCTTTTGGAAGATTAATTAATTTTTTCCAAAATTCACTTTTCTCTCATCAAAAAACCTTAACAGGAATTGGAACTCAAGCAACTAATTTTTCATCTAAACATCAAAGTTTTAATAATAATTCATCGGTAAAGTAGAGTTCTATTGTAAGTTTTGAACTATCTCATAATTCTATACTTGCATAATTACATCTATGACTAGGCACTGGTAGTAACATTGCTTGAAATTTATCATTACCCTTTCTAACTCTATATAATCAATCAATTTCAGTACCCTGTATCACATCCCACCTATCTTTATTTAATCAGTTAAATTGATTAAATGCCCGATCAAAATCAAATACCCCAACAATTTTTCTCTTATCCCATTCAGATATTAATGGATTATCTAAAAAACTCTTTAAGTTTATATCTCAGTCCTTACTTACAAAATTGTATGGACAGTTATTTAGAAACACTTGTTCAAGATCATCCTGAGTGAAAGAAATTCAGTTTATTTTTAGCCATGCTATTTTGTATATTTCGAGATATTTATCTTCAAAAAAGATATTTGGTTTTCGAATTAATGCTATTTCATTTTCGACAATCTTTAACTTATCCATACAATTATCAAATTGTTTTATCATTTTCTCAGTAATTTGTTTTTGATCTTCAACTGAAATATCAGATTTCTGTATAACCTCTTCTTGTTCAGTTAATCTTATTTGTAATTTTTCTATTAACCTAGATTCTAGAACTATTCATAAATCATCACACATATTCTCCCATTCATTATTCTCCTCATTAAATCGCACAATCCTAGATGTGTCATTCTCACCTTTAAAAACACGATATATTGAAGTATTTTGATCATCAATTGAAAGAAATTCTCAAGAATGTGTAGTAATAAATATTTGTTTTGATTCTGAATACTTGTTCAAAAAGTCATCGCGAAGTTTTCTGATATTCTTTGATTCATATGAGTTTTCTGGTTCTTCAAATCACCAAATGATCTTCTTTTTTGTATCCTTAGACATCTCATTCAATATATCAGGTATGAATCTAGCCTGTACTCAATCTCATCTATCAAATAATGAGACTCATCAATCTGTTTCAACTGTTAAAGTACGGAAAAAATCAATAAGAGTTCTTGGCATAGTAAATGATGCATCAATCTTAGTATTCTCCTTAAATTCCTTAAATAAATTATTTGTCTGCTGTTTTAAGAGCTCATTAAACTTATCTGACTGATGACTAAAAGACTTATCTTTTTCAAAAAGAAAGTTTTGTAACTTACCAAAAAGATAATTAAAGAATTGTCTATCTTTTACTGCTGGGACATACTCGAATCGAATATTATTTAGAAACTGGGTAATTTTTCATTCAAGTGTTCGTGATTGAGATTTAATACCATGCTTCCTATTTCAATTCAATCAATTCTTGTCCCACATTTTTTCAATAAAAAAACTTACTGGTATAACTGTTGAAGATCTATCATTCCTAAAATAAACTCTTATTTTTACCCATAAATCTTTTTGTCTTACATCTGTTTCTCCATTATCCCTTTTAGTTTGGACTTTTTCATCACTTCTACTCCGAAGTGCTTTTGATAAATCTCTTTCGAAATCAAAAGGAACTCATGGAGAAACTTCATTATTAAAAAAAAGATTTAATGCTCTTAATATATTTGATTTTCATGAATCATTTGCTCACGAAAATATATTAAAATCCCGTAAATCAATAATATCAACTTTTTCCTGTCATACTCATCAATCAAAAGACCGAAAATGTTTGATTTCAATTTTTTCAATTATCCGCATAATAAATATAATAGTTCCAGCTCATTATATATTAAGAAATAAAAAATCAACACCCATTTCTGAGTGCTGATTTTATTATTCCCTATCTCGAAAGAGTATCCTCTCCACGAGTGGAACAATCGAGAGGACTCGCATATTCTCAACTCATTGAGCTCGTCAGATATTTACTGGGATACTATCTGTGACGATGAGTTCATCGAGTTCGCGAGCGAGTGCGATATGAGAGTCAGCTGGAAATACTCCATGTGGAGCAAATGCACGGACAGACCTTGCTCACTTGCCCCTGAGCATATGAGCCGCCTCACGAAGTGTTCCGCCAGTCTGGATGAGATCATCGACGATGATGACATCTTTGTCTGTTGGATCTCATTCTTTTATAGTGATGATTCTCTTGTCTCAGGCTCTTTCTTTGCCACAGATGATGCGACGATCTATCGTCACTTCAGGAAAATATTCACGAAACCTTTTTGCTGCACCATCATCAGGAAAAACAATCATCTCATCATGTCATATATCCAATAGGCTCGTTGTAGTATGGAGTATAGCATTCATACGATCAATATTGAAAAGTGACTGTTCAAAAAGAGCATGGATATCAAAAATATGAATCGAGTTCTTGGAATCTCATCCTGAAGGGAGACTAGAAATCAAATGCCCGAATGCATGTGCTGTTTCTGTTTTTCATTTTTTCTCCACTCGTTCAGAAGTACCCATAGGAAAAAATGGCATAATAATTCGGACTTTGCTGGCTGTATTTTTTACCAGATTAAAAAGTGTATTATAGTGTTCGAAAAGTTCATCAGCCTGAGAGAAATCTCCAATATAAGTGACCTCCTGATGTTCAATATCATCCTTGACTTGAGGAAACTCCAGGTTTGGTGTTCCATCAGGAAATCTAAGAAAATTTACATTTCATTTTCTGATTTTATTAGGATTTCTCTGGGCGAGTTCATCCACCATAAATTCGAACCGAGGATGTGATATAAGTGTTTTCATATATATACTATAATGATAATTTTTCATTTCGCAATAATAATATCTATACCACCACTTTCTGTTTCTCCATCCCTTCCACTCAAAATGTTTTTTTAAAAAGTTCAACTCGCTCTGGAGATCCCATAGCTTTATTTGGATTATCCGAGAGCTTTACACATGATACCCATTTTCCCCTATCAGGACGCCATACGGCATCTGGCTTGACTACGATAGACATAGAGCCAAATGGTCAAAATGTTTCTCTCGCTTTTGGGAGTGTTCACTTTGTATTATTTGAAAGTTCTGTTCCCCATCCATTCGTGAGAACTCCGATTTTTGCATGAAACTCATCTGTCACTTTTTTGATACTATCATAGGTGAGACCATCACTCGGGAGGGCTATTTTCGAACGAGGATCTATATTCCATTTTCGCAAGAATTCGAGATATTCAGGGAGAGCTATCATAGGATCTTTGGAATCAATACGACACCCTGTATGAGCTTGTGCGATGTCTTCTGGAGCATGAGCAAAATAAAATGAAGAACCATAAGTATCAGGAAGAAGTATCCCAAGTTCAGGAAAATGTGATTGCCACTGTCGGTCAATCTCATACATTTTTGAGATAATATCCTCTGAATTATCCTCGAAAGCTGTAGGAATCATACGGAGTTCATGTGCATTGGTTCACTTTGGATTCGCATTCCCCATTTCCATAGAGATCATCACATTTGATGTTCCGAGATACTGTCCAGGGAGTTCACTTGCGAGGATTGCATTTACCTGCCTATGAATATCTGTACTCGCAGCACGCCGAGTACCAAATTCTGAAAAAGTAATTCGAGGATCACTTTTTACATTTTCGACATTGTCATAGAGTCTACCATACATACGAGTCATCACACCATTCCACTCAGATGGGGAGAGCTTTGCTTTTTTTGCATAGTGATAGAGATAGAGACTATTGACGATTTTTAGAGCATATATTTCCCAGAGCGTGGACTCTGACCATGTTCCCTCGAATTCGAGAGCATATCCTCCATGTCCATCAGACTGGAGAGCATATTCTGGGAGTTGGAATTTTCATAAAAATCCAAGCGTCTCATCTCGTAGCATTTGCCGATTTCCGACCTGCATACCACGCAGATATGAGAGTCATGCTGGACTCACTCATCTGATATCACGAGTCACATCAAGTTGCTCACGAAGTGCGGATTCTGGGATGATATCTGCTATTCGTATATCCTTATTGCGGATAGTCATCTTCCACTTCACTCGCATATTTTGATACTCTGGATGTGCGAGGATGAAGTCAAGCATCAGAAACTTATAGACATCAGTATTGAGAAGATTATCTACTTCTGCCTCATCACGAGCAGCGGCAAATGAATTTGAGAATGTATATGGAAGTGAATTATTCATAGTGGGAAAATTAAGGGATTACTCTGAGACCTTGACTCCCATATCAGCGAGTTCACGGAGCTTATCTTCGCCAGTCGGGAGACCAGGAGCATTTACTGCGGCTATACCTGAACGCAACACTGAAACATCGAATCCGAGTTCTTTTCCACTTTTTGCTGTAGCAAAGACACAGAAATCAGTAGCAAGTCAAACAATTTTGAGTGTTTTTATATTGGAGTCTCTGAGAATTTGCTCAAGGGTACGAGCATCAGGAGTTATCTGAAAACCTGTTTCTGGATTTCAAGAGAGATCATCTACTCATTCAAATCCAGAGTATCCATCGTCGCTATTCTTAAATCCCTTGTATATTTGCACATCTATCATGCCTGTATCGATGCCATCGACATAATCCGCACCAGGAGTTCCTGCTACACAATGTACTGGCCAAAGAGATCAACCATCACGCTGAAAGTGAATAGTTTTTTCTGGATGCCAATCACGAGTAGCAATAATAAGACCAGATACATTTCTCACAATATTCATTTGATTTTGGATTGCTGGAGCAAGTGCACGAGCTCAACTTACCGCGAGAGATCCCCCTTCTGCAAAATCGTTTTGATAATCAACTATTATAAGTGCTTCTTTTGTCATAATATAAAAAATTAATGTATAAAGGTGTATATATTACACTTATTAATAAGTTATTTTTTAAACCATCTTATGGCCTTTCTTATTAAGTGTTATATTTACACTTGTAATATATTGAGAAAATTATTCCTGTCAAAAGATTTTACAAAAAAATAAAATATCCTATGATGACTATCTTCTATGCAGGTAACCAAAGGGTAAGGTACAGACCCTGAAAAGTCTGGTCTGGGTGTTCGAGTCACTCCCCTGCATTCCAATAAAAAACCCTCCAATCTTTTTTGGAGGGCATTTTTTATTATTTTCTTGCACCAGCATGCACATCATGGAACTTTTGTCCGAGATGATGCATAGCAGTATACTTCAGGAGCTCATACTCGAGCTCGATGAGCTTGTGTGGATCTATCGTTGTACCATTTTCTTTTTGATATGTTTTGATGAATTCTTCTGCTTCTTTTTTCTGTGATACAATATACTCGATATCAGTGAGTTTATCAGGAGCATGGACAACATCGACGATAACTGTACAAGAAGTAGAATCAATGCTCAAAACACCTCCTCCAGTTGCATACTCTGCTGTATGGATTTTATTTCATACAAAGTATTCTACAGACATGATACCTGGACGAATAGCAGAAATAAGCCCCTCATGCCCTGGAAGAACAGTAATCTCACCAGATTCTGTCATGAGTGTAACGCGAGCAAATTTTTCTGCTGTAAGGATATTTCCAGATGCGGAAGTGATAGCAAGATTCATAAATTCAAAATAATATCTAGAGTATTTTAGAGGGACTACGCAGTTACTCCATCTTTTTCAAATGCAGAAACTACCTCATCGATAGATCCTTTATACATGAAGAATCTCTCTGGAACATGATCGAGATCACCATCGATAATCATCTTGAATCCACGAACTGTATCATCTCGTTTTGCATAGACACCAGGAGTTCCTGTAAACTGCTCAGCCACGAAGAATGGTTGAGAGAAGAATCTCTGAATTTTACGAGCACGAGATACACTGAGTTTATCTTCATCTGAGAGTTCATCCATACCGAGGATAGCGATAATATCTTGGAGTTCTTTATATCTTTGGAGGATTTTTTGACAGTTACGGGCAACATTGTAGTGTTCTTCTCCTACTACTTTTGGCGTGAGTACCGTAGAAGTAGAATCAAGTGGATCAACCGCAGGATAGATACCAAGTTCAGCAATAGAACGGTTGAGTACTACAGTCGAGTCAAGGTGAGCAAATGTATTTGCTGGAGCAGGATCTGTGAGGTCATCCGCAGGAACATATACTGCCTGAACGGAAGTAATAGAACCATTTTTCGTCGATGCGATGCGTTCCTGGAGGATACCCATATCTGTAGCAAGAGTCGGTTGGTATCCTACTGCTGATGGAATACGACCAAGGAGGGCAGAAATCTCAGAACCAGCTTGAGTAAATCGGAAAATATTATCAACAAAGAGAAGTACATCTCGCTTCTCAACATCACGGAAATACTCAGCCATAGTAAGACCAGTAAGAGCTACACGAGCACGAGGTCCTGGAGCTTCGTTCATCTGTCCAAATACCATGGCAGTTTTATCGATAACTCCACTATCTTTCATTTCATGATAGAGATCATTTCCTTCACGAGTTCGCTCCCCTACCCCGGCAACGACAGAGTATCCTCCGTGTTCTGAGGCGATATTGTGGATGAGTTCTTGCATGATAACTGTCTTTCCTACCCCGGCACCTCCGAAGAGACCTACTTTACCACCCTTGAGCATTGGGGCAATGAGATCAACTACCTTGATACCAGTTTCAAATACCTCAGTCTGTGTAGAGAGTTCTTCAAATGAAGGAGATTTTTTATGAATTGGGCTTTTTGTTTCGCTTTTTGGAGCTTCCATGTCATCGATAGGATCACCGAGGACATTGAACATACGACCGAGAACACACTCACCAACAGGTACAGATATAGGAGCACCAGTTGCAACGACTGAAAGTCCTCGTTTTACACCATCGACTGGATTCATGGCGATAGTACGAACTACACCATCTCCGAGTTGTTGTTGTACTTCGAGAATGAGTTTTGTCGGAGCATCCTGAACTTCGAGTGCTTCGTAAATCTGTGGAACATATCCATCAGAAAATTCGACATCCACGACGACACCGATGATTTTTGTGATAATACCTGTATGAGCCATAATACAAAAAGAGTGAAAATTTAACGGGCGAATTATAGGGAAAGAAGGAGAGAATGCAAATAAAAAGTGTATGATTTTATTCTACAAAGATAGAAAAAAGCCTATTTTTAGAAAGAAAAAGAATGTTTTTATTATTTTGAAGAACTTCATGAAATAATACGATCCAAAATTATCCCTGTTGCCACTCAAGCATTGAGCGACTCGGCACCCCCAAAACGCGGAATAGTGATTTTATCGGTAATATACGGTTCGATTTCTTTTCTGATTCCATGAGATTCACTTCATATAACGAGATATCATCATTTGAGAGAAAAATCTTTTGTGTGTATATTTTCACCATCGAGATAGGCTCCATATATTCTTTGTACAGATATTTGGGAAAGAAAACTATCTAACTCCATATAAAAAACAGAAACTCTCGTAAATGAACCCATGCTCGCCATGATAACTTTTGGATTATAACAGTCAACTGTATCTGGTGAAGCGATAATATCTGAAATACCGTACCAATCAGCGATACGCATGATAGTCCCGAGATTCCCTGGATCATTGATTCCATCGAGTACGAGCGTGAGTTTTTTTGTATTTTTTTCAGGGGTAAAATCTCATTCTCTCATACGAACAACGAGGACTCCTGCTGTATTTGTCGCGAGAGTAGAGATTCGTTCTATATCTCTCACGAGAGATGTTGTATAGTCAATATTTCCGATAATATCTTTATATCTATGAACAAAGTCTTCAGATAAAAACCCACCAAGTACTTCAAAAGAAGAACGGAGAACCTCAAGAATAGATTTTTCTCATTCGACGAGAAAAAGTTTTTCTAGAGAGCGATATTTTTTATTTTGAAGAGAACGAACGAATGGAAATGAGTAATACATAAATAGATTGAATTATAAAAACACCTCCCTTTTGGAAAGTGTCTTTTGAAAAATATTATCGTTTTGTGAGATATTTCGAATACACCCAACCAATATTTCCTTCTTCCGTCTGTACTTGACTCCAAGCTCAGAGTATGCGTATCAATTTTATATTTTGTCATCCTACAAGGTATCCTATAGGTTTATGTGTATCGTTTGGACTTGGTCGGAGATTTACTTTTGGGACATTAGCAAAGTATCTCTCATTACTTGAATCCTGTTTTACTGGAGAAATTGTACTGATATTTGTTGATGTTTCAGAAACAATAGACGATGTATTATTTTCGACAGGAGCAAAGAATCCTGCCTTTGACCAACCTATAATTTTTTGGTACTGGAACTGTATCCAACCATCTTGGATAGAGAGAACCTGGATTTTATCTCATCGTACAAGGTATCCGAGGATTTTCGCATCGAGTGATGGTGCGAGACGGATATTTATTTTTGGCTGATTCGCCACCAAAGAATATCATGCTTCAGGAACTTGTATATTTTCTATTTTTACTACTTTTACTTCATCTATTGATGTAGGAGAAACTATAGTTGGAGTTGCTTGAGTAATTGTAGGTGTCTTTTTCTCAATAACTGGGGCTACAGGGGTTGTATTGGTTGTTTTCTCTGGAGTTTTTATGGGAGTAGAAACTATAACCTTTGGAAGAGTGACTTTTTTTACAATTTTTGGTTTTTGTATCGAAGTCACTATTTTAGTGGTTCCTGTTGAGGTGATACCTGTTGCTGTACTTCCAGTAAGAGAAGATGGGGAAAGAGCAGGAGAAGATCCACCACCTGATATACTCGATGATGTTGATGGGGCAATATACGATCCACCTCATCCGCCACCACCTCATCCACTACTTGGCCCCCCTGATGATGGCTGAGGATCAATAATAACTGTACGAGAAATAATTGAGCTCATATTTCATGCTAGATCAGCCTTTCGATATTGGAGAATGTATGTTCATAGGACACTTGTATTTACGGAACCACTATAAGCAAGAACACTACCGGAACCATCTACAGCATCAATCCATGTTGCACCAGGGTCAGTATATGAAGAGCCAATATAGACAGTTACGGGACTTGTACCATTGAGAGAAAGGACTGGAGGAGTTTGATCTGTTACAAGAACTGTACGAGAAATAGAACCGGTATTTCCTGCATTATCGATTTTTCTATATGTAATAACATATGAACCTACTTGATTTGTATTTACAGAACCAGAATATGCTGTTGAAACATTACCAGTGTTATCGACAATATCTGACCATGTAACACCTGGATCAGTAAATACCGAACCATGAGCTATAGTCATAGGAGTAACCCCCGAAAGAGTGAGGACTGGAGGAGTTGTATCGATGATTGTAACGGTTCGAGAAATAGAACCAGTATTTCCTGCATTATCGATTTTTCTATATAAAAGAGTATACGCTCCTGGGACTTTCATATTTACAGAACCTGAATATGCAGTTGCGATACTACCAGTATTATCGACGATATCTGTCCATGTTACACCTGGATCGGTATAAGTACCGAGAGTTGCCTCAAGAGTGACACTCGAAGCACCACTGAGAGTGAGGACTGGAGGAGTTGTATCGATGATTGTAACGGTTCGAGAAAGAATAGCACCAGTATTTCCATGTGCATCAATCTTGCGATACAGGAGAGTATAATTTCATGGAAGTTTTGTATTTACAGAACCACTATAGGATATAACAATACCCGAACCATCGACGATATCTGTCCAAGTAGCACCAGAATCAGTATATACGCCACTAAATGCTTCGAGTGTTTGTGTTCATGAACCATTTAAACTCATAGATGGCGGTGTAGTATCGGTGATAGTTACTGTTCGTGTAACAGAACCGCTATTTCATGAAGTATCTGTTTTTGAATATGTAAGAGTATATGTACCTGGGACTTTCATATTTACAGAACCAGAAGTTGCAAGAGGAATAGAACCAATACCAATAACAGTATCACTATAGCTCGCACCAGGATCGCTATATGTACCAGTAGAAGCCTCAAATGTTTGTGTTCATGAACCAACGAGATTGATTGTAGGTGCTATCGTATCCTGGACTATAACTGTACGATTCACAGACCCTGTATTTCCATGAGCATCTACTTTTTGATATGTAAGTGTATATGTACCTGGGAGGACATTATTGACTGTTCCACTAGTAGAATTTGATATCGTACTAGAACCATCGACGATATCATAGACTGAAGCTCACTGCTCAGCAAACGACGAACCAGCTTCGATAGTTATTGTCGATGCACCATTAAGAGTAACTTTTGGTGCTGTTGTATCGACGACAGTGACTGTTCTCGAGAGGATGTTTGAAGTATTAGTTGATGAATCAATTTTTTTATACTGCACTACATATACTCATGGAACTTGCATGTTTATAGAGCCACTATACGATGTAACAGAACCACTCCCATCAACGATGTCTGTCCATCTTGCACCAGGATCTACATATGCACCAGTAGAAGCCTCTACAGTCTGCGAAGCAGATCCAGAAAGAGTAAGAACTGGAGCTATAGTATCTCGTACTTGGATCACTCATGAAATTGTCCGAGTTTCGCCACTAAAAGTTTTACTATATTCAAGAATATAATTACCAGGAAGAAGATTATTTACTGCCCCACTTGTAGAAGTAATAGTGCCAGTAAGTGTACCACCTGAATTTGACCAAATTGCACCTGTATCGACAAATGTCGTACCCGCCTCAAGTGTCGCTGGTGAAGTCCAATTGAGTGAAAGAGTAGATCCATCGAGAAATGTAACAGAAGTTGCAGCAAAACTCAAAGAAAAATATGTAAAAAATATACCTGTTATCAGAGCTATAGGTACAAGAATTTTTGATGTAGAGAATTTCATAGAATTTTTTATGAAAAATAAGTAGGAGTATTGTATAGAGAATTCGAAAAAGACAAATAGAAAGAGCCAGAACTCACACTATATTCACTTATCCATAGCGATATTTGAGAGTCTATCTGCTTCTATATTTTGCTCTCGGAAAACATGTGTAAAAATAATATTTCCTCACCAATTTTGGAGAGATTCTCAGATTTGGAGAAATATTTTTTTGAGTTCTACATTTTTGATTTTATAATTCCCTGAAAGTTGCTCGATAACAAGCTTGCTATCAGCACGCAGTTCTATCTCAGTAGCACCGAGTTCTATAGCACGAGATATTCCGAGAAATGCTGCGGTATACTCTGCGATATTATTCGTCGCGATACCGATATATTTGAAGCGTTTTTCGAGAGTATCTCAGGATTCGGTAGTGATGTATACTCAGCATCCTGATGGTCATGGATTTCCACGAGAACCACCATCCGTATAAACAATATATTTCATAAAAAAAGTATAATAAAAACCCTCACAAATCAAGTGAGAGTTTTATGATAAAATGAGAGTTAATTATCCTTCATGCTTTCCACACCACTCACAATCTCACTCACTTCTTTTGTAATAGCACTCTGTCGAGTTTTATTATATACCAGAGTGAGTGAAGATGCTTTTTTATTTGCACTATCTTTGGCATTTTTCATAGCGATCATTCGAGATGCATGTTCTGATGCCTTTGCTTCGAGAAGTGTCTCATGTACGAGTGCATCGAGAATCATAGGGAGGGTATGTTCGAGTATCATCTCAGGACTTGGCTCGATAGCAAAAGATTCTGACTTATGAGAATGAGAAATATTCTTCCCCGTTATATGGGTGAGGAAAGCAAAGATATCATCTTTTCGAATAGGAAACAGGATTTTTTGTGTCGGAAGCTGAGCAATAGCCGAGAGATAGTGATTGTAGATAATAGATATCTTACTATATTTTCCAGAATTCCATTCAGTGAGAAGAAAACGAACGATTCTTCGAGACTCATCAGTTGTAAGTGGATCCTTTATTTCATCAGAAAAGTCTGCGACGAGATTTTGTCCTGTTCGAAGGATAAAATCACGAGCTCGTTTCCCAATGGTGATATAGTCATAATCTGTCGTATATGGAGCATCTTTATCATCTCGTATGTACTCTGTCGCTTTCTTAAAAACATTTACATTATATCCACCACAGAGTCATTTCTGAGAAGCAACGAGGATTATGAGTTCTTTTTTTGCTTTTGGAACACTCGAAAATTGACCAAAAACATCCTCATCATGAGAAATACGAGAAAGTACAGAAAGTGTCGCAAGAGCAAATGGACGAAGTCCGAGAACACTATCTTGAGATTTTTTCATCTTTACAGTCGAAATCAGTTCCATTGCTTTGGTGATTTTTCCTGTATTTTTTACAGATTTGATTCGAGATTTGATTTCTTTTTGGTTGGGCATAAAGATAATTTACAGTGTACAATTTACGAAAAAATGTAAATTATTTCTTTTTTGTAAAAAGTTGTCCGAAGTTTTCGAGGAATTCTCCGAGAGATTTCTTTGTATCATCAGAGAAATCACCCTTTTCACGGATAGAAGCAAGAATCTTTTCTTCACGATCGAGTGCGAGATAGAGATCATGCTCATAATGAGTGATATCTGAGGCATCGATTTTATCGAGATATCCAGCAGATCCAGCAAAAATAAGTGCAACCTGTTTATCAAATGAAACTGGAGCATAAATTCCCTGCTTAAGAATTTCCACCATTCTCTTTCCTCGTTCGAGTTGCTTCTTTGTATCTGCATCGAGATCTGAGGCAAATTGAGAAAATGCTTCAAGTTCACGGTATTGAGCAAGAGAGAGTTTGAGAGTACCTGCATTCTTTTTCATCGCCTTTGTCTGAGCAGATCCACCAACTCGAGATACAGAAAGACCAACATTGATCGCTGGCTTTACACCTGCATTGAAAAGTCCTGATTCGAGAAATATCTGTCCATCAGTAATCGAAATCACATTTGTTGGGACATATGCAGATACATCACCACCTTGAGTTTCGATAATTGGAAGCGCTGTCATAGAACCTGAACCAAGTTCATCATTGAGTTTGGCAGATCGTTCGAGAAGACGAGAGTGAAGATAAAATACATCACCAGGATATGCCTCTCGTCCAGGTGGACGACGAAGAAGGAGTGACATTTCACGGTATGCATTTGCATGCTTTGAAAGATCATCATAGATGATGAGAGCATGTTGTCAGTTAAACATGAAATATTCACCCATCGCAGTACCAGCATATGGGGCAAGCCATTGCATAGCAGCAGGAGATGATGCACCAGCTGAAACAATGATAGTATACTCGAGGGCTCCAGCCTTTTTGAGTTCTTCAGCAATTGCAACAACCTTAGAATCTTTTTGTCCGATAGCAACATAGATACACTTTACACCATTTCCCTTTTGATTGAGGATAGTATCAATAGCAATCTGTGTTTTACCAGTTTGACGATCACCGATGATGAGCTCTCTCTGTCCGCGTCCGATAGGTACGAGTGCATCGATAGCCTTGATACCTGTCGCGAGAGGCTCATGAACTGATTTACGACTCATAACACCTGTTGCAACTCGTTCAGCAGGATAGTATTCCTTTGCTTTTATTTCACCCTTTCCATCGATAGGATTTCCAAGTGAGTCCACGACACGACCGAGAAGCGCATCACCTACTGGGATTTCGAGAATTTTTCCAGAAGCTTTTGCTGTCATTCCTTCACGAATCGTATGAAAACCCGAAAGAATAACCACTCATACAGAGTGTTCCTCGAGGTTCATGGCAACTCCATTTGCTCCAGATTCGAACTCAACTACTTCATTGTAGGCAACATTTCGAAGTCAGACGATTTTAGCAATACCATCACCGAGGTATGATACCACTCCAGCATTGAGTCTCTCAGGAGAAAGCTCAGCACTATCGATACGAGCTTCTATATTTTTTATAAGTTCCCCAGCAATTTGGACTGATGTTTGAGACATAAAAGAAAGTATTATTTACTAAAGACAGAGCTAAATTTCTGAAACGATATATCTATCATATCATCGGCACAGAAAATCCGAACTCATCAGAGAATATGAGATGCTGGAGTATAATTTATAGAAACTTCCTTCAAAGAAACTTCAGGAAAATATACAGGAAGTGCAGCATCTACAAAAGATTTTACAGATGATTCATCGAAACCAGTAGGATATTCTACGCGAATAACTGGAATAAATGTGCCATCTGAATTCGCCATAATGGCGCGGTCTCACGCCTGAGCAAGAAAAGACTTATAGTTTTTGAGAACTTTGAGAGTCGAGACAAGGTCAGAGCGAGAGTATGATGAAAGGAATTCGGTATTCATGGATTAGAATTCTATATTTTTAGCATTATTTTTTAAAAACTCGATATTTGATTCATTTTTTCCAAAGAGTTTTTCATTCATCTTGAGAGCGATATCAATCACTTTTCACTTGAGTTCCTCAGCAATGAGTTTTCGCTCATATGCTATATCAGCAAATCACTTTGTACGAGCTGCATCAGCATCTGCTTGAGCGTTTGCGATGATTTCAGCACTCTCTTTTCGAGCATTTTCAGTAATCTCACTCGCAATAATCTTCGCATCAAGTTTTGCCTGATCGACGATATTTGTTGCTTGATTATGAGCATCTTCGAGAATATATGCTTGTTTTTGTATCTGTTCTTCGAGTTTAGTTCTTTTTTTTGCCTCTTCATCGAGAAAACGAAGATACGGAGAAAAAAGAAATTTCCAGAGAACAAAAATGATAACTGCCAGATTTACTGACTGTATGAAAAGAGATGATATATCAATAAGTTCCATAAATGGGTGAAGTGATGATTAAAAAGAAAATGTATACTTTCTTTTTGAACGAGGAAAATCTTGGAGAAAAAATTTCTTTCAGAAAAGGAAAGGTAATGTCTGATGATTACGCCTTAAGAAGAAAGAGTGAAAGAAACGCAAGAAGACCAAGAAGTTCGGCAAAGGCAAACGCCATAAGCATAGGAGTAAAAATTTCCTTTGCAGCAGCTGGGTTTCGTCCGATTGCAGACATAGCTCCCATACCAATAAGTCCGATACCAATACCAGGTCCGATAAGCGCGAGAAGAGCTATTCCTTTAGCGAGTGCAACGTATTCCATATAAAAAATAAGTAAAAAATAAATATAGATATTCCTGAAAATCAGGAGAGAGACATCTTTTGGAAAAATATCTCCGCTCCGCAACTTTAAAGACTAATGATGTTCCGCAATTGTGAGGGATTCTTTGAGGTATACTGCCGAGAGTGTCATGAATATGAACGCCTGGAGAAATGCAACGAGTATCTCGAAAAACCAGAAAGGAAGAACGAGAATACCACCAACAGAAGTAACTGGTATAAGTGTACCGAGATATGCCATCACACCGATGAGTGCCACTCAAGCAAATATATTCGCAAAAAGTCGAACTGAGAGAGAAAGAATGCGAGTGAATTCTCCGAGAAAGTGAATCCAACCTACAGGGACATTGATAATTTTTTCGACGAGACTTGAGCCACTCCAGTTAAATATGTAGTGTCCGAAATGATGGAAAAATCATTTTTTGACTATACCTGTCATCTGTGCAACGAGGATAGTCGTCACTGCGAGGACGACAGTCGTATTCATATCTGAGTTTATCGGACGAAGGTATGCATGCATCACTGGAAATGAGAGATTGATCCAGTCAAATATCAGACCAAATATATTTCCAAGAAAAATAAATACAAAGAATCATCAGACAAGGGGGAGGAACTTTCGAGCAATTCTCTTTTCAGTCAGTGCATTTGTGAGAAACTCATCGAGTTTTCCTATCACATCGAGACCAAACGCTCGAACTCGAGGAAGTGCATTTGTACGGATAGCCGTATAGAGAATCCCTACTGCAAAAAAAAGAAACGCCATGAAAATCCAAGTCGAAAGAATCGTATTTGTCACATGGAGTCCTGCAACTGAGAGTCCATCGATAACCTCACCCTGTGTCCCAGGAATATGTGGTCCCGCATGTTCTGTAGTTGCGTGAGCTTCTCATGAAACAAGAGCATGTGTCTCTCATGAGACGAGAATTCCAGTAGATGTAGATTCGTGATCGTTTGACATGGGAAAATAAATTTGAGCAGAAGAACGCGAGGAGTATATGAAAACGGTCTTTTTTTGCAAGTTTTTTGGGTAAAAATTTTCTGGAAGTGGGTTTCTATATGAAGCCATTAAAATTTGCATAATTAAAATAGTTATGTTAAATTATAAATATATTCTTAAATACTAAAAAAATGAATACACAAGAAAATATCATAATAAATCCGGTAATCTCTCCGGAACCACAAACAATACAGGATCATCCGAATACTCAAAATTTGAGAAAATTTTTTATCATACCATGAGTATTATTTTTGCTTACTTTTAGTATCGGGGGAATATTTTTATATTTTACAACCAAAACAACAGCACATATAGATGTAGTAGCATCATCTGAACTAATTCTTCAGAGCGCTCCCCCGGTAGATACGATCAATACTTGATCCACAAAAACTCCAAAATCAATACCACAGGAAAAAAATACTCAATCTTGAACAACAAAAGAAGTTACTGAAGATCCTAAAATCAATACTCAGAATCAATCAAATATTTCAAAAGTTTATAAAATAAAAAGTTATAAAAAAAATGAAAATAATTCTTACGAATATATAAGTTACTGAAGTGCTATATCTATTGGGGGTGGGAGAATACTGACAAATGCACATGTAGTTCTCGATGAAAATGATATCCCAACAGGAAACTATAACCTCTGTGTACCAAAAAATGATTCCGAAGCACCAGAATGTATAGGTGTCCTTGAACTCATAAAATACGATAAAACAAATGATATAGCACTATTGTTTTTATTGAAAGATTCCCCTGACTTATGACAACCAGTTGATACGACAGAAAGAGAGGTATCTATGGGTGACACTGTAAAGATTTATGGCTATCCTTCAAACGGAGGAAGTACTCTCAGTCTAACTGAGGGAAAAATGAGTGGTATGGAAAAACTTCACTATAAAGTAGATGCAAATATCGATAATGGAAACTCTGGATGAGGCGCATTTGATAAAGATAATAAATTTATAGGAATGCCTTATGTGGCTCGTGTTTGACTTACAACTATGGGCTATATTATTCCCAATAAAATGATTAATGAATTTCTATTAGAAGAATGAGATATAACAAGATATGAAAAATATGATACAAACTTTGAGAATTACATCAATACAATAAATAAAACAATACAAGAACAAAAAATAGTAAACCCATTTTTTAATTTTGATGGATTCCAAAGGGCTTGATTTAAACTTGTTTCGGTATCTGGTGATATAGAAAGTGGTTATTCGACATATGAATTTACTACAATCTCTGAAAATACAAGAATCACTATATCAGTTCCACACATTACAGGAAAAGCTCGTGTTCCATATATAGCAGACATATTAAAGCTAAAAAATAATTTTGAAAGCTTTGAAGTGATGGATGCTACACAAACAGGATGAAAACTGGTACTCAAGCAAGTTCGTGCAGAATGACTCAAAAAACAAAATGGAAATATCGATACAAATTATGCTTTGTACTTCTATACAACCCAGTGAATAAACTATACAATAACAACAAAGAGTAAGAGAGGAGAGAAGAAAAAAGTAGAAAATGCTATAAAACTTTTTTTAGAAAATCTAGAATTAGCAAAAGATACAATCGTGTCAACATGAAATAATTTCATCAATGTTTATTCTGGTTCTATAGACATTCCTGACTGAGTATATGTACAAGAGAGTTGTGAGGGAAAATGTGGTTATGCATTTATTCTCAATGAAAATAAGTCAATCATACTAGGTATAGATGAAAAAATATTTGCTGACAATCACTGAGTTACTCTTCCAATTCTTCGTGATGCATCAAGGAAAGTCATGGAACAATTTGAAGAAGTAAATACATATAGCATAGAGATAAAGAAAAATAAAAAATGAGTTAGTTATATTCTCGCGAAAACGAAAATATCAGATACATCAGAAAAAATTGTAGCAACCTTTATCGGTTCAAATAATCCAAAGAGTTTCACACTCTATTCATTCTCTCTGATTGTCGATGAATGAAATGAATATCTAGAATCTGCATTTGAACAGGTAATAGATTGATTTTCTTCAAATCTTCCAACACCAGAATAAATGAAACATTTAAACCCCCCTCAATTGAGGGGGGTTTAAATGTTTCAAGAAATTATGATGTATAAAGTCAATAAAAATGAATTCTATTTAAATTAAGGTATTTCTAGAAATTGTTGAAGATGTGATTTATATAAGGAATACGACTGTCCAAATCATCAATTATGAGATCATCGTGTTTCTAAAAATTCTTTTTTTCATTCAAATTTCTGAAATAAAGCTTTTCCATTTTCTATCGAAATAACCTCATCATCAGGACTATGAATGATTAGCATGGGCGATATTATGTTTGAAATTTTCCCAATATTATCAAAGTGAAATACAAGAATCAATCGAGAAGGAATAAACCAATATACCTCAGAAGCCATTGAATCCATCGAAATGAATGTTGATTCGATAATAGTTCTAAATATATTTTTAGACTGGGCAGTATGAATAGCTATGGCACCTCAGAGAGACTGTCACCAAATAATAATCTCTTCTGGTTTTACTCAACGGGAAAGAATATATTGATACGCAGCTTCACCATCTACATAAATATCCTTTTCCCGTACAATAGATCCCTCACTTTTACCATAACCTCTATAATCAAATAATAATCCATTTACTCATAAGTCGTTGAATATTTTAATTCGTTCTTTATTTGAAGAAATATTCCCTCAGTTACCATGAAAAAATATAATAGTCTTTTTGCTTTTATTATCGATAAACCATCAATTAAGAGTGATATTATCTTTTGTTTTAAAGGAGACTTCTTGAATATTACTTTCATTTGGAATAGAGCCTATATACTTTGATGGGAAAAATATCAATGATTCTTGATTGAAGAATAGGAAGAGACACAAGGATACATATAAGAAAGAGAGAAGCAGAAAAATTTTCACTACTATTAAAGTGTATACTTTCATGATTGAAGCAAGTTTTTAGAGAAATATTTTGATGAACTCTTATATCGAAATAAATACAGATGAATTTATTTTTTTATCCCATAAAATTAATTCACATTAAAGAAATCATTAGATTCCTTTAATAAAGTATTATTTGGAAACTTATTTATAGCAATCGTATGATAATTTTTTGCCTTATCAAAATCTCATTTTCCAAGATAGGCTTTAATTATAAGATAATAAGACTCTTCCTCATCAGAATTTAAAACAAATGTATTCATATCCTTAACATAAGAGGGTGAACTTGGGTTCAATGAAATAATTAAGTCATCCAAAGCCTTATCAAGATAATCAATTTTAAAGTAAATTTTTCATCTTTGCCTATATGCATTTCTATATATTTGTCCTTTCTTACTAGAATACTCAATTGCATGAGTAAAGGCATCTAAAACATCTTGCACTAAAACTGTCTTATCATGATCAATTAATAAAGTACCAAGTCTATAATTTGCGACATTACAGTATTCTATGCATTTCTGAGTAAATAGCCTTGCTACTCTAATAGCTTCAATTCATTGACCTAATTCATTATATGAAATTGGTAAATTAGATAGTATGCCTTCATTATTTGGATTTATTTTCATTCCAGATAAGTAAAGTTGAATAGCTCAAGAAAAGTCATTAGAGTCAGCATGCATATTTCAAAGTTTATAGTAGGAAATATCATCATCAGGATTGAGTTCAATTGCTTTATTAAATTCTTTATATATCAACTTAGGTTTTACAGTTCATACATCGAGCATAACAATTCCTTTTTTTCTATGTGCATCTGCAGTATCAAAACTATTAATCGACATATCGTATGATTGAATTGCCCTAGAGTAATAATAGAGTATTGGTAAATAGTATTTTTGGCTATTCAAAAAATACAACTTATTTCATATCCCATATTCAATATCTCATTTTTGAATATAAAGCTTTGAAAGTATTTTTTTATCTGATGCAGATTTTAATTTTTCTATCAAAGAAGAAATAAGCTCTTTATCTTCAGTATCAATATCGTTGTTTCATGTAAATTCATCAGCATAATTTGAATTATTTAATATGTTTGAATAAAAATTAATTGCCCCCTCAAAATTGCCTAACCCCACTAAAAAAATAAATTTTATAGTATCAGATCAATACCCCTTACTTCCCGATTGAGCCTGTGTTGATGTATTTCCTGAATAAGTCTTTAATCATGAACTGGAAAATTCTGAATTACTTTGACTACTATTCAGAGAAGAAGATAAAATATAGTTCACTCGATTTGAACCCTGAATGAGTTTCAGTGAAATAAAAAATATTAGCAAACCTATAGAAAGAATCAATATTATATAAAAAAGTTTCATAATGAATAATTTATAAGTTACTTTGGATTGATCTTGTATTTTTCCTATAGAATTTTTACTTTTTTTAGCAAAGATAAATAGATGAATAGATATTAGTATAAACAAGAGTATAAATCATATTTGTTTCCAAAAGATTCAGAACCAATCATTTGTTAAGAAATACTCTATATTTGTACAAGAATATTTTATATCAAGAGCATCTATACAAGTAGTTGATAGAAATGGATTGTATCACAGGGGTCAAGAAATAGGGTTAATTATTTTGAATTCTAAGTCAAGTTTAGTAGTCCATATATAGACAAATATACCTAATAAAATCCAAGATAAAATAAGTGTAATTATGTGTTTGAAGAATTTATACATATCAATTTTATTATTCATTATTTTAAAGAAATAAGTTATATCAATAATTATCGTAATCGGATTATTCGCAACATAAGTATACAGATTGATTTGGTCATTTGTTCAGATAGGGTCTCGACTGATGAATCTACTCGTAGATGGGTCGTAGTATCTGGTACGGAGGTAATATAAGTTTACTTCCCTGTCATATTCTCTGCCTGTGTAGAGTATAGTGTTGTTAAGGGGCGAAGTGTTTCATGAACCTATAGGAGTGAATACTCATTTTACATTTACATATAAAATACCTTCTTAAAGAATCCATATCGTGAAAATGGTATAATAACAGAAGTATGTATTATAGCTTCATTAATAGTTGGCCTACCCACATGATCCAATAATCGAGAATCAAAAAGCTTATATGAAATACCTGTGTTAAGCTCATTTGAAGTAGATGAAACCTCTAGAATTTGATTATCAATTCTCTTACAATACAGAAGAGTTTTAGATTCTCAATTTCAACAATTTCTTATTCAAAATATACTTACTAATTCATTTATAGAAGAATTATAATTCTCTATATTCTTTTCAAAATAAATATATATTACCTTTTTATCAAAGTTAATAGATGGTTTGTATGTATACTTATTGATGTTAATCTCCTCTTGAGTCGAAAGGGACATCTGTGGTGATGGTTCAGAAAAAAATTTTGTTCCAAATAACGAAGTAACTCAAGAGAAAGAATAGTTGATATCTCAGTAAAGTTTTAATTTGTCGTTACCAAAAGGAATATATAATTGTGAACTGGAAAAAGAATTATCAAAATTATATCATACCATTGTTTTGCTAACCAATAAATATTCTACAAAAAGAAATGTTACCAATAGATAAGTAATTAAAATAAAACATATACAATACACTGTTTTTTTAAAAGAGATTTTCATATTAATAATGGTAAGAATTAGTAAAATAAATTTGTTGGAAGATTTTTTCCAAACTCCTGTTCTAAACTTTTCTTAACTTCTCAAATTAGTCGTTGATATATACTATTTCATTTCCATTCTCCTTTTTCATTATTTCAATATCAATATGCAAGTAAATTGCTATTTTTCTCAATAGCACTGAAAATTTCAGAACTAGAGGCTCACTTCTATTGGGATCATATACTCCTTCATATAGAGTTATTATATAGGTCAATTATTGAAGTGCGTCAAATATTTCAGTCAAACATCTCATGAGCATCTCATATTTGTTTTGCTGTATCAACTCAAAATGAATTAGTATTTAATGCATTAAAGTATGAATGCCTAAGAGAATCTGCATATGTATTATTTCATGAGTTCCATCAAAGTTTCTGATGCATCAATCCCTCATTATTACCATAACGCATCAAGAGTCTAGCATAATTTGAATTACTTCTGGTAGAATTTATTATTTTATAATATTTTTCATTATCATAAACAGCATCTTTATTTAAACTTAATTTAACCAAATCAAGAAATGAAAAATTTCAGTAAAGAACTCTTTCTTCATCGGTCAAATCTGCACTATTAAAGTAAAGGGTATAATTATTTAATCATCGCATTCATCAAATTACAATTCTTCTATATGCTGAAATTGTTTCTTTAATAGCTAGTGAAACCTTCTCCTCCCCCCCTCTATCCACATACTTCATCGAATTATTCGCAACATAGGTATACAGATTGATTTGGTCACTGGTTCAGATAGGGTCTCTATTGATGAATCTACTCGTAGATGGGTCGTAGTATCTAGCTCTCATGTAGTAGAGATTGGTTTCTCTGTCATATTCTCTGCCTGTGTAGAGTATAGTATTTATTAAATTAAGTTACATTAAAAACCTTTTCTAATAATAGAAAATTATACTTAGTCTTAGTATAAAATAAATTTTATATCTGAAAAAAATCTATATATCATCTTATAATCATTCAAAGAAAAATTCATCAAAATATTATAAAAAACTGGAAAAGGAAGTATTTCTTAATGTGAAAATTCTGTTTTATTATTTTACTATAATTCCAATTTAAAGAAGTATAAACTATTGGAATCAAGAGAATAAAGATTAAATTCTTAATAGGATCACCTACATGAAATTGATTATTTTGAGAATAGTAAATGAAAATTCAGAAATATAATCCATAAGTTAGAAAGTTACTAATATAACTAAATATATTTATTTTTAATAAAAAATTAGTAGATATTCAAACCAATAGAAAAGAAAGAATATATGAGATTATTGAAAAAATGAAAAGCATAAGTTTATTTTTTAGATGGATAAAATTTAATAAAATCGGCAGGAGCTGGATTTAATAATGTGTCATAAGCTTGTAAAAACGAGTCTATACTAAAACTTGGAGTATGCAGATATCATCAATTCATGAAAGTATTATTTTTTATCTCAAGTAAAGATGGTGAAGCACGCACAGGGACTCAAATTTGATTAGCTATTGATTGAGCAATTGGATTTGTTCATCCTCATGCCAAACATCAAACGATTGTTAATGTCGTATTAGCATTATCTATTTTATTCAACTGATCAACATTATCTTTGGTTATCAATTCATTATTATTAGTATAATCATAATTTAAACCTATTGTAGTCGAATTAGAATGAGCAACTAAAAAGATATTCTTATAACTTCTTTCCGAAATATAATTATTCATATCTTGAATATTTTTAAGTGTATGAAAAATAATATTTTCCTTTTTATATCATTTCTTTAATAAATCTGCATATATAATCCTAGCACTCTGATCCAAAATTCATGCAGAATATCAAAGTATTGTTTTATCAGATCAAATAAGAATTAGTGCCTTTTCTCTACCCATCCTATCCACATATTTCATTGGATTATTCGCAACATAGGTATAGAGATTGATTTGATCATTCACTCAGATAGGGTCTCGACTGATGAATCTACTCGTAGATGGGTCGTAGTATCTGGCTCTCATGTAGTAGAGATTGGTTTCTCTGTCATATTCTCTGCCTGTGTAGAGTATAGTATTTGCTACAGGAGAGATGTTTCATGTTGCTGAGAGTCATAGTCCCGAAGTGAGTGGGAGGTATACTGTGGATGTTCAGGTTCATACCCGTATTTGTGTTCTTCTATACGGTTTACCGAAGGCAGTATAACTATATTCATCGATTATGCCACCTGTACTACTCGTGATACGGATGACACTTCATAGATGATCCTTTTCGTAGTAGGTGTCTGTAGTAGTATTTACTGTAGTAGGATTCTTGTAGGTGGTGTAGAGAACTGAGATGATGTCATCGGTGTTTGGAGCTGTAGGAGTATTGGTATTTTTATAGGCGTACTCTTTTTTGGCGGTGAGGGATTTTGTCGGAGTGGTTCCTGTGGTGAGTGAGTATATGGATTCTTCGAGGAGATTGTTTCCATCGTAGAGGTACTCGGAGAGGGTGTAGCCAGAGAGAGTGAGTGTGCCTGTCGCAGTTGTAGGGTTTTTGTATGTGGCGAGTTTTTTGGTAGTTCTGCGACCGAGTGGATCATAGGAGTACTCGGTGAGGAGGTATTTGGTGGATTGGTTATTTGTGTCGTACTGATACGCTGTGATGAGACGATTATTTGCATCGTAGGAGTACTCGTATTGTTTCTTGCTTTTTTCTGTGGTGGCTATGAGGTTTCCGTTTTTGTCATAGGAGAGGGTGACTCCTGTGGTGGTCGTGACAGTTCCTGTGCCGACTTTGAGAACTGTTGTACCGGTGTAGGCGGTGTACTGGTTGAGTGTATTTTTTGTATAGGTGTTGTTTTGTGTACCTGTACCATTTTGTGTGTTGGTTCTCTCTGCTGTTTTGTTTCAGAGGGTATCATAGGTGTAGGTTTCTCCGGTGAATGTCGTAGAGAAACGGTTGTTATTGTATATGACTGCTGTGAGCTCGTCGAGAGAGTTGTAGGTGTAGGTGTCGGTGATGGTGGAGGCGAGTTTTTTCTGAGTGATGTTGGAGTTCGCATCGTAGGAGAGGGTCTGGAGTTGTGTACCACTTCCGAGGGTGATGAGGCGATTGGCTGCATCGTAGGTGGAGAGGGTGGTGATAGTATTTGCGTAGACCTCTTTTGTCAGATTGAGTTGATCGTAGGTGAGAGTATCGAGGATGGTCGTATCTCGCTTGAGACTCGTGAGACGACTGATGGTATCATAGACAGAAGTATAGGTTCTCGCACTCGGAGTAACTAAAGTGAGGCGATTACCGAGAGTGTCATAAGTTCCAGTCATAGTGAGAGTTCCTGATTTTTCTGTGAGGATATTTCCGAGTCCATCATAGGTATATGTGAGAGACTTTCCGAGAGTATCTGTCACAGAGATGACACGACCGAGGACATCGTAGGTATAATTTTCCCGAGTTGGTCAGACGACGCCAGTTCAGAGGGTATAGTCCTTTTGTGTGAGGCGACTGAGAGTATCATAGGTATAGGTCGTCTTTGTTCCATTTGGATCAGTTTTTGTCGCGAGGTTTCCACGGGCGTCATAGGTGTATATCACTGTATTTCCATCTGGAAGGGTCTCTGTCGTGAGACGATTATCTCCATCATAGGTATAGGTCGTGGTATTTCCGAGAGTATCTATGAGTTTTGTGACATTTCCCATGAGGTCATAGCTATAGGTCGTGACTCGGCCTGCACGAGTTTCGGTGAGGAGTTTTCCACGATAGTCATAGCTATAGGTCGTGATTATGCCTTTTGGATCGACTTTTTTTATGATATTTCCGAGGCTATCATAGGTATAGGTCGTAGTATTTCCGAGGGCATCTACTTCCTTTGTACGGCGATTGTCACGGTCATAGGTATAGGTCGTTGCGATTTTTTTCGTGCTATTCCAGATACGAGACTCTGTGATGTTATCATTGGCATCGTAGAGAGTTTCTGTTTTGAGACCATTTGGGAGAGTGGTAGTTACGAGACGACCGAGGATGTCATAGGTATAGGTCGTTTTATATCATCTTGTGTCAGTTTCTATGAGGATCTTCCCTGTTTTATCATAGAGCTTTTTCGAAACACGATTTGCGAGACCAGTATTGATAGCATACTCAGTTATCTGGAGGACTTGACCGAGGGCATCATAGGTCGTCGAAATACGACTCATGAGAGTCCCAGAACTGTTTTTGACTTGGATATCTGTGATATTGTTATTTTTATCATAGGTAAAACTCGTGACTGTTCCGAGCGCATCAGTTGCAGTAATACGACGATCAAAGAGGTCGTAGGTATAGGTTGTTATTTTCCCATCAACTGTCTCAGTGAGGAGATTTCCATTGGCATCATAGGCATAGGTCGCCGTGCTCGTCGTGGCACCGATGAGTTTTTTCATTATGAGACGACCGAGCGCATCGTAGGAGCGAGTTTCTTTTTGTCCATTTGGGAGAGTGGTCTCGATGACCCTATCATCTGCATCATACTTCATGAGCGTCGATGCTGTACGAGAAGCATCTATCTGTGTCGTGATATTGGTTGGTTTATCGAGGAGATTGTAGAGACTGGTTGTAGAAAGAGTCTGACTTCCTGTGTAAACAATACTCTGTCCTGTTTTGTTATTATTTGCATCGTAAGTATATGAAGTACTGATTCACTCGGCCGTCAGAGAGCGAGTGAGTCTATCATAGGCATCATAGGTATAGGTCTTTGTATTTCATCGACCATCTATCTCTGTCTGTGGATTTCCATAGGCATCATAGGTATATGAAGTACTCACAGCTCCTGTAGAACCATATCCACGAGTGAGCTTTATTACCTTTCAGAGTGCGTTGTACTCATAGCGCATGGTACGATTTTCTGCATCAGTTTTTTGGATGAGTTTTCCTCCTGTATCATAGAGGAGATTTTCTATCGTATCATAGGTAGTACCGTCCCCTTTTGCTATAGTTGTTTTTTTGATACTCACGATATTTCCAGAGTTATCACTCGTAAAGTAGGTCATATTCCCGAGTGGATCACGCAGGGTTGCTGGAGTATTGTAGACACCAGTATAGGTCATGAGAGTAACGATATCATTTGTATCATTATCTGCTCCTGTCATACTCGTTTTCTTACGAATCATGGTTTTATTTCCAAAGGTGTCATAGGCATATTTTGTCCCATTTCCTTTTGGAAGTATCTCCTCGATAAGAGAACCACTTGCATTGTAGTTATACTTTGTTGTGAGACTTCCTGAACCGATATACTCGATACGAGAAACCACATTTCCCATACGATTGTATGAATACTCTGTAATATTTCATGATCTATCAGTAACACGGTTTTTTGTGATATATGAACCGATTATTTGCCCCGTTCCATCTTTTGTCGGAGTATCATCGATATGGATATCTTTTGTTGTATAGACATATGAACCCGTTGTATCTCCGTATTTTTGTGTGAGAACTCTATCATTTGCATCGTATGTATTTGTGACATACACCTGACTATTTGAGTCAGTCATAGTGAGGATATTGTGATCTCACTTATCACTTCCTGTATTTTTTGTATAGGTAAACTCTATTCGTTTTGGGGAACTCGTTACATCATTTTTCAGAGTGATATAGGCAATATCATTTTCCCATCAAGTTGTCGCACCACTCGAGTATCGAGTAAACTCTACTCCCCTTCCACCTGGTTCAGTGACTGTCGAAAGTCGATTATTTGCATCGTATGAATAGGTGATAATTTTTCCATTTGTATCCTGTACCGTCGTGAGAAGTCCATTTTGATAGGAAAAACTCAGGGATTTTCCATATCGATTCATAATCTTTGAGATGCTATTTGTAGCATTAAATTCATATACTTCACCTGTTTTAAATCTAAGAGTATATATTCCCCACTCAGATTTTTGGAGTTCAGCATTGATTCACTTCATATACGCATACCCTGTTCCCTCTTTTACAAAAGTATATGTATGGAGCTTCCCATCACTATAAGTAACACTTCCGTCGCTATTTTCTCGGAGAAATATATCGTAGTTATGTGACCAGTTATATCCGAGGTTTCCATCATACTGTACCTGAGAACGGTATGCAACTGAGAGAGAATAATCAATACCATCTCATGGAAGTGACATAAGCGTATTATCATAGGTAAACTCTCCCGTTGTGAGGTCTACAGGATCAAATGTATCTTCTTTCTTTACTGTTTCATCTTTATTTTTTTCTACATTATTAGATATTTCTCCTACATTCTTTGTTCCATATGAAGCAAGTTGTACTTGTTCTGGGGTTTTTACTATTGTTCAAGATGATGAAGTGATTGTTCCGCCAGTAATACATCCTTGGTTGATACATTTTTTATCATATGAAAAACCATTATTTGTTTTTATTCGCCAGAAATATGAACCAGAAATATACTGGCTTATATCATAAGTCGTATTTGTAGTAGTAAATCCTGTAGAAGTCCCTGGTTCAAAATAGATAGTGTAATTTGAGGCACTTGGGTATTTATCCCAACGAGCCAATGTATTCGAATACCACACTCATTTATTTTCAATATTTCCATTAACATTAAGTGTTCAACAAGCTGGAGTATTATATTCTTTTCCTCAAAGACTTCCTTCATTGAGAATGGAGCCTGTGAGATTTACTGAGAAATTACATCCGTAGTAT